>VHCG01000059.1 GCA_016871805.1 Verrucomicrobiota bacterium
GCGCGGGGCCTTGGAGGTCCACTGGGAGTTTGGACGGTTCGTGCTGCAGGGCACCGACAGCATCGGCTGGTTGAACCAGATCCTGGGGGGGGCTTCGGCTACGTCCGCCGAGTTCCGGAAACCCATTCGATCGCTCGTCTGGAACGACAACTACCGGCTCACGTACGACGCGACGATGAAGACGGATGTCTACGTCGTCTTGAACCACAACGATCAGAGCTTCCTGCAGAACGTCAGCCTGTATTCCCAGAACAGCGTGGTGGGGAGTCTGGGCAGCACCTACAAACCCTTCGAAAGGCTGGGGTTCTTCCTCGAGGGCGAGGGAGGCTACACGGGGATCACTGCGGCGAGTCCATCCCTGCCGCCGGCGTCGCCCTCGATGATCTACGGCGGCTTTGTGGGGGCCCGGGGCAGTTTCACGGCCCGCCTCGATGGATCGATCAAGGCCGGGTATGAAATCCGGGAGTTCAGCAGTGCGGCCAACGTCGCGAACACCCCATCCCCGGCAGCTGGGGTGGCACTGACCTATACCGAGAGTTCCCGGCGGTCCTACGTGCTGTCCTTCGACCGCAGCGTCGGTGTCTCAACCCAGGTCCCGGATCAGGCGTACGTCTTCGACAACCTGGCGTTCACCTTCACCCAGGGGATGGGGTCTTCCGGGCGCTGGACCCTCCAGGCGCAGCCCAGTGTCATGCTGGGGAACTACACCAGCATCTACCGCCAGGTCGGGGCCTCCCTTGTGGATTTCGCCCGGAACGACCAGACGTACACGATGGCCGTGACGATGTCCTATCAGCCCAACGCTTGGCTGAAGGCTTCCGCGAACTATACCTTCCAGGCGTATTCTGCCGAGTTCCCGGATCCGCAGGCGGACCGGTACGTCGGCGTGAACAACTACCTCGTCAACCGAGTCACCCTCCAGCTCTCGATCGGCTACTGAACCCATGAACACTGCATTTCGGCATCTCCTGCTGCTCCTGCTGGGACTTTTCCTCGCAGGCTCCGAGGGAGTGGCGCAGCTCACCAATCGGAAGATCCAACCCAACGACGTCCTGATCATCCGTGTCCTCGACGAGAAGGACATGCTGCAGGAGGCGAAGGTCACCAACGACGGGCGCATCACCTACTTCTTCATCGGCGAGGTTCCGGTGGGGGGGAAGACGCTGGCCGAGGCGAAGACCCTGATCCAGGACCTGCTCAACAAGGACTATCTGGTCGACCCCCAGGTCAGCATCGAGGTGAAGGAATACGCCGCCAAGGTCATCACGGTCCTTGGAGCGGTGAACAAGGGCGGGCAGATCCCGCTGCCTCCCGATCGCCAGATCGACATTGTCGAGGCCATCGGGCTGGCCGGCGACTTCAACCGGTACGCAAACAAGGACCGTATCGAGCTGCGTCGGAAGGGTCAGACGATCCGCTACTCGTACAACGACCTCAAGAAGCTCACGGACCCCTCCAAGAAGGTCTATGTCGAGCCGGACGACGTCGTCGATGTCGCCGAGACCGTGTTCTAACCGTCCCCACTCAGAGCCATGGAAGATCAAACCCTTTCGCAGAACCAGTCCCAGACGGCCTCCGGGACCGCCGGAATCGCCGATGCCAACCAGCTCCGGCAGTACTGGCACACCATCCTGGAGCGTCGCTGGCTGATCCTCACCGCCCTGACGGTCGTGGTCATCCTCGGGGTGGTCTACGCCTTCAAGAGCACGCCCATCTATGAGGCGGTGGCCCGGCTGCAGATCGACCCGGAGGCCGGCAGCGTGCTCGGTGCCCGCGACAGCCTGTCGTGGAATCGTCAGGACCAGGAGTATCTCCAGACGCAGTATCGGAATCTCCAGAGCCGCTCGCTGATCGAGGGGGTGATTGCGAAGCTGAAGCTGGAGGCGGATCCGCGGTACGCCGAGAAGCAGGACAAGGTGAAGGCCGTCCTCTCGGACATCCAGATCTCCCCCATTCGATTGACCCGGCTCGTCGAGGTGAAGGCCCGCCATCCCAACAGCCAGGTGGCGGCTGACATCGCCAACACCCTCACGGATCTCTTCATCAGCCGGAACCAGGATCTCAAGGCCCAGAAGGCGATCGCCGGGTACCAGATGCTCAAGCGGGAGGCCCAGAGCCAGGAGACCGAGCTGCTGGCGGCCATCGAGTCGCTCCAGAGGTACCGCGTCGAGAAGGGGATGATCTCGCTGGTCGACGACATCAAGCAGGGGGAGAACATCGATGCCCAGGCCCTGCGGAACGCCCGGCAGGAGCTCGACACCCAGACCTCGAAGGCCGCGGAGATGCAGAAGCTCGCGGACGAGGGAAACAAGTGGATCAAGGACGGGAAGGACGTCGCCGACTTCTACGGTGTGAACCAGGACAAGCTGCTCACCGAGCTCAAGGCCCGGCTCGCCACGTCCGAGTCGGCGTTGTCGATGCTCCGCACCCGGTACCGCGACCGCCATCCGAAGATGATCGAGGCACTCAACTCGCTGCAGACCGATCGGGAGAAGCTGAAGCTCGAGGCCCAGCGCGCCTTCGATGCGATCCTGACCTCCTACCAGGTCGAGAAGGCCCGCGAGGATCAGGCCCTTGCGCGCTATCGCCAGGCCGAGAAGCGGATGACCGAGCTCAATTCGGCGCGGACGAAATTCGACGTGCTGACGCGTCAGAAGGAGCGCTCGGAGTTCATGTACCAGCAGGTCCTCGCCAAGATGCGGGAGTATGATCTGAACGCGAAGGACACCTCACAGAACATGGCGGTCATCGACAAGGCCGAGCCGCAGCCGAAGCCGGTCAAGCCGAACAAGACCCTCATCCTGGCGGGAAGCCTTGTGGGTGGTCTGGCCTTTGCCATGGGTCTGGCGTTCTTCGTGAGCTTCCTCGACGACTCCATCAAGAGTCAGGAGGACGTGGAGAACATCCTGCGCCTGCCCTTCCTCGGCTACATCCCGAACATCAAGTCGGCCAACATCGTCGAGCGCGATCTCCAGGCGCATCACGAGCCGACCTCCGGGACGGCGGAGGGCTTCCGCACGCTCCGCGCCGCCATCGCCCTGGCGAAGAACGCGGACAAGCTCCGCTGCATCTCGGTCACGAGCACGATTCCGTCGGAGGGCAAATCCCTGGTCGCCTCCAACCTGGCCATCGTCATGGCCCAGACCGGTCTCAAGACCCTGTTGGTGGATGCCGACCTGCGCCGTCCGTCGGTCCACAAGGCGTTCCAGCTCCAGAGCCCGATCGGTCTCTCCGCCTACCTGGCCGACCGGGTTCGCGGCGTCTCCGAGATCGCCCACTCCACCGAGGTGCCCAATCTGGATGTCATCTGCTGTGGTGCCATCCCGACCAACCCGTCGGAGCTGATCGGTTCCAAGCGGATGTTCCAGTTCCTCGAGGAGGCGAGCCAGAAATACGATCGGGTCATCCTCGACTGTCCGCCCATCTCGGCCGTCGCGGATCCGCTCGTCATCGGTTCCATGAGCGACGGCATCCTGTTCGTGACGAAGTTCAACAAGATCCGTCGCGAACACGCCCAGCGCTCGGTCCAACGGATCCAGGACGCCGGCATCCACATCATCGGCCTGGTCCTCAACGACATCGATTTCGAAGGCAAGGACTCGTACTACTACAGCTACTACTATTACCAGAACCGCTACTACTCCTCGCACTACCGCAGCCGCACGGGCGGTGACGACGGTGGGAAGAAGGGGAAGGGCGAGGGGAAAAAGGTCGAGAGTTGAGAGTTGAGAGTTGAGAGAACGAAGGGGACGCCGTTAGGCGTCCCTTTTTTTTGCCCAGGCCGTGGGACTTCCGGAGCTATGGCTGGGCCTCGACGAGGATTTTCAGGGACTCCGGAGACGCCGAGGCGGCCAGGGCGATGGCCTCTGAGGTTCGTTCGAGGGGAAAACGATGGGTGACCAGTGGGCGGACATCGAGGCGACGCGAGAAGACCCTCCGCGCGACCTCGCGCTGCAGGGAAAAATCCGACGAGTAGCTGCCCAAGACCGTTTTCTCGTCGACGCAGAGGGTCGACAAATCCGTCGGCGTCCGGTGGCCACGAAGCGTGTGGGCGAACAGCAGGATGCGTCCGCCTCGACGCACGAGGTCGAAGGCCGAATGGAAGGCTCCCTCCTGCGGAACCGTGAGCACGACCGCGTCGGCACCGCGTCCTCGGGTCCTCCTCCGGATCCGCTCTGCGAGGCCTGGATCGCCGCCGTCCCACGTGGCCGCAGCTCCCCAGGTGCGCCCCAGGAGGCGTCGACGCCCGACCAGGTCGGTCCCGAACACCTGCTGTCCGTGGAGGGCCAGGATGCGGTTGAAGAGCAGTCCGATGGGTCCTTGTCCTACGACCACCACGGAGTCGCCGTGATGGAGTCCGAGGCGACGCACGGCCTTGAGGACGGTGTTGACCGGTTCGAGCAGTGCTCCTTCCTCGAAGGTATTGCGGGACGGAATCCGGACGACGCCGGGAAGGCAGAAGGGCAGCACCTTGACGTACTCGGCATATCCACCGCCGGCCGGTTCGAATCCTGCGGTCACGCCGGTCCGGAGATAGGTCGCGCACTGGGCGAAGTCGCCGTGGACGCAGAAATGGCATGTGCCGCAGGGCACGTGGTGGTGAAGCGCGACGCGATCGGCGATGCGGATCCCCGTCACGCCGGAACCGACCCGGACCACCGTGCCCGCCGTTTCGTGGCCGAGGATCCGTGGGGGTGGCACCGACCCGGTCTGGATCTTCTTGATGTCGGTGGGACAGACCCCGCACGTGGCCACGCGGACGAGGATCTCGTTGCGGCCGATCCTTGGCACCGGCACCTGCTCGAGGCGGAGGTCGTTGGGTCCCCGGTAGACGACCGCCCGCATCTCGCGGGGAATCCGGGGCTCCATCTCTGAACGCCTCAGGGGATTCTCACCGAACCCACAGAAGGATGGCTCCGCCGAGGATCACCCGATACCAGCCGAAGGGCACGAAGGTGTGGTTTCGGATGTAGCCCAGGAGCCATTTCACGGCGAGGAAGGCGGTCAGCGCCGAGACGACGGTTCCGAGGAGGATAAGACTCCACGGTTCATGGGTGGCATTGGGGGTCTTGAGGACGTCGAGGGTTTCCTTCGCGCCGGCGGCCAGCAGCGTGGGGATGCCCAGGAGGAAGGTGAACTCGGCGGCGGCGGGACGATTCATTCCGACCATGAGCGCGAGAAGGATCGTGGTCCCGGACCGGGAGGCCCCGGGACAGGTGGCGGCGATGAGTTGTCCGATACCGACGGCGATGGCCACCCGCCAGGTGACCTCGGCCGACCCCGGGTGGTTCCGCAACCAGCGCTCGATCACGATGAAGGCGATGCCACCGATCAGGGTTGCCCACGCGACGGGATGGGGAGTCTCTGGCAGTTCGAAGCCCCGTTTTTTGAGGAGGAGTCCGCCCACCGCGGTGATCACGAACGCCAGGCCCAGTTTGGAGAGGTAGTCCTGAACCTCGGGTCGGGCCCATCCGGTCAGGAGATCTCGGACGCGCTGGGCGAACACCACGATGACCGCCACGACTGCGCCGGATTGGATGACGACGTTGAAGAGGTCGCTGCGATGTCCCAGCCAATGTTCTGCGATCAGAAGATGGCCGGTGGAGGAGACGGGTAGGAACTCGGTGATCCCCTCGATGCACCCCAGCAGGATGATGGAAAGCCAATCGGGCATGGCTTGGGATGAACCGGGAATCCCCTCCTGGGAGCAAGGTCAAAGCAGGTTTCGATGCGGTCGGGCTCGGGTGGGGAGGGGTCCATGGCGAAACCGGACTTTCCCGCCATGACCTGGCACCGCAGGCTCGTCCCATGTTCCTCGCCGATTGGTTCGAGAAGGGTTCCGAGTCGCTCTATCAGGTCCGGTCCCGTGCCGCTGGTCCGTCCGGCAAACTACCCCTGACGCCCGACCAGCTTCGGGACGCTCCCAGCGGAGATCTGTTTGGTCTGACACAGAACGCGGGCATGGGATGGGAGCCTTCGGAGCTGGGCCGTGATGGATTCCTGATCCTGAGCACCTTGGGCGGACTGCGGTCGCCCGACGGCAAACCCATCGCCCTGGGGTACCACACCGGGCACTGGGAGTTGGGGCTCCAGGTGAAGGCGGCGGCCGAGGAATTCCGGAATCTCAGGACCATTCCATTTGCCGGATACGTCTCGGACCCCTGCGATGGACGCACGCAGGGAACCGTTGGGATGTTCGACTCCCTGCCGTACCGGAACGATGCGGCGATCGTGTTCCGACGCCTCATCCGATCCCTGCCGACCCGGAAGGGGGTGCTGGGGGTGGCGACCTGCGACAAGGGATTGCCCGCAATGCTCATGGCGTTGGCGGGAACACCGGGCCTTCCCACCGTGCTGGTTCCGGGTGGGGTCACCCTTCCTCCGGAACAGGGCGAGGATGCCGGCAAGGTCCAGACCCTGGGCGCTCGGTTCAGTCACGGACTGGTCTCCTTGGAGGAGGCTGCGGAGTTGGGATGCCGAGCGTGCGCGAGCCCGGGAGGCGGATGTCAGTTCCTCGGCACTGCGGCCACGGCTCAGGTGGTTGCGGAGGCGTTGGGGCTCGCCCTTCCCCACAGCGCCCTGGCCCCGAGCGGTGAGGCGGTCTGGCTGGATCTCGCGGTCCAGTCGGCCCGGGCCCTCGTGGGACTCAGCCGATCCGGAATCACCACCTCCCGTCTTGTCACGGGAGGCAGCATCCGGAATGCGATGACGGTCCATGCCGCGTTCGGAGGCTCGACCAACCTTCTGCTGCACATCCCGGCGATCGCCCATGCGGCAGGACTTCGTCGTCCGACGGTTGAGGACTGGGTTGAGGTGAACCGTCGGACCCCACGTCTGGTGAGCGTTCTGCCGAACGGCCCGGTCCATCATCCGACGGTCCGGGTGTTCCTCGCGGGCGGTGTGCCGGAGGTGATGCTGCATCTGCGGGGTTTGGGCCTGCTGGACCTGGAGGTCCTGACGGTGGGGGGTGTCCGTCTGGGTGAGGTTTTGGACGGTTGGGAACGATCCGAGCGTCGGACCCGGTTCCGGGATCGGCTCAAGGAGTTGGATGGGGTGGAGCCTGATGATGTGATCCTGCCGCCAAGGCGTGCTGCGGAGCGGGGTTTGACGAGCACCGTGACCTTTCCGAGGGGCAACCTTGTGCCGGAGGGAGCTGTTATCAAGTCGACCTCCATCGACCCGACTGTGGTGGATGAGGATGGGGTCTATCGGCACGAGGGACCGGCACGGGTGTTCACCCGTGAGCGGCAGGCCATTGAGGCCCTGAAGCGCGGGGAGATCCGGGCGGGTGATGTGCTCGTCCTGATGGGGGCGGGTCCGCTGGGGACCGGCATGGAGGAGACCTACCAGCTGACGAGCGCGCTCAAACACCTGCCTTTTGGGAGGCATGTGGCGCTAATCACGGATGCCCGGTTCAGCGGGGTGAGCACGGGCGCCTGCATCGGACATGTGGGACCCGAGGCGTTGGCCGGAGGACCGATCGGAAAACTCCGGGATGGCGACCGTATCCGTATCCGGATCGATCGGATCCGACTGGAGGGCAGCATCGACTTTGTTGCCCAAGGGGGACAGGCCGTTGGAGTGGAAGGACAGGTCCCATCCGGATCTGCCGATGGACGGGGTGGGGTGGGTGGAGGGAGTGTGGGACAGGTCAGGGAGCTGGCTTCGGCGCCTCCCTTTGGGGACAGGTCCTTGCCAATACCTTCGTCGATGCCGACAGAGGGACAGGTCCTTGATGACGCTGAGGCTCGGGCGATCCTCCGGTCCCGTGCTCCTCATCCGGACCTGTCTCCCCATCCGGACCTTCCTGAGGACACCCGTTTATGGGGTGTCCTGCAGGCTGCAGGAGGAGGGACCTGGGGCGGTTGTGTCTACGATGTCGACGCCATCGTGGAGCGTCTTGGTACCAGGGCCTGATCCAGTTCTTCGAAAGGGTTGATGTAACCTGTTAATGAAAAGAGACATCCGGGAATCAAGCAGCCGCTGGATCCGCATCGGGTCGGGCATCGGGTCGGGCATGGCGGTCGGGCATGGGGACAGGTCCTCTGGGAGGTTGCGACTGGCTGGACTCGCTGTTCTCGGCCTCGTGTCTCAGGAGATAGAGGACCTGTCCCTGATCCCCTGATCGCCCCACGGCGTCGCGATAGGGGAACAGGCCCTTACCCCACTTACCCCGTAGTTTAGGGACAGGCCCTTGGATGGAGGGTCTCACCCCACCGGAGTGTGACTTGGCCCCGGAGCAGAAACGCCAGAGTACAACCAGAAACAGACAGAGGACCTGACCGGGATCCCCGACTTTCCGATGTTTAGTCCAGTTTGCGGATGCGGATGTGCCGGTACTCCATCTGCCCCCGGTCTGCCTCAAGGCCGATCGGACCGGTCGGCGGCAGCTGGAGAGCCGCCTCGAGCACCTCACCGTTGCAGGTGCAGTGGGCGACATTGTTTCGCACCACTACCACAATCTCGTTCCAGTCCTGAGGACGGTATTTCTTCAGGTCCTTGTATGGGCCGGCCACGAGGTAGTCGCGGCACTGCAGTTGGGGCTTCCGCAGAAAGATCCCACTGTCAGCGTTCACCCGGGCCCGGAACTCCAACCTCAGCTCGAAGTCACCGGGGAACTCCTCGATGGTCCAGAGCTGACGCAGGTGCGGCCCTTTTGACGGCGCGTAGTCGTTCACCACCAGGGCATGACGTTGCGCTGTATATCGACCGTCACTGGCTTCCTTCCGGCCGTTGAACTGCTCGGTGGCGGAGTAGCACCAGCCATCGAGATTCTGGCCGTTGTAGAGCTGCCGGAAGCTGCTGTGTTGATGCGCCGTGTGGGCGCAACCGACAGCAAGGAGGGCGGCGGTGACGGCTCCCAGGAGGACCGGAACGGAGGCTTTGATCTTCATGTGTGGAACAGGAGAGACGTTCCACGCGCGGGAGCCGATCTGGCAACCGCGAACACCGCGAACACCACCAAATCCGATGCCGACCCAAAGAGCGAGAGAGGAATCGAAAGAGGTTCGGGGAGAAAAAAGGCTCGGGGACAGGTCCTTTCCCAAATTGGAGGACAGACCCTTGAAACGGTGTGAGTCACCTACCGATGCGCTACCTGACCCAAAACCCAGACCAACAGATAGATGACCTGGCCCCGGACCGATCCATGGGCAAGGCACGAATAAAGGGACAGGCCATGGACCTTCTATGTTTCCGTGCTTGGGGACAGGCCCTTTCAAGGACCTCTGTTCCAGGCTGCCCAGTCGTCGCTGGCCAGATAGATGACCTGGCCCCTCACCCACCATAGAGGGACAGGTCCTACCCCCACCTGGGGACAGACCCTGGGCAAGAGTGACCTGACCCCGCTTCCCAGACCGTCTTTCGGGGCGTGTCGGATTTACCAAGGCTTTGTGTCACCTCAATGTGACACATATGAAAACGGCAAGCATTCGTGAGCTGAAGCATGATACCTCCACCGTCCTCGGTTGGGTCGAGGCGGGTGAGCGGGTGGAGATCCAGAAGCGTGGCAAGGCAGTTGCGATCCTGAGTCGTCCAGGGCCGCAGCCATCGACCTCCACGGAGGTCGACTTCATGGCCCGCCTCCATTCCATCTATGGCGACCGCGTGTTGACCGGCACGGCTACGGAGGTGATCTCCGAGGAACGGGAAATCGATGACTGCCTACGCCGACACCGGGTGCATCTGCTCCCTTCATGCCCTGGATGACCACTCCGAAAGAATGGTGGCTTGGTTGAAACGATATCGACGGCCTCTGCCGTTCATGGGATTGCATCGGCTTGAGTTCCGCAACGCGCTGCGCCTTCGGGTGTTCCGGAAGGAAATCACGCCTCAGCAGCGGGAACTTTCCATCCAGGCGATGCTTTCCGACCTCGCGGCGAATGTCTTTGGGCATTCCGAACCGGAATGGCTCGAGGTCCTTCTTGAGGCTGAGCGGTTGAGTGCCGGGCATTCCGAATTCTTGGGTACACGCAGTCTCGATATCCTTCATGTTGCCTCAGCCCTTGTCTTGGGGGTGGAACAGTTTGTGACCTTCGACATCTGGCAGGGTTCACTCGCTTCTACTGCGGGTCTTCAGTGGGTGACTCCGTGAGCGGAAATTGGATCGGTGCGCCACGCCGCTTCACGGCCACCTGAACACTCCCAACAGCCGGAGGGCCGCCAGGATGGCCAGGGTCAGGATCAGGGTATTGAACCCGCGCTGGGGGATGCGTCGGATCAGGGCCTTGCCCAGGAACAGACCCCCAACGATCACCGGGACCAGCAGGGCGTTGAACGCCAGCGAATCCCGGTGGATCAGCCCCAGTTGAGCCCCGAATGGGACCTTCATCAGGTTGATCAGCAGGAAGAACCACGCACTCGTGCCCACGAGGGTCTCCTTCGGCAGGGACACCGCGAGGAAGTAAAGGACCATCACCGGTCCCGCCGCATTCGCCACCATCGTGGTCACCCCGGCCAGCAACCCCATGCCCCACGCGAAGGACATCGTATGTGGCACCGAGGAAAACGCCTCGGGCTTCCAGTCCCGGAACAACTGCAACATCGCCAAGGTCAGAATGATGCCGCCCACGATCGGGCTGAACCCGGTTCCAGCGAACGGCGTTTCCGCGGTCGTTTTCAGCAGCCACCACCCCAGTACCACGCCCACCAGGGCCGGGGGCAGGGTCCGCCAGACCTGTTTCCAATCCGCGGAACGTCGGAACAACAGGACCGCTCCCACATCACCGACGATCAACATGGGGAGCACGACACCGGTCGACGTCGTCCCCGGGAACAGTTGGGCGAACAGGACGACATGGAGGAGACTCAGTCCGGGAAGACCGCTCTTGGAAATCCCGATGCCCAACGCCGCGATTCCCGCCATCGCCCACTCCGCTGCTGAGAGGTCAGGCAACACTTAGTGAAGAGGGGCCCCAGGCGGCGGGTCGATTCGTGGAGGTGGACCCAGCCGGCCGGTTTGTCGATGTCGGCACGGACGGGGACCCTGACGCGGGGATCGGCATCAGGCCCTGTTTGGACAACAGCCACCCTCCCGCGACGAGCAGCAGGCCGAGCAGGACCATCCAGAAGAACAGTCGCACGAACGAGGCCGCCACCTTCCAGACGACCACCAACCCGAGAATGGCCACCACAACGAGGCCCGCAGCAATCAGGTAGGTACGGACCTCGGGATCCATTCGGATCAGGCCGTCGCGGGAACCTTCCGGACCGCGCGCAGGCGTTCAGCACCGTGACGCAGCATCCGCTCGGTCACGTCCCATCCCAAACAGGCATCCGTCAGGGAGACGCCGTACCGCATCTGGGACAGATCCTTCGGGATCGGTTGGTTGCCCTCGAACAGGTGGCTTTCGATCATGACACCGATCAGCGGTTCACAGCCCTCGACCCGTTGGGAGACCAGGTTCATCCAGACCTCCTCCTGCTTCGCGTGCTGCTTGCTGGAGTTGGCGTGGGAGCAATCCACCATCAGACCCGACGGGAGCCCTGCCTTCTGGAGCTGCTGGGCCGCCTCGGCGATGCTGGAGGCGTCGAAGTTCGTCCGCGCCCGGCCGCCCCGGAGCACCACGTGGCCCTCGGGATTGCCCGAAGTCTGGATCAGCGCCACGGCCCCGGAATCATCGATTCCCAGGAAATGGTGCGGATGCCGTGCGCTCAGCATGGCGTCGACCGCCACCTGCAGGGATCCATCGGTGCCGTTCTTGAATCCGACCGGCATCGACAGCCCACTGGCCATCTCCCGGTGGGTCTGGCTCTCCGTCGTGCGGGCTCCAATCGCCGCCCAGCTCACGAGGTCGGCCGTGTATTGGGGGACAATGGGATCGAGAAACTCGGTGGCGGTGGGAACACCCAAGTCGTTGATCTGTACGAGCAGTTTCCGGGCGGCCCGGAGACCTTCCTCGAGGTCGTAGCTTCCATCCAGGTGGGGGTCATTGATCAGTCCCTTCCAACCGATCGTGGTCCTTGGCTTCTCGAAATACACCCGCATCACCAGGAACAACGTGTCCTGGACCCCCGGCGCCAACGCCGCGAGGCGTTGGGCGTACTCGAGAGCGCTGACAGGGTCGTGGATCGAACAGGGTCCGAGGACGACCAGGAGGCGAGGATCCTCCCGGCGCAGGATCCGTTGAATGGTGGCGCGGCCCTCCACAACGGTGGCGTTGGTCCGCTCCGTCATCGGCAGCTCGGTCTTGAGGTCGGCCGGGGACCGGAGTCTCCGGGTGCGGACAACCCTCAGGTTGTGCGTCGGTTGCATGTTCGTGGATCAGATCCTAGTCGGCCGCCTCCACGTTGGCGAGAGGTGGCTTTCGGGCATTCACCGCCCCTCATGTTCCAGGCGCCGCCGACCGCCCGGCCGAAGCCATGCGTTCAGGGCGACGGCCTGTCCGGCTCGGGAACCGGCAATCCGTAGAGTCGGGCCAGCGCGGGTTTCAGGAGCCATGGCTTTGAAACCGGAAGCGCCTGTGGCATGGGCGCATCGGAGCGCGTGTGCTTTTTCGGAACGTCCTGCCCGAACAGCTGCGCGATTTCATGCCCACTCCCCAGACCCCGGCGTTGCAGAATCGTTTTGGCTAGCGCCTCCGGGGATGCATCCGGATCGGTCTGGAAGTGTTTCCGCATCGCCGCGAGCACTGAGGTTCCATCCGGGAAATCCTGTGCAACCTTCTCGAGTGCCTTGGCAATCGCTGACACGTGCCGGGACCGGGATTGCGCCACATCGCTCCAGGTGATCTGGGTGTGGAGCCACGAGAACAGAAGTCCACCCGTGGCCATGAAGGCAAGCCAAGTTCCGGCCGCGGCAACGACCTGTCGGATCAGTCTGCCCACACCCACATCGAATCGCCGGGCGTTGCGCGCGGCGAGAAGCACCAGGGCGACTGCAACCGCCGCGAGGCCGAGACTCGCAAGCCATACCATCAACTCGGGAGCCCGTCGGGCGACCCATTCCGGAGGGGACCAATCCGGGCTTGGAATGGGTCGGCCTGAGACATGATCCCCATAAAGCTGCGTCAGGGCCTCCGAATGGGTGTTGGCCAGAAACGTCATGCCGAGTCCGAGGCAGACCGCGAATCCACCGAGTACGCCCAAGGCGGTCACCATCGCGCTCATGATGTTCCGAGTGGTCGAGGAGGCGTGTATGCCCACTGCCAGCAGGACCAGGATCAGGAGGGCCACGACGCCGAGGTTTTTCAGCCTTTCCGTTTCGTTTTGAAACATCCCAGCCACCTCCTCGCCGAAATCACTCACGTCCAAACCGTGGCCCAGAATGGGATTGGGATCGGTTCTGCGATCGCGATCGTGTGTTCGTGGCATCGGAACCGATCGATCCTCCTTGCCCTGGTGGCGGGCATCCTCTCGTGGGTCTACGTGGTCTACTTTGCGTTGACGCGCAAACCTGACGAGTCCCGGTAACCTGTTCTGTTGGCGAACCCTGCTCCAGGGGGAGGGAGTCAGCGGGTGGATGGGCGTGGGTCCTCGAGTCCATCGCGAGGGCGCTGGACTGGGACGCCTCGCCTGAGCCGGTTGCACTGGAGGCCATGCGGGGAACTCTCTGGGGTGTTGACCAATCCCCATCCCTCCACCCGGGGCGAGGCCTTGGCCCGTCTGGAAGAGTTCCTGCCAATGGCTGGCAGCTATGGACGGGATCGCAATGCCGTCCTCCCAGGGCACCCGAACGTTTCGAGGCTCTCGGCCGCCCTCCGATCCCGTCTGATCACCGAGGAGGAGGTCCTCCGCAGGGTCCTGGCGGTCCACCCGTTTCCGGCGGTCGAGAAGTTTGTCCAGGAAGTGGTCTGGCGGACCTATTGGAAAGGGTGGTTGGAGCTGCGGCCCCAGGTGTGGACGAACTATCGCGAGCGGGTGGTCTGGCTTCGCCAGAACGCTCCGGAGCCCGTCCTCCGTCGCGCCGAGGAGGTGGCTGCCGGGAGGAGCGGGGTTGCGGTGATGGATCGCTTTGCCCGGGAGCTCCTCACCACGGGGTATCTGCACAACCACGCCCGGATGTGGTGGGCCTCATTCTGGATTCATGTGGAACGGCTGCCGTGGGAACTCGGGGCCGACTTCTTCTTCCGCCATCTCCTCGATGCCGATCCCGCCAGCAACACGCTCTCGTGGCGCTGGGTCGCCGGCCTGCAGACACCGGGCAAGGTCTACCTAATCCGGCGTTCCAATCTCGAACGATTCGCGGATCCGTCATGGCTGGACGATACCTCGGGACTGGGTCGGCTGGACGATTCACGGGTGGTGGCGGTCGCTGTGGAGGAACATGCCGACACGAAGGTGCGACCCCTGCCTGTCGTACCGGAGGAACTGCATGGACCCACGGACGCCCTCGGACTCTGGCTTCACGACGAGGACGGGCTTCCTGAGAGGTCCCCCCTCGGGCATCTGAAGCGTCCGACTCTGATGGCAACGACCTTGGAATCGGAGGCCGACCCCTCGATGAGTCTGGTGGTCCGGGCCTGGAGGGCGCGGGCTGGTGCCGATGTCCGGGTGCGGGCTGAATCCCAGTTTCAGTCTGGCGCACCCATGGAACCGTCGGCGGAGCAACCCCTTGCCGAGTCCCTGGTCCAGTCCGCGAGGCTCCATGGCTGTCAGCGGCTGGTGGGTTTGGCGCCCGCGGTGGGACCCATCTCGGATCAGGTGGGTGGAATCCGGCGTCGGTTCGAGGCGCAGGGCATCGAACTGGTCCTGGTCCGCCGCCGTTGGGATTCCGCCCTGTGGGCCTGGGCGCACCGGGGTTTCTTTCCGTTCTGGGAGAAGGTCCATGCCCGACTGAAGTTCCAGTCGGATCCGGACGCCTCGATCCGTGTCCTCTAGGAGGGGTCGGGATAGGGCATCCTCGTTGCGGGGAGTCTTCCCGGCCTGAGCGCGAGATCTCGCGGATCGACGCCGGACCGCAGAATTGCTCCTTCCTGGTGGTGGCACAAATCGGTGGAGCCCGTCACCGGACGGCGTTTCTTACGGACCCCTCCAGGGCACATGGCCGGCATTCCGTTGGTCCTTCCGTGGTTTTCTGTCACTACTCGGGCGCATTCGGATTCAGCGAATGCTCGAGGCCGGTCCCATCGTGAATCAGTTATCCCAATCCCTCTTCGACAGCGATCCTGCCTTCATCCAACGGGCCTTCAACATGACGACCGCGGTTGGACTTCGGTATTTCCTCTTTGCGGGGTTGGCCTGGCTGCTCGCCTACGGGCTGTTCCGCAATTGCTGGTCGCACCGGAAGATCATCCCGCGTCTCCCCCAGGCCTCGGAGGTCCGACGCGAGGTGGGATACTCCCTGGTCACCCTGGTCCTCTTCGGTCTGATCGGAGCGGCGACGATCTCGGCCGCACGGCAGGGTTGGACCCAGATGTACTGGAAGATTCCCGAACACGGCTGGGGCTGGTTCTTTGGCAGCATCGTCGCGGCGATCCTGCTCCACGACACCTACTTCTACTGGACCCATCGGCTGATGCATCATCCCCGGCTCTTCCCGGTCTTCCATCGGGTCCATCACCTCTCCAACAACCCCTCCCCCTGGGCGGCCTATTCTTTCGCCCCGGCCGAGGCGGTCGTGGAGGCGGGGATCTTCCCACTGACCGTGATGGTCCTGCCGATCCACCCGCTGGCTTTCGGTCTCTTCATGCTGTGGCAGATCCTGTTCAACGTGGCGGGTCATACCGGATTCGAGTTCCACCCGAAATGGGTGATGAACACGCCGCTGAGGTTCCTCCTGAACACTCCGACCAACCACGTCATGCATCATGAGAAGATGCGCGGGAACTATGGGCTGTATTTCAACGTGTGGGACCGTCTGATGGGAACGAACCATCCCGACTATGAATCCCGGTTCCGCGAGGTGACCTCGAGGTCGGTACAGCCTGGTTGACCCCACACCGATCCTGCCGTGTCCGTCACCGTTCGCGGTCGATGTGGAAATGGTGAAGGACGCGTCGGAACAGCGGGGAGACCATGATCCCTGCGGCGGTGACGAAGACGACGCCCGAGAAGAGGGCGTAGGCGGAGGCGAAGAGCTTCGCGGTGTCCGTCTCCAATGGTGCCACGGGACCCATCCCGGTGAGGATCATCGCGGCGTTGTAGAGGGCGTCGATCCAGCTCAGACCCGCCAGGTGGTGGTAGCCCACGGTTCCGATGCCGAGCGAGATCAGGATAAGGATGGTCGAGGCCTCGAGGGCTCTCAGCAGCCAGAGTCCAAGGATGTGGTGGGGAACCTTCTTCCCGGGATGAGGTTGGTGGTTCATGGGTCGAGCATGGTGGGAAACCTCCAGGCGGCCAAGGTGGTGGCGATCTGGATTCCGAAGGCCCCCTGCCAGTTGGAGAACGCTCCTTGGGTCAATCCGTCCGGACCGCCTCGCCTTCGACCCCTGGCTTGGGTCGCCGTTGAGCCTCGAGTTCCACATTCAGCTCGGCATGACCGTCGATCTCGAAGTGTTCGACCTCAATCAGGACATCCCTGTCTCCCGGGGCCTCGAAACCAGCCTCGTTGCGCTCCGGGCCATGCCATGTCCAGTTCTCGATGAGGGTCCGCCCCTCCACCTGAACGCGGATGCCGTCATCGCTGGAGGTGCGGAGAATCCACCTTCCCTTTGGCAGCGGAAGCCGAGTGGTTGCAATCATGCCGAAGCGTTCGCCGCCGGGACCCGATCGGGTGACCTCCTCCGAGAGTCCGAGATCTCGGGGTCCCCGCCCGCCATACGGAAACCTGAGGGAGTCGAGTCGGGCGTGGGTCGCGTCGGGCTTCGAGGCAAGGGCCCGCCAATCGAGGAGGTGGGTTCGGGGATCGGGCCCGTTCCGCCATGAGAAGAACGTGGCATTCCATTCCGTCCGCAGATGGGTTCCGCGGAGGATCCGCTTGAAACCCTGACCCGTCAGTTCGATCTCGTATTCGGTCACGCCCGGTGGTGTGCGCAGCGTGACGCGTTGTCCGGTTTCACCGGGGATGGCGGTGAGGGTGACGTCGGCATTGGAACGAAGCACACGGGCCTCGAGGTTCGTGACTCCAAGGACGTCCCACGCGGGCCCCCCGGGTTGGGATGGACGGGCGATGACGATGGGAGATTCGTGATCCCAAGGCCCCCATTCATCGATGAGGATCCGACGCCGTCCTCGCAGGTGGGTCCTGGCCCCGAGCGGACGCGTTGTCCCCGGGATCTCAAGGCGGGCTCGGCCGGCGGTGGGCATGTCATAGACCTTGCTCCCCGTCCGTCTCGAGGCGGTTCGATCGAGACGCCACAACGCGTAAGGCGGAAGGGGAGCGGAATCCCGCAAGACCGTCCCGGGAGGCAGCACGAACTCAACGGCGTTGGATCCCTCGAGCCGCGTCGGATTCGCAAACCAGGCGTTGTTGTTGAGATGTGAGCCTCCTGGCGTATCCCGAAGCTGGAGAAGGACCAGTGGCTCGTTCGGTCCCCGGACGTCGAAGGGAGGCGTCGAGGTGATGAGGAAGGAATTGCGGGCGATGATGTTCCCGGAGACACCGGAATCGTGCGCCACAACACCCGGAAGACCCAGGAGTTGGGTGTCGTCATCCCACCAGAGATGGATCGCAGCCCGGTTGTCGATGAACCGGTTGCCAGCGATCAGGTTCGACGAGGCGTGTTCCATGTTGATGGCACCCCGTTCGAGTCCGTACCCCAGCCCTCCATTGCCCTCAAAGTTGTTGTCGGCAATCAGGGTCCGGGTGGAGTACCCGCCCCAGAAACCACAGATCCCGTTCTCAACGATGCGGTTGGCGACGAGGCTATTGCCGTGGCTGAAGGTCATCTCGATGCCATGGGCGGAGGCGTATGAGAAGTCGTTCAGAAAAAGGATGTTGGAATTGCAGCCTCGGGTGGCATGAGCTTGGACCACATCGGCTGGAGCCCGGATCACCGGTTCCGGCGAACCCGGTGGAGTCCCCTGTTGAAGGCGTTCACGTTCCTGTCGCATCCAGCGCTCCCCAATGGCGTCGTGACCTGCAAACCCGAAGAACCCGTCGCCGCCGTGGGTGACGGAGTTCAGTGCGAACACATTCCCATGGCACTGCTCGAAGCACAGGATACCCGCCGAGTCCTGGCCCCGATTGTAGATGCCCTCCGAATGACCCCGGACGCAGAAATCGAGGGCGTTCCGTGCGATGACGTTCTGGCTGGAGCGCCAGAGGGCAACACCCCAGCCGGAGAGGAAGGAGGCATCGTTGTCGTAGAGGGACGAATCGTCGACGCGGTCGAGCAGGATCCCGTTCTGTGTGCGACGGATCCGGACCCCGCGGACGGTGATCCCACGTGAGGACTCGATGCAGATCGCTCCACCGTATTCGTCGCGCCACTTCCGGTCGTCGTTGTGATGAGGGAATAGCCAATCGGCCCCGTCCTCGGACTCGGGTGTCGATCGGAGACGCTGCCGGTAGTTGTCGGAGAAGTCCCCTCCCTCGACGACGAGTCCGTTGGCCCGGGAGGCGACGATCCCATTGAAGAAGCCGTGGATCCGCGCATTGCGGATCCGGACGTTGGACTGGCCCTCGATCCGGATGCCGATGCCGCGCAATTGATCCCCATCGGTTTCCCGTGGAGCGCCACGGAGCTCGGTCTCGTGAGCGAATTCAAGGGTCAGATAGCTGGCGCCGATCCGGACGACCCCGTTGCTGTTGGTGTCCCGAATGACCAGGGGAAACACCACGCGGCAGGAGTTGGTGATGACCGTATCGTCTCGGCTGACCACCAGAAGGGGCAGTCGCTCCACCCTCGGCGCGGCGGTGATCGACGCGGAAGCGAGGACGAGGCCCAGAAATTGAAAGACGCGCACGCGGGAGATTGGAATGTCTGGTGCGAGGCGTCGACGGGCGTTTGGTGGGGTTTCGGTCGCGCCAGCGCCATCAGCGGGGGTTCTGTAGGTCCTGTGGGTTCACCAGCTCCGGGGCTGGTCCCCGTGCTGCGGGTCTGGTTTTGTCGGTCCATGCATCCCCTTGCCCGAGTCCTCGTCGCCCTGTCCCTGGGATTGGTCCTCACACGTGCCGATGGTCCTGCGGACAACCGAATCGACCAGGTTCGCCGCATCCCACCCCCGGGCATCGCCATTCCAGAGGAGAGCCGTCGGGAGCTGGCCGCCGAGGTGGGGCGGCTTGGTGCCGAGATCGAGGGGCTGCGTCTCGCGTCCACCAACCGTCCCAGCCGACTGGCCCTGCTGCCGGATATCCAGATCTTCCACAAGGCGGTCGACTGGGCGCTCCGGTTCGATGAGTTCTACAAGACCAACGAGGTGGAAACGGCCCGTATGGCATTGCAGGAGGGCTTCCGACGTCTGGGTGCGCTGCGGGAGGACAAACCCTACTGGACCGAGGCCCGTGGTCCCGTGGTCCGCGGGTATCTCTCCAAGGTGGACGGATCGATCCAGCCCTATGGACTGGTGGTGCCGGAATCGTTCCGTCCGACGGGAGGGATTCAGCATCGGCTGGACATCTGGTTCCACGGTCGCGGCGAACAGTTG
>VHCG01000060.1 GCA_016871805.1 Verrucomicrobiota bacterium
CCATCGGAGATTCCCTCGGTTCCTTTGGCTGGGGTCCCTAGGTCCCTAGGATCAATGCCTAGACCCCTAGACTCCGAGGTTCCACATCCTAGCCAAGGGATCCCCCGAGATCGCCCCAAAGACGTCTGACTGAGGGTGTTAGCCATGGGGCTGTGGGTGACGATTTGAAGGCGCTCCAGGAAACCCCTTGTCGTCCAATCCTTGTGCGAGGTTCCATCACCCGTGATCGATGGCGATTTTGGTAGTCCGGGTGCAGACGGAGGCGTTTCCGTTCCCGAAGGATCCCCGAGGACTAGAAGACGTCCCAACAGACGGGGAGGACCCTCCGACTCCAGGACACCCAAAAACTACATACTCGACACCAATGTCCTCATCCATGACCCGGATGCCCTTCTTAATTTCCAGGACAACCGGGTGCTGCTTCCGATCGAGGTCATCGAGGAGATCGACAAGTTCAAGCGGGAGACGACCGAGCGCGGTCAGAACGCCCGGAAAGTAAGCCGGATGCTGGACCAGCTGCGGACCCGGGGATCGCTGAGCGACGGCGTGCCGCTCGACCACGGAGGACAGCTGAGGATCATGTTCAGTGGCGAGGCATCGGCCGTTGTGCCGACGGACGGTGAAGAAGATCGGTCGGTGCTTCCGAACTCGGTCGACAACCGGATCCTCCGGCTCGCCCTCGCGGTCCATCGGAAGGACCCGAAGGTGCCGACGGTGCTGGTCACGAAGGACATCAATCTCCGCCTCAAGGCTGATGCGCTTGGATTGCCTGCGGAGGACTATGAGACCGACCGGGTGAACCTCCGGGATCTCTACACCGGGATGTTCGAGCTGGTTCTTCCTGGGGCGGGTCTCGCGGAGTTCCGGTCCAAGGGGGAACTGCCGCCGCCGCCCGGCCCCGTCCGATCCCCAAACGAATACTGCACCCTGATCGCCGAGGGGGATGCCAAGCGCACGATGCTCGCGAAGGTCGACGTCGACGGGAGGCGTCTGGTGGCGCTCCACGAGGCGCAGAATGTCTGGGGGATCCGTCCCCGGAACCGCGAGCAGCACTTCGCGCTCGATGCGCTGCTGGATGAACGGATCCGCCTGGTGTCCCTGATGGGCAAGGCGGGCACCGGCAAGACCCTGCTGGCGCTGGCTGCGGGACTTAGACGCACGGTCCAGGACCGGGAGTTCCGTCGGCTCGTCGTGGCCCGTCCGACCATCTCGATGGGCAAGGAGCTGGGCTTTCTGCCGGGAACCCTCGAGGAAAAGCTCTCTCCATGGATGCAGCCGATCCACGACGCCCTCGAGCTTCTCGGGGATCTCAACATGGGCCACGAGAACCGGAAGGCCGGCGACCTGCTCCGCAGCGGCACGATCGTGGTCGAGGCGCTGAGCTACATCCGGGGCCGGAGCATCGCCAACCAGTTCGTCATCGTCGACGAAGCCCAGAACCTGACCCCGCTCGAGGCCAAGACGATCCTCACCCGGGTGGGCCACGGCACGAAGATCATCCTCACCGGTGACCCCTACCAGATCGACAACCCCTATGTGGATGCCTCGAGCAACGGGTTCACCTATGTGGTGAACCGGTTCCGGGACCAGGCCATCTCGGCCCATGTCGAGCTCTCGCGCGGCGAACGCAGCGAGCTCGCGGAGCTGGCGGCGAACATCCTCTGATCAACGGGGGGCCGGGATTGGCACCTCCACGGCGCGGAAGGTCCTTTGTGCCGGATCCGGGTCCCGGTTCCGGGCGAGGTTCCCGTTCCCGCTCAGGATGAGGAGCCGGCGGTCCCGTCCCGAACCAAGGAGCACCAGGGCCTCGGGGTTGAGGCCCTTCAGCTTGGGCATCTCGACCCGCGTCGGTGGCCTGTCCCCACCGGTCCACCGATAGAGCTGCGTCTTGCCACCGCCATCGGGGCTTCCGGCGAGGAGGTAGAGCTCGGTATCCACCCGGGCGAGGTCCCGGATGCCCCGTCCGGCGAGGTCTAGAAGGATCGGTTCTCCAAAACGGGATGGCCTGCCTTCGACCCGCTCGAACGGATTCAGTAGCGGGATCAGCACAGCCTTCCCCTGGTGGAGCGGACCGCGAAGGCCCAGCACCAACGCGCGGTCCTCTCCCTCGGCCAGGCCTTCGATATTGAGACCGCCTTGGTCCGGGACCCGGGTGACCGCAGCGCGGAGGTCCAGTGGCGCGAGACGTGGTTCGGACAAAAGATCCTCGATCAGGCTCCGCACGGGCTGGCCCACGGGCTCGAGGGATGGTCTTCCGTCCTTGGATACGACCCGGAAGGCGACGAGGCGCTGCCGATCGGGACGTCTGTCGCCGGAACTATTGCGTCCGTGGGAGCCAATCCAGAAGGCCACGTCGCCGATCCGCGCGGCCCCCTCGAAGTCCGCCTCCCCGTTCCGCGTCTGCAGGTCCAGCCATGGGGAGGTCTCATACTTGGACACGGGCAGCCGTCGGCCGACCTCGTAGAGCTTCAGCACGTTGTCCTCGTCGCATCCTGCGATGAAGCGCTGTCCGTCGATGGGAATCGCCGCGGAGGCGTTGGCCAGACCCTCGAAGACCTGGGTGGACGCCGACTCGGCTCCGGCGGCGGGTCCCGGACACAGCCAGGGGATCAGGAGCACCATCCAGAGCGGCGGTCGGAGCATGGAGGTAAGATCGGGGAAAATGACGCCTCGGAAAGTGTGAACCTGTGCCGGAATGGCGACGCCGTCGGGCAGGCTCCAGGAACCGCAGGGTTGGCAACCCGGGTGTCCGTTCCTACGGTTGGGCATGTCCGAGAAGTCGATTGACCAGATCCCGTTCTCCACGCGCGAGCTCTATGACAAGGGCGTGGCCGCGGTCGAGAAGAACAATCTGGACTACGCCGTCACCCTGTTGATGCAGGTGCTGCGTCTGGAACCCGGATTCTACCAGGCCCGCGAGGCGCTCCGCGCGGCCCAGCACAAGCGGTCCGCCGGGAAGAGGAGCCTTTTCCGAAAGTTTGTGGGATCCGCCAGCAGCCTGACCCGGGGCCAGGTCGCCCTGAGGACGAATCCCCGTGATGCATTGGTGATCGCCGAAGAGGTTCTGAATGACGATCCGGGCAATGTCCTCGCCCACGAGCTCCTGGCGAAGGCGGCGACCCAGTGTGGCTTCCCAAAGACAGCAGTGCTGTCCCTGGAGGTGGCCCTGAAGAACCAGCCGACGAGCCGGCAGGTCGCCCTCGAATTGGCCGAGGCCCTGTGCGTCGTCGGCAACCGTGCCCGGGCCGAGAGGATCCTGCGGGACCTTCTCAAGACCCAGCCCAACGAGCCTGAGATCAACCAGCGACTGAAGAACGCCCTCGCCGACCGAACCCTGCACGAGGGCGGCTATGTCCAGCTCGAGGGTGGGGGTGGGAGCTTCCGGGACATCCTCAAGGACAAGGACGAGGCGCGTCAGATCGAGCAGGAGAACCGGCTGGTCAAGGATGAGGGAGTGGCCGCAACGCTCGGCACCGAACTGGAGGCGCGCGTCGCGCTGGAGCCCGACAATCTGCGTCTCCTGCGGGATCTTGCCGACCTCTACCTTAAGCAGAAACGGTTCGGGGACGCCACCCGCACGCTCGAGCTCTATCTTGCAAAGGCCGGAGTGCAGGACCCGATGGTGCTGGAGGCGCTGAAGGACGTCCGCCTTGCGGAGTATGAGGACCGGATCCGGTCGCTCGACCCGGCATCTCCCGGATTCGATGCCGAGGTGTCGGCGCTGCGTCAGCAGAGGGACGACTGGATTCTGGCGGATGCAAAACGTCGCGCCGATGCCAACCCGACCGACCTGCAGATCCGGTATGAGCTGGGGGCCCTGCATCTGGCGGCGGGACGGATCGGGGAGGCGATCGCCGAACTCCAGAAGTCCCAGAACAATCCGAACCGGCGCATCGCCTCCATGAACCTCCTCGCACAGGCCTTCGCCCGGCGTGGCATGAACGATCTCGCGGCCCGGAAGCTCCAGGAGGCCCTCAAGGAGAAGCCTGTCTTCGACGACGAGGCCAAGGAGCTGAGGTATCAGCTCGGGGTTGTCCTCGAGAAGGTGGGTCGCAAGGAGGAGGCGATCGACCAGTTCAAGATGATCTACGAGCAGGACATCGCCTACCGGGATGTCATGGCCCGGGTGGACGCCCACTACGCCGCCCAATAGAACCCTGTCGTCCGGCGGTCCGATTCCCGGGAAGTAAACCTGCTTGAACCCTGCCGCACCGAGGAGAGAGTCGAGGACCTGATCGCATGAACCGAAGACTGATGTTGGGATCCCTGCTGGGTCTGGCCCTCGCGGCCGGCTGTCGGAGCAAGTCCAAGCGCACGCCCCACATCCGCGTGGAGGATTTCGGACGGGGCGAGTCGGGCGACCCGATCATCCGCATTGCCTGCGCCGGCGACAGCATCACCTATGGGGCGGGTGTCGAGGACCGCGAAAAGAAGTGCTACCCCGCTCGTCTCAACGCGCTCCTCGGCCCTCGATTCGATGTGCGCAACCTGGGCCGCAATGGCTCCACGGCGAGCTCGACCGGCGACCTGTCCTATCGATCCACCGATGAATTCAAGGCGCTTCAGGAGTTTCGCCCCGAGGTGATCATCCTGGCCTTCGGTACCAACGATACCAAGCCCCAGAACTGGAAGGGCAAGGAGGCCTTCGAGACCGAGTACCGGAACCTGTTGGCGGCGTTAAAGGGAATGAAGCCCCGACCCAAGATCTGGGCGTGTTTCCCCCCTCCGGTCTATCGGGATGCCTGGGGCATCAACGCCCAGACGCTCGACGACGTTATGGATGGCATCGAATCGGCCTGCGACCGCGAGAAGATCCCCGTGATAGATCTCCACGACGCCTTGAGTGGCAACCCGTCATGGTTTCCCGATGGCATCCACCCCGATGCCCGGGGGGCGGATGCCATCGCCACGACTGTGTTCCAGGCCGTTCGTCCCTGAACCATGGCCTCCACCGTCATGGGCCCGAGGGGATCCCCGGGCCATTCTGCCCGGCGCATCCTCGCATTGGCCGTCTCGGTGTACCTTCTGGATCAGGTCACCAAGCTCCTGGTTCTCCGGTTCCTCGGGCTCCAGCAGGAGCACGATGTGATTCCTGGGTTCTTCAAGTTCGTCCACTGGGGAAACACCGGCGCGGCATGGAGCCTCTTCCGCCACAACAACCACGTTCTGGCGTTGATCTCCGCGGTGGCCATGGTTGCCCTCTGGATCTTCCGTCGGCATTTCGAGGCCGATCGTCCTGTTGGACAGGTGGCTCTGGGTCTGCTGTTCGGGGGGATTGCCGGGAATCTCACGGACCGGGTCCTGCCAGCCCGGCAGCACGTGATCGACTTCCTCCGCTTCTATCTGGTGCCTCGGGAAGGCGGGGAGATGGGGTTTCCAGCCTTTAATGTTGCCGACACGGCCATCTGCATCGGGGTAGGACTCATCCTGCTGCTCTCGTGGCAGGCGGACCTTCCCTCGGCCTCCAGGACCGGATCGGAACGTCTCGGACCACGGGGGTAATCGGAGGGTCCGTGCATGGGGGATTGGTAATGAGTAGGATCTCTGCGGAGCCGGCACCCGAGCCGGTCATCCTGACCGGTGCCACCGCCTCGGGTAAATCCGCCGTCGCTCTCGAACTGGCCCGGCGGTGGGGTGCTGAGATCGTCTCCGTGGATTCCATGCAGGTGTACCGCGGACTCGACATTGGCACGGCCAAGCCCTCGTCGGCCGAACGAGCCGAGGTCCCCCACCATCTTGTGGATGTGGTGGATCTCACCGACTCCTTCGACGCCGCACGATTTGTGAGGCGCGCGACCGAGGTCATCCAAGACGCGCGGAGGCGCCGGTGTCCGGTGATCCTCTGCGGCGGCACGGGGATGTATCTGAGCGCTTGGCTCAATGGCCTCGGCGAGGCGCCGGCCCCGGACCCCGTGCTCCGGTCCGAACTGGAATCCCTACCGATGCCGGTGCTGTTGGATGAATTGGCCCGCAGGGACTGGGCCACGTTCGATGAGATCGACGTCCAGAACCGACGACGGGTGGTCCGGGCCGTGGAGGTGATTCGTCTCACTGGAAGGCCATTCTCCCAACAGCGTGCCCGGTGGAGCGATCGGGCACCCACCGTGGCGGGTCGGTGTTTTGCGATAGAGCGTGACCGGGCTGATGAAATCCGGCGCATCGACCGGCGGGTCGATCGCATGTTTGCCGCCGGATTGATCGAGGAGACCCGCTCCCTCCTCGATCGTGGCCTCCGTGGAAACCGCACCGCGATGCAGGCGATCGGCTACCGTCAGGTGGTCGACCACCTTGAGGGCCGTTGGCATCGCCAGGAGGCGGTGGACCTGGTGAAGGTCCGGACCCGTCAGTTCGCCAAGCGCCAGAAGACCTGGTTTCGGGGACAGCTGGACCTCCGATGGGTTGGGATCGGTCCCGAGGAATCCCCCTCTGAGACGGCGGACCGGATCGCCGCAGAGTTGCAGAAGCCGGTCTGAAAATGGGATTAGTGGTTCGACTCACCGCCCTGTTTTGCAATGAACGCTTGCCCAGGCGCCGTCGCTTGTGATTTTTTTCACGAGGCTTTGGCGCAGAGAACCTCCCCCTGTTTTCCCAAGGGCAGACCCAAATGGGTCTGTATCCGGTTTCAGGGTGTGTCTCTGTCGCCGAGCTGTCGGGCTTTGGATGACGACGGAATGGGCGCCCTGCCTATTCGTACGGAGTTGCCCAGAGGTTCCCCACGCAAGAAGCAGGATCCGATCAATCGCCGGCTCACACCGGCTCAAAACTGACCGATGCCATCCATTTTTCCAAGATGGGCCAACCAATTCGGGCCGAAGCTCCTCGTGGGCGGCGGCTTGATCGGGACCTTGGCGACCGCAGGGGTGACCTACTACTTCACCCCGAAGTACACCCGGGTGGGCTACCAGCCGATCCAGCCGGTGCCCTTCTCCCACCGGGTGCACTCGGATCAGCTCGGCATCGATTGCCGCTACTGCCACAACGGGGTCGAGAAATCGTGGTTCTCCAACATCCCGGCGGCGAGCACCTGCATGAACTGCCACAGCCTCCTCCTGAAGGATGATCCGCGGCTGCAGCTCGTCCGGGATTCCTACCAGTCCGGGACTCCGATCCCCTGGGTCCAGATCCACAAGGTTCCCGATTACGTCTACTTCAACCACTCGGTCCACGTGAACCGCGGCATCAGCTGCGTGAGCTGCCATGGGCAGATCAACGAAATGGAGGAGGTTTACCACGCGAAGTCGCTTTCGATGTCCTTCTGCCTGGATTGCCACCGCAAACCGGAGGACTATATCCGACCTCTCGACAAGATCACCCAACTCGATTGGAAGGGTCAGGTGGATGGCAAACAGCTGGTCCACGATTGGAAGGTTCAACCCGGCGAAAGCTGCTCGGTCTGTCACCGCTGATGAAGACGATCCCCCCGCCTTGCCCGGAACCCGAAACGGGCCGAAAATACTGGCGTTCCCTCGACCACCTCCAGGACAAGCCGGAGGTCCGGGAGTGGATAGAACGTGAGTTTCCCGACGGTGCCAGCCTCGCCCCAGACGGCGAGTCCCGGCGCGACTGGATGAAGATCATGTCTGCCAGCTTCCTGCTGGCGGGTATGGGGGGCCTGGCCACCGGATGCCGTCGACCCGAGGAGGTGTTGCTCCCCTTTGGTAAGCAGCCAGAGGGCTACCTTCATGGTGGCTATAAATTCTTCGCTACCGCCGTTCCCAGCCGGGATGCCGCCGTCGCCGTCCTCGCCAAGTGGCAGGATGGGCGCCCGATCAAGCTCGAGGCAAATCCGCTCGCCCCGGGCAGCAGTGGCACCGCTGCCCACGTGCAGGCCTCCATCCTTGACCTGTACGATCCGGATCGCGCGACGCGCCACACGCACAACGGCACCGACATTTCCGTGGCGAAGGTGGTGGATGCCCTGTCAGCCCTCTCGAAGCAGTTCGCTGCCAACGGAGGTAAGGGTTTGTACATCCTGGCGGAACGCAGCAGCTCCCCAAGCCGCGACCGCCTTCAGAAGGCACTTAAGGACAAGCTGGGTGAGTCGGTCTGGGCCGAATACGAGGCCATCGATCTCTCCGCAGCCCGTGCCGCGACCGCGATCGCCTACGGCGCGGGAATTCGTCCCGTGGTGAAGGTTGGCAACGCCAAGCGGATCCTGTCCCTCGATGCCGATCTCTTCGGTGCCGAGCAGGATGCCGCGGGCGCCATGGCCGGATACGCCAAGCATCGCAAGCCAGGCGAGGAGATGAACCGGCTCTACGTGGTCGAGTCCCTTCTCAGCACCACCGGTGGCCAGGCCGATCACCGGCTCCGAGCGAAGCCGAGCGAGGTCCTCGCCGTTGCGGCCCAGGTGGCCTCGCTGATCCTGAAAGAGGGTCCGGTAGCCAGCAAACTTCGTGGACTCGCCGCATCAAGCCCCGCCTCTGCCAAGTGGGCCGAGGAATGTGCAAAGGATCTCTCGGCCCATGCCGGATCCGCCGTGGTGGTCGCAGGACATCGCCAGCCGCTGGCCGTCCACTTGATCGCCGCCGCCCTCAACGAGGCGCTGGGTGCATTGGGCAAGACCGTGGATCTCGTCTCGGCCCCGGCTCCGGGCGATGCTGCCTCGATCCAGGATGTGGTTTCATCGCTGAACGCGGGTTCCGTCGACACCCTTGTCATCCTTGGCGGAAACCCTGCCTACAACGCTCCGGCGGATCTCAGGTTCTCCGAGGCTGCCAAGAAGGCGAAAAACGTGGTCCGGCTGGGCTATTATGAGGATGAGACCGCGGCGATCGCCACGTGGCACATCGCCGCCTCGCACTTCCTCGAGTCCTGGGGTGATGCCCGGTCCCTGAATGGCGTGGTCCTACCGGTCCAGCCGCTCCTGCAGCCCCTCTTCGGTGGCCTGACCGATCTCGAGCTTCTGGCCCGGTTGGCCGGTCTGGAGCAGACCTCCTCCTACGAGCTCACCCGCCAGACCCTCAAGGAGCTGGGTGCGGACGGCGAAGACGGGTGGAAGAAGTTCCTTCATGATGGGTTCCTGGCCAACAGCGCGTACGAGCCGGCGGCCGCCTCCTTCAAGGCGGGCGCGGCCGCGGCCGCCATCTCTGCCCCGGCGTCCAAGGCGGATGGTTTTGAGGTCGTCCTGCACCGTGACGCCAAGGTCGACGACGGTCGTGGCCTCAACAACGGCTGGCTTCAGGAAATGCCAGATCCCATCACCAAGGTGACTTGGGAAAATGTTGTCACGGTATCTCCCAAGACGGCCCGCGATCTCGGTCTGCCCCTCGAAAAAGGCACCCAGATTCCGCAGGACCAGAAGGCCCATGACGGTCAGTACCGGCAGATCACCCTCCGTATTACTGTCAACGGTGTGAGCGTCGAAGGTCCCGTCTGGGTGCAGCCTGGGTTGGCCGACGGGGTCGTGGGACTGGCCCTCGGTTACGGACGCACTGCGGTGGGTCGTGTGGGTAAGGGCAGCGGCTTCAATGCCTACCCTCTGCTCACGTCCCGGGGACCGCTCCTGTCGGGCGCCAAGGTCGAGACGATTACAAAGCGCGCCCTCGTCGCCGTCACCCAGGAACACGGTTTGATGGATGGGCGTCCCGTGGTCCGCGAAGCCAACCTCGACGAGTACAAAAGGAAGCCGGATTTCGCGAAGAACATGGATCTCGATGGGCACCTCGGCTACGTGCCTCGGAATCCGGATGGTTCGATCAAGAACATCTACCAGAGCCCGTACAAGGCGAACCCTTGGACGAAATCGGACATCAACCAGTGGGCGATGGTTGTGGATCTCGGCACCTGTACCGGCTGCTCGGCCTGCGTGGTGGCGTGCCAGGCTGAGAACAACATCCCGATCGTCGGCAAAGGCCAGATCGCGCGCGGTCGTGAGATGCACTGGATGCGGATCGACCGCTACTACAGCTACGATCCGAACATCCCGGCTTCGTCGGAGGTCGCAGCCGACGATCCGCAGATGGTCGTGCAGCCCATGCTCTGCCAGCACTGCGAGAACGCCCCGTGCGAGAGCGTCTGCCCGGTCAATGCGACCGTGCACGACAAAGAAGGTCTCAACGTCATGGCCTACAACCGCTGCATTGGCACGCGGTATTGCTCGAACAACTGCCCGTACAAGGTCCGACGTTTCAACTTCTTCGATTACAACAAGCGGGATAATTCGTTCGCCGACGCGGACGACCATCATTTCATGGACCTCACCGGCCCGCTCTATCACGGGCCACTCGGCAAGAATCGCTATGCTGAGAAGGAGTGGGAGATCGTCAAGCTGGTGAAGAACCCCGATGTCTCCGTCCGGATGCGCGGTGTCATGGAAAAATGCACTTTCTGCGTGCAGCGCATCGAGCAGGCCAAGATTGCCGTCAAGGTGAAGGCCCGCGACAGCGGCAATGTCCGCGTACCCGGCAATATGGTGAAAACGGCCTGCCAGGAGGCCTGTCCGGCCGGAGCAATCACCTTTGGGAATGTGCTCGATCCTGAGGCTTCGGTGAACGCGCTCCAGAGCGATCCGCGCAACTACACGGTGCTCGGGTTTCTCGACAACAAGCCGAGGGTCACCTACCTGGCCCGGATCCGGAATCCGAACCCGGCGATGCCGGACTACTACGCCTCACCGCGGTCGCTTCAGGACTACGAACGCATCCGGCACGAGAATCCGTTCCAGGAGCACGGTCATGGAGGAGGTCCTGGCCATGGTGATGACCATGGCAAGCCTAGCGGATCCGGCCACGCCGCCCTCGGTGGCGGGAAGGGAGGACATATCTAATGGCCAACGCCGCTGCACTGTCTGCCGGGGCTGCGCCGTCGTCGAACCAAGGTGGCGCCGACACGCATGCTGCGCCGCCGAAGATCGTCGCCGCTGCCCCTCCGCGGGAGCTCGAGCGCTACCCGCTCGTCCTCAATAACCGTCCCTTCAACTGGATCACCGAACGCATCGCTGGCGTGTGCGAGAAGCCCATGCCCTTGTGGTGGTGGCCTGCATTCATCGTCAGCTTCGGTGGAATGATGATGATGTTCGGCCTTGTGGCCTACCTGATCGCCACTGGCGTCGGTGTCTGGGGTCTGAACCAACCCGCCGCCTGGGCCTGGGACATCACCAACTTCGTGTTCTGGATCGGCATCGGTCACGCAGGAACGCTCATCTCCGCGGTGCTCTGTCTGCTGCGCCAGAAATGGCGCACGGCGATCAACCGCGCCGCCGAGGCGATGACGCTGTTCGCCGTCGCCTGTGCCGGCATATTCCCGGTCGTCCACACCGGACGTGTCTGGATGGCTCTCTGGTGGCTGCCTCCGATCCCCAACAACATGGCGATCTGGCCGCAGTTCCGTTCACCGCTCCTGTGGGACGTGTTTGCGGTCTCCACCTACGGGACGGTCTCACTCTTGTTCTGGTATACCGGTCTCGTGCCCGACCTGGCTACGTTGCGGGATCGGGCCACCTGCAAGATCAAGCGACTGCTTTATGGGTTCTTCTCGCTGGGCTGGACCGGGTCCAACCGTAACTGGTCGAACTACGAGAAAGCCTACCTGATCCTGGCCGGCCTCAGCACCCCACTGGTGCTCTCCGTGCACTCGATCGTGTCCTTCGACTTCGCCGTCTCCCAGGTCCCTGGATGGCACACCACGATCTTCCCGCCCTACTTCGTCGCCGGAGCCATCTTCTCCGGTTTCGGCATGGTGCTGACCCTGATGATCCCCATGCGGACCCTGTTCCATCTGGAGGACATCATCACCGTCAAGCATGTCGAATTGATGTGCAAGGTCATCCTCGCGACGGGCTCGATGGTGGGCTACGCGTACGGGATGGAATTCTTCATTGCGTGGTATGGCGGCAGTCCATACGAGCTCTATGCGTTCAAGAACCGCGCCTTCGGACCTTACTGGTGGGCCTATTGGAGCATGATCACGTGCAATGTGATCAGCCCGCACCTGTTCTGGTCCAAGACCATCCGAACCAACATGGTCCTGGTCTGGATCATCGCCGGCTTCGTCAACGTCGGCATGTGGTTCGAGCGGTTCGTCATCATCGTCACCTCGATCCACCGCGACTATCTGCCATCGAGCTGGGGCTATTTCACGCCGACCTGGGTCGACGTCTTCACCTTCGTGGGCAGCTTCGGCCTGTTCATGACGCTGTTCCTGCTGTTCATCCGCTACCTCCCGGCTATCGCGATCTCCGAGGTGAAGGCGGTGACGCCGCAGGCGGATCCCCACCACCCGCTGGGTGGCGCGAAGGAACACCACCACTGAACCCCGACGAACGAATATGAGCGCCACGCAGACACGACCCGTCGGGCTCCTCGCCCAGTATGAAACACCTGCCGATCTCCTGCATGCCGCCCTTGAAGTGCGCGATGCGGGATACCGGCAGTGGGATGTCTACTCCCCATTCCCGATCCACGGCATGGACGCCGCAATGGACCTCAGGAACTCGAAGGTGGGCTACTTCACCTTCGCCGGCGGCATCACCGGGTTCTTCTCCGGCATGCTGATGATCTGGTTCATGAACAAGTTCGACTACCCAATCGTCGTCGGCGGCAAGCCCCTCTTCACGCCGCTGTTCGCGTTCCCGGTGAGCTACGAGCTGACGATTCTCCTCGGCGCCTTCGGAACCCTGTTCGGCATGGCGTTCCTGAACCGGCTCCCGAAGCTGTACAATCCGTTGTTCAACGTGGATCGGTTTCGCCGCGTCACCGATGACAAGTTCTTCGTCTACATCGAGGCGATCGACCCGAAGTACTCGGCTGAGTCGACCCGGTCTCTCCTCGAGAAGACCGGCGCGACGGCCATTGACGTTGTGGAGGACTGACCATGGGCGACCTGTTCGAAAAAGTATTCCTGTTCCTGCTCTCCTTCTTCGGATCGAGGTTTAAGGTCCTGCTGGGACTCTTAGCTCTCGCCACGATCTCGGTGGTTTCCATCGCAGGTTTCCGCGGCGACCACACCCGGAACCGTCCCCTCTATGTGTTTCCGGACATGGATCGGCAGTTCAAGCTGCGTCCGCAGACCAAGGCCGGGTTCTATGTCTGGCAGAACGACATGAGCTCGCGTCCCCAAGTGCTCGGGACTGTCGCCCAGCGCGACGGTTTCACCGACAACGCCGCCTGGGCCGACAACGCCGTGAACACCGGCAAGGACTCAGGTCAATTCGTTTCGGTTGGACCACTTCCGACCACCTTGGATTTTGTCAGGCGCGGCCAATCTCGGTACGGGGTCTACTGCCAGCCCTGCCACGGTGCCCAGGCAGATGGCAACGGAATCACGAAGAAGCTTGGGATGACCACCGTCGCCAACCTCATGGACCAGCGGATCATCCGCATGGCTGATGGGGAGATCTTCAACACGATCAGCCTCGGCAAGAACACCATGATGGGCTACGCGGCTCAGATCCCGATCGAGGACCGCTGGGCGATTGTTGCCTACCTTCGGGCTCTCCAGTTGAGCCGACTTGGGCTTGAGGCTGATGTGCCCGCTCCGGTGCTCGAGAACCTCAAGAAGTAGCGAGACGACCATGAACCTCCGACACCTGTTCCGCCCGGCCACAGCCCTGATCGCCCTCGCCGGACTGTTGCTCCTCACCAGTGCACCGGTCCTCGCCGCTGATGCCGGTGATGATGCCCACGCGGCTGATCCGGCCCATGGAACTGCTCCTGCAGTCCAAGGATATGGTGACACCCACGGAGCAGCAGATTCCCATGCTGCGTCTCCAACCTTTCTCCAGTCGTTGGGATATAGCTACCTCACGGCCTTCCTGTTCTGCCTGAGCTTCGCCCTCGGAGGAATCATCTTCCTTATTATCCACCACCTGTTTGATGCCGGGTGGAGTGTCCCAGTCATCCGGCTCGCCGAACACCTCGCGTGCCTCATCCGTCCGCTGACCGTCGCTCTGGTCCCGCTTCTTGTCTTGCAGGACACCATCTGGCCTTGGCTCAGCATCAGTCCCGCCAGTGATCATTCCCTCGACGTCAAGAAGGTCCTGTTGAACCGGTATGTCTTCAATGGCCTGCTGATCTTCGTGTTTCTGATCTGGAATTGCATCGCCTTCAATTTTCGCAGGTACTCCCTCGCGCAGGACAAGGATGGGGCTGCGATTTGGACCCAGAAGGCCCGGTTTCTTGCGGGATGGGGCATCTTCTTCTACGGGCCGTCTCTGACCTTGGTCATCATCCTCCTGATGATGTCCCTGCAGTGGCAGTTCTTCAGCACCATCTACGGGGTCTATTACTTCGCCGGCAGCCTCTGGTTGACCCTGGCGACCCTCTACGGATTGGCCCGTTATCTGAGCACTCGTGAGCTACGGCCGGTGCTCTTTCCCCGCCAGGTCCATGACCTCGCCACCTGGTTTTTCGCATTCACGGTGTTCTACGCCTACATCGCCTTCTCCCAATATTTCCTGATCTGGAATGCCGCGATCCCCGAGGAGACCTTCTGGTACGTGGACCGCGAGAAAGGGTCTTGGTGGGAGGTAGGCCTGCTCTTGCTGTTCGGTCACTTTTTCATCCCCTTCCTCGCCCTGTTGCGCATCGACACCAAGATGAGCCTGCCGGTGATGGGCCCTTTGATCTTCTGGGCGTGGCTGATGCACTACACCGACATGACCTTCAATGTGATGCCGGTGCTGTGGAAGAACGGGCTTCACGTCACCTTGTTTGATCCCCTCTGCTGGCTCGGACTGTCGGCAATTCTCGCGAAGTGCTTCTGGAGTGACTACCTCAAGTATCCCAAGTGGGCGCAGAAGCATCCCCGATTGCAGGAAGCGGTCACCCACCATGAGATCCCGGCCTCGCAGACGGCGGCAGAGTGAAAGGACCAAAACCCATGAGCCAGAATCCTTCCGATTTCCCGAAGACGGTGATGGCCTACGTGGTGGGCGGCATCGCTGTGATGTGCCTCATCGGCGCCCTGGTTGTCTACATGCAGCGCCTCTTCCAACCCGCACCGGTCGGATCCGCACGGGCGGAGGAGCGCCTTAAGATATGGACCGAGCTCAAGGCACAAAACGCCGACGTCTTGTCAAACTACGGTGTGGTCAAAGCAGAACAGGGAATCTACCGCCTGCCGGTCGACCAGGCCGTCACGCTCTGGGCCAACCTGAACCGCGACGGCAATGCGGTGGGCCACGCCAAGCTGATCGAGCGTCTCGACGCATCCCTGAAGCAGGTCTCTTACGAGTAGAGTCTGAATCCCCACAATGGGTGTCATCACCTTCATCCTGATTGGCAGCTCGGTCGCCTTACCGGCCGTGGCCCTCTGGGCCCTCTGGTGGGCGGATCGCGAGGGACAGTTTCGTCATGCAGACAAAGCCGCGCTACTCCCGTTCGATGACCAGGAACCGGTGGGCCGGATGACCGATGTTGTCCTCAACCGTCCTTCCGTCCCGGTTGCATCCCTGAAGCCATGAGCGCCCCTGCTTCTTCCAGCGTGCTGGCCGCCCTGTCGCCTCGCGATACCGCCATTTCGGGAGCCCGAGCCCAGCTGGCGGAAATCGATGAATCGTGCCGTGGTCCCGTCCTCCTCTTCTTCCTCAGCGGCATGACCTGGCTCCTCTTCGGGAGCGTCCTCGCCTTGATCGCCAGCTACAAGCTGCACGCACCCGATTTTCTCGGTGATTTCGCTTGGTTGACGTTCGGACGCGTCCGCACCGCCCATCTCAACGCGGTCATCTATGGCTTCTCGGCCGAGATCTCCGTGGGCGTCATCCTTTGGCTGATGTGTCGGCTCTGCCGGGTTCCCCTGATGGCCCAGCCGGTCATCACTGTGGCCGCTCTTCTCTGGAATGTCGGTCTCACGATCGGGATCGTGGGCATCCTCGCGGGCGACACCACCGGGGTTGAGTACCTCGAGCTTCCGAAGTACTGCACACCGATCCTGTTCCTCGCATTCACCCTGATCGCGGTGTGGACGATTGTGATCTTCCGATTCCGTCGGGAAAAGCATCTCTACGTCTCGCAGTGGTACATCCTCGCCGCCGTCCTCTGGTTCCCGTGGTTGTACTCCACCGCACAGCTCCTCCTGATCATGGATCCAGCCCGGGGAGCGGTGCAGGCGGCGGTCAACTGGTGGTTCGCCCATAATGTTCTGGGTCTCTGGTTCACGCCGGTTGGACTGGCCTCGATCTACTATTTCCTGCCGAAGGTCATCGGACGCCCCATCCACAGCTACTACCTGAGCGTCCTTGGGTTCTGGACCCTCGCGTTGTTCTACAACTGGAACGGATTCCATCATCTGGTTGGAGGACCTTTCCCGGCCTGGATGATCACGATTTCGATCGTGGCCTCCGTCATGATGGTGATCCCCGTGATTGCGACCGCGATCAACCACCACTTCACGATGGTCGGCCACTTTGGGAAGCTGAAGCATAGCCCGACGCTTCGGTTCATTGTCTTCGGAGCGATCGCCTACACGGCCTCCAGCCTCCAGGGTGTCCTCAGCTCCGTGCGTTGGTTCAGCGAGACGGCCCACTTCACCCATCACACCGTGGCCCACGCCCACTGGGGCATGTACGCCTTCTTTACGATGACGATGTTCGGGGCGATGTACTACATCCTCCCCCGTATCACTCGTCGGGAATGGCCGAGCGAAGGGCTCATCTCCCTCCACTTCTGGACCACGGTCATCGGTATCCTGCTCTACGTCGTCCCGCTGAGCTGGGGTGGCTGGCTCCAGGGCAAGGCGATGCTGGATCCGAAGATTCCGTTCCTGGAGGTCGTCAAGGTGACCCTCCCGTATCTCAAGATCCGAACCGTCTCGGGTCTCCTGCTCACGTTGGGTCACGTCGCGTTCTTCGCGAACATCACCTGGATGCTGGTCCGCACCTTTGGCCCTTATCGGGAGCCCGAGCCGATGATCCTCGCCGGGGTCGGTACCGAGACCGCGCCGATCGGCAAATGACGCCATGAACTACGGACCACTCCTGTTCCTCGGCATCCTGTTCACCCTGGCCGCATCGTGGCTGGGTTTGGTGGTCATGCCTGTGAAGCAACTCGGCTCGCTCCAGCCGGATCTCAACACCAACACCAGCGTGGTGTTCCCGAAACCGGTTCCGGGCGAGGCGGCCCAGGGTCGCGAGCATTATCGCTCGCTGGGTTGCAACTACTGCCACACCCAGCAGGTCCGCCGCGAAGGGTTTGGATCCGACATCGAACGCGGTTGGGGCAAACGAGGTTCGGTCGCCCGGGACTACATCTACGACCGACCCGTCTTCCTCGGCTCCTCTCGAACCGGGCCAGACCTCACCAACATCGGGGAGCGTCAGCCCAGCTACGAGTGGCATTACAGCCATCTGTACAACCCCCGAACCACGTCCAAGGGCAGTGTGATGCCTCCGTATGCGTTCCTGTTCGAGCTCCGTCCCATTGGACCTGATGGACCTTCAACGGACGCCGTGAAGCTGGGTGGAGAGTTCACCCCCAAGTCTGGATACGAGGTTCTGCCCAAGCCCGAGGCCAAGCAGTTGGTGGAGTATCTCCGTAGCCTCAAGAGTTCTGTCGAACTCCCTGAAGCACCTCTGCCGAAGTCCGAGTAAGCACCGGCCTGATGCCCATGTCTGACTCCACTCTATCCCATCAGCCCCAAAACCCCGGTGTGAGTCCAGATCTGGGCGAGCAGCATGATGTGACCGAGCTTCATGCCGCCCTGCTGAGGGAGAAGCCCGAGCCGAAGGAGGGATTTGAGCCATTGAACCTATGGTTGGTGGCGTTGACCGGTGGGTTGCTCTTCTGGGGAGGCTACTATCTGGCAAATTTCAGCGGTCGCTTTGAGGCCTCCGAGTACAGCGAGTTTCCCCGGGGCAAGGCGACGGTCGCTGCTCCCGCTGAGACGCCTGAACAGAAGACTCTCCGAATTGGCGCCCAGCTCTACGTCAACTGCGCTGCCTGCCACCTGGCGGATGGAACGGGCAATCCCGCCCTGAATATCCCACCGCTCGCGGGCTCCGACTGGGTCGTGGCCGAAGGTGCCAACCGCATCATCCGGATTGTCCTGCACGGGTTGAACGGTCCCGTGAAGGTCAATGGACAGGTCTGGCAGGGCAACGCGATGAATCCGTGGCGCAAGACCGCCGAGAATCCGTCCGGATTGACCGACGAGGAAACCGCTGCGGTGCTCAGCTACGTCCGGAATTCCTGGGGCAACAAGGCCAGTTTCGTCACGACGGATGAGGTCAAGGCTGTATCGGAAGCCACCAAGGATCGTTCCGACGCCTGGACCGAAGCCGAACTGCTGCAGGTCCCGCTCAAGGGTGGAGCGGATGCGCCAGCGCCAGCGGCCCTGGATCTCGCCGGACTGAAGGGGCAGCTGGAGAAACTTTCCGCAGACGACCGGAAGAAGCTCCTCGAGACGCTCCAGGCGAAGTGATGCCGGCTGGAGGGCGAAGCGTGGGTTGGGGGCTGCGGGCTGACGACTCAGGGTCTGGAAAGGTCTGATCCGGCCCAGGAAAAGGGGAGAGAGCCGCCCCTCCTGGTTTCTGCCGACTAGGGGTGCGGGGTTGTCCAGACCATCAAGGAACGGATCAAGGCATGCGCGCCTGGCACCTAGCGGTGCGCTATGAGGAGGCAACACCGGGTGGATTCCGAGGCCGGTTTCCTGGAAACCTCAGGAATGCTCGAAACGGCGGTTGGAAGACAGGAAGAGGATTTCTGTTCCCAATTCTGGCGGCTCCGTGTTCCTTGAGTGACCGTTCTTCGTACTCAGCCTTTCCAACCGCCCACTATTCTCGGGCTCACATGAAGTCAGAAATCGTCCCC
>VHCG01000061.1 GCA_016871805.1 Verrucomicrobiota bacterium
TTCACAAGTGTGGACCAGGTTACAAAACCGTTGCTCTGCCGCTGAGCTAAGCCGGCCTAACTGTGTTTCCATCAACACGTTGTGATGGAAACTGTTGTGGATTGACAGGTGTAATGCCTACCAAAAAACTACCAACAAACGCCCGTCCAACGCCATCAACACATCCATCGTGCCGAGGTTGAACCCCAGTGCCAACTCCAAGTTGAGACACCCCAAGAGTTCGGAACGAATCCGGGACGAGTTTCCCATCGTACGAACCGTCCAACGCCGAAACGGTGTCGTCGCCTATCGTGTGGATTGTCGGTCCAAGGGATGGATCGGTCAGGCCATCTACGAGTAGCCCACCCGAAAACAGGCACTGGAACAGGCACGAAAGATTGCCGAGGCCGTCAAGGCACGTGGAGTGGACACCACCAGTACGGCAATCGTGTTCCAGGACAACGGTGAATTGTCGGAGTACAACACCCAACGGGCTTGGCACGGAAAGACACTCAAGGACGCCGTTGAGTTCTACCTCGCCTCCTCTGTATCTGCTGGACCTGGATCTTTCACCCTGACGCGGGTGGTATGTCCACATCACTTGGCAGCGGGCTTGTCAATCGCGCGGATGCCCTCGTGGCTTGCCCCCGAAGGCCCCTCAACGTTATTTTCTCCCACCCATACGTCTGTCCCCGGCCTGCCAATGCTAAAGGCGGTCCTCTCTCCGTGGAGAGCCTGATTATTCCAAAAGTAAGCCTGGTTCCGACGGAATACGGCACCAGCACTTCCTTCGCTGCTGGAATAGCCTGTCAGCATGTCGCGGGCAACGTTGTGTTCAACCAACGTTCCCAGCAGGGCCGGTGGTGCCTGTGCCGTCGATGTTCCGGCCGAACCGCCGCTGACCACAACGCCGTTTCCACGATTTGAAAGGAACGTGTTGTATCGTGCGAGTGTGCCCATAGTGCGTGGGAAGTCGGGGCGAAACGCTGCGTCCTCCCCCGCGCTGACCAGCAAGCCGTCGCGGCACGCCTCGGTCCAGTTCCCCTCAACGGTGTTGAAGAAGCAGGTACTCAACCCGGAATTCCAAGTCCGCGGCATCGAACTAGCAAGAGTCGAGGCTGAGGCGTACAGGAACAGGCCTGACCTCCGCATGCGGCGAATGGTGTTGGCCGCGATGATGTTCTCATTGCAGCCAATCCACAGCTGAATGCCCGCCATGCCGTCGGCTATACGATTGCCCACCACGTGGTTCTGGAAGAAGCCCGTATTCACCAATACGACACTCTGCGAAGTTGGGGTGACCCTCCAAGGTCGATCGAGGGTCAAGGAACTCCCGTTGCGCCCGCTGACTCTGCGCGTTTGGCCCCGCCCTGGTCCCTGAACGATGGAGACAAAGTATTCCGACACTGGGGGTTCGCTCGATCCGTCGTCGTCATCGGGCGCCTGGAATAGGCGTCCACCTCCGCGACCATCTGCGTCAAGCTGCTGGCGCGTGACGTTACCTAGACGAATAGCCGAGGTTGGAGTGACCTGCTCTGGCAGGCTCAACTGTTGCGGCGCTCCCCCGATCGCCGCCCCGAAATAAAGTGTGCGTTGATTGGCTTCGAACAGGATAACTTCCCCGACGTTTTGATTTTCGTAACCGGCCGCTGCGCCGAACGCCATGTGCCCTACCTCGCCTGCTTCACCGCGGGCACTGGATTCCGAGGTGGCGTTGTATCCGAGCCAATTGTGTCTCACAGAGCCCCGCCCGGTCGAAATCCAGAGAAGTCGCCGGTTCTGGGCGGTGCCCGCTTCGGCGCCTTGTGGAGCCCGCGTCACGTTGTGCTCAAGGATGCAGCCCTCAAGAACCTCGTTGCGATTCTGGATTGCCCCCTCGGCAGTCTCCTTGAATCGCGAGCCATAGCGAAGCACGGGCACCAGGATATTGCTGCTGACAAGCGAGTTTTTTACCCCCGAAAGGTCCACCAGGACCCGCCCGTGCAGCTCATTCCCCCGGACGATGGCTCCCTTGGACCGGAACAGATGCAGGGCACTGATTTCCTGTTCCACTCCCTCGAGGTTAGCCACCCGACAGCGCTCGATTCGGCACCCTTCCACCCAGGTCAATGGATCTTCAGCCGCGACTATCACTCCCTGACTCGTCTCTGTGTTGCCTTCGACCGTGAGGTCTTCAAGGGTTGCCCGATGCCCGGCCAGCCATACCGCAGCGCGCGGCCGATCTCTCGGCACCGGCTCAAATGCCGGGATCGGTCGTGACGACGGAATGGCTGGCGTGCGTCGATACGCGTCGCCTCCCGAGGACCGAAATTTCAGGCGGGTGAGACCGGACCCAGCTCCCCGAAGGATCGTTTTCGCCGGCACTTTCAAGGTGCCATCCAGGGTGAATTCACCCGGGCCAAGGGCAAGCGTACCTCCCCCGTCGCGCCCGATTTGCTCCAAGGCAACGGTCAGGTCGACGGGTGGTGACGATGGACCGGAAGCGCTAATCGCCAGCTGGCGCCTTGACATCGGCTCTGGTGCGACAAGCTCAACCGATAGGGCTTCTCCCCAGCCAAAACGTCCTCCGTGGCCAGCATGCATCCAGAGCAAATATCGTCCTGGGGAGGCATCCGCCGGCAAGACGGCTTCGACCTCGTACTTTCCTGCACGCCGCACTTCAAGCCACTGTCCCGACAGACCTGGCTGCGCTAGCCAAATGTGCGCCGCGACACGGTCAGGACGCACGGCGAGATCCCGGCCGAAGACGCGGAGAACGCCCCCGGGATTCGGGAGCGCCGGCCAACACCACCATGGCTGTGGCACGTTGAGTCGAATGGGGCGGGACCAACCGGCTTCATTGCGGACCCAGATCAGGAAAGGGCCCCCATAGGCCGTAATATCAAGGTTCGCCGTCAGCCAGTCGGGCGCACCCGCCAAGAAACGCGCCGTGATGGAACCGCCCTCGGTCCGACCAGCAGACCTTCCCCAAGCGAAGATTTCGCCACCAAGACGTTCGCCTGTCACAAAGAACGCTTGGTCAGGTCCTGCGTCATCCGAGTGCTCAAATATCACCGGCGATGCTGGGGTCACAGTTGTTCGGCCATCGAGCGGCGGCTCGTACTCAAGGCCCGGTGTTGGTGGGGCTGGTTTCGGCCCCGGTAAATGCTCAAAGGTCGGCAGTCGTTCAGCCCTCAAATCAGCGCCCAAGGATTCGAAAGCCCCAAAGCACGAAAGCAACCCGACAGCCACCCCAATCCGAGGATAAAGCCTCCAACATGCTGGAGACAGCGTTTGCCGGAACCAAATTTCAACGTTCGAGAGGACAGCCGACGAGCCTTCTAAGACACGACGGACCAGATGAAATGACGGCATTCGCGAAGGCATAAAGTGTCAAGGAGCTAAAAATCGCGGGGTCTGAACTCTTAATCAAACGGCGGTTCCGGGGATGAGAGGTCCAAGCGTTGGTGGAGGGTTGTTGGTTCACTGCGAGAAGTCCATCCCCGGCGGAGGGAGGGCGGAGCCCGACTAGAGCCGGGGATGGACGTCGAGTCATCGGTTGGGTCGATCTGTTGGATCCTGTAGAGGTGGCTGTACTGCAAAGAACGGCCTCCGAAAAAAGGACCTACAGTATCGTTTGGAGAGGGTGCCGAGTTTGAGCTCCAGCGCCCATCTCAATCTGGGAAGCAGGGGGTCAGAGGGGACTCACGCAACGTCGCGACGACGCAGAGGGAAGACCGGGCGGGGCGGGATCCCTTGGCGCGTTTGCCGTGGGCGAGGAGGGGGCGTTTGGTGCCAATGAGGGACGGTTAAAGAAGAGAGTGATGTGATCCTCAGTCAAGGAGCCGCTGTGCGGCTGGATCGTTGGGCAGGCGGTCCCGCTCCTTCTGGAGGTAGGCCCAAAGCAGGTATTCCTCGACGCCCAGGTCCTTTCGGACCTCGTTCAGGAGTTGTCCATGAAGACCTCGAAGTCGACGTCGGCAAGGGGGCGGCAATCCGAGATGAAGCCGAGCGCGGCGGCGTCCTGGAAGACCTTCTCCTGCTCCGGGGTGAACCGATAGTCCTGTGGATAGAACCGTCGGACGACCGAGGGGAAGGCTCGTTGCTGGAGCGAGGAAAACCGGTCCGTGCAGCCCATGGTGAAGCCGAGGACGAACGCCTCATCGATCGGCAGGAGACCCCGTCCCAGCACGATGTGGATGCAGTCGTGGACATCCATCGAGGTCCGTCCTGGAAACGGATCCCACCGCATCTTGAATCGGGGGTTCTCCACCAGCTGGATGATGAGCGGCACCGCATCCTGTTGCAGGGCTCCCTGCAATCACTTCAGCGACCGGAGCGCCTCTCCGAGGGTGATGGCCCCTCGGCTCAGGGGGTTGTGCCAGGTTTCATAGGCCTTGGCCTTCACCAGGTGGGAGTCGATCGTCGTTCGGGCCATGGCGGCCAGTTCATGGGCTTCGGAACCAAGCCCGGCTGCCCGGTAGAGCGCCACGTACCCCATCAGCTCCGATCGACGCACTTCGCCCCGTTTCTCCCGGATGAGGGGCAGGAACTCCTTGAGGTCCGGGTGATGCGCCAGCTTATTGGCGGTCGGTTCTTCGGCGACAGCCCTCGCCAGCAGCCGCAGGACCAGGTGGTCGTTCTGCGGACTGGCGACGAGGGAATTCAGATTGGGTTTGAATGCCGAGGCAGACAGGAGGGTGTGGATCTTGCCTCGGCGGGTCCGGGTTGAATCCGATGGGGACAGCATGGGGGTCGATCTTTCGGGGTCGTGAGGCTCGAGTGAACCACCAAAGCCTGGAATCCGCTGCGACGACGGTTTGGGGTGGGCATGGAGGGGGTGGACTCCATGCTTCAGGACCGCCAACGCCTCATGGTGTGATCAGGGGTCTTCGGGTGAGGATCGCGTCGAGGGCGAACGCCACGGAGATGACGGCGGGAAACAGGGTGACGAGGACCGAGAGCAGGAGTCCGAGTCGGAACGGGAGCACCGCAAGGTCGTTCTGCGCCTTGCCCCATAAGCGACCCGAGACCAGCTTGATTACCCACCCACTGGTGTAGAGGATGTTCACCATCACGACCTAGACCAGAGCGAAGAAGAAGTGGGGAGGTCCCGGGCGATGGGTGGGGGTTTTTCAGAAAGGCGTTCGCGACGCCGATGGCCACCGCGTCCAGAGCAACGGTCACCAGTCCGACAATTCCCAGGATCAGATTGAACGGGGCCCGATGCGCTTCCCACCAGCCGATCGTCTGCAAGGCCCCGCCGGCACTGGCCTCCAAACGAAATAGGGGGGAGCCAAGGAGGCCGTCGAGGATCATATCCACGACGTTACCAGGGCCGGTTTCGACCCCGAAGTCGGGCTCCCGGTTACGAATGGCTCGAGGTGACCGGCCACCTGGACCCTGGTGGACCGAGAAGGGTACCGGAAATCGCTTCCACCTTCGTAGGTCTGGCGAGTAATCTTCCGGCCTTTCGAAAAAGATCCATCTATGGCTAAGCTCACGGTAAGGGACCTCTCGGTCTCCGGACAGCGGGTTCTGGTGCGGGTCGACTACAACGTCCCGATGGAGGAGAAGGACGGTCGGATGGTCATCAATGACGCCACCCGGATCCGCGAGACCCTTCCGACGCTGAAGTTCTTGATTCACAAGGGTGCCCGGATCCTGCTCGCGGCGCACCTGGGACGCCCGGACGGCAAGCGGGAATCCTCCCTCAGCCTCCGTCCGGTCGCCGAGAAGCTTTCCGAGCTGCTGGGACGTCCAGTGCAGTTCGTCGATGAGTGCGTGGGACCCAAGGCGGAGGAGGCTGCCAAGGGGCTCAAAGACGGGGAGATCCTGCTTCTCGAAAATGTCCGGTTCCACGCCGAGGAGGAGGACAACGACCCGGTGTTCTCGGCCCGATTGGCGGTTTTGGCCCAGGCCTATGTGAACGATGCGTTCGGAGCGGCCCACAGGGCCCATGCCTCGACCAGTGGCGTGGCCCGCATCATTTCCGCCTGGGGCGGGCGCTGTGCCGCCGGCCTGCTGATGGAGCGCGAGCTCAAGTTCCTCGGCGACGAGCTCGACAACCCGGCCCGCCCGTTCGTCGTCATCCTTGGTGGGGCCAAGGTGTCGGACAAGATCAAGGTCATCGACCGTCTGCTCGAGAAGGCGGACACGGTGCTGATCGGTGGTGCGATGGCCTACACCTTCAAGCTCGCGCATGGTCAGAAGACCGGGAAGTCGCTGGTGGAACCCGAGCACATCCGCACCGCCCTCGATGCCGAGGCGAAGGCGCAGACCCGGGGGGTCCGGTTCGAGCTGCCGAACGACAACGTCGTGGCCGAGCTGAAGGACACCGGGAAGCTGAACAAGAAGGGCAAGCCGGTCTTCGAACCGGTGAATCCCCGGGTCAATTTCCAGCCCGACATTCCGTCGGACTGCGAGGGATTCGACATCGGTCCGGCCACCTCGGTCCGGTTCGCCGAGGCGATCCAGTCGGCGAAGACCATCCTCTGGAACGGTCCGATGGGGATGTTCGAGGACCCGAGGTTCGGTGAAGGCACCCTGGCGGTGGCGCGCGCGGTGGCGTCGGCCACGGCGAACGGTGCGAAGTCGATCATCGGGGGTGGGGACTCGGTGAAGGCCATCAACAAGGCCAAACTCGGCGACAAGGTGACCTTCATGAGCACCGGTGGCGGGGCCAGCCTCGAGTTTCTCGAGGGCACGCCTCTGCCGGGTGTGACCTGCCTTGACGAGAAGTAGGCCTGCTTGGGCGTCCGGACCCTCCTGATCCGGGGCGGTGCCTGTATCAAGGTGTCTTCCAAAAACGCCTTTGACGGCTCTTCGTGCGCCGATAGACTGATCTTTCGTTCAAATCGCTTTTTCCATGGACAAGGAGCGCAAGCTGATCATCGCGGGCAATTGGAAGTGCAACAAGACCGTCGCCGAGGCGCTCGTCCTCGTGGGCGACCTCAAACGTGAGCTCGCCCCCGTCAAGGAGGTCGACATTGTCTGCTGCCCTCCCTTCACCGCCCTGGACGCCGTCTCGAAGGCGATTCTCGACTCCAACATCCGCCTGGGTGCCCAGAACATGGGCGAGAACGGTCTGGGCGCCTTCACCGGTGAGGTGGCTGCCGGGATGCTCAAGGAGTTCTCGGTCGGCTATGTGATCCTTGGCCACAGCGAGCGCCGGCAATTCCAGAAGGAGTCCGACGCCCTGATCGCGAAGAAGGCCGCCGCCGCGCACGCCGCCAACATCATCCCCATCGTCTGCGTGGGCGAGACCCTTGCCGAACGCGAGGCGGGCATCACCAATGCGGTGGTCGAGACCCAGCTCAAGGGGTCGCTGGCGGGGCTGACCTCCGAACAGGTCGAGCGCACCGTGGTCGCCTACGAACCCGTCTGGGCGATCGGCACGGGTAAGACGGCCACCACGGCGCAGGCCCAGGAGGTGCACGCCTTCCTCCGCAAGGTGATCGGAACCCTCCATGGGGACATCGTTGCCCGTCGCGTCCGAATCCAGTACGGGGGCAGCGTGAAGCCCAACAACGCCCGCGAACTCATGAGCCAGCCCGATGTCGATGGTGCCCTGGTGGGCGGGGCGAGCCTCGAGGTCCGCAGCTTTGCCGACATCATCAAGAACTCGATCTGAACCGACGAATCTTCCGAACGCATGCAACTCGCCATCACCCTCCTTTCCCTGGTCCTCGTCCTCTGCTGCCTCTTCCTGGGGCTTCTGATCCTCATCCAGCTTCCCAAGAAGGAGGCGGGTCTGGGCCAGGCGTTTGGCGGAGCCGCCACGGAGGCGCTGTTCGGTGCCGGATCCGGCAACACGCTGACCCAGCTGACCAAGTATTCGGCCGGGACCTTTGTGGTGCTGTGCGTTTTGCTGGCCTGGATGACCTCCCATCTGGCCCGGAGCCAGAACCAGGGCGTGTTGAAGGCGCTCACTGCCCAGCCGGCCGCCACGACGGCACCCGCCGCGGGGCTCATCGCCAGCAATGCGGTGGCTCCGGCTGCGGTGCCGGCTCCCGCTCCGGCGAAGTGATCCGGATGGGGGATGCCCCACGGTCAACGGGATCGGCTCGGATGTGGCTAAAAACGGGCAGTATCTCCCAAGTTCCGGTTCGACGCCGGAGGCGATGTCCGGCAACACCCTAGGGATGGAATTCCTGGGTTTCCACGGTGTCCGACCCGCTCCGGCGGGTGGCAGAGAATCTGCTCGAGGGACCGTGATTCGAGACTGAACCCGGAAGCCCTGACCCATGGCCACCAAGATCACCTTCCTCTCCCACGCCTCCCACCTGTTTGAGACGCCCCGGGTTCGAATCCTGGTCGACCCCTGGTTGGTCGGTTCCTGCTACTGGCGCAGCTGGTGGAACTATCCACCCGTCCGGGAGAATCTGATCGCGAGTCTCAAGCCGGACGCCATCTATATCACCCACTTCCACTGGGACCACTGGCATGGTCCCACACTGAAGAAGCTCTTCCCGAAGGACACCCTCATCATCACCCATGATGAGCCGAACACCCGGTCGGTCCGGGACCTCCGGTCGATCGGCTTCAAGAACCTCCGCCTCCTCAAGCACGGGGAGCGGTTCCGGATCGAGGACGTGGACATGACGGCCTACCAGTTCGGGCTGTTCCTGAACGACTCCACGATCGTCATGGAGACGGAGGACCTCGTGCTGTTGAACGCAAACGACTGCAAGATCGCGGGTTCGTCGCTCAAGCACCTGCTCTCCCGGCATCGGCCGATCGACATCGCCCTCCGATCCCACAGCTCGGCGAACGACCGGGTCTGCTACACGATCAAGAACGACGACAAGTTCAAGAACGACGACCCGTCCCACTACACGAAGACCTTCAAGTACTTCATGGATGCGGTGAAGCCGCGCTACGCGGTGCCGTTCGCCTCGAACCACTGCCACCTGCATCGGGATGCCATCCAGTTCAACGGGATGATCAACGACCCCTACAAGCTCGAGGCGCAGCTCCGCAACGAGGAGCGGAAGGGCGGGTGGGAGCTGAAGATCGCGTTGTCGGGCGACACCTACAGCTCCGACACCGGGTTCAGCATCGACCCCGACAACCGGGAGTACTTCGACCAGAAGGAGAAGCACATCGCGGAGTATGCCGAGGTCAACCGGGATCGCCTCGAGAAGTTCTATGACGTTGAACACCGGGCGGCCATCACCCCGAAGATCCTCCAGAGGTTCGAGGCCCAGATCCGTGCCATTCCCTGGTGGTCACGGTTCCGGTTCCGCAACTGGAAGTACCAGGTGATCCTGACGCTCAGCGCCAAGGAGACCTATCTTGTGGTTGATCCGTGGAACTGTCGGGTCACGCAGGTCGACGCCCCGTCCGAGGAGCTCAGCAAGATCTTCATCCCCACCAAGATCTTCATCGATGCCGTCGTGTTGAACATGTTCCACCACGGCAGCATCTCGAAGCGGAACCGGTACCTCTTCAACGACGTCGAGAATCTCCGGCTCTTCGAGAGGTTCCAGGACGAGCTCGAGAAGGTCGAGATGGAGGCCTACCCCGTCCGGTTCTCGTACCTCTCCAAGCTCCTGCTCGCCTACGTCCGGCGACGTCACGAGCTGCTCGTCTACTTCAAGGCCCTCCTGCTCAAGCTCCGGGGCATGTCGATGTACAAGATCGAGGAGGAGATCCTGAAGGCGAACTGAGGGTCTCGGTTCGACCCGCGCGATTCCCGATCTCAGCTCCACTCCAGCCAGGCCATGACCGGGCAGTGGTCGCTGGGCCATTGGTCGCCCTTGCGGAAGGTCACGACCTCGCTGGCACGGACCGAGAGGGGTCCCCGGGCGAGGATCCAATCGATGCGCTCGCCGTTTTCCCGGAGCGGATTAAACCCGTTGAAGGAGTTCGCCGTCTCGTTGCGGCGTTCCTTCGCGAGATACCAGGTGTCCTGGAGCGCCGCGGGATTCACGAGCGTGTCGTAGACCGGGTTGGCACGGGCCTCGGCGTTGAAATCCCCGACCAGCAGCAGTGGCAGCTTCGGATCCACCTGCTTGCCGATCCGCCGGAGAATCAGCTCGGCCGCCTTCTCCCGGGCACCCTGGAGGGCGTGATCGAGATGGGTGTTCCAGAAGTGGAACTGGCGCCGCGTCGTGCGGTCGAGGAAACGGACCGAGGTCACCATCCGACGGTTGGTGTTGCCCCAGGTCGAGGACCCCATGACTTCCGGGGTGTCGCTCAGCCAGAAGTGGTCGTATTCCAGCGGCTCGAGCCGGTCCTGTCGGTAGAACACCTGCATGAACTCCCCGCGGCTGCCGCCGTCGCGACCCAGTCCGATGGACCCGTATCCCTCCAGGTCGGCCTCCATCGACCGGAGCTGGCCGTATAGCCCTTCCTGGGTGCCGATGACATCGGGACGGTATCTGCGGATCAGTTCCGCCACGATGGGGCGTCGCGTGGGCCAATCGTTCGGGGGTTTCTCGTTTGCGAAGCGCAGGTTGTAGGTCATGACCGCCAGTTCGCCATCGCGGGCTCCCGAATCGGCGCCCTGGGTGATGGATCCGGCGATCAGGGGTGTGACGAGAGCGGTCCCGAGGAAGGTGCGACGCGTGGGCATGTCCGAACGCTGCGCGGCGTTCGGGTGCCCATCAAGCCTCGGATGGATCGGGGCGACCACCCCGCCGTCCGGTGTCGGCACAGATCCCACGCCTGGATCCCCGGACGAACTCCACGAGTTCCAGGGCGGGGGAACCGGCCGGGAACCGACCCGACAGCGCCTCGAGGGCGGCGGTGCGGGTGAGGCCCGACCGGAACACCCCGAGGTAGGCCCGCTTCAGCTCAAGACGCTGTTCTGCGGTGAACCCGGCCCGACGCAGACCGATGACATTGAGTCCGGCGATGCCGTTGTCGCCGCGTGCCATGCAGAACGGAGGCAGGTCCTGGGAGATCGCCGATCCGCCCTGCATCATCGCCAGCCGGCCCACCCTGCAGAACTGGTGGACCAGGCAGTTCCCGGAGAGGAACACCCGATCGGCCAGGACGACATGGCCCGCCAGCAGGGCCCCGTTGGCCAGGGTGTTGCCGTTGCCGAGGATGCAGTTGTGTCCCACGTGGCTCGACGCCATCAGGAGGTTCTGGTTGCCGATCTCCGTGGTTTCGTCGAGACGGTTCGATCGGTGGACGGTCACGTGTTCCCGGAACGTGTTGTCATCACCGATCCGCAGCCGGGTCGGGGTGCCGGCGTACTTCGAGTCCTGGGGGGCATCCCCGATGACACAGCCGCTATGAAACCGGTTCCGGGCGCCGATCGAGGTGTGCCCGGTGAGGTGCACGTGCGGGCCGACAACACAGTCGGCGCCCAGCACGACATGTTCATCGATGACGGCATAGGCACCGATCGAGCAGCCGGATCCGATCCGGGCTCCGGGGTGGATGACGGCGGTGGGATGGATCATGGGGCAGGCGGGGCAGGGCGGCGTCCGAGGGCCTGCCAGAGGACCAGCGGGCCGGCCAGGGTGGTGGCACACAGCGCGCAATTGGCCATCAGCAGGAAGGCCATGACCGGACGGGGATGCACATAGTCGACCCACTGTCCGCCCTCGTTCTTGAAGACCACCAGCGGGAGCGGAGCCCCGGCGAATCGGAGCTGTGGGCCCGCCGGATATTCCAGTCTCAGCGAAAGCCACACGCCCAGGAGGGAGCCCAGGATCACGATGAGGCTGAATGCGGCCTGGACCCGGGGAGCGGCCTGTTGGCGACGCAGCCATTGGCGCATGAGGAACAGGAGCGCGAAGCAACCGGTGAGAAAGGAGAGGGCCAAGCCGAGCGCCATGTCCGGCTAGGAATAGAAGTACCCCTGTTCCCGAAGCGAGCAGTAATCCTTCGGACGCCCCTCCATGGCACGACCCAGGATCACGTGGTCGAGGACCTCGATCCGCAGCAGCTGTCCGGCACGGACCAGGTCCCGTGTGGCCCGGATGTCGGCCTCGCTCGGGTTCGGGTCCCCGCCAGGATGGTTGTGTGCCAGGATGATGGCATGGGCGTTGGAGGCGATCGCCGGACGGAAGACCTCGCGGGGGTGGACCAGGACGCTGTCGAGCAGCCCCTGGCTCACCTGCTCGATCCGGATGAGTCGGCGTCGGGTCGTGAGGATGAGGACGACGAACCGTTCGGCCTCGAGCGTGGCCCAGTCTCCCCGGAGCAGTCGGGCAACGGCCTCCGGAGAATCCACGATGGGGGATGCCGCCCGGGCCTCGAGGGCGAGTCGTCGGGCGACCTCGAAGGCCGCCTTGAGGGTGGCGACCTTGCTCCGGCCCATGCCCGGGATCCTGAGGAGCTGACCCTCGGCGCATCGGGCCATCGCCTCAAGGGATCCGAAGTTCCGGACGAGTTCGTGTCCGAGATCGGCCTCCACCGTCTTCCGACATCCCGACCCCAGCAGGGCGGTCAGCAGCTCGGCGGTACCAAGGCATCCCGGCCCAAGGTTCCACAGCCGCTCCCGTGGGGCATCCATCGGGGCGGCGTCCTGGGGTCCTGTCGGGTCGGCCATCCCCACCTTGTAGCCGACCGATTTATTCGCCCGACAGAGCCTAAAAATGGGGATCCAGCGTCCGAGGCGACGCAGGGCCTCGGCCGCCCGTTCAGCGGATCACCGGTCCGGTAGCCACGGCCACGCGGGAGTCGGCCGTGCCGTGGTTGAGTCGCCACCGGCCCTTGGAACGTCACGAGACCCTCGATGAGGCAGACGTGGCCCACCTGTGGAGAGGCTGTTTCCTCGGCGTCCTTGCCTGGCAGCGGCTGGGCCTGTTGACTCGACCGAGTCAAACTGTCGGTCCCATCACTCCATCCTTCATGAACCTCGCGAAATCCTCCGTCCTCAGTCTCCTCGTCGCCACCACCCTGCTTGCCGCCGATTCCGGTGGGCCCAGCGAAAAGGATCTGAAGAAGCTCAAGGAGCAGGTGCCGACCACGATTGAAAACTTCAAGAAGGCCGATTCAACCCTCGGGGACTTCTTCACGAAGAGCGTGGGCTATGCCGTGCTCCCGCGGGTTAGGAAGGGGGGGCTTCATCATCGGCGGAGCCCGGGGAACCGGCCTGGTGTATGAACAGGGAAAGCTCATCGGCCACGTCGTGATGACCCAGGCCACGGTGGGTGCCCAGATCGGCGGCCAGTCGTTCTCGGAGCTGGTCTTCTTCGAGAACGTCGAAGCGTTGAAGGACTTCCAAAAGTCGGAGACGACGATGAATGCCCAGGTGGGTGCCGTTGCCGCAGGGGAGGGGGCGGGGAAGAATGCGAAATACACCCAGGGTGTCGCGGTCTTCACGCTGCCCCTGTCGGGACTCATGGCGGAGGCATCCGTCGGAGGGCAGAAATTCCGGTACACCACGGTCAAGGAATAGCGGTTGGGATGCCGCTGCGCGGCTTCTCCACCGTCTGTAAGAGATTCCGCTCGTCCGCCGATTCCCCGGGTGAGGCTGCTCAGATCGAGTCAACCCTCAACCGGGCACGGCAGGCGGTTCCCAATCCCGCTCCGCTTGCCGTGCCCACCCTGATGGGCGGACGGATCCGGCGACCCGGATGACCGGCTTGCCGCGGGGTCCGGTCCCGGTCCAGCCTTCCGGGTGCTCCGCATCACCCAGCTCCGCATCGAGGACATCCGTTTCCCCACCTCCCGGGAGAAGGATGGCTCCGATGCCATGAATCCGGACCCCGACTACTCCTCCGCCTACGTCATCCTTGAGGCGGAATCCGACGGTGGAACCTCAGGCCGTTTTCCGTTCCCGGTCGGCGGACGCTTCGAGGGGCATGGGTCCTCCTTCACGATCGGACGTGGCAACGAGGTCGTCTGTGCCGCCATCCGGGCCCATGAGCACCTGGTGGTGGGTCGAACTCTCGATGAGTTCGCCGAAAATCCCGGCGCCTTCTGGCGTCACCTCACCCAGGATTCCCAGCTCCGATGGATCGGGCCCGACAAGGGGGCCATCCACCTGGGCCTCGGAGCCATCGTCAATGCCCTGTGGGACCTGTATGCGAAGGTGGAGGGAAAGCCGCTGTGGCGACTGGTGTCGGACTTCTCCCCGGAGGAATTCGTCCGGTGCGTCGACTTCCGGTACCTGACCGATGCCCTCACCCCGGACGAAGCCCTGCAGCTGCTGCGTCGGGTGGAATCGGGCAAGGCGGATCGGATCGCCCGGCTCGAGGCGGAAGGCTATCCGGCCTACACGACCAGCGCCGGGTGGCTCGGGTATCCCGACGACAAGATCCGGCGGCTGTGTCGGGAAGCGGTCGCGGAGGGGTGGAGTCACCTGAAGGTGAAGGTGGGTCGGGACCTCCAGGACGACATCCGTCGGCTGGGGATCATCCGCGAGGAACTGGGGTGGGACCGGAAGCTGATGGTCGACGCCAACCAGGTCTGGGATGTGCCCCAGGCGATCACCTGGATGCGTGAGCTGGCCCGGTTCAAGCCGTGGTGGATCGAGGAGCCCACCTCGCCGGACGACGTCCTGGGCCACGCCGCGATCGCGGAGGCCATGAGGCCTTTGGGAATCGGCGTTGCGACCGGGGAGCACGGGATGAACCGGATCCTCTTCAAGCAGCTTCTCCAGGCCCGCGCGATCTCGTTCTGCCAGATCGATTCCTGTCGGCTGGGTGGTGTGAACGAGAACCTCGCCGTGTTGCTGCTGGCGGCCAAGTTCGGAGTCCCGGTCTGTCCGCATGCCGGCGGCGTCGGCCTCTGCGAATTCGTCCAGCACCTCTCCATGGTCGATTTCACCTGCGTGACCGGCACCTGGGACGGTCGGGTCTGTGAATTCGTCGACCACCTGCACGAGCATTTCATCGACCCGTGCCGCATCCGCCAGGGGCGCTACCTGGCACCGGTCCGCCCGGGCTACAGCACGGAGATGTGGGCCGAAAGCCGTCGTCGACACCGGTGGCCCGACGGGGAGGTCTGGGCTTCAAAGGGCTAGGCAGCGGCGTGTGGGACGTCTCCTTGTGAGCGTCGGGCTTCTGGATCGGGAGTCGGTCCCCCCAGAAATCAACCTTGCGGGATGCCCGCAAAACGTCATTTTCCCCGGGTCTGTTGCAATGATCAAAGTCTCTTGGCGTGGTGGATCTTCAGTTGAACGTGGTTCAGTGACGATTTGAAACCCGATGGTCGGGAACAGCCGGACAGAGTCAGGAACCAGACTAGTAAGTAACGTTCAATGAATACCAAACTGTACGTGGGGAACCTCTCGTTCAACACCACTGAGATGCAGCTCCAGGACGCGTTTGCCGCCCACGGCCCGGTGTCCGAGGTCAACCTGATGGTCGACCGCGCGACCGGCCGCAGCCGCGGCTTCGCCTTCGTCACCATGGGCACCGCCGAGGCGGCCCAGGCGGCGATCGCTTCGATGCACGGTGCCCGGCTCGACGGCCGTGAGCTGACCGTCAACGAGGCTCGTCCGAAGGAAGACCGTCCGCGCGGCGGCGGCTTCGGCGGCGGCGGCGGTTACGGTGGCGGTGGTGGCCGTGGTGGTTACGGTGGCGGCGGCGGCGGTGGCCGCGGCGGCTACGGTGGCGGCCGTGGCGATCGCTACTAAGGCCTCTTGGCCCCAAATTTCTTCAGAGCCGGCCCGGCAGATCCGGGCCGGCTTTTTTGTGCCCTGATGGGTCCATCTCCCGCTGGGGACTGACATCGGAAGCGGAGGTGATGCCATGGAGGATCGTCTTGCACCCCCCTCTGCCTCCGGCAGCCTCTTCCTGGACTGGTACTGGTTTGGCCTTGAACCACAGCAGTGCGCGGTATGCCCTTCAGCATGTTCCGGTTCCGGCGGTTGCCCATCTCTTTTGTTGCTGGAATCCTCCTCCTGTCCTGGGTCGCTGCTCTGGCGGCTGCGTCGGATGGGTCCCGACCTGGCGTGCGACCCGGCAACACCAACGACCTCGAGGCCGCTCGGTTCTTCGAGGGCCCAATGGTGCAGTTCGATCTCCGCCTGACCCCGGAGGCCGAACAAAGCCTCCGGGCATCCCCTCGGGAGTACGTCCGGGCTGAGGTCGAGGTCGACGGCCAGATCTACCGGGACGTTGGAATCCACATCAAGGGGGCACGCGGCAGCAGGAGGGACATCGGCGGGAAACCCGCGCTCACCCTGAATTTCGACAAATTCGCCGACGGCCAGTCCTTCAGAGGCCTCGACAAGATCCACCTCAACAACTCGGTCCAGGACCCCTCGTTTCTCAACGAGGCCATCGGCAGCGGTCTGTATCGGCGCACCGGCCTTCCCACCGCACGGTCCACCCATGCCCGGGTCCGGATCAACGGACGGGATCGTGGGCTCTATGTCGTCAAGGAGGGCTACGACACGCTGTTCCTCAAACGCCACTTTCCGGCTGACGGGAAGACACCTGGAAACCTCTACGACGGTGGGTTCCTGCAGGATGTCACCGACGCGCTGGAGAGGGATGCCGGCAAGGGGCCGGACGACGGCAGCGACCTGAGACGGCTTGCCGAGGCAGCGGAGGCACCCCTCGTAGATCGGCTCCGTCGACTCGAGGCGGTCCTCGACCTCGACCGGTTCCTGACCCTCGTCGCCGGACAGGTCCTCACGGATGACTGGGACGGCTATCCCCGGAAGAGCAACAACTACCGCCTCTACATCCCACCCGACGGCCATGCGGTCTTCATCCCCCATGGGATGGATCAGCTGTTCCGGCAACCCTACTCGTCGATCGACCTGGAGTGGGGCGGTCTCATGGCCGCAGGAGCCTTCGAGATTCCAGAGCTCAACACCCGTCTCCGGGCCCGCCTCGCCGAGATGTTGTCCCAGCACTTCACCCCCACAATCGTCTCAAACCAGATCCATCAGATCGTCACCCGGCTGGAGAAGGGCTTCGAGAAGCAGCCTCCCGCCGAGTGGTCCTTCCTTCGGGGTGAGATCCAACAGCAGGAACGGCGGATCCAGCAGCGTCTTCGGAGCGTCGACCGCCAGCTCCAGGGATCCGTGGCCAACGTCGATGCCGCACCTGTTCCGCTGGGCACCCTGGCGTGGACCCAGCGTACCCAGTCGGGTTCGGCCCTCTTCGAGATCATGGGGAACAGTCCACTCAGGAGAACCCTGCAGCTTGAGGCTAAAACCGCCGGCACCGTCGCCTCATTCCGGGCTGTGGCCCTCCTGGAGCCAGGCACCTACACGCTCGTCGGCGACCTGAGGGTCGAAGGTGTGACGGGCGAGATCGGCGCCGTGCTGCGGGTCAGCGGGATGCGCCGTGTCCGTGGACTCAATGGCACGCGGGACTGGACCCGGATGCGTTGCGACTTCTCCATCGAGGAGGGCGGTGCGGTGGAGATCGTGGCGGAAATCGCCGCCGATGCCGGGAAGACCTGGTTCGACCTCGGCTCCCTGAGGGTCCAGCCGCGGTAGCACGGACCCCTGGGCGGCATTCGTCTCCTGTTCCTCCAGTAGCCGAGAACGCCCACCGCGGTTTTAGCCTCTAGTCCCCGTGGTGCGGGTCTTACCGACGACCGGCGCCTGGACGGCGGCGTGTGACGCGTGGCGATGTTGGATGGACCCACGGACGTACACGCAGAGGGTCACGATGCCCGGATCTTCAACAAAGTAGATCACCCGGAGTCCCTCCTTGCGCCAACCCAGGATGCCTGAGTCGGTCAGCGTCTGGAAATGCTGGGAGGTATTGGCCTGCCCCAGGCCCGTCCGCTCCATCATGGCCTCCTTCAGTTCCGACACCCGGAGGGTTGATCATATCCTGTCTATCCTGCAGGCCGGGCAATCGTCGGGTCTATGTCCAGCTCAAGGCCCGGGTCCGACGCGGTGCTGCGAATCGGGTGACAGGTCCTAACGTAGGTCAGGGCGTTGACGGGGCAGCCACAGCGGGTGGTCGAGGCCGCTGGGACCAATGCCGTCGTGGACCTTCCACGATGCGCCGCCCCCGGAAGCGACGACGCGCAGGTGGGGTACCCCTCCGGTGACGGCGCGGCAGAACGCGATAAGGTCGCCGCCCGGGGATTCCGTGCCGCGGAAATCCCAGACCCCCTCGATCCTCGGGGTCAGGAAGGTGGTGGCGCCGGAGCGCGGATCGATGCGGGCGATGGCCGTACCGCCCCGGGCCTGATCGGGCTTGAAGTCGCGGTTAAAATGGTCGGTGTCGGGTCGACCGGCCTGGTACTCCCACGGCACCCGGGAGCCGGGAAGGCGCACGGAAGCCAGCAGGTGTCCGTCCTGCGTCCAGGCCGGCACGTTCGACCCGCCGCTGCGATGGGTGGTGGAGCCATAGGTGGCAGCGAACCACAGGGCCTGGTCGTCGGTGAGCGTCCGGAAGTCGCGGCCGTCGGGTCGGCAAACGCACAGGTCGGACCAGTCGTGGCCGGGATCAGCCGGGGCGTGGCAATCCTGGAAGGCCAGCCATTGCCCGTCGGGCGACCAGCTCGGGCCGAAGAAGAGGTGCCCCGGCCGGGCGGCGACCTTCGTGCGGTCCCCACCGAGGGTGTCGCTGGTCCAGATCTGGTAGCCGTCGCGGCTGGCGAGGTGGAAGGCCACGCGCCGTCCGTCCGGGCTGAGGCTGTGGCCGTAGGGAAGTCCCTCGTCGGGCCCCGTG
>VHCG01000062.1 GCA_016871805.1 Verrucomicrobiota bacterium
GCAGTCGCTCGCCGCGATTGTCGACCGACATGCCGACCGGGTCTCGGACCACCTCAACCACTGGCGACTGCTCGTGAACGCCGGCCAGCGGGAGCGCGCCGCGGAGCTGGCCCAGCGGTATTCGAACCCGCCGGACAGCCCCTCCGACGCCCTCCAGATGACGGATCTGTATCTCGAACTGGGACTCACCCCGTTCGCTGCGGACTTCCTGGAGAAACAGGTGGCGCGGTTCGACTTCAATCCGGAGATCTGGCAGCGGCAGGCCGACCTGCTCATCCAGCTCAAGCGGTGGGACGACCTCCGGGCGCTGGCCATCGGGCTCCGTGCGATGGAGCGGATCTCGCCGGACCTCAACAGCTACGCCTGGATGCTCCAGGGCATCGCCGAGCTGCAGGTGGGCAAGACCGGTCCGGCGGAGACGGCCTTTGCCAGGTGCGTGGACTTCCCGCCCAACAATCCCCTCACCAGCTACCGGATGGCCCAGCTCCTGAACAGGCACGGTCAGCACACCCATGCCACGGCGCTGCTCCGGAAGCTCGAGAAGGAGTTCGGGGGGCTGGCCCAGTACTGGTTCCAGGTCGTCAGCGCCGCCTACCAGGCCCGGCAGTTCGAGGTCATGCGCCAGGCCGCGGCGAAAGGCTATGAGCTGGCGACGAACAACCCGATCTTCATCAACAACTACGCCGCGGCCCTGCTGATCGAACGCACCAATGCTCCGCTCGCCATCGAGCTGACCCTCCGTCAGCTTGGAAAGGATCCCAACAGTCGGGCCGCCCAGATCAACCACGCGCTCGCCCTCCTCCAGAACGGACGACTGGACGATGCCGCCGAACAGCTCGACCGCATCGATCGACGGAGCCTCGAGAGCTCCTACCGGACCCAGCTCCAGCTGGGCTACTTCGAGCTCAACGCCCGTCGGGGCAACGCCCCCGCCGCCCTGGCGGCCTACCAGGAGATCGAACCCCGGTTTCTGATGCCCCCGCAGGCCCGCTGGGTCGAGGAGACCCAGAAACGCCTCACCCCCAAGGGCTGAGGACGCCGTTCAACCCCGGCGGGTTCGCCGTGCCCTGCGGAACCGGGCGCACAGCGCCCGCCTCGCCCCGACGGACCGGACCGCAGGGGATTGCAGAATCCATGCGAGGGGTCTCCCCGGGCGAAACCGCAGTCACATCCCACGACCCCATTGGGTGCTCCGCACCCAGTGCTGCAGGGCACTGCAGCACCCACCAGGCTCCGGACCAGCCAGCCCGGCCATACCACGACCCGTCCTACTCGTATCGAAGCGATTCGATCGGATCGAGGTTCGCCGCCTTCCAGGCCGGATAGGTCCCGAAGACCACACCCACGAGCGAACACACGCCGAGTCCGATCAACGCCCAATCCCACGGCAGTACCGCAGGAACCTTCAGCAGGATCGGCACGACATTGCCCACCGCGATCCCAAGGACCACCCCGAGGAGGCCGCCGATCTCGCTCAGGACCACCGCCTCCAGCACAAACTGGGTCATGATGTTGCGCTTCTTCGCCCCGATCGCACGACGGATCCCGATCTCCCGGGTCCGCTCCGTCACGCTCACCAGCATGATGTTCATGATCCCGATCCCCGCCGCCACGAGGGCGATGCTGCTGATGATCCCCGCCCCTGCCCGCACCGCCAGGGTAATGGTCCGGAACTGCGTGATCAGCGAGTCGTTCGACACGATCTCGAAGTCGTCCGGAGCCCCCGGGGGCGTCTTCCGCAGCTGACGCAGGACCCCCCGCGTCTGCTCCATCACATCCGGGAACGCCTCCTGGCTGGGAGCCTGGACCTGGATCGACAACGGGGTCTCCCGTCCGTATCGACGCAGCACCCAGGTGATGGGCACCGCGATGAAGCTGTCCTGACTGGAGCCGAACAGACTGCCCTTGGGCTGGAGCACGCCCACCACCGAGAACCGCATGCCCTTGAAGAGGATCGTCTGGCCGAGGGCAGATCCGAACGGGAACAGCTTCTTCGCCAGATCCGCCCCGAGCACCGCCACGGGCCGGGAAGCCTCCTCGTCCGATTCCGCCAGCGCCCGTCCCTCCTCCACCACAAGGCTTCGGGTCTCGAAGGCGGGCGCGGACATGCCCCGCAGCGACACCGTCGGTGGCGTCTTGCCGTAGTCCGACGCCGCCTCGCCGCGGTCGACCTCCGCCACCACCCCGACATGACGTGCCAACGTCGCCCGCTGCTCAAGCTGACGAGCCGTGTCCAGATAGAACCGCTTCCGACGCAGGTACTGGTCGATCGTCTCGTCGTCGTCCTCCACGTGGATTGCCGGGAAGCGCTGGATCTGGAACGTGTGGCTGCCCAACTGGGCCATCTCCCGCTCGATGTTCCGCTGCAGGGCCTGGATCGCTGTCGCCACCAGGATGATGCTGAACACCCCGATCAGGATGCCCAGGAGCGTGAGGGCCGACCGCAGCTTGTGGGCCCCGATCGCATGGAACGCCATGCCCAACGCCTCGCGAAGCTCCGTGCCAAGGGGGATCCGGGGTTTCATGGGAATCTGGTTCGGAATCTCACTCGGCCCTGAGGGCATCCACGGGATCCATCCCCGCCGCGCGCCATGCCGGGAGGAAGCCGCTGACCACCCCGGTGGCGGTCGAGATCAGCAACGCCAACCCCACCAGCCACCACGGCATCGTCGCCGCCAGGAACTGGTCGATCACCAGCGTCAGGGGCCACGCGATGAGGATGCCGACCACGCCTGCCCCCAGGGTGATCGACGCGGCCTCGACCAGGAACTGCACCAGGATCGTCTGGCGCTTCGCCCCGATCGCCTTCCGGATGCCGATCTCCCGGGTCCGCTCCGCCACGCTCACGAACATGATGTTCATGATTCCGATGCCCCCGACGAACAACGACAGGCTCGTGATGAACAGGGCCACCAGCGCGATGGTACCGCCCACGCGGTTGAAGAAGGCCACGACGGCCTCCTGCTGGTTGATCGAGAAGTCGTCCGGCGCATCCGGCGGCACCCGACGAAGCTTGCGCATGATCCCGGTTAACTCCTGGCGGGCCTCCTCCATGAGTTCGGGATTCCGCACCTTCACCGCGATGGAGAAGTCAGGGAACCGGGTCATCTCCTCGGTGAACCGGGTGATCGGGATCACCATCTGGTTGTCGAGATTGGTGCCGTCAAAGAACGAGCCCTGGCGGTCGAGAACCCCCACCACCTCGAAGGGCATCCCGTTCAGCTTGAGCCTCGACCCCACCGCGCCGCCGTATGGGAAGAACTTCTCGGCGATGTAGGATCCGATCACGCACACCGCCCGACCCGCCTGAACGTCACCGGGCGAAAGCCAGCGGCCGGCCGTGAGCGTGAGGCCCCGGACCTCGAGACTCAGGTCGGTGTTCCCGGCGACCCAGACCCCCTTGGCCTCGCGTCGGTCGAGCTGGACCGTCCCTCGACCGTTGCTCTCCACGCTCACCGCCTTGGCGAAGGTCGAGAGACGCTCGACGTCCCGGGCGTTCTGGAGGGTCAGCTCCTTACGGTTGCGGCTCGTCCGCCACTCCGCCTCGCTCGAGAACCACGAGAACCGCTGGATGAAGAGCACGTCGGCCCCGATCGCTCCGACGCTCTTCCGGAACGCCGAGTTGAGCCCCGTGATCGCCGTGCCCATAAGGGTCACGGTCAGGATCCCGATGACGATGCCCAGCGTGGTCAGGGAGGTCCGGAGGACGTTCGACCGCAGCGAGGACCAGGCGATCCGCACCGCCTCGCGGAACTCCGAGGCCAGGGTCATGCGATGGGTGCGATCGGAACCACCGCGCTGCGGGGCCTCGGCTTGATCTCGTCGGCCGCGATCAACCCGTCCCGGATGCGGATGATCCGCCGGGCATGCTGGGCGACGTGCTCCTCGTGGGTGACCACGATGATCGTGTTGCCGCGACGCGACAGCTGCTCGAACAGGCCCAGAATCTCCTCGCCGGTCCGCGAATCCAGATTCCCGGTGGGCTCGTCGGCCAGGACGATGCTCGGGTTGTTGACGAGCGCTCGGGCCACCGCGACCCGCTGGCGCTGGCCGCCGGAGAGTTCGTTCGGACGATGGTGCATCCGTTCGGCCAATCCCACGTTCGCCAGCGCCTGACGCGCCCGTTCCAACCGTTCCTCCATTGACACACCCGCATACACCAGGGGCAGCTCGACGTTGTGGAGCGAGTCCGACCGCGCCAGGAGGTTGAAGCTCTGGAAGACGAACCCGATCTCCCGGTTGCGCACTTCCGCCAGGGCGTTGTCATCCATGTCGGCCACGTTCGTGCCGTTCAGCTCGTAGGTACCGCTGTTCGGGGTGTCGAGACAGCCCAGGAGGTTCATCAGGGTCGACTTCCCGGAGCCCGACGGTCCCATGATCGCGAGGTACTCCCCCTTCTCGATGTCGAGGGACACCCCACGCAGGGCGTGGACCGTCTCGGAACCCATCACATAGTGGCGGGTCAGATCTCGGATGCGGATCAGGGGCATGGGATCCTCGCGGTGTCGCCGACTACGGGGAGGACGGTGTCGCCGTGTCCTTCGGCTGGTTGTCGACGCGGACCGGCAGGTCGATGTCGAGCTCACGGGCGATCGCCTTGTAGCTGCCGCTCACGATCTCCTGGCCCTCGGTCACCCCCTCGAAGATCTCGTAGTGCGTGTCGTCGCTGATGCCCCGCTTCACGGGGAGCTGACGCGCCTTGCCGTCCGCCACGGTGAAGACGACGTCGATGGGCTTCTCGCTCTTGTCCCGACGCTTGTCCGGGACCGCCCCAAGCTCCTGCAGTTCGCGCTGCTCCATCTTCTCCTTCGCCTCGGCCTTGGCGTCCGTCTTCTTGAGGCCGGTGGGCAGTCGCGTGGTGACCGACTGGATCGGGACGGTGAGGACATTGGTCCGGTAGCGGGTCTCGATGTCGGCCGTGACGGACATGCCCGGAAGGAACCGCTCGCGGTCGAGGATCCGGATGCGGACCTCGAACTTGGTGGCGTCCTGCTGGGCGGCGGCCGCAGCGGCCCCGAGGCCCGTCTTCGAGGAGTTGGCGATCTGGGTGACCTTGCCGTTGAACTTGCGGTTGCGGAAGGAGTCGACCTCGAGGCGAGCGGCCTGTCCCAGACCCACGAGCGGCACGTCGACCTCGCCCACCTCCACACGGGCCTCCATCTCGGTGAGATCGGCGACCACCATGATCTCGGTGCCCGCCATCATGCCGGTGCCGACCACCCGCTCGCCGGTCTCGGAGGTCAGCTTCGAGACGGTGCCATCGATCGGGCTGTAGATGGTGCACTTGAGGAGATCCTCTTCGGCACGTCGGACCGACGCCTTGGCGTTGTCGACGCGATGCTGGGCAGCGGAGGTCTGGGCGGACCGGACCTCCCGGGTGGTCTTGGCGGTGTCGTACTCCGCCTCGCCCACGATCTTCCTCTCGAACAGCTGCTGGACCCGGCGCAGCTCGACATCCGCCTGGCCTTGCTGGGCCACCGCGGTGGCGAGATCGGCCTCGGCCGTCCGGAACACCGCATTGGCCGAATTCCGGGCCGCCTCGTAAGTGTCGGGGCGGATCCGGACGAGCAGGTCGCCCTTCTTCACGGCCTGCCCCTCCTTGACCGGCAGCTCGATGATCTCGCCGGAGACCTCGGGACTGATCTTCACCTGCAGCACGGGCTGGATCTTGCCGGTCGCGGTGACGGTCTCGACCAGGTTGCGTCGGGCGACCCGTTCGGTCTGGACCGCCAGGACCTTGGTCCGGGTCTTGAAGTACGCCGTGGCACCACCACCGCCGAGGACGGCCACTCCGAGGAGGGGGAGCAGGAGGGTTCGGCCCGAATTCCGTTTTCCAGTCGCCATGATGACTCTTTCGATCCTCAGAAGACACGGCCGCGGGGATTCCGTTGCAGGAATCTCAAAGCGAGGGAAATGCCACCTGAGAAGTCCACCGTGGAGGCCTGACGCACCCGGCGTCAAGTCACGGACCCCAAACGATCGACGCCTCCTGTGGAAGAGGGACTCACACGGCAACGGGGAGACGCGGAGGAAGGCGGCGAGATAAGAGAGACAAAGACCGAGGTGATGCCGGCAGGGCTGTGCTCCGCCACGGCCCCATCTCGATCCGATGCGCATGGCGCACCCGTGAAGGGGGACGGGACCGTCTGCAGCGTCAGACGATCCCGGCTGGAACCACAGGGCGGTCAACCCCTCGCGGGGAAGAGGGGGACGCCACCGAGGGGTACCGGTGGGCGCTCCCGCGCCCAGTGATGCAGGGCACTGCATCACCCACCCATCGACGGCTTCGGCATCCGATCAGAAGCCACCACCTCGAAACCCTTCGTTCCTTTTTCTCCTCCCGCATCTCCCACCTCTTCCTCCGCGTCCCCGCGTCGCCGTGCGAGTCCCCTTCCCCTCCCCTCCGCGCGATCACCTCAAGAGTCTCCTCCGGGAAAAACCCCTTCCCTTGCGGACGGATTTTCCCGGAGGGTTCCGGGGTCGTCGCCATGTTCAAAGGAACCTTCACCGCCATCGTCACCCCCTTCCACCAAGGCCAGTTGGATGAGGACGCGCTCGTCCGCCTGGTCCGCAGCCAGGTCAAGGGAGGCGTCTCCGGAGTCGTCCCGGTCGGCACCACCGGTGAATCCCCGACGCTCGACTACGACGAGCACATCCGAGTGGTGGAATTGACCGTGAAATCGGTGGCGGGGCGGATCCCTGTCATCGCCGGTACCGGGGCGAACTCCACACGCGAGGCGATCGAACTCACCCAGCGCGCCGAAGCCGCCGGGGCCGATGCCTCCCTCCAGGTGGCCCCCTACTACAACAAGCCCACCCAGGAGGGCCTCTATCAGCATTTCCGGGCCATCGCCCACAACACCCGCCTGCCCCTCATGCTCTACAGCATCCCGGGGCGCTGCGGGATCGAGATCGCCGTCGAGACCGTCGCCCGCCTCGCCGCCGACTGCCCGAACATCGTCTCGATCAAGGAGGCCGGAGGCTCCTGCGACCGCGTCAGCCAGCTCCGTGCTGCGCTGCCCCCGAAATTCACCATCCTGAGCGGAGACGACTCCATCACCCTGCCCTTCCTGTCAGTCGGTGCCAGCGGCGTTGTCTCGGTCGCCTCCAATGTCGCCCCGAAAGCCGTCAGCCAGATGGTCGAACGCTTCCTCAAGGGCGATCTCAAGGGCGCCCAGAAGCTCCACGCAAAGCTGTATCCGCTGTTCCGCAACCTCTTCATCGAGACGAACCCCGTCCCGGTGAAGGCCGCCCTCGCCCTCATGGGGGAGATCGACCCCGAGGTGCGCCTCCCACTGGTGCCGATCAGCGGCAAATCCCTCGCGATCCTCGACCAGACCCTGCGTCAGCAGGGCCTTCTGCGCTGAGGGTCACCTTGCGATCGACGGACACGGACCGCCCGCATCGAGGCCCGGGGATCGCCTCCGCCTTGAATTGGCCTTCAGCCCGGGGCCGAGTGCTGATACTGGAGGGGCTGTGACGCGACTTCTCATCAACGGCTCCAAGGGCCGCATGGGCCAGGCCCTCATCCAGTGCGCCTCCCGCAATCCGGAACTGCAGGTGACCGCCGCGGTCGACCAGGGGGACGACCTCGGCGCGGTGCTCAACGGCTGCGACGCCGTCATCGAGTTCTCCTTCCACAACGTGACCCCGGGGGTCGCCACCCTCTGCGCCGAACGAGGCAAGGCCCTGGTCGTGGGCACCACCGGACATTCCGAGTCCGAGAAGGAAGCCGTCCGGAAGGCGGCCAAGCGCATCCCGATCGTCTGGGCCTCGAACTACTCCACCGGGGTGAACACCCTGTTTTGGCTCACCCGGAAGGCGGCCGAGATCCTCGGGCCCTCGTTCGACCTCGAGGTCGTCGAGATGCATCATCGTCTCAAGAAGGATGCCCCGAGCGGCACGGCCACCACCCTGCTGGAGATCCTCGCCGAGGTCCGTAAGGTCCAGCTCGCTGAGGCGCTCCGACACGGTCGCCATGGTATCACCGGCGAGCGTACCGCCGATGAGATCGGCATCCATGCCCTGCGGGGCGGCGACGTGGTAGGCGACCACACCGTGATCTTCGCCGCGAACGGAGAGCGTGTGGAGCTGACCCACAAAGCCAGTAGTCGCGACACCTTCGCGCTGGGCGCCCTTCGTGCCGCCCAGTGGGCGGTCGGACGCCCCCCTGGCATCTACAGCATGCAGGATGTCCTCGGACTCCACTGATCGGTCTCAGCGGCGGATGATCCGGGCAGAATACGTCACCGGGGGCCGCCTCCGACGTCCATGACCTCCCAGGCCGTCGACATCCTCATCGCCCTTGGTGCGAACCTTGGGGAACCCGAGGCCCAGCTCCGCGAAGCGTTCGACGAGCTCCGTGGGCTCTCCTCGACCCCCCTGAGGACCTCGTCGTTGTGGTCCAGCACACCCGACAACTGCCCGCCGGGATCGCCTCGGTTCGTCAATGCGGTGGCCATCGCGACCCCGTTTCCTGGGGACACGCCGGAATCCTGGCTGGACCGGTTGCAGGCGCTCGAGCGGCAGGCGGGGCGGCGTCCGAAGGTGGTGCTGAACGAGGCCCGTCCGCTGGATCTCGATCTGATCGCCTGGGGGGACCTGATCCTCGAGTCCCCTCGCCTCGTCCTGCCGCATCCCCGGGCGCACCAGCGACGGTTTGTGTTGGCCCCCTTGGCCGAACTGGTCCCACACCGCGTGCTCATCGGACACGGACGGACCGTTGCCGAACTCCTCGCCGCGGCGCCGGAGGATTCCGGACTGCGGCGACTGTAAACCCCGCGGGGGGAGAAGGGACTCACGCGGCGACGCGGAGAAAAACGGGGAGAGATTGAAGAACCGGAGCGGCGGATTGGGACAGGATGGGGAACGTCCCTCACATCCTTTCCAAGGGCCTGAGTTTGGGGACGGTGGAGTTGGATGCGTTCCAGGTCGTGGAACGGCAAGGGTGCAGTGCCTGATCCCTCCGGGGTCGGCCGTTGCTCATCGAGCCCGCCGTCGCAGCCCCTCCGGTTGACGCGCTTTTTCCCACTTCCCCCTCCGCGTCTCCGAGCCTCCGCGTGAGTCCCCTCCCACCTCCGCGCGCCCCGTCACTCGTACCGCAGCGCCTCGATCGGATCCAACTGCGAGGCCTTCATCGCCGGGAAGAACCCGAACACGATCCCGATCATCGCCGCCGAACCGAAGGCCAAGGCCACCGAGTTGGCCGCAATGAGCGTCGGACTCTGCATCATGCCCGAGAGCCAGTCGGACGCCCACCAGCCCAGACCAATCCCGAGCAGTCCGCCCACCACCGAGAGCGTGAGCGCCTCGATCAGGAACTGCAGCAGGATGTCCCGCCCACGGGCTCCCACCGCCAGACGCAGGCCGATCTCACGGGTCCGCTCCGTCACGCTCACCAGCATGATGTTCATGATTCCGATGCCCCCGACCACGAGCGACACGCCGGCGACACCCCCAAGCAGCAGGGTCAGGACCCGGGAGGTTTCCGTGGCGAACTCGCTGATCTCCTGCTGGGTTCGGACCAGGAAGTCGTCGTCGCGTCCGGGCTGGATCCGATGCCGCTGGCGCAGGAGCTCCGTGATCTGGGCCTGGACCGAGGTCAGCAACGTTGGCTCCACCGCCTGGACCAGGAGGGAGCGGAAGGTGGTGTCGCCCGTCAGACGCTTCATGGCGCTCGTGTAGGGCACCAGGACGACGTCGTCCTGGTCGCTGCCCATCATGTTGACGCCCTTGGGCGAAAGCAGTCCGACGATCCGGAACGGGGCGTTCTTGATGCGCAGGACCTGTCCGACGGGATCCTCGCCCCCGAAGAGCTGGGTGGCGGTGGTCTTGCCGATCAGGGCGACCTTGTTGGCGTTGCGGACATCGGCCTCGGTGAAGTTGTCACCGGAGGCGAAGCGCCAGGTGCGGATGTCGGCGTAGTCGGATCCGACACCCATGATCTGGGGGTTGGCGTTCTGGTTGCCGACGGCGACCTGGGCGAAGCTGCGGACCTCGGGGCTGACCCCGGCGACGCCCTCGACCTCCTTCCGGATGGAGTCGAAATCCCCGAGCGTCAGGGTGCCGGATGTCCCGAAGGCCATGCGGAACCCGCCGCGCGAGGCGGCGCCCGACATCACCATCACCACGTTCTGGCCGAGGGTGGAGATCTGTTTCTCGACCTGGGCCTTGGCACCATTGCCAAGGCTGACGACCGCGATGACGGCGGCGACGCCGAAGATGATGCCCAGCATGGTGAGCAGCGATCGGAGGAGGTTCCGACGCAGGCCCGTGAAGGCGATCTTGAAGGCGGCGAGGATGATCATGGGGCGCTCCGTTCAGGCGAGTTTGACGGCGGCCTGTTCCTGCTTGAGCCGGGCCAGCTCCTGCTTGGCGTTGAGCCGCTGCTCCACCGGGCGGTCGGTCACGACCCTGCCGTCGCGCATCACGACCATCCGGGTCGAGTAGCTGGCGATGTCGAGCTCGTGGGTGACCATCACGAGGGTCATCCCGGCGGCATTGAGCTCCTGGAAGATGTCCATGATCTCGATGCTCGTTCGGGAATCCAGATTGCCGGTGGGCTCGTCCGCAAGGAGGAGGGTCGGTTCATTGACCAGGGCCCGGGCGATGGCCACGCGCTGCTGCTGTCCGCCGGACAGCTGGCTGGGGGTGTGGTCGGTCCGCTTGCCGAGGCCGACCCGCTCAAGGGATTTCAGGGCGCGTTCCCGCGGGTTGTTGAAGCGTTGGCCGCCTCGACGATAGAGCATGGGCAGCTCGACGTTCTCGACCGCCGTGGTCCGGGCCAGGAGGTTGAACCCCTGGAACACGAACCCGATCTTCTGGTTCCGAAGGTCCGCCAATTCGTCGCGGTTGAGCGATCCGACGTCGATCCCGTCGAGCAGGTACTTGCCGCCGGTGGGACGATCGAGGCAGCCGATGGTGTTCATCAGCGTGCTCTTGCCCGAGCCGCTGGAACCCATGATGGCGACGAACTCACCCGGGTTGATGGTGAGGGTCACGCCCCGGACGGCCTGAACCTCGACCTCGCCGGTGATGTAGCTCTTCCGGAAGTCGACCAGCTGGATGACCGGGACCATGGGGTGTCTGGGTGCGGGGAGGTTCCGTTGGGATCGGCCTTCAGCGCATGCGCGGTGCGCCTCCGAACGGACTGCCACCGAGGGGTGAACCGGCTCGGGGCATGGAACCGGCGGTGCTGGGTGCGGTCTCGGCCACGGCCAGACCCGTCACGACGACCTCGCCTTCCTTGAGGCCCTCGATGACCTCGGTGTTGGAACCGTCGCTGATGCCGGTGCGGACCGACACCGCCTTGATCGCGGGCTTGCCGGGCGCGGACGCCTCGGTGTCGACCACATAGATCGTGCGGATTCCCGGGGCATCGGGTGCGGCGCTCGAACCCCCTCCGCCCATTCCCATCATCCCCATGCCACCACCCATGCCCATCCCACCCCCACCGCCGCCGCCCTGGGACATCTGGGCCCGCATCCGCTCACGAAACTGGCGCATCTGCTCGCGCTGCTCGGGCGTCAGCGTCTCATCGAACTTCTTCCGCTCCTCCTCCGTGGGACGACGTCCCTCGGCCACCCAGGGAGGCGTCGGCAGGTCGGCCAGGCGGGACGAACCCGAAACCGCGTTGGTGCTGGCGGCCTTGGCCACGGCATCGTTGGTGCCGGAGATCTTCGTGCCTTCCGGCGGACGGAACCGGAGAGCGCCGTTGGGGATGCGGACGATGTTGGTGCGCTCGGCCGTGATGATCGACACATTGGCGGTCATGCCCGGGCGCAGCTTGCGGTCCGGGTTGTTCACGTCGACCACCGTGACGTAGTTCACAACGTTCTGGTTGGTGGTCGGCGCGTAGCGGACCTGTCGGACCTTGCCGACGAACTGGCGTCCCGGGAACGCATCCACCAGGAAGGTCACCTTCTGTCCCTCCTGGACCCCGCCGACATCGGCCTCCGACACAGCGGCCTCGATCTGCATCCGGGTGAGGTCGTTGGCGATCTGGAAGAGTTCGGGGGCGCTGAAACTGGCGGCAACCGTCTGGCCGGCCTCGACGCGGCGGGAGATGACAACCCCACCGATGGGGGCGTAGATGACGGAGCGGTCGAGGTCGACCTTGGCCTCGGCGAGGGCCGCCTCACGCATCTTGACCCCGGCCTCGGCCTGGAGGAGGCCGACCTGGGTCTGCTCGAATTCGGTCTGGGAGATCAGGCGGCTGTCGAACAGCTGCTTGGCCTGCTTCTGGTTGAAGATCGCGAGCGCCTCGGAGGCCTTGGCGCTGGAAAGGTCGGCCTCGGCCCGGGCGAACTTCCGCTCATAGGTGGCGGGGTCGATCTTGGCGAGGATGTCACCCTCCTTGACCACCGTGTTGAAGTCGGCCCCGAGCTCCGTGATGATGCCCGAGATCTGGCTGCCCACGGTGACGATCTTCACCGGATTGAGGGCGCCGTTGGCGGTGACGCTCTGGGTGATGTTGCCGCGGGCGACGGTGTTGGTCCGGAACTCGGCGGTGCCGGTCGTGGCCGTTCCCTTGCCGCCCTTCCACTTCGTGTAGCCCCAGTATCCGCCACCGGCGAGGACCGCGACCGCCAGCCAGAGGCCCAGGGAATTCTTTTGCGAGGAAGCCATGTTGGATTGGATCGACCGCGGAGCGTCGGTGGGATCCCCGATTCGGGGCAAGCCCTCCCGCATGCGACGCGAACGCACGACCAGACCTCCCGGCGATGGGTTGGTTACAGGGGGGAATTGGCATCCGCCCTCTCCGGTCTTCCCGAGCGTCGCCGCGTCTCCGAATGGGTCCCTTTTGGGGTGGGAGTCAGGAGACCTGCCTAACGTTGGTCGCCCTCGCCACGGCGTTGCTGGAACGGAACGCTCTCGACCACTCCCATCACCAGTTCCGAGAACCGTCCCTCCCCCTGCTCGAGACGCTCGACGATACGCCGGACGGCCGGTCGGTCATAGTACTCCAGTCCCCGCCCCAGCGCGTAGGTGAGCATCTTCTCGGAGAGACACCGGAGGAAGTCGTCCTTCTTGGAGGTCGCGAAGATCCGGTTCAGCTCCCGGTGGTCCTGGAACCGTTCTCCGGAGTTCAACTCGCCCGCGGTCTCGAGCGGTTGATCCCCGTCCCGCTCCCGGAAGGCCCCGATGCCGTCGAACTGCTCGAAGGCGAACCCGATCGGGTCCATGCGCGCATGACAGCTGGCACACATGGCGTTGTCGCGATGCTTCTCCATCCGCTGGCGCAGGGAGCCGCTGATCTTCTCTCCGGCCTCCAACTCCGGGACGTTCGGCGGAGGGGGTGGCGGGGGGCTGGAGAGGAGATTCTCCAGGACCCACTTGCCCCGCTTCACAGGCGAGGTGCGGTTCGGATTCGAGGTAAGGGTCAGGATGCTGCCGTGGGTCAGGACCCCCTGACGCGGCGTGCCCGCCAAGGAGACCCGGACGAACTCGTCGCCCTCCACCCCGGCGATCCCGTAGTGCTTGGCCAGACGGGCGTTGACGAAAGTGTAGTCGCCCAGGAGGAAGTCCAGCACGGGGCGGTCCTCCCGGACGATCGCGTCGAAGAACCGCTCGGTCTCCTGCCGAAGGTCGTGACGCAACGCCTCGGAGAACCCGGGGAACTTCCCACGGTCGGGCTGCAGGATCGCGAGGCTCCGGAGCTGGAGCCACTGGCCGGCAAAGTTGTCCGTCAGCGCGTGTGCCTTGGGATCCTTCAGCATGCGGTGGACCTGGGCGTCGAGGTTCCTCCGGAGGCGCTTCCTCAAGGCGAGCGCGAAAAGCTCCTCGTCCGGCATGGAGCTCCACAGGAAATAGGACAGCCGCGAGGCCAGGGCGAACTCGTCAACAGGATGGACCGACTTCGGATTGTCGGGATCGGGTTGGAGCTCCCCGCGGAACAGGAAGTGCGGGGACACCAGGGTCGCGGTCATGGCCTGACGGACCGCGGTCTCGAACCCGTCGCCCGCCTGACGGGAGGACTCGTAGAGCGCCATCAACCGATCCAGGTCGTCCCTGGACACCGGTCGCCGCCACGCCCGCCGCGCGAAGTCGCCAACAACCCGACGGGCAGCGGTCCGATCCGACATGCCGGGTTTCCGGAGGGCGAAGAGCCTCTGGTGGGTCTCGGGCAGCGGCGCGTCGCCGTTCAGCGGGCCCGTCAGCGACGCCGAGTGGAGCCAGAAGTTGCGGTCCTTGATCTGCTTCTCCTTCAGCGGTGGTTTGCCCTCCCGAGGCTTCTCGATCCACTTCTCCTCATAGAAGTCGTTGAGGAACGAGACGGTGAGCCGGTGGACACCCGCCCGATGGAACGTTACCTCAGAGTCGTACGTCCCGGGTTCACGCGACCGTGCCTTCACCTCGAAGGTCTTCCGCTCCTGGTCGTCGACGCGCACCCCCATCTGGACGTCGTCGGCACCCGCCTGATCCCCATGGGCGACCACCGACAGGCGATAGGTACCCGGGACCGGGACCTGCAGGTCTGCCGTGAGATCGCCGTTCGAGGCGAGTCCTCGCATCACCCCGCCGTCGTCGCCCCCACGGAACTGCGGGGCCTTCACCAGCCGGGTCCAGTTGGTGCGGGGCCCGTCCACGATCGCCTCCTCCAGCACCGCCTCGGCCGCCTCTAGATACCGTTCCAGGAGCAGGGGCGGCAGCGTCAGCACATCGCCGATGTTGTCGAACCCGTAGCCGACATCGTCCTCCGGAAAATCCTCACCCGGCTCGAAGGCGACCCCGACGAGGTCCCGGATGGTGTTGTTGTATTCGGCCCGGTTGAGACGCCGCAGTGTAACGCGCCCGGGGTCGGGGTCCCTGGGATCCACCGGAAACAGGGTGCGGTCGATCCATCCGGTGAGACACTCCTTCTGCTCCACGCTCAGGGGCTCCTTCTTCTTGGGCGGCATCTCCCCGGTACCGACCGTGTGGAGCACCCGCTCCCAGAGCTTCCGGTCGTTCAGGACGGCCGTGAGGTTGGTCTGGGAGTCGAAGTTGATGTCCCCCTTCTTGGCCCCGTCGCCGTGACAATCCCAGCACCGCTGCTGCAGCACCGGCAGCAGCTGTTCCTGGAACTCGACGTTGGGATCGGGCGCCAGTGTCGGATCCCCACGGCGTGGCTTCGACGCTGCATCGATACGATTCCAACCCAAGGCGCCACCAAGGAGGGCGATGGCCAGCAGGACCAGTGCGGATCTGGGAAACGACAAGGTCATCCAGCGGGTTCGGACGGAGGGAGCTGCCGGTGTATTGAGGGGTTTTGTCAGGAATGGACCCGGCGAGTCTGTTCTCGGTTCGGGCACCCGGGATCGGGTCTCCAGACACGGACCGGAACGTCAGCAAGAAACACCCTTCGCCTTTTTCCACAACGGGGTGGCTTCATGGGAGGGGTTCCCGGAGCTCAGTTCAGGACGAACGCGCCATCGGGGGAATCGAGGCGCAGCTCGTCGGGAACCTGTTTGGGATCCATGCGGACCAGGATGCGATGGGTGCCGGCCTTCAGTGTGGCGGTATTGGCTCCGTGGCCACCCACCTTCCGACCGTCGACCCAGAGCTCGGCTCCGGGTGCCGCCTTGAGGTGGAGACGGACGGGGCCGTCCTTAGAGGTGACCAACTCGGTGGCGGCATAGACCCCGAGGCGGGAGGTCCAGGGACTGGCCTTGGTGATCTCGTTGATCAGGTCACGGGGCAGCACGCCCTTCACCAACGCGGGGGCCGGGGACCAGCGTCGATCGTCCCAATTCGCCGTGAGGGGCCAGACGTCCTGCCCCGCCTGGGCATCGGTGTGGACCGTCTGTCCGACACGCCACAACCGGGCGACCCCGCCCTGTGCGGCATCGAAGTCGCCCGGTTTGCCGAGACGGCTCAGGAAGGCGAAGAGGTCGAGCTGTTCCTGTTCATTGAGCGGATCGAGGAGTCCCCCGGGCATGATCGACAGCGTCCCCTGCTCGCGCCTCTCGATGTCGGCCTTCGCGACGGACTGCTCCGCGCCCGAGGCAAGCCGCAGCACGAGTTCCTGGGGCGTCTCACGGGCCAGCGTGCCCGTGTATTCCGTGCCGTCCTTGGTCGCAACCACCACGCTATGGTAGCCCTCCTTGATCTTGGCGTTCGGCAGGAGGACCGACTCGACCAGGTAGTCCATCGGGGCACTGGCACCGATCGAGGTCATGTCGGGTCCGACCCTGGCTCCGACACCACCGATGGCGTGGCAGGACATGCAGGCGAGGTCCTTGCGGCGATAGAGGGACTCCCCGCGATGGGGATCGCCCTTCGACATCGCGCGCGCGGCGAGGTCACGGATGACCTCGGAACCGGCGGCACTTCCGGAATCCCCTGCGAGGCCGGATCCCTGCGCGAGAGCCAGGACGAGATCCAGGTCGTTGCGCCCCCCCTCGCGGGCGGCCCGCATGCCGGCCCGTGCGACCAGCTGGGGGACACCCGACTTCGGAAGCCCTTCGGCGATGCGCTTGCCGGCACCCTTGACCCCTAGGACGGATCTCCAGAACGCGAGGGCCTCCGTCTCGTCGGAGGATTCCTGGGCGAGGGCGACGATCGCGGGCAGGGCGGCATTGAGGTCCAGCTGCGCTAGAGAAGCTACTGCGGCGCGGCTCATCGAAGGATTTGAGGAGGCCACGAGACCCTGCAGGGCCTTGAGGGACTCCGGACCGCCGATCTGACGCAGGGTCTCGAGGGCGGCGTCACGGATTGCAGGACGGAGGTTCAGACCCGACAGCACCCCAGCAACCGGCGACACGAACGTCCCCTGCTTCCAGAGGCCGGCCAGCCGCAGCGCTGCTACTTGGACGGGCTCGCTGTCCGACGTGAAGAGTCGGGTCACGGACGAAAGATCACCCTCGGGCTGGACCTTGCGCAGACGGGCGGCCTCACCCAATGCGGTGAGTGCCCGGGCCGAGGTGGGGGCGTCGAATCTGCCGGCCAACACTAGGTCGAACACCTGGCGCAATTCCTTTGGTGATCCCGCGGCGCCAATGAGCTCGATCCAAGGCCCTTGCCCATCCTTGGCCAGCGGCTTGGTGGCGAGCAGCTGGCTCAGCACCCGGCTGGCCTGTTCGGGTCGGATGGCCCTAAGGGCAAACTCTAGCTGTTTCTCATGGCGCTCGGGTTTCCAAGCACCGGACTGCAGTGCGGCGATCCAAGGCTCGGAAAGGTCGTTGATCGTGAGCCAGAGAGCGTAGTCGAGGGTCGGATCCATCGGCTGGTCGAGAGCGGAAAGAGCGAGGGCGGCGGACTCGGCGGTTGGGATCTTGGCCATGGCGCGGAGGGCTTCGAGTCGGACCTTCGGGGACGGGTCCTGGATCAGCTTCCTCAGTGGCGCGATGCGGGTGTCCTCCCCGGTCTGGGCCAGCCCCACGGTGGAGGCAAGGCAGAGGCTCAGGGCCACGGGAGTCAGGAATCGGAACAGGGACGGCATGGCCGGATCATGATCCCTGACCGATCCCACGGACAAGCCTGTCGGCAGACCGGTTCGTCATGATTTCAACGGCGCACAAGGAAGCACCAGCGAAGGCGGGGAGGGGCTTCTGGAGTAGACCTTGAGGAGGACCGCTTTTGGGGCCAAGACCGCTTTTGGGGCCAGGTCATCCGTCGCCTTTGAGGGTGTGCCGCAAATAGCTATCCGCCCTGTCCGGGGCGATCTTAAAGAGGGCCAGGTCATCTATCGCCAGTATGGGATGGAGGGCCACATTTGGGGCCAGGTCATCTATACCGGAGGTCGTCGATCACCGAATCTGCTTCGTTCGGGGCCACGTGCTTCGTTCGGGGCCAGGTCATCTATCACTAGATTTAGGGAGGGTCTGGGCATGGCGTGAGGGGGTGCGACCATGATGGAGTGGGGGGTATGCGAATACCGCGATTCAAGGCCGCGCCCGAAGAGGAGGCCGGCTGCTACCACTGCATCTCCCGTGTCGTGGAGAAGCGTCATGCCTTCGGGGAACGGGAACGGGAGAAGTTCCGCGCC
>VHCG01000063.1 GCA_016871805.1 Verrucomicrobiota bacterium
GGGGTCCAAGGACGAACACGAGAAGAAGTCCCACCACCACCGCGAGCCAGAACCAGGGCGACTCCCACCACGGGGGCATCGGAACCAGGGTCAGGTCCTCGACAAGGCTGGTGGGTTTGTCCGCCATGGGTTCGTCAGGTCGTCAGGCCACACGTCGCTTTCCCGAGTAGTCGAGGAACTTCTGCAGTCGCTGGGGCCACGGCTGGTCGGTTCGGACCTCCAGCTCCGGCACTCGGCTCCTCCGGAAGGTGGCGATGAGCTCCCGCTGGCGTTGTTCTCCCAGGGCACCCCAGGCCGCACGGACCTCCGGATCCCCGGTGTCGATTTCCATCACCTCGCCCGTCTCGGCGTCCTGGACCAGGGCCAGCCCCACATCCGGCAGCACCAGCTCACGCTGATCCACCGTCCGCAGGGCGATGACCTCATGACGCTGGTTTGTCGCCGCCAGCGTCCGCTGCCAGTCGACACCCGACGCGTCGTGGAAGTCCGAGAGAACGAACACCAAGGCCCGGCGCTGCAGCAGGTTGTTCAGGAAATGCAGCGCCGTCGTGAGGGAGGTTCCCGTCGACTGCGGCGGCGTGAACAGCAGCTCGTGCAGGAGCCGGGTCACATGGGAGCGGGTCTTGCGGGGCGGGACATACCGCTCGATGCGATCTGAGAACAGGAGCATGCCCACCCGGTCGCCGTCGCGCACCGCACTGAACGCGAGGGCACCCGCGATCACCGCAGCGAGCTCGCGCTTGGTCGAGATGCCGTCCCCGGACGCGATGACCTCATCCCCAGCGGTGCCGAAATGTCCACTCGCCGACACATCGACCAGGAGCATCACCACGAGCTCGCGTTCCTCGATGTGGCGCTTGATGAACGGCTTCCGCAGACGGGCCGTGACATTCCAGTCGATGCGCCGGACGTCGTCGCCCGGCACGTACTCCCGGACGTCGGCAAAATCCATGCCTCGCCCCTTGAACACACTGGTGAGCCGCCCGCCCATGAGCTGCTCGCTCACGAGCCGCGATCGCACTTCCACCTGACGCAGCCTCTTGAGGTAGTCGGGGGGCAGCATGCGGCGACAGGAAGACTCCGGGGGCGGACGACAGATCAGGGCACCTTGACCTTGCTGAGCAGGGTCTGGACGACGGTCTCGGAGGTGATCTCCTCGGCCTCCGCCTCATAGGTGAGCAACACCCGGTGCCGCAGCACGTCGGGCGCGATCGCCTTCACGTCGTCCGGCGTCACGTGGTCCCGTCCCTCGAGCAACGCGTAGGCACGGGCGGCGAGGGTCAGGTTGATCGTGGCACGCGGGCTGGCTCCGATCCGGACGAGCCGCTTGAGCTCGGGGGCGACCCCCTGCCCCTGCGTTGCCTCACGGGTCGCCACCACCAGGCGCACGATGTAGTCCTTCACGAGGGCGTCGACGTGGATGTCGTTCACCAGCGCCTGGTAGCCCACGATCTCCTGCGGGGAGACCACGGCATCGAGGGAGATGTCCGGCCGGGTCGTGGCCATGCGGTCCAGGATCTGCAGCTCCTCCGCGGCCGAGGGGTAGCCCACGATCACCTTCAACATGAACCGGTCCATCTGCGCTTCGGGCAGCGGATAGGTGCCCTCCTGTTCGATGGGATTCTGGGTCGCGAGCACCAGGAACGGGTCGGGCAACGGCCACGTCTTGTCGCCAATGGTCGTCTGACGCTCCTGCATCGCCTCGAGGAGGGCCGACTGAACCTTGGAGGGCGCCCGGTTGATCTCATCGGCCAGGACGAGGTTGGCGAAGATCGGCCCCTGACGGGTCGAGTAGGTCCCCTTGTTGGCGTCGTAGATCAGGGTGCCGGTGATGTCGCCCGGGAGGAGGTCGGGGGTGAACTGGATCCGGGAGAACTGGCAGTGGGTGGCGCGGGCGAGACTGCTGACCGCCGCGGTCTTGGCCAGGCCCGGAAGGCCCTCGAGGAGGATGTGTCCACGGGCAACGAGTCCGACGAGGAGGCGGTAGACGAGGTCCCGCTGTCCCACGATCACCTTGCCGACCTCGGCCCGGACCCGGGCGAGGTGTTCGGCGGCTTCGGTGAGCTGGCGGGCGAGTTCCGGCTGGGCGTGCGACATAGATTCGAAGGACGACTTCGACCAGCCAATCAAACCGGCGCACGCCAAGTCGAGCCCCGAGCCCGGCCAAATGAGGCTTCCCATGCTCCTCCCGGTTTACCGATCGTCTCCGCCACACCCCGGTCCCGCCCCCCCATGCGTCTCCATCGCCGCTCCTTCCTCCAGGCCACCGCGCTGTCCCCCTGGCTGGCTTCGTCCGCACTCGGGATCGGCAAGACCGTCACCTCCCGGAACATCAAGGCCGACGTCGTCATCATCGGCGGAGGTCTCGGCGGCTGCGCCGCCGCCCTCGCCGCCTGCCGCGCCGGACTCAAGGTGCTGATGACCGAGGAGACCACCTGGATCGGGGGACAGCTCACCTCGCAGGGGGTGCCCCCTGATGAGCACCCGTGGATCGAACAGTTCGGGTGCACCTCCAGCTATCGGGACTTCCGGAACCGGTCGCGACAGTACTATCGGGACCAATATCCCCTGACGCCGTCCGCTCGGGAGGCGAAGTATCTGAACCCAGGGAACGGGCTGGTCTCACGGCTCTGTCTCGAACCCCGGGTATCCCTCGCCGTGATCCAGGGGATGCTGGCGCCGTTCCTTCGCGACCAGAAGCTCCAGATCTGGTTCGAGCACACCCCGGTCGCCGCCCAGACGGAGGGCGACGTGGTCAGGAGCGTCCGGGTCCGCAGCCTTCTCACCGGGGGAGAGGTGAACGTCGAGGCTCCCTACTTCATCGACGCCACGGAACTGGGGGATCTGCTGCCCCTGACCGGGACCGAGTTCGTCATCGGCGCCGAGTCCCGCAAGGACACCGGGGAGCCCCATGCCCCCGAGACCGCCAACCCGCTCAACCAGCAGGCAGTCACCTGGTGCTTCGCCGTCGATTACGATCCTGGAGCAGACCACACGATCGCCAAGCCGGAGGACTACGCCTTCTGGCGGGACTACATCCCGAACCTGAAGCCGCCCTGGCCGGGCCGGCTGCTGAGTTGGGACATGAGCAACCCCATCACCCTCGAGAAGCGGGCGGTCTCCTTCGATCCCACGGGAGCCAAGACCTCCGGTCTCAATCTCTTCACCTACCGTCGCCTGCTCGACCCCGCCAACTTCGAGGGCAAGGGCGCCTGGAAGGACCTGACCCTCGTCAACTGGCCCCAGAACGACTACTGGATTGGCCCGCTGCTTGGGGTCGACCCCGCCGACGCGGCGCGCCATCTCCGTCGATCGAAGGAACTGAGCCTCGCCCTCCTCTACTGGATGCAGACCGAGGCGCCTCGACCCGATGGCGGAACCGGCTGGAAAGGACTCCGACCCCGCGGGGACTGCCTCGGGACCACACATGGATTGGCGAAGGCCGTCTACGTACGCGAGGCGCGCCGAATCCAGGCCGAGGTCACCGTGCTCGAGCAGCACGTCAGCACGGAGTATCGGATGAAGTCCACCGGCGCCTCGAAGGAAGAGGTCGTGGCGACACCGTTCGAGGACAGTGTGGGAATCGGGGCCTATCGCATCGACCTCCACCCGAGCACGACGGGGGACAACTACATCGACCTCAGCTCCCTGCCCTTCCAGATCCCTCTGGGCGCCCTCCTGCCGCGGCGCGTCGAGAACCTCCTGCCTGCCTGCAAGAACATCGGCACGACGCACATCACCAACGGCTGCTACCGACTGCATCCGGTGGAATGGAACATCGGTGAAGCTGCGGGCTGGCTGGCCGCCGAGGCGATCCGTCTCAAGGAACGCCCCCGCCACATCCGGAAATCACCGAAGCGTCGGACCGACTTCCAGGCACTGTTGCGCCGGAACGGGTTCGAGCTCGACTGGCCTCAGAAGGTTCACCCGCTTTGAGGGGGAAAGGGGGACTCACACGGGGACGCCAAGACGCGGAGGGGGACGGAGAAAGAAATGCGAATCAAATGAAGACACTCCCGGTCCGCCGTTCCAATTCCCCAATCTCTCCCTGCCCTCCTCCGCGTCTCCGCGTCCCCGCGTGAGCCCCCACTCTGCGTGAGTCCCCGGTCCCGAGCCCCCAGCCCACTCTCAGCCCTGTCCTCAGGACTTGGCTTGGCGGACCTCGGCGACCCAGTCCTGGTTGGCCAGGTACCACTGGACCGTCTCGCGGATGCCCCGCTCGAAGGTGTAGGCCGGGACCCATCCCAGCTCACGTTGGATCTTGCCGGCATCGATCGCGTAGCGGCGATCGTGACCCGGACGATCCTTCACGAAGGCAATCAGGCCGCGGGAGTTGCCGCCGAGCTCCGGCTTCAGCTCGTCGACGAGGTCGCACATCAGATGGACGATGTGGATGTTGGCCCACTCGTTGTGGCCCCCGATGTTGTAGGTCTCGCCCTCACGACCGCGGTTGAGGACCTGCCAGAGCGCCTCGCAGTGATCGCGCACGAACAGCCAGTCCCGGACGTTCATGCCGTCGCCATAGACCGGGACCGCCTTGCGGGAGAGGAGGCTCTGGAGCACGACCGGGATCAGCTTCTCCGGAAACTGGAACGGCCCGTAGTTGTTCGAGCAGTTCGTCACCACCGTCGGCATGCCGTAGGTGTGGTGGTAGGCCCGGACCAGCATGTCGCTCGAGGCCTTGCTTGCCGAGTAGGGCGAGTTCGGCGCGTAGGGCGTGGTTTCGAGAAAGAATCCCTCGGCACCGAGCGAGCCGTAGACCTCGTCGGTGCTCACATGGTGGAACCGATGCCCCGCCCAGTTGCCGCTCCACTGGTCACGGCAGGCGTCGAGGAGGTTGAAGGTCCCGACGATGTTGGTTGAGATGAAGTCGCCAGGGCCCGAGATCGAACGGTCGACGTGCGACTCGGCCGCCAGGTGCATCACATGGGTGATCCTGTGATCGCGGACGACACGCAGAACCTCGGCCTTGTCCCGGAGGTCGACCTTCTCGAAGGCGTACTTCGGATGACGTTCGACACTGCGGAGATTCGCCAGATGGCCCGCGTACGTGAGGGCGTCGAGGTTGACCAACCGCTGGATCTCCGGTCGGTCGATGATGTGGTGGATGAGATTGGAGCCGATGAATCCGGCGCCGCCCGTGACGAGGAGGTTCATGCGAAGGGGATGAGACGGGTTACTTCGACTCGGGAACCCAGTTCCGGAGGGATTCATCGAGGGCCTCCTCGACGGGCCTCACACGCACGCCAGTGGCGAGCAGCTTGGAGGTGTCGAGGATGCAGTTCGACCGCTGGGTCTGGGCCGCGGAGGTGTAGAACTCGGCGTCGTTCTCGAAATACTCGAACTTCCGGTCGAGGCGCAGCACGGCCTGGACCTTCTCGACCACCTGCCGGGTGGTCACCCAACCGGCGTTGGTGACGTTGTAGATCCCAAACGGCGCCCGGAGGTCCCAGAGGTCGAGACACGCCTTGGCGAAATCCTCGCGGTGGGAGATCGAGTTGATGTTGTTGTAGACCCGGGAGTAGCGCTGGACCTTGCTGAGGTAGTTCCGGGGGCTGTCGTAGCGGTCGAACGGGATCCGGAGCCGCCACAGGTAGGCATCACCCACCCCCAGCATGGCCTCCTCACCGAGGGCCTTGGTGCCGCTGTAGAAGCTGCAGGGTCCATCGCGGAACGAGAAATTCGGGGCGTCCTCCTCCGAAAACCCGCGGAGCCGCTCCGGATGCTGCTGGACCAGGTGATGGACCCCGGGGCTCATCAGGTCCTTCTCAGGACGGAACACCCCATACTGATCGGCCAGCTTGGCTCCGGCGTAGATGCAGCCGGACGAGACATGGCCCAGGGGGACCTTCTCGACCTCGCAGGCCTGGGCAAGGGTCAGCGGGAACAGCGTGTTGCCCTGGAGCGTGTCGGCCCTGGCCACCTCGCAGGCGTCCACGTTGGGCTTTCCGGTGTACCCGGCACAATTGACCACACACTCCGGTCGCAGGGACCGCAGGGTCTCCCGCAGGACGGAGAACCGGGTGTAGTCCACCGCGCTTCGGGTCAATTCCGTGAAGGGTCGGTTGCGACGCCTCAGCTCGGCGGCAAACGCCTGTCCGACATATCCGGTCGCTCCAAGAAGCAGTATCATGAATGGTTGAAAGGAATTGGGTGGGACCTGTCGGTCCCAATTCTCAAATCCGACTGAAAAGCAGGGGACATGCCACGTCTCAGCCGCGCCGCGCCTCGGAGATGACCCCCTCAAGATAGCTGCGGTAGTCGCATCTGGGAAGGGTCCCCGCCACCTCGACCAGCCGATCGAGGGACAGCAGTCCCCGTCGGAAGGCCGCCTCCTCCGGACAGCCCACCTTGATGCCCTGCCGGCTCTCGATGGTCTGCACGTAGGCGCTGGCCTCATGAAGACTGCTGCTGGTCCCGGCATCGAGCCAGGCGAACCCACGGGCCAGCTTGAAGACCCGCAGGGTGCCCCGACGCAGGTACTCGACATTCACGTCGGTGATCTCCAGCTCACCACGGGCGCTCGGCTTGAGGTCCCTGGCGATCTGGATCACGGAATTGTCATAGAGATACAGACCCGGGACGGCGTAGTTGCTCTTGGGGGCCTTGGGCTTTTCCTCGATCGACAGGGCCCGTCCCTCCGCGTCGAACTCCACGACGCCGTAGCGGTCCGGGTCATGGACATGGTAGCCGAACACCACCGCGCCACCGTCGAAGCGGCTGAACGCCTGCTGGAAGACGTCGCCACCCCAGAAGATGTTGTCGCCCAGGATCAGCGTGACGGCGTCGTTGCCGACAAAGTCGGCCGCGATGCGGAACGCCTGGGCGATGCCCTCGGGACGGGCCTGCTCGCGGTACTCGATGCTGACGCCTAACCGGGATCCGTCCCCGAGCAGCTGGCGGAACCGGGGGATGTCCTGGGGGGTGGAGATGAGGCAGAACTCGCGGACGCCGCCTTCGATCAGGGTCGTCAGGGGATAGTAGACCATCGGCTTGTCGTAGACCGGCTGGAGCTGTTTCGAGGCCACCAGGGTCAGCGGATACAGGCGTGAGCCCGCGCCGCCCGCGAGAATGATTCCCTTCATCCGGCAGACGGTAGGAAACGGCCTACGTGCTCGTAAACAAGTTCCTCCATAACCCCAGGAATCAGGGCCAAAAAGCCCTCGCCGTGAACTCCACCCTTCCAACCGGGTTCCAACGGCTGATACCAACGCGGTCGGTCATGTGGGAACTCGACCGCATCCTTGCGACAGAACTCGAGGCCTGGGCGGCCTCCGATCTCACCCGCACCCTCCAGTCGGTCGAACCGGTCGGGTCCCGGCACCTGCGGCATGCCGACGGCACCTGCCTCAACTTCGCCTCGAACGACTACCTCGGTCTGACCCGTCACCCAGGGGTCTGCGACGCTGCAGCCCGGGCGGCCCAGGAACTGGGTTCCGGCAGCGGCGCCTCACGGCTCGTGTCGGGCTCCCTCACGATTCATCACCGTCTCGAGGAGGGACTCGCCGACTGGATGGGCACCCCTCGGGCCCTGGTCTTCGGGAGCGGCTACGCGGCCGCGTTGGGGGTCATCCCGGCCCTTGTTGGCGCCAAGGACGTCGTGATCCTCGACAAGTCCGTGCACGCCTGCTGTGTCGACGGCGCGCACCTCAGCGGTGCCCGGCTCCGGGTGTGCCGGCACAACGATCTCGACCAGCTCGAGGACCACCTCCGGTGGGCCCGACGGAACCTCGCGTCGTCCAACGGCGGGCGCATCCTCGTCGTGACCGAAAGCGTGTTCTCCATGGGCGGGGACATCGCCCCGCTCGAGGCGTTGGTGGACCTGAAGGAACGCCACGGGGCCTGGCTGCTGGTGGACGAGGCCCACGCGCTGGGACTCTTCGGGGGGAATGGCGCCGGACGCGTCCGGCAGCTCGGCCTTGAGAACCGGGTGGAGGTCCAGATGGGCACGCTCGGCAAGTCGCTGGCCTCCGGCGGAGGGTTCGTCGCGGGATCGGCGGTCCTGGTGGACTACCTGATCCACCGTGCCCGCAGCTTCATGTTCTCGACCGCCCCCACACCCGCCGCCTCCGCGGCCGCGCACGTGGCCCTCGCCGTCGTCCGATCCGCCGAGGGACAGACCCTCCGCAAGACGGTGTGGGACCACGCCCACCGGGTCGCGGACGCGCTGCACCCGGGGTCGACGCCCGACAGCCCCATCCTCCCGGTGATCCTCGGAGCCGCCGCCGAGGCCGTGTCGGCCGCCCGCAGGCTCCGCGAGCAGGGGCTCTGGGTGCCGGCCATCCGGTATCCCACCGTCCCACGGGACCAGGCCCGGCTCCGGATCACCGTGACCGCCGGACACACTCCCGAGGACATCGACCGCCTCATTGAGGCGATCACTCCCCTCGTGGCGAGGATCCAGCGAGGCACCCCCGCCGCATCGGAGTCCTGACCCGTGCCACCCGACCCCGCCCATCTTGACCAGCGGTTTGTCTGGCATCCGTTCACCCAGATGCAGGACTGGCTCCGGACCGAGCCGATCGTCCTCGATCGGGGTCGTGGATCCGTGCTCCACGACACCCGGGGGCGGACCTACCTGGATGCCAACGCCTCGATCTGGACCAACCTGCATGGTCACAACCATCCCCTGCTGAACCGGGCCCTTCGCGAACAGCTGACGAAGGTCGCCCACGTCTCGGCCCTCGGTTTCGCCAACCCGCCCGCCAGCCGGCTCGCTGCGGAGCTGGTCCGGCAGTCCCGGTTCCGAGGCGAGGGCCCACGGCTCGGCAAGGTGTTTTTTTCGGACGACGGTTCCACGGCACTCGAGGCCGCCATCAAGCTCGCCCACGACTACACCCGTCGCACACGGGGGCCACGCCCGAAGCCCCGGTTCCTCAGTCTGGGGGGTGGCTACCATGGCGACACCCTCGGCGCCGTCTCGGTCGGGTATTCCTCCCTCTTCCACGGCGGCTACCGGGACCTCGTGTTCAAGTCGGACACCGTCATGGCTCCGTACTGCTACCGGTGTCCGTACAATCGAGCCCGGCCTGAGCGGGCCGACGCCCGGACCTACCGGTCCTGCGGCTGGGAGTGCCTCGACCAGGTCGACCGGAAGCTCGCCGCGGCGCAACGGAGCGGACGTCCCTACTCGGCATTCGTGGTGGAGCCGCGGATCCAGGGGGCCGCGGGGATGATTCCCCAGCCGGACGGCTGGCTGAAGGAGACGTGTGCCCGGGTGCGCGACCACGGAGCCCTGATCATCGCCGACGAGGTGATGACGGGGTTTGGCCGCACGGGAGCGGGATCCTCGTTGTTCGCCTGCGGTGTCGAGGGGATCCGCCCCGACTTCCTGTGCCTCGCGAAGGGACTCACGGGAGGCTACCTGCCCATGGCGGCCACGCTGACGACCCAGGCGGTGTTCGATGCCTTCCTCGGGGACTACTCGGAGTTCAAGACCTTCTTCCACGGACACAGCTTCACGGGCAATCCCCTCGGGGCTGCGACGGCCCTTGCAAGCCTCGGACTGCTGACCGAGCCCGGGAACCGACGGCATCGTCAGCGGCTGGAGCGGGCGTTGGGACAGGAGCTAGAGTCGCTCTGGACGCTGCCGGCCGTCGGCGATGTCCGCCGGGTGGGCCTTGTGACCGGGGTGGAACTGGTCCGGGACTGGCCGACGCGCACTCCATTCCCATTGGAGGCCCAGGCCGGGATCCGGGTCTGCCAGGCCATGGCCCGCCGGGGCGTGCTGACCCGTCCGATCGGTAACGTGGTCGTGCTGATGCCCCCCTACTCGACGACTCTCCGACAGCTGAAGACCATGGTGACGACCCTTCACGACGCCATTGGTGAAGTGCTGGGGGGCTAGGCAGGCGGAGGTCCGGGGAGGCACGCATTCCGGGAGCGAAGGCGGGCCGTCCCAACGGAGACGGATGTCATGGTCTTGTCACCGTGACGACGTCGGATCGACACGGTTCAGAACTTCGATCCATGCATGATTCGAACGGCTTGGATCTGGGTTCTGGGTTGTATTCTCTCCTCGGTCGCCGGCACGGCCCAACTCGCGATTACCGAGGTGTTCCCGGCAGCCTCAACCAACGGGGCCCCTGCGCTCCATGGGGACTGGTGGGAGCTGACGAACTTCGGGTCGTCACCCATCGATCTGACGGGATACCGGTTCAATGACTCCAACGGCGGACTCACCAATGGTGTGGTGAGCCTCGACGGCATCACGATCGAGGCCGGGGAATCGATCGTGTTCCTCGAACAGAATGTCACCACGGGTCTGCCCTCGGTGGACGATTTCCGAACCTGGTGGGGCACTGCGCTACCGGCGAACCTGAGGATCTTCGGGTACGCGACAAACAACATCGGCCTCTCCGGCAGCGGCGATGCGATCCGTCTCTGGAATGCCTCGGCGACGGAGGAGGCCGACACCGTGGCTGAGGCCTCGTTTGGCGCCGCCACCCCGGGCGTGGGCTTCACCTACGATCCGGCCACCGGCGTGTTTGGTTCCGCATCCGCGGCAGGAGGCCCCGGTGTGCTCGCAGCCGCCGAGAACGGCGATCTCGGATCCCCGGGCAGCACCACCGGCACGGTGCCGCTGGCCCTCACCCAACAGCCCCAGGGAACCGTTGTGAACCCGCTTGCCGCCGCCACCTTCACCGTCGCCGCCCACGGCATGCCTCGCCCCAGGGTGACCTGGGAGTTCCAGGGATCCGCACTGGCCAGCGGTTTCGGATTCACCCTGCGGATCGCGGAGGCCAAGGCTGGGAATGTCGGATCCTACCGTGCGGTTCTCGACAACGGTCTGACCCGCATCATCAGCGATTCCGCCAGCCTCGCATTGACCGAGCAACCCACCCCGCCTGCCTTCACGCTCCTGCCGACCAGCGCGACCAACTTCCCGGGTGGCACAGTGACCTTCACCGCCCTCGCCACCGGGGTTCCGCCGCCCACCTACCAGTGGTTCCACGGCAACGCCGCGATGGACGGAGCCACCAACGCCACGCTCACCCTCACGAATCTCACGCCCACCTTGGCGGGCACCTATCGGATCGAGGCCACGAACCCGAGCGGCAGTGCCAGCGCATCGGTCGAGCTCACGCTTCTTGCCAAACCGGACCTCCGCATCACCGAGGTGGCGTCCTCGGCGGCACTGGATGCGGATTTCCAGACGGTCTTCGGATTCTCCAAGCAGGACTGGTGGGAGGTGACCAGCTTCGCCCCGACGCCGATCTCCCTGCTCGGATGGCGGTTCGACGACAACAGCGCCAGCCTCGGGAATGCCTACACGATCACCAATGACGTCACGATTCTTCCGGGCGAGTCGGTCGTCTTCGTGGAAGTCCTCCTTCCCGAACAGTTCCGCAAATGGTGGGGCGAGGCCAACCTGCCGGCAGGACTCAAGATTGTCTCGTACTCCGGCAGCGGCCTGGGCCTGAGCTCCGGTGGCGATGCCGTCCGCCTGTGGAATGCCACCACGACCAGCAGCGCGGATCCGATCGCGTCGGCCGACTTCGGCCCCGCAAGCCCGGGCATCAGCTTCAACTACAACCCCGCGACCGGGGTGTTTGGCGACAAGAGCGTGCTGGGGCAGAACGGTGTGATCGCCGCGGAATCGGCAGCCAGCGGAGGACAGGACATCGGCTCACCCGGCCGCATCCGCGAGGGAGCCGACCCCGTGCTGCCACCGATCGTCTCGGCCACCCTCGCCAACGGACAGGTGAAGGTCCGGTTCCAAGGACAGAAGGGACGCACCTATCAGCTCCAGTCCAACGGAATCCTCGACGGATCCTCCTGGAGCACACTGGGATCCCCCACGACGGCATCCGAGGCGGGTCCCATCGAACTGACGGTCGACACCGCCGCCGGACCGATCGGCTTCCTCCGCGTCGTCGCCCAATGATGCGTGGGTCGACATCCCCAAGGATCCGCGCCTGGACGTCGAAAGGAACCCTGCAGGAGGGCGGCTTCACGCTGATCGAACTGTTGGTGGTGATCGCCATCATCGCGATCCTCGCCGGCATGCTGCTGCCGGCCCTGTCCCGGGCGAAGGCACAGGCCCAGCGGATCAGTTGTGTGAACCAGGAACGTCAATGGGGCCTGGCCCTGCTCCTGTACACCGCGGAACACCAGGAACGTCCCCCACGGGAAAAGGCGACCGGAATCCCTGACATCCACTCCTGGATGGTCTGCGCCGACCCGGCAAATGCCGATGTGTGGTTCAACGCCCTGCCCCGGATGATCCGGCTGCCCGCGGTGGCCGACTACGCCAACACCAACGGCAACCCGAAGGCACGCCAGGCGTTCTACGAAAAGGGCAGCCTGTTCCTGTGTCCGTCGGCACGGTTCTCGGAACAGCCCCCCAACCCGCGTAAGGTCGCGTTTCCCCAGTTCTCGACCGCGATGAACTCCAAGCTCATCCGATCCGGGGTCCAGCCTCCCCTGACGGCGATCCGGAACGCCTCCCAGACCGTGATCTTCAACGAGAGCGGTGTGCCTGGGGAGACCTCGGCACGGGTCGACGAGAACCAGGCGGTCTTCAACGGACAGCCTTTCTCGTTCGCCAGCCGGTTCGCCGCCCGCCACGGGGGCTCCGGAAACCTGATCTTCGCCGACGGCCACGTGGAGACGAAACGGGGTCGACTCGTCGTGGAGACCCGGACGGGTCCCAACAAGGGCAAGGCGATCCTTCCACAGACCGAGGTCGTCTGGACCTTCGATCCGGAGGAGAATCCCAACTAGAGAACACCGACATCAGGGGTCACGGGAAAGCAGCCCGTCTTTCAGATTCCTCTGACCCAGGAACCAACCCGCCGCGACCGCGAACGACACGGCGCTCACCAGGCCGGTCACGAGGGCGACTTTCAGGAACCACGGGAGCAGCGCCTCCGGGGCAAGCATGCGTCCCCGGAAAACCATCACTCCCAGGACTCCGAGGTATCCCAGCGAATCGGCCAGATACATCAGGAGCCCGAGGTTGCCACGATCGCGGGTCAGGGCGATCAGACGCTCGAAGACGGTCGCATGCACCGCCACGTAGGGGAGGTACATCCCAAGGCCAAAGAGGATCATGAATCCCAGCGGCGACAGCCCGCCGCGAGGCCAGATCAGCACCGCCACGACGGCAATCAGAAGCCCCACCGAAGAGGCGGCAAGCCCCATGAAGAATGCCATCCCTCCGAGCACGCCAGCTGGCACAAGTCCTTTCACCGAACCATGACCCAGCGGATGGATCCCGCGACCGTCCTGGGTCCGTTTGACGGCACCGAGATCGAGTCGGGCGGCTACCGCTACCGCCTCACCCGGGAAGGCGACCGTTTTCTGTCCGAGGGACCCGACCCGGATCTGCTGATGTATTGGGTCCAGGGTCGGAAGACCAACCCACCGCCCAACCTGCCGCGGATCCAGCTGCCGGTCGTGATGGCGACGGGTTCCCACCACTACCAGACCTACTGGGTACCGAGTCCCCGGCATCCGGGGATCCTCCAGACCCTCCCCCTCGTGTACCTGCGTGAGACCCGGCAGTGGGCACCCCGGGAGGCAGCCTTTGTGCATGGACCGGACGATCCGGAGCGGTTTGTCACCCAATGGAACCACCATTGCATCCAGTGCCACAGCACCGGCGGCAATCCGGGGCTCGACACCCCATCCGGCGAGCTCCGGACTCAGGTGGCCGAGCTGGGAATCTCGTGCGAGTCCTGCCACGGACCCGGAGGTGCCCATGTCGATCTGCGACGCTCCCTTCCCAAGGGAGAAAAACCGGACACGGAACGGATCATCAACCCGGCCGATCTCAGTCCGGAACGCTCGAGCGAGGTCTGCGGCCAATGTCATGGGGTCTTCCTCCACAAGGACGACTTCGCCTTCGAGTTCGCCCAGCATGGAATCCTGTACCGTCCGGGCGAGGTGCTGGAACGGACCCGGCACTATCCCCGGTTTCCCCGGGAGGGATCCCCGGAATCGGCCTGGGCGGATCTCCGCCAGAACCCCCAGTTCTTCCGGAACCGCTGGTGGCCCGATGGACAGATGATGGCGGGAGGACGGGAGTTCTCGGCGCAACGGGAAACCGGGTGCCATGTCCGGGGAGGGATGTCATGCCTGACCTGCCACTCCATGCATTCCAGCGATCCGGACGACCAGCTCCGATGCGACCGGAGTCCCGTGGCCTCATGCCTCGAATGCCATCGCGAGGAGGCCTACACGCGGAACCTGAGCGCCCACACCCATCACCGCCCGGGGTCCAGTGGGAGCGACTGCCTGAACTGCCACATGCCCCACACGGCCTATGCGCTGTTCAAGGCGATCCGGAATCACCAGATCAGCAGTCCGACCGTGAGTCCCGTGGAGCGCGGCACGCCCCCGAACGCCTGCAACCTATGCCACATCGACCGCACCCTCGAATGGACCCAGGACTGGCTCGCCCGCTGGTACAACCGGAAGCCAGCCGCACCGGTGGTGTCGCGGGAACCCATCTCGGCGGTGGCGGACACGCTTCTGCGGGGCAATGCCGCCCAGCGGATCATTGCCGCATGGCATCTGGGCTGGGAGCCGGCGCTGAAGGTGGGCGGAGGTTCCTGGGTGGCTCCCGTGTTGTCCACAGCCCTCCTCGACGACTACGGGGCGGTACGATTCGTGGCGGCCCGGAGTCTCCAGGTGCAGCCCGGGAGTCCGGGGACCCGTGTCGATTTCCTCGCACCAGAACGGGATCGACGACGTGCCATCCGGGAGATCCTGAGCCGTCAGGGTGGCACCTCGAACCTCACGGCCGAGGCAGCGGATTGTTCCGATGAACGACTCAGGTTCCCGGATGGACGCCCGGACCTGAAGAGGATCCAGAGCCTGCTGGAATCCCAGAACCCATCCTCGGTGACGATCAGCGAGTAGGGATCACAGAGACGACGAACGGTGTCGGATTGGACCGCCGGCGATCCGGTGTGTCGTTCGGATATCAGGCGCATCAGCATTTGGCAGGGAGTTCGCCATCCATCGCAGGGAGCACCTCGAAACACGGTGGCTGGTTCGACGCCAAGGTTCGGTCGTCGCCCGAGCCGACCGACAAGTTCAACTCCATGGGGTCTGTCCCAAACCCAGGCTCACCGAGCCCGCAAGACGGCTGTGCCCCCATGCCCCCGGACAGGACCCCAGCCGCAACGCCGGTGACCTGGCCCTTTGCCGGAATTCCCGCACCCCGGACCGCAAGGCACTTCACCCTCCCGGAGACCTTGCTGCGCTTCCGTTCTCTTTCCCGCTAGCCTTCTCGTTTCTCCACCTCCCGGCGTCGCGGCGTCTCGGCGTGGGTCCCCTTTCCTGCTCCGCATGCCGTCCACCGGACTCGAATCCCCGCCATGAAAAAGGGGCCGGGCAGTGATGCCCGGCCCCTGTGTTTGGATCAGACCGACCTCAGTTCGAGGCGCGGTAGAACCGGATCTCGGATCCGACCGGGATCGTGTACGGGCTCTTGGCACCTTGGACCTCGGTGAACGGACCGTTCAGCGAGGAGGCCTCCTGGAGCTTGCCGGTGAAGGTCACCGTCGAGCCCTGGATGCTCACCGTCGGCGTCACCGGTCCCGGACCGCGAGGCGTCACGTTGGTGCCGATACGGATGCGCTGGACGGAGTAGTTCGAGGGGTTCTGCTGACCCTCGAGATCCGTCCCGAGGAACCCGTTCCCGCCGTACGCGTTGTTCGGCGGCGCGCCCGATCCGGTATCGCTCATCGTGGAAAACCCGAAGAGCAGCTGGCTGCTGAGCGGCAGCGTCTTGGGCCCGTCGAGCAACGCCCACTCCCATCCGTCGTACGAGACGAAGAACGTGAAGTCGTTGCCGGCGCGCTTGATGCGCAGCCACCGCGAGGACAGCGGCGAGCTCTCCGGATCCGGGGTGCCCGCGGCGTCGATCGCGCGTTGGTCGAGGTAGTAGCCCTTGATGCCGCCGATCGGCGTGGTCCAGGCAAAGCCCGGGTTGCCGTTGCCGTAGCCGGCACCCGGCTCCTCGCGCCACAGCGGGATGCCCGCGCGGTTGGGAGCCGATCCCTCGATGTATGTGGTGTTGGCCACCATTGCCACCTTGGTGCCGTCCTGGGTGTACTGCTGACCCGGGACGTATTCCGACTCGCGGAGCATCAGGCCGGAGTTGGCCCATGCCGCGGTGTTGGCCGGACGATCGTTGCGGCTGACCTCCACCGTGACCTCGAAGTCGCCCACGAGGGGGATACCGCTGACGTAGTGGACATAGTCGCCCGGGTTCCAGGCATTGGAGCCGCCACCGATGATCTCGATCTCGGTCTCGGTGGAACCGGAAGCCACTGCGACGGCCTGGCCGATCCGGTACGGATCATCACCCGCCGTGCGCACCTCCGGGTTGCCACTCTGGATGAGGCCGATGTCGGCCGACTTCCAGGCCGAGGAACGGCCGGTCACCTTCGATCCCGCCGGCAGCGCGTTGCCGGCCGTGTCGGTCACGTTGTTGACCGTGACGTCGAACGTATCGGCGGTGAGTCCGCTGACGGTGAGGTATACGGAGTCGCCGCCGATGCCGCCCTGGACGGCGGTCACGGTGCCTTGGCTGATCGTGTAGTTCGCCGCAACCAACGCGCCCGAGGACGCGACCGGCTCGGAGAACTTCACGCCCACGACCTTCTTGCCCATGGTCGCGGCCGACACCAACGCCGGGGCGACATTGTCGTTCAGGACCGTCTTCCCGTAGTTCGAGAAGGCGACCGCGGCCAGGTTCTTGCCACCGGTCTGATCCGCCGAGTTGTAGCTCGCGGAGAACGCGTAGGCGCCCACCAGGAGCTTGTCGGGCCACTCCTGCCAGCGCTGGCCGACGAGGGCCCAGCTGCTGCCATCGGTGCCGACATAGGCGGCGAACCAGTTGCCGACGCGGCGGATACGGATCCACTGGCTCGGCAGGGTCTTGTCGACACCCGGATAGGTCCGACCGAACGTGGTGTAGTTCTGGGCGGCGATGGCACGACCGATGGATCGGACCTCGTTGACGCCCTTCGGATTGGCCACGTTCACCATGAACGAGGGGCTGAGCGCGTCGAGAGACGCGCGGGCCTGCAGACCGCCGGAAGCCCAGGCGTCGACCGGATCCGTCACCGGACCGCTGGTCACGCTGGTCACCTTGGTGCTGATGTCGAAGTCGCCCGTGATCTCCTCATAGGCGAACTCCTGCACGTCACCCGGCTGGTCGGCGTTCGACGCCGCCGCCCAGGCCACGAGGCCCGGACCAGCGACCGTCATCGAGCCCGGAGCCCCGAAGGTCACCGAGCCGCGAGGCATTTCCACCGGCAGAGGAGCGGTGGGTTTGATGTGGGCGGTCGCGAGAGGTCCAACCGGCTGGATCGCCACGGGCGCTGAGAACAACGTGGTGACGACGACCGCACGCTGGGTCGCAGGAGGGGCCGCGGAGTAGTTCGCAGTCACTGTCAGGAGTGTGCCCGCGGGGGCCACGTCGGAGCCGAGGACGAACTCGAAGGAACCAACTGCCGGATCCTTGTCACCGGCGCCATTGTCCACAAACGACGCGAGATATTTCGCACCCTGAACCCATCCGTTGGGGTAGAGGGCGGCGTCGACGGCCTTTCCGGTCGCGATGCCTTCGGAATCCGCGACAGACAGGTCGATCT
>VHCG01000064.1 GCA_016871805.1 Verrucomicrobiota bacterium
TGGAGTCGGGAGGTTTCGTCCGGGAGTGTTATGCTGCGGAGCGGCTCCAGAGGTTGAATGAAGGGGGACGGCTGTCACCCATCCTCCGGTGGGGAGTCCCAGGGGGCCAAGGACCGGGCGGAATCACCAGGCCTCTGCTGGAGGTCCAGGCCGCTACCCAAGGGGTCCATGTCGTTGAATCGAGCCCGGATCTAGAGGTCTGGACCCCGGTCTGGCAGGGGATCCTCGACGTGTGGGTACCGGGAGTGCGTCGGGTCCTCGAGGGATTGGAGCTTGGGTCAGGGGATGCAGGGATTCCGAGATTCTACCGGGTCCGGGTCCCGTGAGGGATACACGGGGAGGAGCCGGGGATTCAGGAGGGGGGATTCACGCAGGGACGCGGAGATACGGACGAGGACTCCCGTGACCCGTTCTTCCGCGGGACGCGGCTCAGGCGAGCAGGCCGGTGAGGATCTCGCCGTGGACGTCGGTCAGTCGTCGGTCGACGCCGTTGTGACGGAACGTCAGCTTCGTGTGGTCGATCCCGAGGAGATGCAGGATTGTGGCATGGATGTCGTACACCGTCGTCGGATGGTTCCGGTCGAGCGGCTTATAGCCCCAGGGATCGCTCTCGCCGACAGTGACGCCGCCACGGACCCCACCGCCGCAGAGCCAGTTCGTGAAGCAGTACGGGTTGTGGTCCCGCCCCTTGCCCCCCTGGGAACTGGGCATGCGCCCGAACTCCGTGGTCCAGAGGAGGATGGTGTCCTCGAGCAGGCCCCGCTGCTGGAGGTCCTCGATCAATGCCGCCGCGCCGCGGGCAAACCCTCGGGCGAGGGGACCGTGGTCGCGTCGGATGTCCTCGTGCGAATCCCAGTTCCTTCGCGGGAAGCTGTTGTCGTTGCCGCTCCAGATCTGCACGAAGCGGACACCGCGCTCGATGAGGCGTCGGGCCACGAGACACTTGCGGCCGAAGTGGTCCATCTCCTCCTCCGCGTTGATCTCGCTCGGCCAGGTCGGCGGATTGCGGCGCACCCCGTAGAGGTCGAGCAGGTAGTCCGGTTCCTTCGAGAGGTCGAGGGCCTCGGGTGCGGCCAGCTGGAGGCGGGCGGCGAGCTCGTAGCTCCGGATCCGGGCGTCGAGCCGGGCATCGCCTTCGTGGACCGCATGCTCACGGTTGAGACGCGACATCAGCTCCCGGGTGGCCGCCTCGCTCTGGGGGGTGATGAAGGAGCCGGCCGGTCCGGGGAACAGATCGCTGATGGGGTTTGGTCGTCCGGGGAAGAGCGTCGTGCCCGAGTGCTGGCCGGGCAGGAAGGCGGAGTCCCAGTTCTTCGGCCCGTTCGAGGCGAAGCCCCGGTGGTCGGGCAGCACCACGAACGCGGGCAGGTTGTCGTTCAGGCTGCCGAGTCCGTAGCTGACCCACGATCCCATCCCCGGGAATCCCGGCAGCTGGAACCCGGTCGCCTGCAGGTAGGTCGCCTGGCTGTGGACACCGGTCTTGCCGACCAGGTTGTGGACGAAGGCCATCTGGTCGGCGACCCGACCGAGGTCGGCGACCGGTTCGCCCAGAAGCTTCCCGCACTGGCCATACGGTTTGAAGTCCCAGACCGGCCTCATCCAGGGTCCGAGTCCGTCCTGGAACGCCTCGACGTGTTCCCCGAAGTCGCTCTTCTCGCCATGGCGCTTCACGAGCTCGGGCTTGTAGTCGAAGAGATCGATGTGGCTGGCGGCTCCGGCCATGAACAGCTGGATGACCCGCTTGGCCTTGGGACGGAACCCCGGGAATGCGGACGCCGAGGCGTCGACCGGGTTGGCCTGGGTCGACAGGAGGCCCTGTCCTCCGAGCAGGCTGGCCAGGGCGACGCCGCCCAGTCCGCCGCCGGACTGCCAGAGGAACTCCCGACGCGACAGTCCGGTGGCGGGCTGGAGCGGCGCGCGGTGGAAGGGGGAGTGTGGCGTCATGGTCAGTCGACGAAGGCGAATTCGTTCAGATTCAGGAGCGCCCGACACAGGTTGGGCAGTCCATGCCGGGCGGCCAGCGCTGTCAGCGCCGGGAGTTCCTCGGCGGTGGGGGCGCGACCCAGGGCTTCGAGGTGTGCGGTGCGGACCTTGGATTCGAGGTCGCCGCCTTGGGCGTCGATCCGGGTGGCGAACTCGGAGGCCATGGTGAGCATCAGGGGATTGTTGAGCAGCGCGAGGGCCTGCAGCGGCGAGACCCCCTCGTTGCGCTTGGCGACCTGCATCGAGGGGTCGGCGCAGTCGAGGACCGTCATGAACGGCTGCGGCTGCGACCGCACGATGAACCGGTAGATGGAGCGTCGGTGCGTGGACGGGTCGCGTGGGTCGTGCAGGTGGTACTCGTAGTGCGGGGAATGCTCGGGCTTCTCGACCACGAAGTCGCGGTAGCTGGGTCCGCCCATGCGCAGATCGAGGCGGCCGGCGACCGCGAGGGTGGCGTCCCGGATCGCTTCGGCCTCGAGCTTTCGGCGGTTCTGACGCCACACCCAGCGGTTGTCGGCATCGCGCGCGGTGGCGTCGGGGTTGTCGGCCGATGCGACCTGGCGATAGGCGTGGCTGGTGACGATGAGGCGGTGGAGGTCCTTGAGCGACTGGGAGCCGTCCCGGAAGGTCGCGGCCAGCCAGTCGAGCAGTTCGGGGTGGGAGGGAAGCTCGCCCATGCGACCGAAGTCGTTCGGCGAATCCACCAGGCCGCGGCCGAAGTGGTACTGCCACACGCGGTTCACGATGGAGCGCCAGGTCAGCGGGTTCTTCGGATCGGTCAGCCACCGGGCCAGCGCCGCACGGCGGGCGGATTCCGCATGGCCCTCGGGCAGGCTGAACCGTGCCGGCAGGTCCGGAACGCAACCGAGGGTGCCTGGACCCACCTCGGTGCCCGGCTTCTGGATGTTGCCCCGGGCCAGCACACGGACCGTCCGTGGCCTGCCCCCCTTCGCACCCGTCCCAGTGAAGGCCCCACCGCCCTGATACACCGCGGCCACATAGGCCACGCTCTGGGACGGAAGGCCGCGTCGGGCCTCCTCCACAGCTCCGAGATCCCGATCCAGCCGGGCCAAGGTCTCCCGCTCCTCGGCGGTGGAGGAGACGTTGCGCAGCTCGATCCGCTGGAGCTTCAGCGACACCAACTCAGGTCGGTTCACGAAGTCGAGACCGGGATAGCCGCCGTCGGTGAGGTTGGGCTTCTGCCAGCGGACCGGGGCCTCGATGGAGTCGAGCGCCGTCACGGGCCGGCGCAGGGCGAGGTTCCGTCCGTCGGCACCGTGGACCTCCAGTTCGGCCAACGCGAAGATGTAGTCGTCCTGCCGTGGAGCCAGCTCGACCGCCGTCACCCGGACATGCCGCGCGGCCCGATCCCCGGCCGAGACGATCTTCGGGGTGAGCTTCGGGTTCGGGAACTTGGCGTCGGTGAAATCGCCGAGGACGGTCACGCCGGTCTTGAACTCCGGGTCGTCGGAGACCTCGACCCGGAACCGGACCGGGAATCCGAAGCCCTTGCCGATGCCGTTGAAGTCATCCTCACAGGGGCGGAGCACCACTTCGCGGAGCGGTTGGGTCTGCCCCAGGTCGACCTGGACCCATTTGGTGACGTTGGGCTTGGGCTCGATGGCGCTGTGGTAACCCATGGCGTCCTTGGCGGCGGCCAGCCGCTCCTCGGCGGCGATGGCGTCGTCGAGATCCTTCAGCCGCGTCCCGGCCCGCTGGTCGATGGCGGCATCGAGGTCCTTCCTGCGGCCCAGCAGGGAGGACCGGCGCGCCTCCAGCTCCCGCCGCGTGCGGGCCACCTCGGGATCCGGATCATACTTCTGGTCGGCCTTGTCGACCGCCGCGAACACGGCCTGGAGGCTGTAGTAGTCCTCCTGGCTGATCGGATCGAACTTGTGGTTGTGGCACTGGGCGCACTGGACGGTGAGGCTGTTGAAGGTCTGCAGGGTGTTCACCACCATGTCGTCGCGGTCGAGATGCCGGGCGACCTGGCCGTCGAGCTTGCTCTCCGGGACCTCGGCGTGGCCGATGAGATCCCAGGGTCCTGCGGCAATGAACCCGAGGGCTTCGAAGCCGTCGCGCGTCCCGGGGAACAGGACATCGCCGGCGACCTGTTCCTGGATAAACCGGGAGTAGGGCTTGTCCTCGTTGAGGCTGCGGATGACGTAGTCGCGATAGGGCCAGGCGTTGGGACGCGGCTGGTCCTTGTCGTAGCCGTGGGTCTCGCCGTAGTGGACGACGTCGAGCCAATGGCGGGCCCAGCGCTCGCCATGGCGGGGGGATTCGAGCAGGCGGTCCACGAGCTTCTCGTAGGCCTTGGGATCGGGGTCCTGGACGAACGCCGCGATGTCCTCGGGGCTAGGCGGCAGGCCGATGAGGTCGAAATACAGTCGTCGGATCAGCGTCCTGCGGTCGGCCTCGGGGGACGGCTTGAGACCCTTCTCAGCGAGGGTCTTCTGGAGAAAGGCGTCGACGGGGTGGGATCCGGATTTACCCGCGGCGATGGGGAGGGCTGGTGCGCTCAGGGGACGGAGGGACCACCAGGAGTCCGGGGCCGCGCCTGGGGCTGTCGCCGCCATTCCAACGGCCAGCGTGACGACGGCGGAGAGCACCGCCAGGGCGAGCTGGATCCGGGAGGATCGTGGAGAGGCGGGGAAGGCGTTCACGGCGGTGGAGTGGGCTTGCCCGTCGACGATCGCGAAGACGTCCCGCAACGCCAAGGCCGGAAAACCGGAACCGCTGCGGATGCCGCTCGGAGGACAGACGAACGGCAGACGGCCGCGTCTGACAGGGGATTCAGCTCATCCTGCGATCTGTCGCCAGACCCGCAGCACCTCGGTCATTCCCCAGGCCTGGGCATCGCAGCCCCGCTGGGTGTGCGGGGCATCGCCGTCGGTGATCTCGGGAAGGTGCCCCTCGCAGTTCCCGGTGAGCAGGGCATCGACGCTGGCGAGGTAGGAGCGGGCCGCGGCCCGCGCCCGGGGATCGTCGGGGTTGGCCCGGATCAGGGCCTCGCAGAATCCCGGGAACGTCCAGGTCCAGGCCGTGCCGTTATGGTAGGCGGGCTTGCGTCGGGTGTCCTCGTCGCCTTCGTAGCGGGGCCAGTAGGGATGGTCCGGATCGTTCAGCAGGCCCCCCTGGTTTCCATGGATCGGCAGCGGGGGGATGACGGGAAGCGGGGCGAGCGAACGGAGGGCTCCCGGCACCACGAGCAGTCGGCCCACGGCATCGACAGTCCGCCGCGCCCGTCGCGCGGCCTGTGGGTGCTGGTCGAGTCCGAGCGTGACCACGAGAAGGGTGTTGCTCCGCAGGGCGTTGCTCGGCGGTGCGGTGCGGGCGGGTTGTCCGGATGGGGCCAGGAGGACGTCGGCATACCAGCCGCAGTCCTCCAGCCAGAAATACCGGTGGAAGTTGTCTTCGGTCCGCTTCGCAAGGTCGGACCACGACTCGCCGCGGCCGTCCCACGGGTCCGCCTTTAGCCGGGCGAGCTGGCGGAGCAGGCGGATCCAGAGGGCCTGGATCTCGACCGGGTAGCCCTCCCGCGGGGTGCCGGCGGGGTGGTTGGTGTCCATCCAGGTGAAGTGCGAGGGGCTCCAGACCAGGCCGGAGGCGGCGTCGACCCGGATGCCGTTGGGGGTGCCAGCAAGGTAGCCGCAGGCGATCGACCGCAAGACCTGGGCAACGGTGCGTCCGGTGGCGTCGACCGGGGTGTCGTACAGCGGCACGGATCCCGGAACCGAGGGATCCTCGGCCGCGTGGAGTTCCTCGCAGACGATCCCGTACCAGAGCGGGGCGTCGGAGGTGTCGCGATTCGAGGCGTCCTCGCCGTTGATGGAATTGGGGAGCGTTCCCCGGGACTCGAACCGTCCGAAGGTCAGGAGCAGGTCCCGGATCTCACGGGTCATACCGGCGGCCAGCAGGCCCCGCGCGGCGATCAGCGAGTCCCGACCCCAGTCGAGGAACCAGGGGTAGCCGGCGATCACGGACCGGGTGGCGTCTCGACGGACGACATAGGCCGGCAGAGCCTGCACGAGCTGTCGACCAAAGGGGTCGAGAGGGTCGAGTCCGGAGCGGTCCTGTCCCACGCGAAGCGACTCGACCCGTTCAGCCACGAAACTCGTGATGCGGTCGGGGTCGGGTTGGTTGGGTTCGGCGCTGAGGACCACATCGACCGAGCCGCCGAAGTCGAGAGGCAGCTCGAACCATCCCGGACTGTAGGCATCCCCGGCGCCGGTCTGCCCTCGGCTGGCCTCGATGGGATGGGGGATGCCGAGGGACCACTCGGGTTCCGGGTGGAAGCGTCCCTGGGTCGACCAGATCCGCAGCTGGCGGTCGGGAGAGGGGGTGAACTCGAATCCATTGAGCGGAGCCGTGGTCGACGGGGTCCTCGGATCCGGGGTGACCGTGGCCCGGCAATGGGTGCCGAAATGGTGGCGAGACCCGTCGTTGCACTGGGTTTCCTGGTGGAAGCTGCGGTCCTCGATGTCGGGACGCAGGATCAATGTCACCGGGATACCCGGTTCCAGGGGACGTCCGAGGCGGCTGTCCCGCTGTGGGTGTTCCGGACGGAGGAACCGGAGGACGACGGTGTTCTCGCGGTCCAGCAGGTCGGCGAGCAGGTGGACCTCCACCGATCGGCCGTCGCCGGCGTTGACCACGAAGCGCCAGTGGGCGGGTGGTCCGGCCTCGAGATCGAGCATCGTCTCGAGATTCAACGGGCTGACGAACCCGTCGGCATTCACCCAGGCGCGGAACCGCTTCACGAAGACGTGACGGTCGACCGGCACCTCCGGGTGGAGGTTCGCGGCCAGGACGCAGTCGTACTTGGACCGGATTCCCCCGAGGTCGGCCCGGATGCGGCTCATGGCCCCGCGACCGTTCGTCAGCAGCACGACGGAATCCGCATCGCGCGGTGCGGAGAGCCGCGGGTATTGCGGCGAGGCGGGCAGGAAGCGGATCGGAGCCCGGACGGTCCGGTCGGGACCTTCGTACCGTTCCAACGTCAGGGTGGCGTTCCGGGTCGACTCCGACGAGCGCGGCGCGAAGCAGGCCACGAAGCCGCCCCGGACCGCGACCGAGCTGGCAGTCTCGAGCGGTGCCGAACCGCCCCCCTCGAGGCGTGCCCGGAACGGCACGGAATCCTGGATCAGGAGCCAGTGGTTGTCCGGGATGAGCGTCACCTTGCTGCGGTCCCGGGGTTCCCAGCGGAGGACCGGCCGATAGCCGGCTCCCTCGACGCCGAGCGTCCGGGCGAGCATGCCCTCGGGATCGGTGTCGACCCCCTTGGCGAGGTCGAGCCACAGGTCCCAGGTCGGCTCGGCCTTGAGCACGTCGAGCCCCCGGACCCGTCCAGCGGCGGCGAGGGCCCAGTCCGCCCGGGCCCGGGCCAGACGGTAGGCGTCCCCGTGGAGGCCGAGGGGCTGGCGGGTGAGGGCCAGGCAGTGGGCGGCCCCGGCGCGGAGCGTGATCTCGAGACGTCCCATCCGGCTGGCCTCCTCGAAATGCCCGCGTACCTCGCGGTCGGGCTGGAGGAGGTCGAGGCAGGGTCCACTGAACTCGGCCCACACCTGCGGGGGCAGCCGCACGACCTGCGGACGGGCGGGGTCGGTATTGCACAGCACGAGCACGGAGTCCAGGCCCTGGGCGGAGTCGCGTCGGAGGGCATAGACCGGGGAGCCGTCCGGACTCAGGCGCGTGAGCCAGGCGCCGTCGAAGAAGCACGGGTGGTTGGTGAGCAGACGGTTCAGCGTGGCGAGTTCGGCGACGAGGTTGGGCTCCAATCCCCAGGCGAGGCCGCGGGCGCTGTGGACGTTCACCTGCTCCGTGGCAGCCCACTCCACGCCGGAGGTGAACCCGAATCCGCCGTTGACGCTGGTGAGCGCGCAGAGCCGGTTGCGCAGGAGCGACCAACCGAGGTTGGGGTTGGGAGTTGTTCCCCCCGGGGGCGGCGGTGCATCGGGCAGGGGATGTGCGGCAAGGCGGGAGTTGTCGTGGGTCTCGCTGTAATGGATCAGCGTGCCGTTGCGGAACGAGGTGGCGAAGGCGTGGTCGAGATAGCCTCCGACCCGGTCGCCACCGTGGTTCTGGAACAGCTCGCTGTAGGCCCACTGCATGCCGCCCTCGCCCAGGAGCTCCGCGGTCGCATCCCAAGAGCCCCCGAGCCCCTCGAGCAGGAAGACGGTCTCCGGGAACTCCTCCCGGACCCGGGCGGTGATGTACTGCCAGACATGGGTCGGGATCTTGTAGCCGGCGTCGCACCGGAACGCGTCGACCCCGCGTCGGCACCAGGTGAGGAACGCCTCGGCGATGTGCTCCCACAGCGGCACGTGGCGTTGGTCGAGTTCCACGAGGTCCTCCCACACGACATCCCATGCGCCGGGGCATTCGAATTCGCCGGACGGCTTCCGGACGAACCATTCGGGATGTTCCTCCCACAGGGCACTGCCCCATCCGGTGTGGTTGATGACCACGTCGAGCATGAGCCGGGCACCCCGGGCGTGGATGGCGTGGACGAGTTCGGCGAACTGCTCCAGGCCGGTCGAATGGCGATCGAACTCGACCAGGGCGGGATCGATCGCGGTGAGGTGCTGGAGCGCGTAGGGGGATCCGAACCGTCCGAAGCGGGCGAACGTGGTGGGGGTCGGATTGATCGGCAGCAGGTGCACGATGCGGCACCCGAGGGTGTCGACGATGTGGGGCAGTTCCCGCACGAGGTCCCGGAGCGTTCCGCTGGGCGGGATGACGGCATAGCCGTGGGCGTCGAGCTCCTTGAGTCGGGACTCCAGCTCGGGCGATTGGGTGGAGCGCCGGGTCCGGTTCGGTCCGAGCATCCGGGGGAAGGCGCAGTAGATCGTGTTGGCGGTGCGGGTCCAGGAGGGGTGGACGCTGACGGCGAGATCGGGTCCATCGGGCCAGACCTGTCGACCGGCCGCATCGACGGCAAAGGCCTTGGCCTTGAAGAAGCCAACCTCGGTGAGGGGCATCGTGAGGGTCCAGCGGCCCTCGCCGGCGGGTTCCATCGGGAGGTCGCGCCACGAGGCCCCGGCAAGGGGCAGGCGTTCGAAATGGGCGTGGATGATCTCGGCCCGTGCGCGGGAGGCCCGTCCGAGATTGGTCCGGAGCCGGGCCGAGTGTCCCGGGGGCAGACCCTCGAGGGTGATGGTGAGGAAATCCCCGGCATGGCGTACGAGACGCATTCCGGGTTCCGGGGACATGTGGAGGTGGGCCATGGCGCGAACGGAGCAGCGAACGTGCGGCGAAGTCGCCACTTCCTCAAGCGCCGCCCGTCCGACACCGTCTTTGGGATGTCATCGCTCGTTGAGCTTCAACGGATCATCCCCGGTCTCCGGGTGGAGCTTCGGTATGCGACGGACCGCAACTTCGTCGGCCGGGTCCTGTACCCGTCGAACCGTGCGTGGCTGGTGGAACCGGTGGCCCGTCGTCTGAGCGATGCGGAATCCATGGCCCGTCGGAATGGAATGGCGTTGAAGGTCTGGGATGCCTACCGCCCGACGACTGTCCATCGGCGTCTTTGGGAGGCGCGTCCGGATCCGCGATACGTCGCCCCGCCGGAACGAGGCTCCCGTCACAACCGGGGGGCATCGGTGGATGTGACCCTGGTGGATCTGTCGTCGGGTCTGGATCTGGATCTGGGGACCGATTTCGACGACTTCGATTCCCCTGCCGCAGCCTCCGGAGCGGTCGATCTTCCGGAACAGGTGCTGGTCCGGCGACGCCTTCTGCGCGGATGGATGGAGGCTGCGGGTTTCGTTGGCATTGCCAGCGAGTGGTGGCATTTCGATGCCGTCGACTGGGACTCGTATCCGGTGTGGGATGAACCGGTCTGAGGTCACCCCGAGACCGCGGTCCTGGATGTGGTTCGGGATGCGCCGTGCATCCCAATTGTGACCTTCCCAGGCGTGGAGTCCCCGTGTTCCCCTCCAAAGGCATGACGCTTCGATGGAACCTGCGCCTGATGTGTGTCGTTGCACTGGCGTTCCTTGGGGCGCTCGGGGCGGGGTGTGTGGCCCCTGGAAAGGGATTGATGGATCCGGAGCCGTTCCCGTCGGGAAACTCCAAGAAGGGGCTCCAGGTCCAGATGGTGGACGACGCCCTCGCCCTGGGCGTGGCCCATGCGGCCCTCAACATCAATCTCGCCCAGGTCCTCCATCCGACCGGGGATTCCAACAGTCCCTCGTGGGTCTGTGAGGGGCGGACGCTCCGCTTCCATTCGGGATACCTGGATTCCATGGACCGGCAGATCCGCCCTCTGTCGGAGAATGGCGTCGTGGTCTCCCTGATCCTGCTGAACTACGTCAGCAGCGATCCCGAGGTGCGACGGATCCTCCAGCATCCGGACTACGATTCGACGTGTCCGAACCATCTGTCGGCGTTCCACCTGGAAACCGAGGAGGGACGGATCGGGTTGAAGGGCACCCTCGAATTCCTCGCCGACCGGTGGTCGCGTCGGGAGGGGCCCCACGGTCGGGTGTGGAACTGGATCGTGGGCAACGAGGTGAACTCCCACTGGTTCTGGTCCAACCAGGGTCGGGTCACGATCGAGGAATTCGTCGACGGCTACCTGCCGGTCGTCCGTCTTGTCCACGACGCGGTGCGGCGGGGGTCCCCGAGGGGTCGGGTCTATGTGTCCCTCGATCACCACTGGAACATCCGGTATGCGGGGGGTGATTTGGGACAGACCTTTGCGGGGCGGCCCTTTCTGGACCGGTTTGCGGCCCAGGCGCGTGCAGGTGGGGATTTCGAATGGCATGTGGCCTACCATCCGTATCCGGAGAACCTCTTTGAGCCGAGGAGCTGGCTGGACACGACCGCCACGGACGACTGGCGAACGACTCCGCGGATCACGTTCAAGAACCTGGAGCAGCTGCTGGTCTACCTGGACCAACCGGCATTGCGGTTCGAGGGACGACGACGTCGGGTCATCCTGAGCGAGCAGGGGTTCCACACCCCGGAGGGGCCGGATGGGGAGCGGATCCAGGCCGAGGCCTTCGCCTACGCATGGAACCGGGTGGTTGGCCTGGATGGGATCGACGCCTTCATCCTGCACCGGCATGTGGATCATCGGGATGAGGGCGGCCTGCGGCTGGGGCTTTGGACGCGCCGTTCGGACACCGTCTCGACACCCGATCGTCCGAAGTTGATCCATGGGGTATTCCAGCGGGCGGGTCCGGCAACCCGCCTCGAGGTCAAGATACAGGGCCGATCCCGCTGAGCGGAGAGCCGGGTTGGCCCGGGTTCCGCGAACGGTCCTCTTCCAACCGGGTGCTTGACCGTCTGTGGGCGGGTTCGCTTTAGTCTCAGGACGATGCTGCGTCCGATCCCAGTCGTAGTCCCTGTAGTAGGCGGCCTGGCCGCCGCGGGGGCTTGTCGTGCGTAGCACCAGAACGATCAAGAACCCACGGCTGGCGACGGCCGTGGGTTTTTTGTCATCCAAGACCCCACGCCGAGCCGGCCCATTTCGAAAGTCATCATGAGCAAGAGCGCCGCCACCCCCGCCAGCACCCCCGCCACGGCCGCTTCCCACAAGGAGATCGGCCCCCTGATGTTTGGTCGTGACATCTTTGTCGAGGCCCTCGAACGGGCGGGCGTCGAGGTCATCTTCGCCTATCCAGGCGGGGCCAGCATGGAGATCCACCAGTCGCTGACGAAGTCGAAGATCCGGACGGTCCTGCCTCGACACGAGCAGGGTGGGAGCTTCGCGGCGGAGGGCTATGCCCGGGCGACGGGCAAGGCTGGCGTGTGCATGGGGACCTCGGGTCCCGGTGCCACCAACCTGGTCACCGCCATTGCCGACGCCTTCATGGACTCGTGCCCGCTGGTCGCGATCACGGGGCAGGTCACTCAGGCGATGATCGGTCGGGGTGCGTTCCAGGAGACCGACATGGTGGGTGTCACCCTGCCCATCGTGAAGCACAGCTACCTGATCACGGACATCAAGGACATCCCCCGCATCGTGGCGGAGGCGTTCTACATCGCCGAGTCGGGTCGTCCGGGTCCCGTGGTGATCGATTTCCCGAAGAACATCCAGCAGCAGAAGGCCCAGCCGGTCTGGCCGACCCTGGATGAGGTCAAGGCGGGGCTTCGGACCTACACCCCCCGCGTCCGGGCCGACGAGGTCGCACTCAACGAGATCATCGGCCTGATCGAGAAGGCCGAACGGCCGGTCCTCTACGTGGGCGGCGGCATCATCACGGCCGAGGCGTCCCCGGCGCTCAAGAAGTTCGCCGAGGCGACCCAGATCCCGGTCACGACGACCCTGATGGGCATCGGATGTTTCCCCGAGACCGATGCGTTGTCGCTCCGCTGGCTGGGCATGCACGGTTCCGCGGTGGCCAACTGGGCGGTCAACGGGGAGTACGCCCCGCGCAAGGATCCCAACGAGCCGACCGTGAAGCTCAAGAACGGTGCCGATCTGCTCCTGGCGTTCGGCGTCCGGTTCGACGACCGGGTCACGGGTGCCTTCAGCGAGTTCGCGAAGGATGCGACGATCGTCCACATCGACATCGATGCCTCGGAGCACAACAAGAACAAGCGGGCCCACCTGACGGTCCATGGGGACATCCGTGACGCCCTTGAAAGGCTGAACGCCTTGGTGTCGAAGGCCGGCGGGATCAAGAAGCGCTTCCCCGCCTGGCATACCCAGATCGCCGAGTGGAAGGACAAGGCGCCGTTCCGGTACACGACCAAGGCCGAGATCATCGATTCCGACCACGTGAAGCCCTACCGGAAGGAGGGGGAGGAGTTCATCCTGCCGCAGATGGCGATCGAGGAGCTGTGGAAGCTCACCGGCGGCGACGCGATCATCACCACCGGTGTCGGACAGCACCAGATGTGGTCCGGGCAATGGTTCAAATACACCCAGCCGCGGACTTTCATCACCTCCGGCGGCTTGGGCTCGATGGGCTACGGCTTCCCGGCGGCCCTCGGAGCGAAGGTCGCGAGGCCTGACAAGCACGTGGTGGACATCGATGGCGACGGATCCTTCCTGATGAACATCCAGGAACTGGCCACGGCCACCGTCGAGAAGATCGCAGCCAAGGCGATGATCCTGAACAACCAGCATCTCGGCATGGTGGTGCAGTGGGAGGACAACTTCTATGCCGGCAACCGCGGCCACACCTATCTGGGCAACCCGGAGAACCGATCGGGAATCTACCCCGACTACGTCAAGGTCTGCACCAGCTTCGGGGTTCCGTGTGAGCGGGTGATCTACCGCAAGGATCTGCGTCCGGCCCTCGAACGGATGCTGGCCTCGAAGACCGCCTACGTCCTCGACATCATCACCCCCTATACCGAGCACGTCCTGCCGTTCATCCCGGCCGGCCGGACCGTCGCGGACATGAAGTGGTGAGCCTCAACCGGCCGGTGGGTGGGTTGGAAGTTGTCGAGGTTCTGTTTCAGGCGTTGCCGGAGGCACCCCTGAGGGGATAGAAGGACCGGAGTGGTAACCACGGGTCAACGACTGCGGGAGGAGCGGGAGCGGCGGGCGATCACGATCGCGCAGGCCGTGGAGGGGACCTACATCAAGACCGACCACATCGTGGCGATGGAGGCGGACGACTGGGCGGCCTTCACCGCTCCGGTCTACCTCCGGGGCTTTGTGAAGACCTACGCCCGCTTTCTGCGCCTTGATGAACACCAGATGGTAGTCCAGTTGGACCGGGAGTTGTCAGGAACGGATGTCTTTGAGGAACGGCACACCGCCTCCTCGGGACTCCGGAGGGGAGTGCTGGACTTCCTGATGATGAAGCTGGCCCTGCAGCGCTGGCAGGTCGTGCTGTCGGCATCGGTCGGTGTCGCTGTGATCGCCGGGCTCTGGAGTCTCCGTCCATCCAAGAGCGGAGGAACGCCTGCCTCCATCGGAGCACCGGGGGTCTCCGTCCGTCTCTACCAGCCCCCGGGCGAATCCCTGGCGGACACCACCCTGCCATTGCCGACCCCCGCACCGGTCACCAATGCGGTGCCCTCCCCGAGGGCTCCGGCCCGGAATTGAGACGGACGGGGTCGACTCCTCGGCTTGGCACTCTTGGACGCATCGGGTCCCGAAGCGGGACCTCGACTCGGCGGAGATCCCATTACTGAACCCGTTACAGACGATTCCGTTGCGGTTGGGGAATTGTCGGAGTCCTATAGGGAAAACCCCTGTGGTTGCTGCATAAGAATCCCTCACCGGATCGCGCGGAAATCCGAAAGAAATCTATTGTCTCGCCGGGGCGCTCTTCCATAGGGTCGCCCCGAAACCACCTTTTTGGGTGGGGATTGGTTTTGTGCCAATCCTTCAATTAACCTAAACAAAACTGCAGGAGGAACATAATGAAGTTTAATAAATGGACAGTGGGTCTGGCCACCGCTGGTGTGGTCAGCCTTGGATCCGTCGTCACGGCGGATGAGAGCCCGATCTCGACCCTCGTCAGCGGGACGACGATCGGCGGCGCTGTGGATACTTCCGCCCAGTGGAAGCCCAGCACCGGCAGCACGATGGCGAACCGTTTCGCCAACACGGCTCCCGACCACTACAACGGGTTCAACCTGGAGTACGTCGAGCTGCGCATCGAGAAGCCCCTCGACGAGGGACAGTGGAGCGCCGGCTACAAGGCCGAGCTCTGGTTCGGTCAGGACGCCGCCTTGCTTCCGGGCTCCCTTGGTGGCCAGAACCTGGCCATCAAGCAGGCCTACGTGACCATGCGCGCCCCGCTCGGCAACGGTCTTGACTTCAAGATCGGCCAGGTGGACTCGCTGATCGGCTACGAGAGCCTCTCGCTCTACAAGAACCCCAACTTCTCCCGCAGCCTCGGCTCCTACATCGAGCCCTGGTCCCAAACGGGCATCGTGGCCTCCTACCAGGCCGCCGAGTGGGTGGGTCTGTCCGGCAGCATCGCCAACAGCGCCTACGGCAACATGAACTCCAAGGAGCCCTGGACTTCCGGTGGCTGGTACACCCCGGCCAACCTGAACATGGGCACCAAGGGCAATGGTCTGCTCACCTACTCCGGTGCCGTGACCTTCAAGGCTCCCGAGAGCTGGGGCTGGCTCGCCGGTTCCGCCCTCTACGGCGGCATCGTGGATTCCCTGGTCACCAACCAGCGGAACTACATGAACTACTACGCGGGTCTGTCGCTCCCGACCCCCATCAAGGAGGTCACCCTCGGGTTCGCGTATGACTTCGGCGATCGCAGCAACGACTACTACGGTGCTGGCGGCGTGCAGAACACCTACGCCCAGGCCGTTTCCGGCTACATCAGCTGGCAGGTCACCGAGAAGCTCCGCTTCAACACCCGCGTCGAGTACGCCAACGCCAGCTCCTCCCAGTACGGCGTCTGGATCACCCCGCTCGTGGGTGAGATCGATGGCTACACCGTCGGTTCCCGTGAGCGCCTCCTCGGCCTCACCGGCACCCTCGAGTACCAGCTCTGGGACAATGTGGTCTCCCGCCTCGAGGTGCTCTGGGATCGCAATCTGATCGGCACCGGCAAATCCGGTCCCTTCAACGGCAACAACAACTCGGTGCTGTTGATGGCGAACATCGCCTACAAGTTCTAAGAGGTTCCCTCGACCTTTCAGCCCCTTCCGGCAGACCCGGAAGGGGTTTTTTGTTGTCCGGGCCCCGGGCCTTCGTCCGCGACCCGATGCGTGAACCGCGGATCCGGGATATCCCAAGGTCCACCGTGGACCACGGTTGAATTCAAGGGGGCGCCCGGTAGGCTCTTCCGGCCGTCCAAACCGGTTCCCAGTGTCCCTGTCGCGGGTGAGTCCCTACCATTTCCAGTCCACGCGGTGGCTCAGGCCGTGGAGCCCTTGGCTCGCGGCCGCATGGGTTGCCGTGACGACCCTCGCGGAAAACCCGGTGCATCGCCGTCCCGTCACCCCAACCGGCCCCCCCGCCGGCTTCGCCGTCGTGCCGGTCCAGACCACGGGCCTCCGCTTCGTCAACCGCCTGACCCCGGCCCAGATCGCCGCGAACCGACTGCTGGAGGACGGTTCCGGGGTGGCCCTCGGGGATGTCGATGGGGATGGGCTCTGTGACGTCTACCTCTGCAGCCTGAGCGGGGACAACCGACTCTACCGGAACCTCGGGGAGTGGCGGTTCGAGGACATCACCGCCCGGTCCGGGGTTGGCTGCGCCGGCCAGTCCTCGACCGGTGCCGTCCTCGCCGATGTCGATGGCGACCGGGATCTCGACCTGCTGGTCAATGCCCTGGGTGGGGGCACTCGGCTGTTCCGCAACCAGGGCGGAGGCGTCTTCACGGAGGTTTCCGATGCCGGCTTGGACCGTCAGGGAGGCAGCCACTCGCTGGCCCTTGCCGATGTGGATGGGGATTCGGATCTCGACCTCTACGTGGCCAACTACCGGGCGACCACCGCCAAGGATGCCCCGGTCAAGGTCAAGGTGCGCCAGGTGTCCGGCCGCTTCGAGGTGCCCCCGGAGCACCGGGAACAGTTCCAGGTGGACGCCAGCGGTGGTGCGGTGGCGCTCCTCGAGTCCGGGGAACCCGATCGACTCTACCTGAATGATGGAAAAGGTCGGTTCACCCCGGTCGCCTCGACGGACGGTGCCTTCCTCGACGAACAGGGCCGCCCCCTTTCCGCGCCGCTCCGGGACTGGGGCCTCTCAGCCCAGTTCCGGGATCTCAACCAGGACGGAGCCCCGGACCTGTACGTCTGCAACGACTACTTCACCCCCGATCGGATCTGGATCAACCAGGGCAAGGGTGTCTTCCGGCTCGCTCCCGCCTGGGCCTCCCGACAGATGAGCTGGGCCTCCATGGCAGTCGATGGGGCCGACATCAACCGCGACGGCTGGGACGATCTCTTCGTCTGCGAGATGCTGAGCCGCGACCGCGTCCGACGTCACACCCAGCACAGCCTCCGCGAGGTTTCACCGATGCCCGCCTGGGGTTGGGGTTGGGGCCCGGGTTCCGGCGAACGCTATACCCAGACCATGCGCAACACCCTGCTGCTGTCCCGTGGGGACGGGACCTACGCCGAGGTTGCCCAGATGTATGGCGTACCGGCCTCGGAATGGACCTGGGGCGGGCTGTTCCTGGATGTCGACCTCGACGGTTTCGAGGATCTGCTCATCGCCAATGGCCATTCGCGGGATCTCGCCAATTCGGACTCCCTCGCGGCCATGGATCGTCTTCCGCCGGCCCCCGATCCCGCCTCCCGCCTCAAGTCGCTCCACCTTTTCGCCCCGCTGCCGTTGGCCAACCTCGCCTTCCGGAATCAGAGGGGCACCCGTTTCTCGGAGGTGGGCCGGGAGTGGGGGTTTGACGTGATGGGGGTGTCGAACGGGATGGCGGAGGGGGATCTGGACGGGGATGGGGACCTGGACGTGGTGCTGAACCAGTTGAACGGGGAGGCGGTGCTGTTGCGCAACGCGGGGAGCGGCGGTCGGATTGGGGTGCGACTGGTGGGGGAGGGCGGGAACAGCCGAGGGATTGGGGCGCGGCTGAAGCTCAAGGGGGGTCCCGTGGAGCAGAGCCAGGAGATGATCAGCGGGGGCCGGTATTTGTCGGGTGGGGAGTCGATGCGGGTGTTTGCGGGGT
>VHCG01000065.1 GCA_016871805.1 Verrucomicrobiota bacterium
AGGATGCTGTCCCGGATCGCCTCGGCCTCGAGTCGCCTCGGCGGGAACCGCCACAGGAGCCGGGCTCCGGCATCCGCCCGCAACCCGTCGTCACGCGGCGACGACGACTGCTGGAACGCCCGGCTCAAAAGGATCTGCCGCTGGAGCCGCTTGATCGACCAGCCGTTGCGGACGAAGTCATCCGCCAACCAGTCGAGGAGCTCCGGGTGGGTGGGTCGTTCCCCATTCGCGCCAAAGTCGCTCGGGGTATCCACCAACCCGGTTCCGAACAGGTAGTGCCACACGCGATTGACCAGGACCCGGGCGACCAGTGGGTTGCCAGGACGCGTCAGCCACTCCGCCAGGCGGAGTCGTCGCTCCCGCTCAGGAGCATCCGCCTGCAACCCGAGGCTGCCCAGGACGGCGACGGCATCCGGACCCACAACCTCCCGGGGCTGGAGCGGCTCCCCGCGATAGAGGCGATGGACGTTCGTGGGCTGGCTGAAGGTCCCCAGCCATACCGATGGACCGGAGGTCAGCTGCCGGATCCGATCCTGTCCCCCCTGCACGACCTCGAGCAGGCCACGGGCGCGGATCTGATCCTCCGGAGAAAGCCGAGTGATGAAGGCGTTGGGATCCTCACTGACCAGGGGCTTCCGGTCGGCCGATGAGGCCAGTGGCTTCCACACAGCGCCGTCCCGGGATCCCTCGATCACGTAGTCCGTGGCGATGCGATCCTTGAACTGCCCGCCCCGGTCCCGGCTCCACACGATCCGCTGGATCTTCCGAGGGGTGGGGAACTCAAGCTTCACCCATCCCCTGCCCGGCGTATCGGAAATCCAGCTGTGCTGGTTGCCCGGATGCCCGTCGTTCAGGTGTTCGAGCTTGTGGATGGCATACCCGGGCAGGGTCCCCGAGGCGCTCACACGCACACCGGGGGCAGCCAATCCGACATTGGTCCCCCGCGTATCGAAGATCTCGAGCTCGTCGATGCCGGGCTCGCTGCCCGAGGACGAAGCCAGGATCTGGAACCGGACCGCCATCACCTCCTGGACCGGGAATTCCTCCACGTTGAGCTCGGCACTGACCGAAGGTCGGGCCGACTTCGTGGATACAGCCCCCTCCTGACGGGCCCGCAGAGCATCGACCTCCTTCCGGGCCGAGGCCACTTCGCTCCGGACTCGGACCAACTCCATCTCCTGTTCCGGCGTCAGGGAAACCGGGAGGGTACGATCTCCAAACCCAACCCCAGCGAACACCGCCTGAAGGGCGTAGTAGTCCTTCTGCGAGACGGGGTCGAACTTGTGGTCATGACACCGGGCGCATCCAAGGGTCAGACCGAGGAAGGCCGTTCCCGTGGTGTTGATGATGTCGGCCAGCTCGTCCTGACGCTGCATGAGCGTCAGGTTGATGTCGGGGCTCTTCACCAGGTCGAAGGCCCCGGCGACGAGGAAGCCCGTGCCCAGATCCGCACCCAGTGCGTCACCAGCGATCTGTTCCCGGACAAACCGGTCGTACGGGACATCCTCGTTGAAACAACGGATGACGTAGTCCCGGTAGGGATAGGCGGTCTTCCGCTCCCGATTTGTCTCAAAGCCGTTGGAATCGGCGTAGCGAACCACATCGAGCCAATGACGGCCCCACCGTTCGCCATACCGCGGATTCGACAGGATCCGATCCACCAACAATTCCACCGCGCGGGGACGCGGATCCCGGACGAAGGCCTCCACCTCGCTGTCGCTGGGTGGCAGTCCCAGAACCACCTGATACATCCGCCGGATCAGAACCCTGCGTTCTGCCGGTGGATTCATCGCCAACCGGGACTCGCCAAGGGACCTGAGAAGAAAGGCATCGACCGGTGTGGAGGGTTCGGGGACGTCGACCGGGGCCCCTGGTACCGCAGGTTGGATCACGGGTCTGAGAGCCCAGTGTTGGTGGACCTCCTCCCCCGGCCAGAGGGCTCCCTGATCGATCCATGCCCGGACCAGGGCCATCTCTGAAGGCGTGAGCCGCTCCCCTTTGGGCGGCATCTGGAGGTCGGGAATCTGACCGGCAACGGCCCGGAGCAGGACACTGTCGGCTCCCTTTCCCGGCACCACGGCAGGCCCGTGGTTCTCGCCGCCCTTGAGGAGAAAGGTGCGCGCCTCCAGTCGAAGTCCGCCACGCTGCTTGTCGGCTCCGTGACACTCCAGACACCGGGCCTGGAAGATCGGTCGGATGTCGCGCTCGAAATCCACCGACCGATCGACCGCAGGCGGAAGGTCGACCGCCTGGGACAGGATCGCGCTCGACCCCAATGCACCGACGACCACACATCGGAGGAGATGCCCCATCACGTTGCGGATGGGCCAGTCGTTGGACGGTGTTGGTTTCATCCGGTTTGGACAGGAGCCCAACGCAATACTCACTGGGGGATCCGTCCCAGAAGCTGATGAAAAACAGAGGGTTCGTCCACGGCGACCTTCACTCCGAACTGGGCGAAGTGTCGCCTCTCCACGTGGCAAACCTAGCCGAGCCCCACCGCGGCAAAGCGATTGCGGACCTCTCGGAAGTGGAAGTCGGGTGAGCAGAGGCGCTCGAGCTCACCAGACTGGAAATGGCGGGCCACCTCAGCGTCGGAAAGCAGCTGTCGGAGGAAGTCCGCATCATCGCGACCGGCATGCTTCACCTCCCAGGTCTTCATCGCATTGCGCTGGACCAGCTCGTAGGCCTGCTCACGGGTCAGCCCCTTCCGGATCAGGGCCAGCAATACGGTCTGGGAATTCCACATGCCGAGGCTGAGACCCAGGTTCTTCTTCATGTTCTCCGGATACACGAGGAGCCCGTTCATCAGACGAAGCAGCAGGCCCAGCATGTAGTCGAGGAGCGTGCAGGAGTCCGGGAAGATGATGCGCTCGACGCTCGAATGGCTGATGTCCCGCTCATGCCACAGCGCCACGTTCTCAAGGGCCGCAACCGCATTGCCCCGCAGCACCCGGGCGAGACCGGTCAACCGCTCCCACGTGATGGGATTCCGCTTGTGCGGCATGGCGCTGCTGCCCTTCTGGCCCTTGGTGAAGGGTTCCTCGGCCTCCAGGACCTCGGTTCGCTGAAGGTGTCGGAACTCGACCGCCCACCGCTCAAGACTCGCCCCGGTGAGTGCGAGGACGTTCATGAATTCGGCATGGATGTCCCGTTGGATGACCTGGGTCGCCAAGGGTGTCGGCTTCAACCCAAGCCGCTCGCAGACCCGGGACTCCACGGCGCTCGACAGGTGGGCACTGGTGCCCACGGCCCCGCTCAGCTTGCCCACGGCCACCGAGGCCCGAGCCTGACGCAACCGCTGGAGAGCCCGGCCCAATTCATCATACAGAAGCGCCAGCTTCAGGCCGAAGGTCGTCGGCTCCGCATGGATGCCGTGGCTCCTGCCGATGCAGGGTGTGAACTGATGTTCCTTGGCCCGGACTGCGATCGCCTCGCGAACCACCTCAACATCGCGGATCAGCAGGTCGGCACTCTGGGTGAGCTGCACGCCGAAGGCCGTGTCGACGATATCGCTGGAGGTGAGACCGAAATGGAGCCATCGGGAGGCGGGATCGTTGATCTTCTCCGTGACCGCAGTCGTGAAGCCGATGACGTCATGGTTCAGCGTCTTCTCGAGTTCCTTCTGTCGCTCCACCAAACCCTTGAGGTCGTCGAACCAGAGCTTCGCCCCTGCCTCGAGCTTCGAGTGGTCTGCAGCAGGGACGACGCCCTCATCCACCAAGGCCTCGCTCGCCAGAAGCTCGATCTGCAGCCAGATCCTCAGCTTGTTCTCGTCGGTCCAGATCGCCCGCATTTCGGGCCGTGAATAGCGCGGAATCACGGGCCAACGATGACGGCGGCCCCGGAGGGATTGAAGCCGGAAAGCGGTGGATCGCTTCGCGGGGGTCCAGGGTGGATTCCGGACCGGGGCCTCGGTCAGATCTGGTAGTCGACAGCAACGATCCGTTCCCGCTTCGGCATCACCCGAACCTTGATGTCCTCCATCAGGACAAGGCTCTCGGGGGGGATGCTGTGCATGAGGAACACGTTGGCCCCGACGGTGGAACCAGCCCCAATGACGGTATCGCCACCGACAATGGTGGCGTTGGCATAGATGGTCACCCGGTCCTCGAGAGTCGGATGCCGCTTCTGTCCGCGGAGGGCCTGTCCTGCAGCAAGCGAGCGGGCCACCAGGCCCACACCTTGGTAGAGCTTCACATGATTGCCGATCTCGGCGGTCTCTCCGATGACCGTGCCCGTGCAGTGATCGACAAAGAAATGGGAACGGATCCGCGCCCCGGGATGGATATCCATGCCGGTCCGGCTGTGGGCCCACTCGCTCATGATGCGAGGCAACAGGGGGGCATTCCGTCCGTGGAGCTCATGCGCAAGGCGATGGACCGTGATCGCCTCGATGAAGGGATAGGCCAGGATGACCTCCTCACGATTCCGGGCCGCAGGGTCACCCTGGAAGGCCGCCTCGACATCGGTCTGCAACATCTCCCGGACCTGGGGGAGCTGACGCAGGAACTCCGACACCAGGGAGTGGGCCGTCCTCCGGGCATCCTTGGCCTTTTCGCCCGACGCACCGAAAGACTGGAAAGCCTTGTCGAGCTCGTCCTCCAGGCGCCCCGCAACCGAATCGAGCAGCAGCGCGGTCTCGGCAGGCAGCTCCGACGAATGGATGATCCGGTCGTCGAAGAACCCCGGAAAGACGAGTCGAAGCAGGTCCTTGGTGATGTCCTCGACGCGCGCCCGCGACGGAAGGTTCACACCGTCCAGGTGGTTGATTCCACCGTGGCGACGGTAGCTCCCCAGCAGCGCCTGGGTCATTTCGGTGACCGGATAGTTCACGACGTGAGGTTCGAGGTCTGGCCCGGAGGTCGAGGTTACTAAGGCCTCCTAGGCGAGATCGCCCAGACCGGCGAGCTCCCCCGTGCTGTCAGCCCAGGAACGTGTCGGCACACCCATCCGGTTCAGCAGGGCGAGATGCAGGTTCGCCATCGGGTGATCCTTCTCGAACGACAGGTGACGCCCGGGACGGAGAGTTCCACCCCCCCCTCCCGCTAGAACCAATGGGAGATTGTGGGGGCTGTGGGCATTTCCATCGCTCATGCCGGCCCCGAACAGGACCATCGAGTTGTCGAGGACGTTCCCGTCACCTTCGGTGTAGGACTTCAGCCTGCCGAGGAAGTAGGCCGTCTGCTCGACGTGCCATTGGTTGATCCTCTGGTAGCGCGCCTTCTTGTCGGCCTTGTTCTCGTGATGGCTGTTCTCGTGATGGGATCCGAGTCCGGCCTCGAGAAACGAGAAGTTCCGACTGCTTACCGAGTTGCCGAACATGAACGTCCCGACCCGCGTGGAATCGGTCCAGAACGCCAGCGCCAGGATGTCCAGCATCAGCCGGACCTGTTCGGCGTGGTTGTCCCGCCGCTCACTGACCCGGGCCGGGTCGTGATAGAGATCGACCGCATTGCCCAACCGGTCGATCTCAGCCCGGACCAACGGGTCCTCCAGGTTCTCCTCCCGCTTGCGTCGACGGTCGAATTCGATGCGCCGCTCGACCGCACGGACGCTCTCGAAATACTCGTTGAGCTTCTTGCGGTCCGCCTCGCCCACCCGTTTCCTCAGTCGCCTCGCCTCCTCGGCCACAAGATCCAGGACGCTCTGATCATCCCCGAAACGTGCGGTGCGGCCCGCTGCGCCAGAACGGAACACCCGATCGAAGGCGAGCCTCGGATTGATCTCCTTCGCCACCGGAGTGGTCGGCGTGCTGTAGGCGATGTGGGCTCCGTATAACCGGGTGAATCCGACATTCACATCCACCCCGGTCGAGGGAGGTTCGATGCCCAGTTCCAGGGATGGCAACGGTGTGAGGTTGCCCACCTTGCGGGCCATCGCCTGATCGATCGAGAGATTGCCGGCGCATAGATTGCTCCCGGTGGTCCGGGTGATGGCAGTGCCCGTCAGCCAGGCCCCGGTCTTGACGTAATGCCCGTCCCCGAACTTGGCGGCTTGGTTCCAGAGGTTGCTCAGGACCAGGATGTCATCCTTGTATCCCCCCAATGGGGACAGGGTGGGAGACAGCTCAAAGTCCTTCCCCAACCCCTTCGGCGTCCAGGAGTCCATGAGGGCACCATTTGCCATGTACAGGGCGGCGAAGCGGACGGGCCTTCCGGTCCCGGGTCCTGCCAGGGATTTTTCCGGAAGGGTCCCCATGGCTTCCAGCCAGGGCAGGGCCATTGAGACACCCAGCCCCTTGAGCGCGGCACGGCGTGAGAGTTGGACCGGTTTCATGACGCTTCAGGCAGTCTCAGCGCGGCAGGACCCATTCGCAAGCAGAGTCCCCATCCCCCATCACCGACATCTCAGGAGGACAGGTTCTCGAGGCTGGAAAGGACCTGCCGCTCCTTCGCCTGCCAGTCCAGGAGTCGCTGCCGGTGCTCCTCGAGGACCTTAGCCGGGACCTTCTCGGTGAACGCGGGATTCGACAGCTTGGCCTCCACCTTGGCGATCTCCGCACGGACTTTCTCGAGTTCCTTGCCCAGGCGGGCCCTCTCGGCTGCCACATCGACCAACCCCTCCAGAGGCAGAAACAGTTCGCCAAGGGGATTCGCGGCCATCGGGGTTCCCTTGGGCGGTGCAAAACCCGGTGTCACCTCGAGCGTCTCGGCGTTGAGCAGCAGGCGGATCACCTCCGCCTCGGCCGCCGGGAGTTCCCCGGAAGGGCGCAGTACGAACTTCACCCGTTTGGCGGGATCGATCTTGCAGTCCCGACGCAACCCGCGACCCAACGTGATGAGATCGTACTTGGCCTGCGCCACCCGGTCGGCGGTGTCATCCAGACCGAAGTAGTCCCGCTCCTCCGTCGTGAACGGCTTGGGCCAGGAGGCCGACAGCAGGGTCTTGCCACCCCGATCCTCCGGAAGGTCCTGATGGAATCCCATACCATGCCAGAGTTCCTCGCTGATGAAGGGCAGGAACGGATGGAACAGCCGGAGCAGCGATCCGAGGACTAGATCCATGACGGCCAGCTTGTTGGCCGCCAAGGCCTCCTGCTGGGGGGTTCGGACGACACCCTCCGGTCGGACCAAGGCCGCCTTGGAGGCCTCCACATACCAGTCGCAATACTCGCTCCAGAAAAACCGGTAGAGCGTGGCCGTGGCATCGCTGAACTTGTAGTCGGCGAATGCCTGGGTGACCTCCCGAACCGCCTGGTCCAGCCGGATCAGGATCCACCGGTCATCGCTGGTCAGCAGGTCCGGATGGATCTCCCCCTCCATGGCTCCGCCCTGCATCTGACGGAACCGACAGGCGTTCCAAAGCTTGTTGCAGAAGTTGCGGCCCAGCTCGACCGACTGTTCGTCGAACAGCACATCCTGTCCCAGCGGCGCCGCCCGCATCACCCCGAACCTGAGGGCGTCGGCACCATATTTGGCGATGAGGTCCAGCGGGTCGGGAGAGTTGCCGAGGGACTTCGACATCTTGCGCCCCTGTTTGTCCCGGATGATGCCCGTGAAATAGACGTTCCGGAATGGCATGTCCCCGCAGTACTCGTATCCCGCCATGATCATGCGGGCCACCCAGAAGAAGATGATGTCCGGGCCCGTCACCAGGTCGGTCGTCGGATAGAACGCCCGGAGGGCAGGATTTTGGGCATCCACCGATCGATCCCCCGTCCACCCCATGGTGGCAAAAGGCCAGAGCCACGAGCTGAACCACGTGTCCAACACATCGGGATCCTGTTCCCAGTTGGCGACATCAGCCGGCGGTTCCAGATCCACATGGATCTCGGTGCCGCCCTTCCGATACCAGACCGGGATGCGGTGGCCCCACCAGAGCTGACGGCTGATGCACCAGTCCTGGATCCCGTTGAGCCAGTGGTCATAGACCTTGGCCCAGCGGTCCGGAAAGAACCGGAGGTTCCCTTCCGCCACGCAGGCCTTGGCCTCCTGGACGCTGGGGTACTTCAGGAACCACTGTTCGCTCAGGCGGGGTTCGATCGGGACATCCGCCCGCTCGCTGAAGCCGACATTGTTGGAATAGGGCTCCACCGCCGCGAGGGCCCCGGCAGCCTCGAGGATCTCCGCCGCCTTCTTGCGCCCCACGAAACGGTCCAGACCCGAGAGCTCTGGACCGGCCTCCGCCGTCAGCCTGCCGTCCGGCGTGAGGAGGTCAATGACGGGCAATCCATGTCGTAGGCCGATTTCATAATCGGCCTTGTCGTGGGCCGGGGTGACCTTCAGGACTCCGGTGCCGAACTCGAAGTCGACATGTTCGTCGGCAATGATCGGGATCCGGCGCTGCTCCTTGGGGGTTTCGACCGGCAAGGCCCGATAGACATGGCAGCCGATCAGATGCTGATAGCGGGGATCCTTGGGGTTCACCGCGACAGCCGTGTCGGCAGGGATGGTCTCGGGGCGGGTGGTTGCAATCGTCAGGAAAGTCCCAGGCTTCTCGGCGACCTCGACCCGGAAGTGGTACATGGAGCCCTTCTGCTCCTTCATGATCACCTCCTCGTCCGAGAGGGCGGTCAGCGAGGCTGGACACCAGTTGACCATCCGCTTGCCACGGTAGATCAGGCCTTTCCGGTGTAGGTCGACGAACACATTCTGGACACACCGGGAGTATTCCGGATCCATCGTGAACCGAGTGCGGCTCCAGTCGCACGAGGCTCCCAGGGCCCGGAGTTGCTGGAGGATGATGCCGCCGTATTTCTCCTTCCACTGCCAGATCCGCTCCACAAGATCATCGCGCCCAAGATCGTCCCGGTGGCGGATTTCCCCGGCCTTCTTGAGGGTCTTCTCCACGACGTTCTGGGTGGCAATGCCGGCGTGGTCCGTCCCCGGAAGCCAGAGGACTTCCTTGCCGTCCATGCGCGCCTTGCGGGCCAGGATGTCCTGGATCGTGTTGTTGAGCACATGGCCCAGAGTCAGCACCCCTGTGACGTTCGGAGGCGGAATGACGATCGAGTAGGCGGGACGCCTTTCAGAGACACGCCCTGGATCGGCTGTAAAACAGCCCTGGTCCAACCAGAACTGGTACCACTTTGCCTCAACAGACTGCGGCTCATAGGCCTTGGGGATCTCGATCATGGCGCGAAGGACGACCCTAGCCGGCTCGGGCCCGGCGGGGCAACTGGGAGCCTGCCTGTGATATGCCCTTCTCATCCCACGTTCCGCCTGAAAAGATTTCTGCATCACGTTCCCATGAACTTCCATTCCCTTCGCCTCGCCCTGTCCGCGGCATGCCTCCTCGCCTGCGCCCCAGCCACCCTCCGGGCCCATGATATCCAACCGCCCGACTCCAAGGGCGGCCATGCACAGCCCGCGGAGGTCAAGCCGGTCGCCCTTCCCTACCACATCGAGCGCACCGGCCCGGTGAATAGGCCGAAGCCTGGGTCCCTAAAACCCGGCACCAAGGTGACCGGACAAGGCTTCTGGACCTTCGCGGATGCCCCCGGACTCGTCCCCATCCCGGCCGCAGCCGCTCCCCACGTCGCCGGTGCTCATGGCACGGTGATGTTCGACCCCGCGAAGGACACTGTGTACTGGGGCCTTCGGGGCGTTGGCTTCGTCGCCTTCAGCAACGGCCTGACCAAATCATGGGTCGTTCAAGGCCATCCCGCCCTTGCCAAAGGAAACATCCACGGAGCCGACCTTCTCCAACGCTCCGGCAAGACACCATTGGTTGTGGCGGCCGACAACGAGGAGGGGCAGGTCCATGTGACCGACGGCGCGTTTCAGAAGGTCGACAGCCTCGGCATCCCGCCCTTCCCCCAGTACGCCGACCGGAAGGGTTTCGCGCCGACCGACGCCATATTCCTGAACAGGAACGAGCTCTGGGTCACCGATGGCTACGGCAAGGCGTACTTCATGCCGGCGACACTTGCCCCGCTCGCCTATGGCAAGGACATCTACGGCGGTAAGTCGATGTCCGAAACCCCGCATGGAATCACCTACGACCGGGCTCACGGAACCCTCCTCATCTCCGCGCGCGCGGAGGGACGCATCATCACGTGGGACCTCAAGAAGAAGATCTTCCAGGCCATCGATGGCCTGCCCTCTGGGAGCACCGTGTGCGACGTCGACATCTGGGGGGACTACGTCGTGGCTCCCTGTCTGCATGATCACGACAAAACCAAGGCCGGCCCGATCTTCATCGTGAACCTGAAGAAGAAGGCGATCGTCGCCACGCTCCGCCCGAAGGATGATCTAGGCATTACCGGCGCCCAGAGCATCCACGGCGCCTGCTGGTACTTCACCGGCAGGGGCAAATCCCGGGAGGTCTACATTGTGCACACCCCTTGGAATCCCGGTGGCATCGGGGCTCTCAAGCTCGTCGGGCCGACGGAGTAGTGTAGGTCACCCCACCCGTCCGTCGCCGATCCTTGCCGGGAGCCTCCTTCGGACGACGGTCGCGGAGATAGGTGTGGCATCCGACACAGCTCCGGGTCAGCTCCTAATAGGACCGGAGAACAGCCTCGGTGTCCTTCGCCAAGGCCGCCTCACCCGGGGATTCCGAGGCGATCCGGAACCGGGTTGTGAACAACTCGTAGTCCGGGGTCTGGAGAGCCGCCCAGCCCCGTTGGGCACTCCGGGTCGTCAACGTCGCCGCTTGGGTGTGGATCGCCCCGAAATCCGCGAGGGCGATCCCTGCCAGAACCTTCTGTGACGCGGCCACCTTGGCGCGCATCACAGCGTCCGTGCCCGGGTCGGGTCCAGCCTGGCCCCTGGATCCCAACATCACTCCCAGAAGTGCCACCCCGAGGACGAGCCCGATCGTCGTTCTCCAACTGAATCCATCGCTCTTCATGCCCGGGAGCCTGGATCTCGACTTCATCCACCGCTCTCCGAGCTGTGGCCAAAACGGCCCTCTTTTTGGTTGGAATGCATCGGCACCTACCGACGACCGCTTCAAAAACGTCACGGGATCCCGCGTTGCAGGGAGGCTCAGATCTGGAATCCTTCCAGAGGTCAGGGTCCGGGTGAACACCGACCTGCGGCGGGTGCCGGCGGTGTATTTCCGTGTGTCATCCCGGCACCCGCCGCTACCCCTTCAATACCCTCCCTGTCCGAGGGTTCCCGTCTTGGATTCCTTCGGAAGAGTCCCGGAGGCCTCCCGCCGCCGGAATTCATCCAGCATGGCCGCGGTGGCCGTCGCCCCACACCGGGACGCCCCCAGCTGATGGACCCGGATCAACCCGTCGAGGTCGCGCACGCCTCCCGCGGCCTTGACTTCGACCTTGGGGGACACACTGGACCGCATGAGCGCCAGATCCTCGACCGTGGCTCCCTTGTAGCCGTAGGACCCATCGGATTGCTTCACAAACCCGTATCCCGTCGAGGTCTTCACCCAATCAGCACCGGCCCGTTCACCGATCTCGCAGAGACGCCGCTTAAGGGAATCCCCATCGAGGCCTCCTCCACCTTGGGACAGGAAGTCGTTCTCGAGGATGACCTTGACCTTAGCCCCGTGCCGATGGGCCTCCAGGCATAGGATGCGGATTTCCTCCTCGACGTAGTCCCAGTCCCCACTCAGGGCCTTGCCGATGTTGAGGACCATGTCGATTTCCTGCGCCCCATCCCGGCAGGCCAATTCTGTCTCGTGACGCTTCGATTCCGTTGTGGAGCTCCCATGGGGAAACCCGACCACGGCACCAACGAGCACTCCGCTACCCTTCAACCACTCCACTGCCTTACGGACCGCGTAGGGCTTGATGCAGACAGAGGCCACTCCATACCGGGCCGCCAACCGGCACCCCTCCTCCAGTTCCCGATCCGTGAGCGTCGGATGCAGCAGCGAATGATCGATCATCTTCGCCAGCGTTTTGTAAGACAGTTCCATGATGTCCGGACACTGGGGTAAGTATTTTGAACGTCCACCGTGCCCAAACCCGCCGTCAAGGTTTACTTCCAAATCCGCTCAGAATCTCAGGGTGAGCTGGAGATAGGTGAAGCTGCTCACAGGAGCAGGGCCGGTATTCGCGACAAAACTGCCGGGAAGGAACAACGCATAGACCGCCTCGGCCTCCAGCCAGCGGAATAACGTGTAGGAAAACCGCATATCGATTTCCTGGCCGACAAAATCCCCATCCTGGCCGTTAGGATCACCCCGGAGTCCACGCACCCAGCGGGCCCTGCTGCTCTCCAGCCAGATCGTCCGGTAGATGAGTTCAGCGCGGATGCGACTCGTGGGCCGGACGCTGAAGTGCAAGGACGGGTTGATGAGGTTGTTCCAGATGAAATATCCCGTGTACCCGTAGAACGCGAAGGTGGCCCCATAGAGTGGATCGAAACTCTGGGTGGTCCCATCGCCAGGCTCCTGATCTCCGCTGGCTGCGTTGACCCAGAGGCCAACACGCGGGTTCCAAGCCGTGTCCCACGTGTACCCAATTTCCCCATGCACGGCCCAGGCAGCAACGGAGTCGCTGCCGCGCACTCCCAATTGCCCCGCCACGCTTAGGTCGTAGTCCCAACGGGAGTGGTCCCATTGCCCAAAGGCATGGACGCCAAACGTGTGCTGGTTGTCGCTCAGGCTCACACCCGGGCCCGGGGTGCGATCCGTGAGCAGCCAAAAGGGTTCTACCTGGATCCCCGGTGACCCACGACGCCAATACCCGGTCACGCCGAAGAGCAGGGAGTTGTTGCTGGAACGGTCAAAACCATCCGCATCCCGGGTGACCGGTCGCAGGGCGAAGGTGTCCAACTCCCAGGGCCCTTTGTCGGCTCCCAGCCGCAGGCGGACTCCATCGAACGAATTGATCACATTGCGGAACCGGTTGCGCGCGATGAGCCGACGGTCCACGGCATCAAACGTCATCCGGCCCACCATCGCAGTGAAGGGTTGATCGTCGACCACATCCCTCACGTGGAGATCGACATGAGCCTGGAGCAGATCCGTGGAGTTCATGTCGGTTGGGACCACCGCCCGATCCGAGACGGCTCTCTGGCTATCCTGGAACTCCACGGCCAATCGGACAGGGTCGATCACATTCTGAATACCCACGTAGACGAGGGTTCGGCTGAAGAACGCGTCATCGCTGACCAGTGTCGGCGTCCGGTAGTCATTCTCCCTCAGTTCGTAGCGGAGGCGCGCATCCACCCCCGCATCCAGCCAGCTGAGCCTCTCTCCGCCGGGCCATCCATAGTCCCGAGCCGCCTGATGCCAGAGGCGAGAATATTCCGGGCGGTCCGACACGCGATTCGCGGCCACGGCCCGGGTTGCGACCGCGGGCAGACTCTCCGATTCCAATGACGCCGCGGAAAGCGGTCCGACAAGGGCGAAAGCCACGCCCGACAACGGGATGAACCTCGAGAACATTGATGCTTTCAATCCGTCCGAAACTCAACCTAGACCCACATCAACGCGACGAGAGTCATCGGATCCGGAGACCCAGAAACCCGTGGGGGAGGAGGTCGACCTGTTCCCCCGACCGACGAGCCCAACCCTCGAGCCAGGAACGGTGTCCCTCATGGGTCATCACATAGGTGTCGCCCTGACGACGCCCCATCCACTCTTCTGCGTTCGTGACCGGAACCACCTGCGGGGGCCACGTGGAGTCCCGACGGAGCTTGTAGAGGGCGTAGTTGCTGGTGAGTTCATCACCGTCCTCCGTGATCAGAACCCCGGTCCGACGCAGGTAGAATGGAAGGCCATTGGGGAAACATCGGTAGAAGACGAGCTGCGTTTCAGGATTCAGCCGGGGCATTCCAGCTGCGACCGCCTGGGCCGACTTCTGGTCGAAAACATGGTGGAAGACACCCCCGCCCAGAAGGATCAGAAGGACCGGGAACAGGGCGAAACCGGCGATGTACCCGATCACCCATCGGCGGGTCAGCCCAGCCACCAGAACACCACCCACAGCAACCAAGAGGATCAGCAGCTGCGGAACGAATGGCGCAAATTCGGAGGCGTCGAACTTCTTGATCCGCAGAGGTGAAGGGAGAATTCCCGATTGGGGCGCTGCCACTAAGACGGCGGCCATCAAGACAAGGACAACCCCCAACAGAGCCCAGGCCGCTCCTCGAAGCGCCGCGCAGGACCGGCTTCCGGGGTTCACGAGTGCGCGGTCGAGCACCTGACCCGCAAGGATTCCAGAGGGAACCGAAACACTGAGGATGTATCCGGGTAGCTTGGATTGGGACAGTGAGAAGAATCCAAGGACTACCACACCCCACAGAAGCAGGAGCCGATTCAGCGGACTGAGTCGGTGGTGCTGGCGCGCAACAGTGTAGCCCAGCCAAAGGCCTCCCGGGAGGAGGAGGCTCCATGGGAGGAATGTCGCTGGCATCACCAGGGCGTAGTAGTAGGCCGGGCCTTTACGGTGGAATTGGCCTGTGGTGAACCGCTTGAAGGATTCCTGGACCAGTCCGTAGTCCGGAAAATCCGGGTGGTGCAGAGTCACCCCAAGAAACCACGGGAGCACGACCACCACGTAGGCCAAGGCATTCAGAGGATGGAATAGTCGGCCGATGGCGGACCATTGCCTTGAGACAGCGTGAAATATCGCGAGAACCAGCAGCGGCAGGATGAGTCCGACCGGGCCCTTGATCAGTGTGGCCACCCCGGCGCACCCGGCCGCCAGGATCAATCCTCGACGCCGGTGTTCCAGCGGACCCGTCTCCGCAAGAAAACCAGCGAAGATTGCCCCGGAGACGAACAAGCAAAGGGACATGTCGAAGATCACAATCCGGGCTTGGCTGATGAAAAGCGGCGTCGTGGCCGTCACCAGCACCGCCAACGCCGCAGGTCGGGGACCGTGGAAACGCTGGGTCACCTTCCAGACCATCACCAGCACCGCCACCGCGAAGAGTGCCGAAGGTATTCTGGCCCCCACATGGTTGTCTCCAAAAACAGCCAGCGAGAGAGCCACCGTCCGAAAATAGAAGGCAGGCTTGTCGAGGTATGGCAGCTGGTTGTAGGTCGGAACCAGCCAAGCTCCCGACTCCTTCATCTCCCGGGCAACCTCGGCATTGCGCCCCTCGTCTGGACTCAGGAGCGGAAGACTCCACATCCGGTGCCCAATCACGATCAGGGTCGCTATCGAGGCCACCAGAAGCCAACCCCACGCCCGATGCTTGCCGGGAACCCGATGAACCTCACCCATGCCCAATCGTCCTCCAACAGCACCCGCAAGGGCAATCGGAGAAGCGAAGCAGGGGCATAGAGCATGAAAGCTGTCATTCCACGTCGCCACCAGCGGACGCATGGCACCCGCCAAGACTGGATTTTACTATCGTTGATCTCCTGCATAGGCGCCGCTATCGAAGGGGGTGCCCAAGGAATCCAAATCCGACCGTTCCAGTCGTTGTGGACGCATTACCCGTCTGCTGGAGTCGACCTATCCAGATGCCCACTGCGAGCTCATCTTCTCGAATCCTCTGGAACTCTTGGTGGCCACGATCCTCTCGGCGCAGTGTACCGACAAGCAGGTCAACAAGGTGACCGAGGACCTCTTCAAGACGTTCCGCACCCCAGCCGACTATGCGGACGCTGACCCGCAGAGATTTGCCGAGGCCATCCGCCGTATTGGGCTCTACAAGAACAAGGCGAAGAACATCCAGGCGGCCTGCCGAAAAATCCTCATCGATCACGGTGGAGAGGTCCCATCGACAATTGAGGCCCTGACGGCACTGCCTGGAGTCGGGCGCAAAACCGCCAATGTGGTTCTCGGGAATGCGTTTGGGATCAACGTGGGGGTTGTTGTCGACACTCACGTGGGCCGGCTGGCCCAGAGGCTGCGACTAAGCCATGCGAAGGATCCGATCGGAATCGAATCCGACCTCATGGAACTCGTACCGCGTGCGAGCTGGACCCTGTTCAGTCACTGGCTGATCTGGCACGGGCGACGGTGCTGTCGCGCTCGGAATCCCGAGTGCACGGTCTGCCCAATTCGTGACCTTTGCCCCTCCGTCGACAAGGTGTGACGGAACGGTCTTGTCCCAGCCCGGCGCACCCCACAGCCTCTCCGCCATGACAACCGACGAGGCACTCGCCCTGTTCCGTTCCACTGGAGCCCTTCTGGATGGCCACTTCATCCTTCGAAGCGGTCTGCACAGTCGCCAGTTCTTCCAGTGCGCTCTCGCACTCCAGCAAATGCCGTTGGTGGAACAGTTCGGTGCCGGCCTGGCTGCCAAGGTGCGCCATTTGGGGGCACAGACGGTGATCGCTCCGGCAATGGGGGGGCTTGTGATCGGTCAGGAGGTAGCCCGACAGCTCAAGACCCGGTTCATATTCGCTGAAAAGGAGGAAGGTCGACTGGTGCTGCGTCGGGGGTTCAAGATTGCAGCGGGGGAGCCTTGCCTCGTGGTCGAGGATGTCGTGACCAAGGGAGGGCGTGTCCAGGAGACGATCGATATCGTCCGCAGCCAGGGCGGTACGGTTTCCGGTGTGGCGATGGTCGTGGACCGATCCGATGGAACAGTGGACTTGAAGGTGCCCACATTCAGCCTCATACGGCTTCAAGTGGAGGCATTTGCCCCCGACGCCTTGCCCGCAGATCTGGCGGCCATCCCGGCATCCAAGCCGGGCAGCAAATAGCCACGCTCAGGTCGCCGGAAGGCATTGGAGGATCCGGTCCAATTGGGCCTCGTGGCTTGACAGGCCTCCTTCGGTCCATACCACAAATCGGGCACGTTCCATTTTCACAGAGACGGGCAACTGGGCTGCGTTGCGTGCGTCGATCTGGGTTTGAGACCAACCGCGATCCAACAGGCGGCGACGCTGTGTTGCAGGGGTACAGGCGATGGTCAGGACGCAGGTGAATTCCGACTCATACTGACGTTCGAACAGAAGCGGAATCAGGACAACCACCTTTGATTCACCTTCCCTCTCGTAACGTCTGATCTCGTCTCGCCACCGTCTGGCAATCCGGGGATGAAGGATCGATTCCAGCCGCTGCCGATCCGCTACATCGGAGAAGACGCGGTCAGCGAGTCGCTTGCGGTCGATGGCTCCATCAAACGAGAGGATTTCAGGACCAAACGCTTCGACGATTTCGAGGAACCCCTCGGAACCCACCCGGCTTTCCTCCCTCGCCAATCCGTCTGTGTCGACAACCGGAATACCGCGAGCAGACAACGAGGACCCTGCGGTCGACTTCCCCATCCCAATTCCTCCCGTGATGCCTATCTTGACCATCCGGAAAGTAAACAGCCGCCTTTCGGCGGCCGTTGAGTTAGAATTTCAGGATCACCCTATAGGCCTTGAACCCATCACCGGGATCAATCGATTCGCGGACTGACATCCGTTCAGTTGCAGCTGAAGAACTGGTGAGAGTCCTGACAGAGACCCATTTGCCGTGGGCAAGATCCTTGGTGGATTGGATCTCATAGGACTGACCAGGAATTGCATCCCACTGGACTTCGATCTCACGTGCCGGAGTACCAACGAGTTTGGTGGATCCGACGGCCACAACATCAAACGGAGACGGATCCTCAGCATTCGAGATCCCATCGCCATCAGAGTCCAGCA
>VHCG01000066.1 GCA_016871805.1 Verrucomicrobiota bacterium
CCGGACCCTGTATATCGAACCAGGCAGTCCATGGCAGAATGGCTTCGTGGAGAGCTTCCACGGACGCTTCCGGGACGAATGCCTGAACCGGGAGCAGCTCCATACGCTGACCGAAGCCCGGGTGGTCCTTGGGGATTATCGTCAGGAGTACAACCGACACAGGCCGCACAGCCGATTGGGCCATCTCAGCCCGGCGGCCTTCGCCAAGACTCAAAGTCCATCCCCGGCTCCGGTCGGGCTCCGCCCTCCCTCCACCGGGGATGGACTTTCCGCAGCGAACCAACCACCATCAACCAGAGCCTAAAACCCTCACATCCCTTGGAGCAGTTTTTGCGGTCCTGTCACAGCACCATGGTCCCCGACGACCCATCTCTCGAAGAACTTCCATTCAGCGGGACTCCACGGCAGGCAAGGCAAGTCGGGGACGCGATCCCGAACGTAGCGGATTCGGCGCTCCCGGTTCCCGGCCCACGCGGTTCCGCCAATCCTCGATGAGGCCCAGGACCTCTTTGAGGTCGATTCCGTGATGGCTCTCGGGGTATTTGCGGAGATTGGCGTCGGCCAGGTTGAATAGGGCCACGGCAGGCCCCGGCCGATCCTTCTGGAGATGGACAAAGGCACCGGCCAGCTGGATCAGCCCCTTGTGGAACGAGTAGTTCGCCGCCGTCTTCCCGCCGGCGAGCCAGAGTTCCTCCAGGACATCATGGGCCTCGTAGAACTCCTGCCGGTTGAAGCAGTCGAAATAGCCCAGGTAATGCGGATCCCATTCCCGCCCGGAAAACCCGGCGATCCGCTCCGCGATCCTGGGTGACTTCCGGCTCACGGTTGAACTGCCGACTCTGCAGTCCGGCCACCCGATGCGGCCGCCCGGCGCAATCGTTCGAGCGCCGCGTGCGCGGCGGCGCTTTCCGCCAACTTCTTGCTGCGACCCAGTCCCCGGCCCAGTTCGACGTCTCCATGGTAGGCCGCGCATTCGAACTGGCGGGAATGGTCGGGGCCGGAGACCGCGATCTGCTCGTAGCGGGGCGGTATGGGGGACTTGGCCTGGAGCAGTTCCTGGAGCTCCCCCTTGGGGTTGACGAGGTTCGGCAGTTCGTCGAGCTCGCCGAAGTCGTCCCGAAACAGTCTACGGATCACCCCGGCGGCCTGCTCGAATCCACCGTCCAGGAACACGGCCCCCATGACCGCCTCGAACCCGTCGGCAAGGGTCGACGACCGGGTCCGTCCACCCGTCGTCTCCTCACCCCGGCTGACGATCAGGTGATCTCCAAGCCTCAGTTGCCGCCCCTTCTCCGCCAGCGAGGAACGGTTGACCATCTGGGCCCTCGCCTGGGTCAGGGGACCCTCCCCGGAGCTGGGAAAACTGCGGTACAGCTCCAGGGTGATCACCACCTGAAGCACGGCGTCACCCAGGAACTCGAGCCGCTGGTTGTGCTGCTGGAGTGCCCCGCTTCCCGTTTCGTTGGCCAGAGACGGGTGCGTCAGGGCCAGAACCAGAAGGTTCGGGTCCCGGAACGGGTGACCCAGTGCCTGCTCCAGGGGGCCAAGGTTGGGCTGGGAGGACGGCACGATCAGTTCTCGCCCGGAAGGGTGGGCACGATCCCGGGGGCGTAGTAGGGCTCCGGACCGGTGGCAGCGGAGGGATCCCCGGGAGGCCCCTTGGCGAGGAGATCCGCAACCTGACGCTGGACCTCGTCGAGCTGGTTCAGCTGGAGATCGGGGTCGACGATGGTGAACACGTCTCCGGTCCGGGGGTTCTCGTAGACGAAGAGCCTCTGGCCCTTCTCACGCAGCTGGGCCTTCACCTTCAGGAGCCGCTTCCTCTCGAGCATAACCGACAGGATGTAGCATGCCGCGGAGTACTGGGGATCCCTCAGGCCGATCAGCCGCTGCAGGAGGGACTCGGCATCATCCCGCCGGATGGGCTCCGGGGGGGCCGGGGGCGGGGCCTGGTATTCCCCCCGCCAATGCGAGATCAGGTTGGGCCTCGAAAGGATCTCCTGGCCCTGCGCGTTCCAGGCGTCCTCGCTGACGTCCAGCCGTTCAAACCCTCCGGCAGGGGCGTTCAGGAGCACGGTGTGGCAGGGCTCGTGATCCTGGAATTCCCGGCTGGTAAGGGCGCAGGCGGAGCTGCGGGACTGGATGTTCCACTCGTTCATGCAAGGGGGCGGACGGACGGCTGCGCCAGTATCCGGCGACGGGGACCGACTGCAAACCGTTTTGCCTGTCACCTGTCCCTCCTCTGTCGGTCGGGGCCCGGCCGCATGCGTTTGTCCCGCCCATGCCTTGACGGGACGGGTTCGGATCAGACAATCCGAGTTGCATGGAGCCACCGGTGAAACGCCGTCTTAGCCGCCGCGAGGCTCAGGATCTCGACATCGAGATCCAGTTCCTCGAGCGGCTGGTGGATCGCGATCCCGGCTATGTGGAGGCCTTGGAAGCCCTCGGGGACGCCTACGGGCTCCGAGGCCGTTCGGCGGACGGCCTCGCGATCGACGAACGCCTGAGAACCCTTCGTCCGGGTGATCCCGTGATCCGCTTCAACCTTGCCTGCAGCCTGGCCCTGATCGGGGAACCCGAGCGGGCCTGCCGTGAACTGGAGCATGCTCTGGACCTTGGATTTCGCGATTTCCGTTCCCTGCAACGAGACCCCGACCTCGCCAGCGCCCGGAAACATCCCGCCTTCCACCGGGTCAACGCCAAGGTCAGCGCGTTGACAACCTCCCATCCCCCGGCCTGAACCGGAGCGGGTTCCGGCGTCGACGCGTTCAGCGGCTTGCCTCACTCGCAGCCGGATTCCCGGCGTCACCGGTGGCTTCGAATCCCTTCTGGACCACTTCCATCCGGGTGGCGAATCGATCGAACAGAGCGCGCGCCTCGATCTGGCTCTCCAGTCGGGTGTTGACCCAGACACTGCCCGGCAGGGGGCGTCGTTCGATCTCGAAGCTGAGCCGCGAAAGCTCGCCGAGGAATCCCCCGAACGTCATGCGCTTCGAGCTCTGGGCCTCGATCCGGGAGACCTCGAAGGTCTGCTCGTCCACCCAGATCCGCCCCGCCAGCTGGCCGATGATCCGGTCGGCGATCTTGCCGGTGTCCTGACCGGGGACCGGGGTGAAGACGAGGACGTGGTTGGTACGTCCATCCACCACGGCATTCGACAGCCATTGGTACCGGAACCTCCGAATGAGAGCTTCATCGAGGACGAGATTGCCCTTCCGTCCACCCCTCTGGGCGTATTTGGAGCGGTTCTCCCGCTCCCGTTCGCTCTCCCGCCGCAGCTCCTTCTCGGGGACTTCCCGACCATCCACCCGGACGAGCCGCGCCTCCTGAACGGATCCCCGTCCAACCACCTCATGCTCCTTCGTCCGGCGTTTCTCAACACGCCCCTTGGAATCGAGATCCTCCACGACCGTAAACCGGCGCCACGTGTGCCGGAGCCCATTGTTGTCCCCGAAACCCACCCGTGACCGTTCCACCATCCTCTCGATCACGACGTCAACCTGGGGCGGCGTCACAGCTGCGGTCTCCCCTGGGGCGGACAAAACGCGGGTCAGCATCAGGACGATGCCCGCGAGGACCGGAGGGAGGCGATTCATCGCACCAGCGCTACCGTCATTCAGGTGAGGCGTCAAACCGGGGTTCTTGGTCGGGAGTTTCCCGATGGGCAACACGATGGAATCGCGCTTCCCTTGGGGCATGTTCGCGATCCGGCCACTGCCCATCCTCCCCGCCCTCCTCGCCCTGTGGTGCGCGGTTGTCGCGGCGGAGTCAGGGGTCCGACCGAACGTTCTGGTCCTGCTGTCCGACGACCAGCGGGCGGACACGATCGCGGCCTGGGGCAACCCCCGCATCCGGACGCCGAACCTGGACCGTCTGGCGGCCCGCGGGGTGAGCTTCCGGAACAACTACTGCTTCGGTGGCAACAGCGGTGCCGTGTGCATTCCCAGCCGGGCGATGCTGATGAGCGGACGGACCTGGTTCCGGGTCGGCCATGACCTCGAGGGAGTCGAGACCTTCCCAACCCGGCTGCGGAAGGCGGGATACAGGACCTTTGCGACGGGGAAATGGCACAACGGCCCGCCCTCGTTCCTCCGAAGCTTCGAGCAGGGACGTTCGATCCACTTCGGAGGCATGGACGACCACACCCGGGTCCGGGTCCAGGACCTCAAACCCGACGGGACCTTCACGAAGCCCAGATCCGCCGAACGCTTCTCGAGCGAACAGTTCGCGGACGAAGCCATCGGATTCCTCCGGGAGCAGCGGCCCGGAACCCCATTCCTCGCCTACGTCGCCTTCACCGCGCCCCATGATCCCCGCAACCCACCCGAATCGTGGGCGGCACGCTATCGATCGGCCCGCCCTCCCCTGCCGCGCAACTACCTGCCCCAGCATCCGTTCGACACCGGGCAGCTCGTGCTGCGCGACGAGAACCTGCTGCCTTGGCCACGCCCCCCGGAACTCCTGCGGGAACAGATCGCGGAGTACTACGGCCTTATCAGCCACATGGACGAGGAGATCGGCCGAATCCTCGATGCCCTGGACGGGTCCCCGGTGGCTACGAACACCGTGATCGTCTTCGCCTCGGACCAGGGGCTCGCCCTCGGGAGCCATGGACTGCTGGGAAAGCAGAACGTCTACGAGCACAGCATGCGGTCCCCGATGATGATCGCAGGACCGGGGATCCCCGCCGGCCGGTCGGTGGAGGCGTTCACCTACCTGCTGGATCTCCATCCGACCCTCTGCGAGCTGGCCGGGGTCGCTCCCGCAGAGGGCCTCGATGGTCAAAGCCTGAGGCCACTCTGGGGCAACAGACAGGCGCGGCTCCGTGAGACAGTGTTCCTGCCGTACCTCGACCTCATGCGGGCCGTCCGGGATGACCAGTGGAAGCTGATCTGCTATCCGCCGACGAACCACCGCCAGCTCTTCGACCTGCGGAACGATCTGGATGAGCGGGTCAACCTAGCCGGGGATCCCGATCGTGCAGCCGATGTCCAGCGGCTGCTCGGACACCTCAAGGCGTGGCAGGATCGGGTGGGTGACACTCTGCCGTTGACCACAAACCGCCCGGCCCCGCTGATCCGGGATCTGACAGGCCTAAACCGTGAGCCAGATGGCTGGCAACCGCGCTGGATCGTGGAGAAGTATTTCGGCACTCCATGAACGATCCCGGTGGACAGACTCGGGGACCGGAGGACGTCGGTTCCGGGAAGCCCCGCCCCCGCAGCCTGATCGTGGGTTGCGGCTACGTCGGCGAGTCGATCGCCCGGAGGCTGCATGCATCAGGCCACCAGGTCTTCGGGCTCCGTCGATCCGAGCCCGAGTCTCTGCCGGTCGGACTGCCCTACATCCCACTACAAGCAAACCTGACGGAACCGGGCTCCCTCCAGACCCTCGCGGCACTGGATGTGCCTTTCGACTGTGTCGTCCTGTGCGCCTCGGCATCCGGCGGCGACGCCGAGGCCTATCGCCAGGTGTACTTCGAGGGGACAGGCCACCTCCTCGCACGGCTGAGGGGACAGGCTCCAAGGGCGTTCGTCTACACGGGCAGCACCAGCGTGTATTCTCAGACCGACGGATCCTGGGTCGATGAGCTGTCACCGACGGAACCGGAGTCTGAATCGGGTCTCTGGCTCCTGCGGGCCGAGCAGAGGATTCTGGATGCCCATCGGGAGTGGGGGCTGGCCGGACGCATCCTGAGGGTTGCCGGGATCTATGGGCCGGGGCGGGGATCCCTGCTGCGCCGGGTCCTTTCGGGACAGGCCGGTCTCGAGGGATCAGGCGACCGTTGGACCAACCGGATCCACCGCGAGGACCTGGCCGACGCCGTCATCGCGGTCCTCCAAAGAGGCAGGTCAGGCGAAATCTACAACGTGGCCGATCAGGAGCCGGCAACCCAGAGGTGCGTTCTTGAGTGGCTTTCGGAGCGTACCGGAATACCCCTCCGGGAAGGGGCGGAGGAGTCCCCAAAGTCGGGGAGGCGTCGACGTGGGGGCTCCAACAAACGGGTCCGCATCGACAAGGTGCGTCGCGAGACCGGGTGGAGCCCCACCCGCCCCAGCTTCCGCGAAGGCTACCTCGAGGAGCTCGGACACATTCGGGTCGAAGGATCGACGGGATCCACCCGGGTCCAGAGTCCGCCGTTCAGCCGAGGCGGAAGCTGATCCTCTGGACGACCTGGCGTCCCAGGACGTGCTGGAGGCGCTCCAGGATCTCTCGGCGACGATACCGGTTCAGTTCGTCCAGCCAGACGTTGCTGTCGACCGCGATGAAGAGGGTTCCCTTGACCAGTCCGGTGGGCTGGGCGTGCGCAGTGATGATAGGGTCGAGGGACTGGGTCCAGATCTCGAGGATCTGGGACTCCGCCTGCTTGCGCTCGAGGTTGAGTCCCTGGAGCACACGAGGCAGGACATCACCAACGGCCCGGCCGCGGATCTCCCGGGCCTTCTCCAGTTCCGTCAGATCGATTCGACGCCATTCGGTGATCGCCTGTCTGCGGGATCGCGGCGATGAGGCCTGGCGAGGGCGGTTGGAGGACGGCGGGCGCATGGAACTTTCCGAGGCCCACCCCACCGGCTTGGGAACCGCCTGGCCAGCACTTTTTCGATTCCCGGTCCCGTGGTGATTTGCCACGCTCAACCACATGTCTCGGCTGCGTCGTCTGTCGTTCCTCCTTGCCCTCGGGTTCTCGCTCCTCGGCGCCCTCGGGGCCGAGTTCAAGCTGATCACCGGTGACGTCTACCGAGGGGAGCTCTCGGTGGCGGACAACGAGGGCGTCGTCATCCGTCTCGAGACCGGCGAGTTCTCACCCCGAATCGACTGGGCGAAGCTGAGCGACGACACGCTGCGGAACCTTGCGGAGAACCCGAAGGCGAAGCGGTTTGCCGAGCCGCTGATCGAACCCGCTGTCGAACTCCTCCAGAAACCGGCTCCGCCCATCACGATCCGCCCCGTGGCAACCCGGGTCGCACTTCCCGAGACGAAGAAGGGTCTCTGGGTAGCACTGACCTCCCCTACAGGACTGGCGCTCCTGCTGGCCCTGTTCTTCGCCAACCTGTACGCCGCCTTTGAGGTGGCCCGGTTCAAGTGGCGTCCGGTGGGCCTGGTCTGTGCGCTCTCCGCGGCCCTTCCCGTGATGGGCTGGGTGATCTTCCTGGTCCTGCCCCGACGGGCGGCGCCAGAGGAGGAGAACGCGACGGAGACGACGGTGTCCCAGACGAACCTCACCGCTCCGACCTCGGTCACCGACTCCACGAAGTCGGGTGGTGCCGCGGCGCTTGGCCTGTCCAAGAGCAGCAGCGCCGGTGGCAGCGAGGGACTTCCGAAGGTCTTCCGACGTGGTGAAACCACCTTCAACCGCCGGTTCTTCGAGACCCAGTTCCCGAGCTTCTTCCGCGTGGTCACCACCGAGGCCGATCGCGACCTCGTCCTGGATATCGCCACCGGCAAATCCAGCGTGGTGGCCTCCAGGATCAGCCGCATCTCGGCCAACGAGGCCCACTTCAAGACCGCCAACGGACAGGAGATCGGTGTCTCATTCGCCGAGATCAGCCAGGTGACCCTGCGTCACAAGGACGCCGCCTGAACCGAAACCGGACAACGACGCCGTCGTGAAATACCGCGCCATCCTGCTGTTCGGGGCCCCCGGCTCCGGCAAGGGCACCCAGGGGAAGATCCTCGGACAGATCCCCAACTTCGTTCACTTCTCCTGCGGCGAGGCCTTCCGGAACCTCCGCGTGGACAGCCCCCTGGGACGCATCTTCGTCCAGTACGCCGGACAGGGAAAACTGGTGCCCGACGAGCCGACCATCCAGCTCTGGAAGAACTCCATCGACGCCATGATCATGTCGGGACGGTTCCATCCCGAGGCCGACACCATGCTCCTCGACGGCATTCCGAGGAATCCGCAGCAGGCGAGGATCATGGCGGACCTGATCGACGTGGTGGCCATCTTCAACCTCTCGTGTCCGCAGGAGGACAAGCTGGTGTCGCGTCTCCAGCGTCGGGCGCTGAAGGAGAACCGGCTGGATGACGCCAATGTCGAGGTCATCCGCACCCGTCTCGCCACCTACCATCGGGAGACCCAGGCGGTCCTCGACTGCTACCCGAGGGAGGTGATCCATCCGATCGACGCGACGCAGGAACCGCTGGTGGTGCTGTTCGAGATCCTCAATATCGTCACCCACATCCCCAAGCCGGCGATCAGCGACGGCGACACCATCTTCTTTAGGAAAGACTCCATCCCCCAGTAGTCCCCGCCCCATGAAGCGCCTCCTCGCATTCCCCCTCCTTGCCGTCCTAGCAATCCCCGTCTTCGGACAGGGTGTCGGCTACACCAACACCCCGCAGATCCGAGGCCAGAAGTGGAAGGTTCACGACAAGGATCGTCCCAACCCGCCCACCGTCACCCCGGGTGCCACCTTCAGCAACGGGGCCCCGGCACCCAGCGACGCCATCGTGCTCTTCAACGGCAAGGACCTGTCCCGCTGGAAGTCTGGGAACGGCGACGCAAAGTGGAAGGTGGAGAACGGCTACTTCGAGGTCGCCCCCAAGACAGGCGACATCCGGACCCGGGACGAGTTCGGCGATGTGCAGCTGCACCTCGAGTTCGCCACCCCTTCGAAGGTCGAAGGTGACAGCCAGGGACGCGGCAATTCGGGAGTCTTCTTCCACGATCAGTTCGAGATCCAGGTCCTCGATAGCCACAAGAACAAGACCTATGCCGATGGCCAGGCAGGCGGCCTGTACGGCCAGTGGCCACCCTTGGTGAACGCGATCCGCCCCCCCGGGGAGTGGAACACCTATGACATCGTCTTCGAAGCCCCCCAGTTCGATGCCGATGGCAAGCTGGCGAAGCCCGCCTACGTCACCGCCTTCCTCAACGGGGTCTGCGTCCACAACCGGAAGGAGCTCAACGGCCCGACCAATCACCAGGCCACCAATCCCTACAAGGCCTACTCGGGCAAGGGGGGCATCCGGCTCCAGGACCACGGCAATCCGACGCGCTTCCGCAACATCTGGACGCGCGCCATCGGGACCTACAACTGACCGGCACGCCCGGATCGACTCCCGGCACCCTCAGGGCGTGGCCGGGGTCTGGACCCTGTAGAACCGCGGCAGGGAAACCCCGGCTGTGGGAGTGTCGTCAACCACCTCCACCACGCGATCCACGCCCGGGAGAAGCACTTCCGAAACCGGGTTCCAGGCTGCGTCGACCCGGCCTTCGGTCCGAAGCACCCGGTAGCTGCGTCCAGCCAGGCCCTGGAACCTCAGGCGCACCCGCCCCTCGGTTGTGACCTCGGAATCCAGGCGAAAGACGCTGACCGGATTCCTTGGGTCGGTGCCCGCCTGGTACTCGGCGAGGTTCCCCTGCCCATCGCCGTCAGGATCCCCATCACGATCGGACCCACTGGTGGGATCCAATCCATGCAGCAGTTCCCAGCCATCCAGGAGACCATCGCCATCGCGGTCCACCTCGGGCAACCGGTTGGGCTTTCCAGGGGACGCCACACCCGGGAATGCGAGCACCAGGGAGCCACCGTCCCGATACCGGCCCTCCGAGACTCCCTCGGACTGCGGCCCAAATGCCACGGAGTCGATTGGGACCCGCTGCAGGTCGAGCAGCCTCACGGTCTCACCCCAGGCACTCAATCGGAACCCCAGTGAGTCGGAGTCCACTCCTCGGTCGCCACCGGCCCGCAGGACGAGGAATCCATTCCCAGGAACGAGGGTCAGCGGGGCCAGCGGGGGGTGGAGGTATCCCAAGAGGGAGGGATCGTCACTCAGCACCCAGCCTCCCAGGTCGACGGGGAGCGGATCCGGGTTGTACAGCTCCAACCAGTCCCCGACACCAACCCCGCCGGCGGCCAACCATTCGTTGATGCAGGCGCGTGACGGAGCACCCAGGGCAGCGGGTGAGGCGCGGACCTCGGCGGGGGTGGGTTCGGAAAGGAGCACCCAGGTCGAGTCCACACGTCCAATGGACCGGCCGGAAACCTGGGATCCGAACTGGATGCGATCCAGAAGACGCCCCTTCGGATCGAACAGGCATAACAGGGTTCCGTCGTCCGGGAGGTCCCGCCCCAGATTCAGACCACCTGGGGTTGGCGAGCCCGAGGCGCGGATCACCAGCACCCCCCGCGGCGCAACCACGCTGCCGGCAGGGAAAATCCATTCACCGGGCTCGGGGTTCCCAACGCTGACGCTGTGCCCCGCGAGGGACACCGGGGTGTCCGTGGGATTGTGGATCTCGAACCAGTCGGTGGAGCCCTGGACAGCGCGGGCAAGGATTTCGTGGAACCGGACTCCGGTTCTGATGGCGGCCAGATGGTTGCTGGCCCCGGGCGTGGCACTGAACGGAAGATCGATCCAGTCGCCCGCGCCATCCGGGAGACGTCCACGGACCGTCCCAGGAAGGGCACGGACCCATTCGACCCGATCCACCTCCTCCCCATCAGGTCCCACGAGGATCAGCCGATCCCCGGTCGCCGCAGGCTGGACTCCGATCCGATCGAGGCCCGTGGACTCCGACTTCAGCACCGCGAAACCGCCCCCGGCGACATGGATGGGCGCCGAAAGACGAAACCACTCGTTGCTGGTGGCAACACGGCATCCCCGGAGTTCCACAGGCCTCGCCCCCCTATTGTGGACCTCGAACCAAGCACCCGTTCCCTCCCCCACGGCCTGCACTTCGTTCCATCGCAGATCCGAAACCGGACCAAGTGTCGATCGCTCATTCGGCCCTGCCGGAGTGGGTTCACAAAGGACCCAGCCTCCCTCCACCCAACCCAGGGAATGGCCCTCGACCGCAGGTCCGAAGGTCACGGCATGGACCCGATTCGTGGCGGGATCGTATAGCGCGAGCGTTCCGCCGTCGCGGTCCAGTCCGAAGTCCGTCGCCAGGGAACCTGCCGCGGCTCCGTCTCCACAGAAGACCTGAAGGTATCCCCCCGCTGGAATCGCCACCGTCGGGGGAAAGACCCAACGCCGGGGGTTCGAGGTGTCGCTGAGACTCCACCCTTTGAGGGAGACCGGCACAGTGCCGGGGTTCCGGAGCTCGACCCACTCGGACTCCGGGGGCGCGGTCACAAGGATCTCGCCCAGCCGGATCGCCGGCACCACGGGCACCGAGTTGGCGGCTCCGGGGGTGCCATCGGAGGGAACACTGCCCTGCCAGCTGGCGGGGTCGTTCGAATCGCCCACGGGATCCATCAGCTCCAACGATCCCCCCTGCCCATCAGGACGGGTCGGCCAGGGAGCGACATCACGGTAGTTCACCGACACCAGTTCGCGCCCGTCGCGATCCAGCAGGGCGAGGATCTCACCGCCATTGGCAAGCGACCCCGAGAACCAACCCGAGACCACAGCCCGAGGGTGACGCTGTTGGAACGCGACAGGATCCTTGTCGCTGGCGAGGACGAGGCGCCCTCCCGGGACCAGGATCGGTCCGGGGTTGGGGAACCGGTATCCAATGCCGGTGAACAGACACCCCGAGAGATCCACCGGAAGACTCCCGGGGTTGAGGAGCTCCAGGAACTCGAAGCGATCCTCGTCGATGGGGTGGTAGTGGATCTCCGAAATCACGATCGAGGGAGGCCCATCGGCGATCTGGAACTCCGCCTCCGTCAGGGCGCTCCACTGGGTGCCGTTCAGGGAGCGGGCCCGAACCCTGGTGTTCCGCTCCAGGACCAACGGCCCTGCATAGACCCGGCTTGAGGGTGAGGGGATGCCGTCGAACGCAACCCGGGGATCGGATCCATCGGTCGTGTAATGGATCGGGCCGAGGAGGTTGCCCATGGAAAGACGAAAGCCCTCGGCCACTAGTCCTCCGTGCCGCGAAAGAACCGGTGCGTTGGAGGACATCAGGAAGCCCGCCTTCTGGAACATGTTGGTGGCCCAGCGGCGGCGACCGCTGATCCAGGTTCCGACGGTGTTGTTGAACCCCGGGATCGATGGGGCAACTCGGGATCGCATGCCCTCGTATCGGGTCCGGATCCGATCGTCGACGAGGGGGCCACCATTGAAGAACGCGCGATGGACCCGGTCGGCGAAGAGCAGCTTGAACTCCGGGGACTTCTTCAGGGCGTTGAAGAGCTTCTGGTAGTCGGATGAACCCCAGGGAGGCGAGGTGTTGGAAAGGGTGAGGGCGAGGGTGTCGTAGCTGACAGAATGGCCGGAGAATCCGAACGAGAACTCGGCATCCCACGGATAGAACCGGAAGCGCGATCCCGGCACCCGCTCCCGGGCCGCCCGGGTGTTGTTGTGCGGCCAGTCGTCGTTGTCGGCCCAGAGGAGCGGGAGCAGGTAGTCGACGAAGTTCCCAAGATCCATGCGTGCCGCGACCGCCTCGTAGTTGGCCCGGATCGTGAGATCCTTCAACGCCGCCGCCTTCAGCTGATTCCACGCCACGCTGTCGCCACGTACCACTGCCGACATCGCCCCGATCACATCCCAGTCCTGTCCGCCCCCGTGGTAACGCTGCAGGAAGTCGTCGTCGACCCGCTCGGTCGGGTTGTAGATGCCCTTGTAGACCCCGTTGAGAAAGAGGTTCACGAAGGTGCCATGACACGCGACAACGCCGACCTCGTCGGACAATGCCCGGACGAACTCGTCCTTCAGGAAGGGATTCGAGTGATCGTTCATCCCCGCCCTCAGATGCAGGCTGTTGAACGAGGAGACCGGGGTCCCGGGGAATATCGGATAGTCCAGTTGACCCGGTCCGTACTCGCCCCGGAAATAAAGGCGGTAGGAGTATTTGCCCTCGGGAGGCGTGGACTGCCGGTAGTTGTAGCGCTCCCGGATGTAGTCGCCTCCCGCGACCCGGATGCCGGCGTCGATCTGGAATCCCCCATGGTCCTCGCGACGGATGAGCTCGACAGAGACCGGACGCTCCCAGGCGGGGCCGTGCTTGGTGGTGTTCCGGGGACTGGACTCCATGATGCCGTTGGACCCGTAGAGATGGTTCGTCGCGGTGACCAGGGACAGCGCCGGGAGGAGGCGCCGGTTCGCGGCGATGTTGAAGAGATAGGTGTGGGTTCCTACCGCCGATGGAACGAGTTGAGGGCCGAAGGCGGCCGCACGGACCACGCGGCTGCTCGCGAGGGAGAGCGGCGAACCATAGACAAAGCCGGTGGTTGGGGTCGGCGCCGCCCCATTGGTCGTGAATCGGATCGTGGCTCCGGGTGTCGGCGTGGCCAACGTCAGGACGAAGGGGCGGTCGAAGAATCCCCTCTGGACGCTGAACCGGACCGTTTCGGCACGTCCGGTGACGGTGCTGACCCCATTGCTGCGGCCGGGAGTCGGTGCGTTGAAATAGCGCCATCCGCCAGGGCCGCTTCCTCCCTGGAGACCATAGGAATGGTCCGGCCCCTGTTCCGGGAATCTCACCTCGCTGACGGGGGACGGGGGCCATTCCGGTCCGAACAGGCGCCAGGTATCCCCGGTGGCGTTCAGCTTCGACGCCAGGTGCAGGGGAGCGCCCGGGGCGGAGGGGCGACGATCCTTCCCCGAGGCGAAGACAACCAGGAATCCTCCCGCCGGAATCTCGACTTCCGGGAACAGCCACGCATCCGAACCCTCGGCTCCACTGCCCAGCGACCAGCCTCGAAGCGGAACGGCGGAGACCCCGCGATTGTGCAGCTCGATCCAGTCCTCCGTGTCACCGTCCTCATCCCGGAGACCCGTTGCGTTGTCCGCCAGGAGCTCATGGATCACCACCGGAGGAACCGCCCGCTTGGAATCCACCGTCACCGACCACTCCCCTCCCCGAAACGGATGAGGCACGGGCTCATCCGAGACGATTCCGTGCCCCGGGGCCCAGGAGAAGGTTACCGCCCCGTCGGGGGCCTCGGGAAACTGGAATCGGTATGGACCCGGACCGAGGCCCGACAGGGAGAGGGCCGGCAGGCCGTTGCAGCGCAGATCGGAGGCGTCGACACCCACCACCGCGCGATTGAAGGTGACCTCGACCTCCGCCAGCTGGCGCACAACAACACCCGCCACGGGCCGCACCCGTCCCACCGATGGCCCCTCCGGATCGAGGACCTCATAGGACCAGACCGATCCCGGTGCCCCGCCATCGAACCGGTTCGGCGGCATGTCGAGATCGTGGATGGCGTGCAGGGGTCCCCAGCTCAGGACCACCCCACCCGGGGCGGGTTGCGGGAAGGAGAACCGATAGGTCGTCCCGCTTCCGGAGCTCGAGGTTGCCGGCACGCCATTGACAAGGAAGTCCGCTGCCGCAACGCCGGTCACGGCCTCGGAGAAGATCACCACCACCTCGGTCAGATTGGTGACCAGACCCGGGTTGGGAGACACCCCAACCACCCTTGGCAGGACCGAAGCCGCCTCGGTGGAGACCAGCTCGGCATCGAATACGATGTCGCTGCTGGACAGCGAGCCGTTCAGGAGCACCACCGCCAGGACGTTCTCCCCCGGGACCAGCAGCGATGCAGCGTCGGGGAGGGTCTGGGAGGTTTGGACGTATTCCTGCGCCGAGGTCGCCAGGGAGTCGAACCCCGGGTCGGTTTCGCCGAAGTTCAATGCGGCAACCCGGGTGCCATTCAGGTAGGCGACAAAGCCGTCGTCGCAGACCGTGTTCAGGTCGAGGCTCTGGATCGCCCTGGGGTTCAGGATCTGGAATGTCCTGCGGAGGAAGACCGTCGAGTATCGACTCTGCATGTCCGTGAGCTGGGTCCCGGTGAATGACACCTCGCCGTAGGAGAACGGGGCGACGCCCTTTTCCCAGGACGCCTCGTTGAACCCGGGGCGACGCCATCCGGAAGGATCCGCAGGGGAAGGGTGCGCCGTCCCGCGGAAGAACGACCAATCGCTCCCGGTCGGGATCAGCGTGGCCGCGCACAAACCCAGCCCTGTAGTCCAGGCCAGCAGGAGGATCAGGACAGGGCGGAGGAGGAGAGAGGGGCGGTCCATGGAATGGTTCCAGCATACGCGACACGGGGGTCCGGTTCAAAGGAAGAGGTCCGGCGGGCGGGTGCGGATCCTTCACATCGGGACCCGACCCACGTACCGTGCCGGGGTGAGCTTGACCGAACAGATCACGGGAATTGCCCGGGCGGCAAAGGGGGCTTCGCGGACCCTTGCCCAGCTGACCGCCGAGGAGCGGGACCAGGCCCTGGTCGCGATGGCCGCGGCCTTGGAGAGTGAGACGTCCGCTCTCTTGGAAGCCAACGTCCTCGATCTGGGGGTCGGCAGGGAACTTGGCCTCAGCACAGCGATGCTCGACCGACTCACCCTCAATCCGGAACGGATCCTCGCCATGGCCCGGGGTGTCCGGGAGGTCGCCATGCTGCCCAACCCGGTTGGCCGGATTCTCGACGAACGGATCCGTCCCAATGGACTCCGGCTCCAGAAGGTCAGCACCCCGATTGGCGTGGTGGTCATCATCTACGAATCCCGTCCCAACGTCACCGCGGATGCCGCCAGCCTGTGCTTCAAGACAGGCAATGCGACGATTCTCCGTGGCGGCAAGGAGGCGTTGAACTCCAACCGACTGATCGCACGACTCATGGTCGATGCAGGACGACAGGTTCTCGGGGACCGATTCCCGGAGACTGCCATCCAGGTCATTCCCACCACCGACCGCGAGGCCGTCCCCATACTCCTGTCCCTCACCTCGCTGGTCGACCTCTGCATGCCCCGCGGCGGCGAAGGTCTGATCCGTGCCGTGACCGAATGCTCCAAGGTGCCCGTCATCAAACACTACAAGGGGGTATGTCACATCTATGTCGACCGCGAGGCGGACCTCGACATGGCCGACACCATCCTCTGGAACGCCAAGGTGCAGCGTCCCTCGGCCTGCAACGCCGCCGAGACGGTCCTGGTCGACCGGCCGGTGGCCGCTGCATTCCTGCCCCGGGCCGCCCGCCATCTTGCCGAGAAGCAGGTGGAGCTCCGGGTCGATCCTGATTCCATGGCCCTCCTGAAGGACCTCGGCCCCGAGGGGCCCGTCCTCAGGGCGGCCACCGAGCAGGACTACGCCACGGAGTACAACGACTACATCCTGAATGTCCGGGTGGTCGACGGTGTCGACGCAGCGATCGAGCACATCCATCGGCATGGCTCGGCCCATAGCGACGCGATCATCACCCGCAACGAATCCACGGCCCGAAACTTCCTGCAGGGGGTCGACTCGGCGGCCGTCTACTGGAATGCCAGCACGCGGTTCACCGATGGTGGCGAGTTCGGGATGGGAGCCGAGATCGGGATCAGCACCGACAAGGTCGGTGCCCGGGGTCCGATGGGCCTCGACGAACTGTGCAGCTACAAATGGCTCGGCTGGGGCACCGGCCAAATCCGAGCCTGAGACCCTCGCCGCGTCACCCACCCAATCCAACCCAGAGACCCTCGCATGCGCGCCCTCCAGCTCGAACGGCCCCAATCCTTCCGGTTCATCGACGTTCCCGAACCTCCGGCGCCGGGCCCCGGCGAGGCCCTGCTCCGGGTCCATCAGGTTGGTATCTGCGGCACCGATTACAGCGGCTATCTCGGGAAGATGCCGTTCTTCAGCTACCCGCGGATTCCAGGCCATGAGCTCGGTGTCGAGGTGCTGGCCGTGGGCGAGGGTGTCACCCATGTCCATCCCGGGGACCGCTGCTCGGTGGAACCCTACATCAACTGCCAGCGCTGTTCCGCCTGCCGTCGGGGCCACACCAATTGCTGTGAATCCAACCAGACCCTGGGAGTCATGTGCGACGGGGGACTGCAGGAGCGCATCCTTCTCCCTGCCCGAAAACTGCACCCCGCACCGGCGCTCTCCAACGAGCAGGCGGCACTGGTGGAAACCCTCGCGATCGGATGCCATGCGGTGGACCGGAGCGGACTGAAGTCGGGCGAGACGGCCCTCGTCATCGGTGCGGGTCCGATCGGACTCGCCGCGATGGAATTCACCAAGCTGGCCGGCGCCAGGACGATTGTGCTCGACATGAACTCCCAGCGACTCGCGTT
>VHCG01000067.1 GCA_016871805.1 Verrucomicrobiota bacterium
GTGGTCGTCGAGCAACGCATGTTCGGTCTGCAGCCGTCCCTCGCCCCTGTAGCTGTCGGACACCGACCGGGCCGCGAACAGAAACGCCTCGAGCACCGAGACCTGTTGGTCGACGTCGAGGTCCGCTTCCAGCGAGCCCAGCGCTTCCACGAAGGCGGACCCGAACCGGGTGGCGTTCTGTTCCGTGCCACTCCGGGTCGCCGTGATCACGACGCGGTTGGTGCCGGACAGCGCCGGAAGGAACGGCCCGCTGGCGGAGGCGGTTTGGATCAGCACCAGGGGGCGCTGGAACGGCTTCAGCCACCCGGCGACCTCGGTGGCGCTGACGTCAGGGCCCCGCAGGTTGAACCAGGACTCCTTGCCGTCGAACGTGCCGTGTCCGATCCAGACCAGCCAAAGGGGGGAATCCCCGTCGGCCAATTCCCTGACCGTCTGCTCGAGCCGTGCGCGATCGTCGGGTCCGCCCGCAGGGACCGCGTCGGTTGTCGCACCCACGGTGACAACCCTGGCCCCGGCCTTTTCGGCGAGCTGCTGCCAGCGGCTCACCTGGCCCAGGAACTGGGTGGCGTAGAGGGGTTCGCCTGGTGCGCCCACCACCAGGAGCAGGGTTGGCGGATCCAACGGTGCCGTCCGGACAGGGGTGACCACAGCGAGGCCGAGTCCCGACAGGACCAGGAGCCACAGGATCGGGATGGACGGAGAGCGGATCATGGCAGGCCGTGGGATCGTCGCAGGCCCCATTCCCCGAGCAGACAGGCCAGCGCCAGGGCGAACCCCCATGGGGTGTGCCAGGCGGGGCGGGTGTAGGGTTCCATCACCGGTGCGGAATGATCGGGCAGGCGACGGGCCCAGTCGTCGAGCTGGCGGGGTTCGAGGATCTCACCCCCGGTCGCCTGGGCGAGGCGTCCGAGCAGGTCCCGGTTGGGGGTGACCGACTGGAACTCTTCCGCGGCGAGGTCGGTGCTCCAACCCGCCTGCGCCACGCCCTCCCGGGCACCCGCGGCGTTGGTCGCGAACGCCGTCGCCCGGAAGCCGCCGCCCCACCGCGGGACGAATCCCAGACGGTAGAGGCCCGGCTCGTTCCCGGCCGACTCCGCGGCGAGACGCAGGACGTTCGTAGTCGCGCCCTGGGTGATGTCGCCGAGCACCGGTTCGATCTCGATCTGCACCTGTGCGGTGTCCACCGGTTGAAACTGCGCGTCCCGGACCCGTACCAGCAGGTCGACCGCGCCCGGACCGCGATCGGCGGCGGGTTCGACCGTGAGATCGACCCGGTGGGGGACGTCGCTCACCAGCCAGCGCACGAGCTGGCGCCAGGTCCTGTCGAGATCCTGACGTTCCTCGGCCCCCTTCATCCCCCAGCGCCAGAGGTCTCCGATCATCAACGCGGCGGCGCGACCCCGACCAAACCGTTGGGCCACGAGAGCGGGCTGGGGCGAGGGGGTTCCACCGGAGAGGTTGGTCGAGGTGATCGTCGCCAGGACGCTGGCCCCGGGCTTTACGTCACGGACGGGATTGATCACCGAGAAGGGAGGCATCCGACCGATCCGGTCCCGCTCGGCCCCCTCGGTGTCCCGGAGTCGGGACCACGCCTGGATCCAGCCCTCTCGGGACAGGTCGAACTGGACCGCGGTGCCGGTCCGGGGCTCGGGGGAACGGTCGAGGTAGACCGGCAACAGGTCACCGATCGGGGTGCGGGCGTAGCCGCCCTGCTGGAACGATTCGGCACCGCCCAGCATCAGGAACCCGCCCCCGCGTTCGGAGACGAACTTCTGGAGGAGCAGCGACTGCTCGGCGTCGAAGAACCCGGCCTCGACGTCGTCGAGGATCACCGCGTCGTATCCGTACAATGCCTCCGCGGTCCTCGGGAACCCGGCCCGAAGCTCGAGCTCATCGCGCGTGTTGAGGCGCACCAGGACCGGTTGGTCGTAGCGTTCGACCTCCTCGCGGGACTGTTCGCCAAAGCCCCGGAACAGCGGATTGCTCGACTCCCCGGCCCGCCCGAGGAACTCGAACTTCGGTTCGCGCTTGGCGACGCGGATTAATCCCACCAGCTGCATCTGCGGGTCCTCCTGCACGGCCCGGTTCAGGAACTTGAACTCCCAGTTGGGGCGTCCGGCGACGTACAGGATCCGATAGCTGTCGCGTCCACGATCCGCCGCGAGGATCCGGTGGTTGTTGGCCCGGGTCGCTTCCTGGACGCCACCGTCGCCGGTCGGGGTGGCCTCGAGCCGATAGAAGGAGACCCCGGCCCGTGTCGGACGGGCCTTCAGCGGAACGGTCTGGGCCTCCCCGGAATCCCGGGGCGTGATCGAGGTGGTCTCGACCACGGCGCCCGCCTCGTCGGTGAGGCGAACCGCGATCTCCCGCGATCCCATGCCCGGCGCCACGACATCGGCCTGGATCCGGACCGGAGCATCCTCGAAGGCCGACTGGCTGATGGACACCTGGCGGAGGGCGACATCGGGGGGCGTGGAGTTTCCGAGGACCACGGGATAGACCGGCGGCAGCCCGGCGAGGTCGGGAACGCCGTTCGGCAGGTCGGTCGCGTTGCCGTCGGTGAGCAGCAGGATGCCGGCGATGGGGCGATCCTTGTAGCGCTCGCGCAGCGACCTGAGGGCGGATCCGAGCCCGCTGGCGGGACCGGCGAGATCGAGCCCGGAGAAATCCTGGACCTCCTGGAGTCGCCGATCGAACTGATGTCGGCGCAGCTCGAAGGTGTCGGCCAAACGGGCCTGCCAGGTTCCGCCCGTCGCCGAGAGCAGGTCCTGGAGCTGTTCGCCCCTCGATTGGGGGGCGGCGACGTCGCGGATGCGGAGGCCCTGGCTGTTGTCGGCCACGATCGCCACGAGATTGGCCCCGGGCTTGGCGCGTTGGCCCGACCAGAGGGGTTCGAGCAGACAGAAGGCGAGGGCGGCGAGGGCGATTCCCTTGAGGGCGATGCAGGCGGCGGCGATGCCGCGGGACGGCGCGCGGCGGTAGGCCCAGACGAGCAGGACGACCCCGATTGCCAGGGTGAGGATCCACGCGGCGGTCGAGGGCGACCGGGAGAGCAGGAGGGCGTCGGCGATCATTCCTTCCCGAGGTTCTCGTAGTAGCGCCGGACCGATTCGGCGTAGCGGCTGGGCACCGGGTCGCGGTCGATCGGCACCAGCGAATCCCCTGGGTTCCTTCGGCGCAGCTCCTCCTGGATCTGGCGGCGCACCTCGACCAATGGGGCAAGGACCTTGAGACGGACCTGCGCCCAGTCCGGCTTCTGACGGTCGCGGCGCGCGCCGAGGCGGACGAGTCGGGCGCTTTCCCGCGCGGAGGCGACCCGGCTCCGGAGCTGCGGATCATCGAGGTTCTCTTCGACATCCCGCAGCCGGTCCGACCACTCGCCAAAGGACTCTCCGGTCATGGGCCCCCCCCCTGTGCCGGCAGTCGCGGCCCCACCTTCAAGAAGCCCGGAGAACGGGTTGGCGCCGGCGTCGCCCGCATCCTGGCCGCCCTGGCTGCCCGGGTTTGGGGTGCCGGGACGACCTGAAGGTCGGTCCGGGGTGCGGGAGGGGGAGGTTCCACCAGGGGTGCCGGCCTGCGGGTTGGAGGGTTCCGAGGAGGAGGGGGCTTCGGACCGCGGTTCGGACGGGGATCCAGAGCCGGACGTGGAGCCGGGCGGACCGCCACGTTGCGGCGTCGAGGCGGTCGGTTTGGGTGTCCCGGAACCCTCGGCTTGCGACTCACCGCCGGGACCCGGTGTGGAGGCGGGGGATGATTCCGGCGCCTCGCTCGCTGCCTCGCGGTCGAGGGCCTGGGCCAGCCGATCCAGCTCCTGACCGGCCTTCTCAAGAGCCTCGGTATCGTCACCGATGACATTCGCCGCCGCGCGTTCCAGTCCGCGCTGCAGCCGGTTCAGGCTCTGGGTGGCCTGGGTGTCGACGTCCCGCGCCTGGGTCGGACGTCCCTCCTGGACGAGGTCGCGCATGACCTGCAGGGCCTTGGCGTCGGGATTCTCCCGGGTGGACTCGAGGCGGTCGTAGAGCGACCGGCTCATCTGTCCCCGACGGATCAGCTCTTCCTGGACCTGCTTCACCAGGCCGGCATCATCCTGGTTGAGCTGGCGGAGGGTGTCGTAGAGCTGGCGGGACACCGTCGGTTCGCTGGCCTCGGCGGCCTCGGAGACCTGGGCGACCTCGGACAGGAGGTTGGTGAGGCGCTGTTGCTGGCGCTCGAGTTCCTGGACGAGCCCGTCGGCCTTCGGATTGCCGGAGAGCGACCGACGGGTGTCGGCACCGAGTTCCGCGAGGTCGCGTCGGACCTGTTCCTGGTTCCTTGTGAGATCCCGGGCGGCCTGGCGCATCTGGCGGAGTTCCTCGGCGAAGGCCCCGGCGCTCTCGCGTCGGACCTGCTCCCGCATCTGCTCGAGCTGTTCCTCGGCCCGGGTGCCCGCGGCGAGGGCCTGGGACGGGGAGCCCTGCGAGGCGGCTTCGGAGGCCCGCTGCATCTGCTCACGGGTCTGTTCCAGCTGACGCCGCTGCTCGGCGAACCGCGACTGGTTCTCGGCGCGGTCCATCCGCTGACGAAGCTCGTCGGCATCCGACAGCATCTGCTGTTCCTCCTCCTGGAGGCGCTTGAGCTGGCGTCGGATCTCCTCGCGCTGCGACTCGGAATCGGCCTTGGCGAGCTCGGCCTGGAGTTCACGAAGCCGTTCGTTGAGATCCTGCTGGCGTCGGGCCAGCTCTCCGAGCCGGTTCAGGACCTGGAGCTGTTCCTGGCGTTCCGGGGTGGTGGCGGTCTGGGCCGTGCTCTCGGTCTCATAGCGGTTCGCCTCGTCGGTGAGATCCAGCTCCTCGAGCTGGCGCTGACGCATGGAGTCACCGGCCTCGCGTCCGCCCTGCTGGCGCTGGCCTCGGTTGCGGGCGACCTGGAATTCGCGTTCCCGCAGCCGCAGCAGCGCTTGGTAGGCGGCGGTCTCGGCGGCGATGGCCGACGTCAGCGCCTGCGTCCGGTTCGTCGAGGCGTTGAGTTCGGACAGGGCCTTCTCCATTGCCGTCATCACCGCACCCCACAGGGCCTCGCCGCGGGGATCCTCGGCGCCGGAACCCTGGTCCTTGGCCTGGTCGAGCGCCTCGGACTGCGACTCCGTCACGGTCACGAGATCCCGTCCATGCGACTCCGCGGTGGCCCGGGGACGCTGACGCTCGATCTTCCAGGTCGCGTTGAGGATCTGCTTCTGGAGTTCGGCGAGGCGGGTGGTGGGGCTGCCCTCCTGGTTCCCGGATTCCTGGCCGCCGCCGTTCGACGAGCTTGAGGTCTGCTCGCGGAAGATCTCGTCGAACGGTCGGATCTCCCCGAAGAAGAGGTCGGTCTGGGTGCGGCGCACCGCGCCGTCGGGACCGACGTCATCGGCCCAGAGGAACCACGACACGAGGTCATCGGGCGCGACACCGAGCGGCTCGATGGCGATCGGGTGGTTGAGGGTGCGTTTCTCCTGGGCGGGGGTGTTCGTCCCCAGGACGACGAGGCGCGGTTCACCGGCGCCGACGGTGAAGCCAAGCCCGTAGGCGAGGAGACCGAAGTCGTCCCAGGCCGTTCCCTCGAACCGGAGCTCCTCGAGGGGCGAGGGACGCTGGTCGCCACGGGGACGGACCAGCTTGAGTTCGGGGGTTCGGTTCGGAAGCACCTCGAGGGAGAACGAGGCGGGGGTGCGGTTGGTGCGCCCCTCGGCGTCGCGCAGGACAAGGTCGTAGGTGCCACCCTGGACCGGGGTGTACCCGGCGAGCGTGGCCACGGCCTGATTCGTCGAGACGACGAGGTCGAGCACCTGGTTGCTGCCGCCCCGGGGCAGGAGGCGGGCCTCGCGGACGGGTTTGTTCAGCTGGAGATGCAGGGTCAGCCCCGTGCCCTCGACGGCGCTGAGGCGTCGGGTGTCCGGGACCGTCTTCGGGGCGAGTCCGGTGTAGGCCGGGTAGACGAGATCGGCATCGGACCGCTCAAGTCGTGGAAACTCGAACACGGTGACCTCGAACTCGGGCGACGTCTTCGATCCGGCCTCGACGCGGTAGCGGAACCCGTCACGGACATCGGGGACGGTGCCGCCGAAGACCGGGTCCCCGAGGGTGCGGGTGAGCGGCAGGAGGTTGGTGGTGCCGGTGTTGGGTCGAACGACGAGCCGGGCGGTTGCGGGGACCTCTCCCCCAAACCGGGCGAGCACGACGAGGCTCGAGCCCTTCTCGATCTCGACGCTTCCAGGGGTGACCTCGAGGTCGGGTCTTGGTGTCTCCGCCACCGGAAGCGGCCGTGCGGCATCGCGGACGAAGAGCTGGAGCGTGAAGAGCGCGAGGCCGATTGCGGCGAAGGACACGAGCGCGGCCCCAACGACCTGACTGCGGGGGATCGGACGCGCCCAGGGCTCACGGTAGCTGGCCTCGATGGCCTCGAGAATCAGGCGCTGCTGGAGGAAGTTCAGCGCCCCGGAGCCGTCGCGGCGCTGGTCGAGGGCCGCCGAGAGCCTGCCGTCGAGCCCGGGATGTCCGGCCTCGATCCATCGTGCCAGATCCCGGAGCGTGGCCTCGTCGGACCCCCGTTGTCGGGTTCTCCAGAGTGTTCCGCCCGTCACGGCGACGAGGGCCAGACCGAAGGTCACCAGCGCCGGGGTGCCGGTGGGTCCGCTGGCCTGGTGGATCAGCAGTGCAAGCCCGGCCACGACAGCCCAGCCGAAGCCGAGGCGAAGCAGCCGGTCGCGCCAGGAACGTCGGCGTTCCAGCGGGCGCAACCGGGTCTGGAGCCAGCGTTCGATCATGGGGTCTGTCCCTCCCGGGTCCGCTTGCTGCGCCGGGCCGCCCAGCCTGCCGCGAGGGTCTCGACGACAAGGATGAGGAGCGTGGCGGCGAGGAACCAGCGCCAAAGCTTCTGTCGGCCCTCCGTCTCCACGGCGGCCTGGACCGCGGGCGTCGGGGTCTGCGAGACCTCGGCGGCAGACCGTTCCCGGAGCGGCACGCCGAGGGCGTCGAGCACACCCGACACCGTGGCGGCCGTGCGGCTCTCGGATGGGGCGACGTTCACCGCCCACTCGCGGACCGGACCCTCCCCGAAGAGGCGATGGATTCCCGGCGTTGTCGTCGCCGTGAAGTTCGCCCCGGAGGTGGGGGCCGGGACCCGATTGCCCGACGGGAGCTCAAGTTCCCGGGCCGACCCCTCGGCGGACGAGGGCATCGGCAGCGGATCCCCGACCGCGAGTGTCGAGGCACGGTCCGAGGGCAGGGCACCGCTCGCGTCGAGCAGCGCCATCAGGAACGGGACGAATTTGGTCGACAAGACCCATTGGCTGTCGGCCGGGCTCCATCCCCAGGGCACGATGACAACGCGTCCTCGTCCCATCGGGACCTCCAGCAGGCCGGGGCCGCCGGAGTCCAACCGGGCCAGGACCTTGGCGCCAGGGATGCGGGCGGGATCGATCCGCATGGGCTTCCAGATCCGCATCCGCGAGAAGTCGCTGAACCGAGGATCGGCGAACGGAGCGAACAGGGGGTGACGGAAGTCGATGTCGACCAACAGCGAGCCACCGGGCTGGGCCTCCGCGGTGCCGGTCAGGTCGGCGATTCCGAGCAGCGCGCCCAATCGATTCACCGCCTCGGGGGTGTTCGCGAGCACGAGCGCCGTGGCGCCCTGGTCCACCTGGGATCGGATGGAGTCCGTGACGGCGGGCGACGGGGGTGCCGCCACGACCGTGAGCTTCCAGAATGTCTGGAATCCCCCCAGCGCCGTTGCGTCGGCCGACTGTTGCATCCAGACCACCGGTGGAGTCCCACGCTCTGGCAACGCCCGTTCGAGGAAGTACAGAGGCGCCCGGGACGTTCGGTCCGTGGCTACCCCGACATACCGCAGCGCCACGGCATTCGTGGGACGGGCGGTGACGAATACGGTGTTGTCGAAGCCCGCAGCATCGCCGCCCAACACGATCCGATCCGCCCCCGGCGCTGTCGGACGGGGCAGGGACACCACCCGGCTCTGTCCAGGCGTGACCTGCACCGCCATGGGGGTGCCAACCCGGGTTGTGGAGGTTCCGGACTGCCAGGCGATCTCGAAGCGGTCGGCTGTGGCGTCCGGACTGTTCACGATCCGGACCCGGACTCCGTTGGACGAGGCCTCGGGCGTGGCATCGTCCCCGGTCAGCAACTCGATGCCTGCATTGCCGGGCCGATCGGACTGGACGCCGTCGAGAACCACTCGGACGCCCTTGGGCCATTCGGTGGTCTGGAGGGATTCCGTGCGGCTGCCCTCCTGGAGATCGCTCACCACGATGAGTTCGCGGTCCACCGGCGGGGGGCCACCGACAGACTCCCCGAGCAGGTCCAGGCCAGCCTGCAGCGCGGTGTCGAGGCGGGTATCGCCCCAGCCCGGGGCCAGGCCCACGAGGCGCTGCTCGACCAGGGCGGTGCGGGTGTCCGGTGGGGCGTTGCGCCAGTCGGTAAAGGGAACGACCACCCGAGGGGTTCGATCGAAGGTGACGAGGGCGAGATCCTGGATGCCGGCCTGATTGCGGAGGTGATGCCGGACCCGTTCGAGGGCCCGATCCCAAACGCCTGGACGCTGAAGGCTGGCGCTGGTGTCGAGGAGCACAACCACGCGTCGGGCCTCGACGGTGCCGGGAAGCGCATCCGTGACGCCTTTCAGGAAGGGTCGGGCGAAGCCCAATCCCAGCAGCACGATCGCCGCGCACCGCAGGAGCAGGAGCAGCCAGTGCTCCACGCGGCTCCGGCGGTCCAGGCGGGGCGGCGCGGCTCGCAGAAATTCAAGCGAGCTGAACGGCACCCGATCCCGCGTCGCCTGTCGGACGAGGTGGAACAGGATCGGTCCCGCCACCGCGAGCGTCCCCAGCAGGAAGAGTGGCGTCAGGAAGGTCATCGGCCGATCGCGGAAGCGGAGCGGTGGCATGCCGGACCCGACGACCGGGCCCGGAGGACATCGAGGAGCAGCGTCTCGAGAGGCTGCGTGGTCGGAACGGTGTGGCAGGCGATGCCGAGACGACGCGCCAATCCGTTCAACGCCTCGGCGTGGGCACGGAACCGGTCGAGGTACTCTTGCCGGACCGCGTCGGGATCGATGTGCAGGGTCCGCCCCGTCTCGACATCCTCGAAGAGCGTCGCGGTCTTGAAGTCGAACGCGATCTCCCGCGGGTCCAGCACCCGGAACAGCGTGACCTCCTGTCCGGCCGCCACCAGCTGCCCGAGCACGCGGTCGAGCGCCTCCAGCGGCGCGAGAAAGTCGGAGATCATCACGACCCGTCCACGCTGCCGCACCAGTTCACCGACACGCCGTAGTGGTGAGACGAGGTCGGTCGCGGTGCCGCCCGCGGGCTTCTCGAGGGCCAGGGTGATCTGCCGCAGATGGGAGGCCCGGTGGCGCGGCGGCAGGTAGTCCCGGACCCGCTGATCGAAGGAGAGCAAACCGACCGCATCGCCCTGCTGATGGAGGAAGCGCGCGAGGGTTGCGGCGAGGGTTGCGGCGTAGTCGGCCTTGGTGTGGCCGGTCGAGCCGTAGGCCATGGACCGGCTCTGGTCGACGAGCAGCAGGCAGCGGAGGTTCGTCTCCTCCTCGAACTTCCGGATCACGTGCCGGTCGCTCCGACCGAACACCCGCCAGTCGACATGCCGCAGGTCATCCCCGGGCGTGTAGGCGCGGTACTCGGTGAACTCGGCCGAGAACCCGTGGTACGGGCTCCGATGCAATCCGGCCCAGAATCCCTCGACGACGCTCCGGGCCCGCCACTCGAGGTGGCGGATCTTCATCAGCGCCTCCGGTGAGATCCGGGACGCGGACGGCCGGGCGTCGTGGGTCATCGGGCGTTCGGGGCCGGGACGGCGGCGAGGAGGCGTTCGATGACCTGATCGATGCGGACCCCCTCGGCCTCGGCGCGGTAGTTGAGCAGGATGCGATGGCGCAGCACCGGAAGAGCGAGCGACTGGATGTCCTGGACGCCGACGTGGGTCCGGCCCTGCAGGAGGGTCCGGGCCTTGGCGCCCAGCACGAGGTTTTGCGCCGCCCGGGTGCCCGCACCCCAGGTAACCCAGTCCCGGATGAAGTCGGGCGTCTGGGGTTGTCCCGGACGCGACAGCGCGGCGAGCTGGACCGCATACCGGACGAGGTCGTCGGTGATCGGCACCTGGCGCACCAGCGCATGGAGCCGCACCACATCCTCGGCATGGAACAGGGGTTCGATGGCCGGGGCGGTCCCGGCGGTCGTGCGACGGATGACCTCCACCTCGTCGGACTCCGGCAGGTAGTCCATGACGACGTTGAACATGAACCGGTCGAGCTGGGCCTCGGGCAGCGGGTAGGTTCCCTCCATCTCGATGGGGTTCTGGGTCGCGAGGACGAAGAACGGTTCCTCGAGCACGTGTCGTGTGCCGCCCGCGGTCACCTGGTGTTCCTGCATGGCCTCGAGAAGGGCCGACTGGGTCTTGGGCGGCGTGCGGTTGATCTCATCGGCCAGGATGAGGTTGGCGAAGATCGGACCCCGGACGAAGGCGAGGCGGCGTTCGCCACCGGCCTCCTGCAGGATCTCGGTGCCGGTGATGTCGGCCGGCATGAGGTCGGGGGTGAACTGGATGCGCTGGAACCGGAGATGGAAGATCTGGGCGATCGACTTCACGAGCAGAGTCTTGGCCAGCCCCGGGGCACCGGTGATGAGACAGTGCCCGCCGGAGACCAGCGCGATCAGGATCTGCTCGATCACGGCGCGCTGGCCCACGACGGCCTTGGCGAGCTCGGTCTCGACCCGGGGACGTTGCGCCATCAGGCGCTCGAAGGTCTCGCGATCGCGTTGGAAGGAGTCGGTGGGTTCTGGAGTGGACATGAGAGGGGTGCGGACCGGGACGAGGGACCGGTTCAATGGGTCATGACGTAGAAGATCAGGTTGATCCCGAGCGGATACGCGATTTTTTCGGAGAAGGTCCTGAAGTAGAAGTCGTTCTCGCCCTCGCGTTCCCAGCCGTCGCCGTTGTCGGTGTTGTGCGCGGCGAAGGCGACCATGCGGCCGCGGTCGTCGAACCACGCCCTGTGGTGGACCTCCTCGGCGTCGGGACGTTCCGCCGTGACCCCATCCCACTGGCTCTGGACCCCGAGGCCGACGTTCGGGACCTGGCCCTTGGAACGGATCTGAAACACACAGTGGTAGAGCGGATGGTCAAGCGGCAGCTCGACCCAGGAACGGCCGGGCAGCACTCGGGCCATGACCTCCTCGACGTTCTCCCACTCATTGTCGCCCCAGAAGTCGTCGAACATCAGGAACCCGCCGTGCAAGAGGTATTCGCGGAGCGCCACGACCTCGGCCTCGTCGAGACTGAACCCGCCGGGTTCCACGGCGTACAGGAACGGGTAGTTGGGTACGTCGGGATCGGTAACGCGCAGGATCCGTCCGTCCGGATCGACCTTCAGCGAGGTCATCTGCTGGAGGCGGAAGGAGAGGTTCAGGTCGCTGTCGGGCAGGTCGGTCGACCACCCCCCGCGACCCCATTGGCCGCCGCGGTCGTAGCGGAGCCGGGCGAACGTGAACACGTCGCCCTCGAACCCCGGGGCGTTGGTCCAGGTCGGCGTCCCGGTACTGTGCGATTCCACCTCACGCGCGGTGCGGGTGGAGTCCCCGATGTGGCCGCTCTCGAACCACCCGCGGTACCCCCGTCGCTGGGCCAGGGCGAGGGTGGTGACCAGGACCAACCCGAGGGGCATCCAGCCGACCCAACCCCGACAACCCGCTGACGGGCGCCTTGGACTCGGGGGTTGGGGCAGGGGATCCATCGGCTGGGGCTCAGTGGGTCATCGCGTAGAAGACGATGTTGATCCCGAGGGGAAACGCGATCTTCTCGGAGAACGTGTGGAAGTAGAAATCATTCTCGCCCTCGCGTTCCCAGCCGTCGGCGGTGTCGGTGTTGTGGAGTGTGAGGACCATGATACGACCGCGGTCGTCGAGGATGGCCCGGTGATGCACCTCTTTGCCGTCCTCACGTTCCCACGTGATGCCGGTCTGTTCGCTGGCGATGCCGAGCCGGACATTGGCGACCTGCTTCTTTTCCCGGATCTGGAACACGCCCCGGTAGAGCGGATGGTCGAGGGGGAGTTCCACGAAGCGCCGTCCAGGCAGCACGCGGGCCATGACCGCCTCGCAGTTCTCCCACTCCTCCTCGCCCCAGAAGTCGTCCATCAGGACGAAGCCCCCGTTCTGCAGATAGTTCCGGAGGGTCTCGGACTCGGGCTCGGTCAGATGCAGCGCCCCCGGGGCGGAGACGAACAGGAACGGGTAGTGGTGGAGCTCTGGTTCGATGAGGCGGATCAGACGGCCATCGGGATCCACCCGCAGCGAGGTCATCTGCTGGAGGCGGAAGGACAGGTTCAGATCGCTATCGGGGAAGTCGGTCGTGAACCCACCGCCGCCGCGGCGACCGGGTCGGCTCGGATCCTTGTCGTAGCGCAGCCGGGCAAAGGTGAAGACGTCGTGCTCGAATCCCGGCGCATTGGTCCACTGCGGCGTTCCGGTGCTCCGGGAATCCACCTCCCGCGCCGTCCGGGTGCCTTCCGGCACGGCGATCTCGCCGCCGCCGAAGAAGCCGCCCCCCGAGAATCCGCCGCGTTGGGCAACGACCCAGCCGGCCCAGGACAGGGCGAGTCCCACGAGGAGGAGTCGAAGCGTCATCGTGGGGTCGACTCCGGAGTTGGGGTGCCGGGTGGAGCGAGACTCAGGAGCAGATCAAGCGCCTCGCGATGACGTGGGGTCTCCTCGAGCGCCCGGAGCAGGTGCTGCCGCGCGCGGTCTCGGTCCGTGCTGCCGGTGAGACGGGCGATCTGGTAGTGCAGCTCGCTCGGACGGAGCGGATCCAGCCGCAGCAGGGTCTCATACGCGGCGATGGCCTCGGGGTTGGACCCCGTCTTCTCGGCGGCGGTGGCAAGCGGGGCGTAGGCGGTCTCGACGAGCGGGTTCACGGCAAGAAACCGTTCGGCCGCCAGCCGCAGCATTGCCCAGTCGCGACGGTCGGCGGCGAGTTGCATCAGACGCTGACACGCCTCCGGGGCCGCGGCGTCGCGTCGGACCACCTCCTGGAGCCGCTCCCACTCGGCATCGGTCTCCCCCAGCTCCCGGTGCACCCGGGCGAGACGTTCCCGGGAGGATCCCGGACCCGGCTGGTCGGGATACCGTTCGATGAGGATCGACAGCGGTTCCTTGGCGTCGGCCCAGCGCTTGGCCTTCAGGAGGGTCTGGACGCGATGGTCGAGGGCCCAGTAGTTGGTGGGATGCGCCTCGGCCCAGGGCCCCATCTCGGCATCGAAATCCACCCCGCCGCCCGGACCGATCCGGTTGCCCTTGGCGAAGTCCGGCTTCTGCCAGTCAAGACCCGGGGCCATAGTCTCGGCCTTCCGTCGGGCGAACGCGGCGAACTCCTTCTCGAGTTCGGCTATCGGTATCGTGCGCCGCTCGAGCGACTCGAGGATGAACTGGCCGTCGTGCAGATCCGCGAGCACGTCGCGGAGGCGGTCGATGCCGAAGCGGTCGATGAGGAATTCCACGACCAGGGACGACTCGTAGTAGGCGAATTGGAGATGCAGCGGCGACTTCGGCATCACGAAGGCGGCGCTCAGGCGGGAGATCGGGGTGAGGTCGGTTCCGAGGATCATCTCCCGGTACTTCGGCGTGAGCTGCTCACCCCAGGATGGATCGGCCAGGCGTTCCTCATGGACCGAGATCCCCTCGCTCAGCCAGCGGGGCATCCTGTTGCGGGTCCGCTGGAGGGTGACGACGTGACAGAACTCGTGCCACAGGACCGCCTCCCAGTTGACGGTCCCGCCCGGATTCGTGGCGGGGCTATTGGCGGTCACGACCCGTCCGAAGCAGACGCCGAGGTAGCCGGGGTTGTCGGGCATGCCGAAGGTGCGGACGCCGAAGTCCTTCGACTGGGCGAAGATCTCGACGAGGGTGGGTTCGACAAGCGTGGCGCCGTACTTCGGGACGAGCGCCGCATGGGCGCGTTCGAGGAGGGCGAGGACCCGGGGACCGTAGATGGCGGCCTCGCGGGACTGCATGCGGACGATGAAGTGGGCGTTCGTGAGGCTCGAATACGTCGCGAGGGTGTCGTGGAGGGTGACGAGGTTGAACTGGGTGATGTCGTAGCCATCGCGCTTGTGGACCTCCTGGGCGAGGCGCCAGCCCTCGTCCTCGTCGCCCAGCCGGAGCAGATCGTTGGCGAGCTGGGCCTTGGCGGGCAGGTATTCCGGATCGAACCGCAGCGCCTCGCGCTGCAGGGCGGCGCCCTCGGCGAAGCGGTACTTCTGGGAGAGCTTGGCGCCGATGAGATGGGGCACCCTTGGGTTGTTGGTCCAGAACCGCAGGGCCCTCGACCGGGCCTCGGCCTCCACGGCGGGCTGGTTCCGGAGGTGGGCGATCACGGCGGTGTAGGCGGCGGCCTCGGGATGGTTCGGGTTGGTCTTCGAGACGGCCCGGAGCAGCTCCTCGGCGCCGTCGTAGTCCTCGGCGTCGATCCGATGGTCGGCCATCAGCAGCAGGCTGGGGAGGTGTCGCGGGTTGATCTTCAGCGCGGCCTCGAGCGACTGCGCGGCCTGGTCCCGCTGGCTCCCTGCGAAGGCGCGGGCACGGCCGAACTGCAGGTCGGGATCGTTGGTCGACTGCTTCAGTCCCTCGTCGAAGCGTCGGGAGGCCAAGGCGAAGTCGTGCTTCTCGAGGGCCAGGTTGCCGCTGGCGAGGATCACCTCGCGCTCGTTGGGGGCGGCCTTGCGGGCGACGTCGAAGACCCGGTCGAGGACGATCTTCGGATCGGCTCCGGAGGCGAGGGCGGCCTGGCCGTAGACCACGAGGCTGGGAATGTCGCGATAGTTGCCCGCGCGGTTTCCGACCAGCTGGGCAATGGTGTTGAGCTGGGCCGCGGCGCCTTCGATGTCCCCGTTGGCCAACAGGACCTGTCTACCCAGCCAGCGCAGTCGGACGCTCCTGCCCTCCTGTGCGACGGCATTGGTCCAGGCGGCGAGGGCGTCGGGGTAGTGTCCGGTGGTGAGCAGCCCCTCGAGCAGCACCCGATGCCACGCCTCACCGGGGGAGTCCGAGGCGAGAGCGTGTCGGGCCGCGGCGATGGCGCCCTCGTAGCGACCCGTTCGAAGCTGGTTCTGTGCTTCGTCGACGGGATCTGCGGCCGAGGCGGGATCAAACCGCAGTCCCATTGCAAGGACGAGGACGCACAGGACCATCCACATCAAGGGCCTCCGAGGGCTGAGTGGAAGAGGAGTGTGGCTCACTCCCGACAGATACCGCACCGGCCGAGGCCTTCAAGGCGTGCGGCCACAAAATACGAAGTCTCTAGGCCGTGGTGAGCTGGGGTTCGGACTTCGGGTGGCCGAACGGGAGGTCGGTTGGCACCTCCGTCCATTCCGACAACGCGCGGTGCAGAGACGAATAGTCCTTCTCCATGTCCCCCGAAAGGCAGTCCGTCAGCGCCGCGTTCATCTCTGGGAACCGGTCGGTCACCGACCGGAAGCTGACTTTCGGATCGTAGAACGCGTACACCAGTTTCCGCATGTTCTCGATGCTCCGATGCATCATCCCGGCGTAGTCCTGGAACCGCGCCGCCGAGCAGTCCCCGGCCCTCAGCGCCTCGTGGACAGCGTCGGCCCCCGCGACGCCACTCTTGAGCGCCAGCATGAGACCGCTTGAGAAGACCGGGTCGAGGAACCCGTAGGCATCGCCGACCAGCACCAGGCCGTCGTCGGCACAGTACTCCGACCGGAAGGTGTACTCGGCGGTCAGCCAGTACTCGCCGGTGCAACGTCCGGTCGACAGACGATCCTGGATCCATTTGTTGCTCGGGATCTCCCGTTCGAAGATCGCCTTCGGATCCTTGAGTCCATCGCGGGTGAGGTACTTGCCATCGGCGACAACACCCACGCTGACGCGGTCGTTATGCTGGGGTATATGCCAGAACCAGCCCTTGTCGGGGATGAACGCCACCGTGGTCTGTCCCTCGTCGACCCCGCTGTCGCGCTGCGAGCCCTCGTAGTAGGTCCAGACGGCGACCTTGTTGAGCTTGGGATCGCCGCGGCGCCATGCGTTTCGGGTGGCCACCACGGCATCACGGCCGCTCGCATCGATCGTGACCGGTGCCCGGAACTCGTGCCGTTCGCCATCGCGATCTGTAGCCACAACGCCGACGTATTTGCCGTCTTCGCGGAGCAGCTCCACGACCTTGTGTTCCTCCCGCACGTCCGCGCCGGCATCCCGGGCCCGGTTCATCAGGATCTGGTCGAACTCGCTCCGGAGCACCTGCCAGGTCTGGGCGACCGTCTCGCGGTCGTAGCGCTCGTAGAAATAGAACGGCTGCGAGGCCCGTCCGGAGGGGGCCACGAACTGCACCGAGTACTTCTTCACGAAGCCCGACTGGCGCATCAGGGGCACAAGGCCAAGCC
>VHCG01000068.1 GCA_016871805.1 Verrucomicrobiota bacterium
TTGTTATGGAACACATGGAGTTGATGCGGGGCGTGCTCAAGGCCGCTGTCGAAGGCGGGGCCTCGGATGTGCACGTGAAGGTGGGGGCGCCGTTCGTGCTGCGGATCAACCGGCAGCTGGTCGCCATTGAGGCGCCCATTCCGACGGATGAATGGATGCAGGCAGTCGTCACAAAGATGGTGCCACCGCATGCCCGCAAGAAGCTCGAGGAGGACCGGGAGGTCGACTTCAGCTACCTCGAGCCGGGAGTGGGCCGATTCCGGACCAACGTCTTCCAGCAGAAGGGTTCCTATGCGCTGGCGATGCGCTATGTGAAGACCCAAGTGCCCAGCTTCGACGAGCTGGGGCTCCTGCCCATCCTGAAGGATGTCGCCTCGTCCTCCCGCGGCATCGTGCTCGTCGCCGGGACCACCGGCTCCGGCAAGTCGACCACGCTGGCGGCGATGCTCGAGTACATCAATGCGACCTTCAAGAAGCACATCATCACCCTCGAGGATCCGATCGAATTCGTGTTCGAGGACAACCAGTCGGTCATCGAGCAGCGCGAGATCGGCCTCGACACCCAGAGCTTCCAGGATGGTCTGAAGCACGTGCTCCGGCAGGATCCCGACATCATCATGGTCGGCGAGATGCGCGACGCCGTCAGCTTCACCGCGGCGATGCAGGCGGCCGACACCGGACATCTGGTCCTCTCCACCCTCCACACCCAGAACGCCTCCCAGTCGGTCGGCCGCATCCTCGACTTCTTCCGTCCGGAGGAACGCGAACAGGTCCGTCGTCAGCTGGCCGGCACCCTGAAGGCCGTCATCTGCCAGCGCATGATCACCACGGTGTCGGGTGGCGTCACCCCGGCGCTCGAGATCCTGATCAACTCCCCGACCGTCCGGAAGATGCTGGAGGAGAACCGGCTGGAGAAGCTCGGGGCCGCGATCGAGACCGGACGTGACGACGGGATGCAGAACTTCAACCAGGCGCTCTATGACATGGTGAAGACCCGCAAGATCACCGAGGAAGAGGCGTTGGCAAAGGCGAGCAACCCGCAGGCGCTGGACATGATGTTCAAGGGCATCTTCCTCGACGAGGGGCGGCGCATCCTGTCCTAAGGCCCGGCGCGGGCCGACCGGAACGTCGCAGGATTTTCGGTGGATCGGGTATGGGCCTTCGGGCAGCGATTCCCGATGAGCGCCCGTCGCCTGATTTCCCTGAAGAACCTCCTGCTGATCGTCGGTCTTGCCACCTCGGCGATCCTGACCTCATGTGCCTCGAAGCCTGCCGGTTCGGCGGTGCCGGTCATCGCCGACCTGGGATGGCCCCGCAGCTTCACCTCGGGGGGTGACCTACACCGTCTACCAGCCCCAGATGCGGTCCTGGGACCAGGTCCGGCTCACCGCCCAGGCCGTTGTCGCCACACAGCCCGTGGGGGCTCCGGAACCGTACTACGGCACCGCGTCCTTCTCCGCGATGACCACCACCGACAAGGTGATGCGGGTCGTGACCCTCGATGACCTTTCGGTGACGGCGGTCGATTTCCCGGCGGACCCGACCCAGTCGGCCACCTACTCCTCGGCCCTCGGCTCCTGGCTCCTGACGGTGGCGACCACGCTCCCGCTGGACCGCCTCGAGGCCGACCTCGCGATCCTGAACGCCCAGAACACTGGGGTGACCCAGCCTGTCCGAAACACGGCGCCGACATTCCTCTTCGCCCAGAAGCCGTCCGTGCTCATCCAGGTCCAGGGCACTCCGGTCTTCCAGGCCACCGCCGGCGCGGGTGCCGAACGGCTCGTCAACACCTCGGTTCTCATCGTGCGCACCGGGGGACAGCTGTACCTCCACCTCTGGGACGGCTACCTCAAGGCGACCGATCTCAAGGGTCCCTGGACTCGGGCGACCTTCGTCCCATCCTCCGTCACCTCCGTTGGAACGGCGGTCACCGCCTCCAAGTCCGTGGACCTGCTGACGGGTCGCAAGGATTTGAGGACCGGCACGCTGCCCTCGCTCAAGACGACGCCGATTCCGGACATCGTGGTCGCGACGCAGCCCACCTCCCTCGTGGTGTTCGCCGGCGTTCCTCAATGGGCGCCCCTCGATGGGACCCAGCTGACGCACGCCACCAACACGGTGTCGCATGTGTTCCAGTACCTGCCGACCCAGGCCTACTACGTGCTCACCTCGGGACGCTGGTTCACATCCCCGGCGCTGTCGGGCTCCTGGACCTTTGTGGCGAGCACCGGACTCCCCAGGGATTTCGCCCGGATACCCCTCAACAGCCCCAAGGAGAACGTCCTGGCCTCCGTCTCGGGGACGACCCAGGCGCAGGAGGCGGTGATCGCCAATGGCATCGCCCAGATGACCCGGGTCGATGCCCCCTCGGTGCGCATGGATCCGACCCCGGTCTTTGATGGAGGGGATCCCAAGCTGATCCCCATCGAGGGCACCTCGTTGAACCAGGCCTTCAACTGCGTCCTGTCGGTGATCAGGACCGGACCCGGATCTTGGTACACGGTCTAGAACGGGATCTGGTTCACCGCGGCGGAGTCCTCCGGTCCCTGGATGGTGGCCAAGTCGGTCCCTCCGGCGATCTACACCATTCCGATCTCCTCGCCGCTGCACTGGGTGACCTACGTCCGGATCTATCAGACCTCCGGCGATTTCGTCTGGGTCGGCTACACCCCGGGCTACTACGGAACGATCCTCGGCGATGGTGGCACGGTGGTGTACGGCACGGGCTACCTCTATGACCCCTACATCGGTGGGTTCTATGTCCCGGCACCGGTGACCTATGGGTATGACGCGAACCTGGCCTGGACCCCGTGGGGAGGGTGGGGCTTTGGGTTTGCCTCGGGCTGGGCGTGGAGTGCCCCCTTCGCCTATTGGGCGGTCCCTCCGCCGGTGCCCTACTGGGGTGCCTTTGCGGGATGGATGGCCAACCGCTACGGTGGCGTGACGGCCTGGGGCCCGGGCGGCTGGGCGGCCACGACCGGCAACGTCTACCACAACTGGGGCAACTGGTTCGGTGTCACGCACACCGAGGCGGGATTCAACGCCTACACCGGGCAGGCCGGCGTCCAGCAGTGGGGGCATTCCTACAATTCCGTCACGGGCACCATGGCGGTCGGGACTCGGGGGGGCCGTGGAGAACGTCTAGCGAGGTGATCACCCATCGGACGCCCCTGGCGGAGCGCTGGGGAGGGTGGTTTGTCACGGGGCAGCACGGATCCCAGACCCATCGGGCAATCTGGTCGGATCCGGGGACCATGCCTGGCAGCTGAAGGAACCCAACTTCGTCGGCAACAAGACCACCCTCACCGACATCCCATCGCCATTTGACGTCGGCCGGTATCCGAAGGGCACGAGCGACATTGTCGCGCTGATGGTGATGGAGCATCAGGCCAACCTGCACAACTTCCTGACCCGGCTCCAGTACGAGGCGACGATCCAGCTCAAGGCCTACGGTCATTGCAACTACATCAAGAGCCCGCTTGAGGCGTTCCTCCTCTACCTCCTGTTCACCGAGGAGACACCTCTGACGGCACCGGTTTTCGGGAGTTCGGAGTTCCTTGGAGCCTTCCAAAACGAGGGAGTGAGGGATTCCAAGGGACGGTCGTTGCGGGAGTTCGACCTGAAGGAGCGGATGTTCCGGTATCCCTGCAGCTACCTGATCCAGTCGGAAGCCTTCCGGGCGTTGCCCGTCGAACTCAAGTCCCAGATCTACAACAGGCTCTGGGCGATCCTCACCGGCCAGGACGACTCGCCCGAGTGGGCGCGGCTGTCGCGTGCGGACCGTTGTGCCGTGCTGGAGATTCGGACGGAGACAATCCCGGATCTGCCCGCCTACTGGAAGCTGTGACGTGGAGACCTTCGAGGGACCCCGCATCTGTCGGGGGTGTATCCCATCAGGGAGTCTCCGAAGATTGAAACGGAACCGGGGAGAATCGGGTGGAAGAGGAGTGGTAGCGCGTACGGGAATCGAACCCGTCTTTCAGCCTTGAGAGGGCCGTGTCCTAGCCGATAGACGAACGCGCCAATAGACACGTGTTGTCGGGGATCGTCAGGGGGCGTGTCAAATGGTAAACAACAACGCGTTCGGCTGGGTGCCCCTCCTGGAAGCCAGGATCGGGTGCCTCTGCCGGGCAGGGAGGGGTCCATGGCCCGATCGATTGCAGAGGGATTCGCGATCTCCTCGGATGCCTGTTTCCAAGCCTTCCAACCGCTTCCCGTTGAGGAACAAAACCTTGCCTCGGCTGGCACAGATATGGCTAAGTCCTGGGCTGGTCCGTGGTCAAAGGTTCGTCAGAGCGTTTTGAGTGCGGGATACCGTCCAGTCCGATGCACCGACGTCGCATGATGATCCATTATTCCGGCCGCGTTCAGGGGGTGGGGTTCCGATACCAGACCCACCGTGTGGCCGCCGGGTTTGAGGTCGCCGGCACTGTCCGCAACCTTCCGGACGGCCGGGTCGAACTCGTCGCCGAGGGCGAGGAGTCGGAACTCGCCGGGTTCCGCGAGGCGATCCGTGACAGCGGCCTGCGGGGTTTTATTCGCAACGAGGAAGTGGCCTGGTCCGATGCCCGCGGGGATCTCCGCGGATTCGTGATCACGTCCTGATGCCGATGAAGTACGCCATCATAGCCGACATCCATGCCAACCTGGAGGCCTTCAAGGTGGTTCTCGAGGACATCAAGCAGCAGAAATGCACCCATGTCGTCTGCCTGGGCGATGTCGTGGGCTACGGGGCCAACCCCAAGGAGTGCCTCGACATCGTCCGAGGGATGAACATCCCGACGGTGAAGGGCAACCACGACGAGTACATCGGGCTCGATGAAGACCCGGAGGGCTTCAACGACGCCGCAGCGGAGGCGGTGAACTGGTCCAGGGCGCAGCTGACTGATGAGGACCGGAAGTGGCTCCGCGAGCTGAAGTACCAGCGGCTGGTCGCCAATTTCTCCATCGTCCACGCCACCCTCGATGTTCCCCAGCGGTGGGGCTATGTCTTCGAGAAACTCGAGGCGGCGGCCAGCTTCACCTACCAGCACACCCAGCTGTGCTTCTTCGGACACACCCACGTTCCGGTCGCCTTCATACGCGACACCGGGGTGCGGGGAGGGACCTACTCCAAGTTCCGGGTCGAGGCAGGGAAGAAGTACTTCGTCAACGTCGGCAGCGTGGGCCAGCCCCGCGACGGCAACCCCAAGGCGGCCTACGTGGTCTACGACATCCCGCAGCAGCAGGTCGAGCTGCGGCGACTGGACTACCCCATCGACGAGGCCCAGAGGAAGATCCGCGCCGCGGGTTTGCCCGATCGTCTTGCCGATCGTCTGGCGGTGGGTCGATAGGACCCCGGGCCTCGGATCCGTGTTTGCCGTGGCAGGGTGTCCGCGATGAAGGTCCTCATCCTCAAGCCCAGCTCCTTGGGCGACGTGGTGCAGGCGCTGCCCGTGGCCCGTCTGCTGCGCCGGGCGCGTCCCGGAGCTGAGATCCACTGGTGGCTCAACCGCGAGCTGGTGCCGCTGCTGGAGGGCGATCCGGACATCGCCCGGGTGATCCCGTTCGACAGGAAACGTCTAGGTCGGCTGTCGGGCCTTCCGCGGCTCGTCACCCACCTCAACGCCCTCCGGTCCGAGCGCTACGACTGGGTCATCGATCTGCAGGCGCTCGCCCGCAGCGCCTTCGTGTCCTGGTACGCCTGTGGTGGGTTCACGATCGGACTGGACGACCGTCGCGAGGGGGCACCTGCGGTCTACGACCAGGCCGTTCCCCGGACGGGGTTCACGACCCATGCCGTCGACTGGTACCTCGACGTCCTCCGTGCACTAGGCATTCCCGTCGACGGCGGTTTCGAATGGCTTCCACCGAGACCCGATGTCTTCCGCCTGCTTCGGTGTCGGATCCCGGCGATCGATCCCGACTGCATCGCACTGCAGCCGGGGGCGCGGTGGGACAACAAGCGGTGGCCCCTGGACCACTTCCGGCAGCTCATCGACCTGCTCCGTGGCCGGCTGCCACGAAAGCAGATCCTCATCCTTGGAGGCGCCGGCGACCGACCGATGGGGGCCGCCCTGGCGGGAGAGGGCAGGACAGGGGTCCTGGATCTCACCGGGCAGCTCGATCTCCAGGAACTCGTCGAGGTGATGCGCCGGGTTCGCGTCCTGGTGACCAACGACACGGGTCCCATGCACATCGCGGCGGCGCTCGGCCGGCCCGTGGTGGGGCTTTTCGGACCGACGCAGCCGTCGCGGACCGGACCCTACGGCCCGCGCCACCGGATCCTGCGGCACGAGGTTCCCTGTTCCCCCTGCATGAAGAGCCGTTGCCGGTGGCGGGATCCCATCGCGTGTCTCGTCGGAATCGCTCCGCGGCTCGTGGCCGATGAGGTGGTCGGCCTGATCGACGGGACCCCGGCTTGATCTGGAATCCTGGCCCCCTAGAGTCCAGGGGATGATACGCCTCGTCGCCGTCGCTTCGGCCGTGCTCTGTTCGGGATGGGTGTCGGCCCAGGTGGATGTCGACCTGACACTGGCGCGTGAGACCTTCCTCCCTGCGGAGGACATCGATCTGGGGGTACGGATCTCCAATTTCACGGGAGGCCCGCTCACGCTCGGCAAGGAGCCGCGATGGCTCCAGTTCACCGTCGAGCGGATCTCCGGAGGAGTCGTCGAGAGGCTGTCGGATCCGCCCGAGAGCGGTGAGTTCACGCTCCAGCAGGCCACGCGAGGCAAGCTGACCTTCAACCTCACCCCGCTCTTCCGACTCTCCACCCCGGGGGCCTATCGCGTCACCGCGACGGTGCTGTTGCCGGGCGGGGAACAGGCCTCGTCAGCCCCGAAGGCCGTCGAAATCATCTCCGGAGCCCGGATGAACGAGGGCCGTGAGGTGGGTTGGAAGGCTCCCGATGGCACGGTCGAGCGGCGCAAGTTCATCGTCCAGCGCGCCAGCTTCCAGAAGAAGTCCCAGCTCTATGTCCGGATCACCGATCCATCCGAGGCTCATACGATCAAGGTGCTGCCACTCGGCAACTCGGTCTCGTTCGACCGCCCGGAGTGGATTGTCGATCGGCAGACCCGCTTCCACATCCTGCACCGGACCGATGCCAGCCACTACCTGTACCACGTGATCGTTCCCGACGGGACGATCGAGACCCGTCAGATGATGTTCAACGACGGGTCCGGACGCGCCCAACTGCGGGTGAATGAGGATGGCGAGATCCGCGTCTTTGGAGCGGTCCGAAGGCCGTTTCCAGGAGAGCTGCCTGCCGCGAAGGAGGTGTCGACCTCGATGAATTCGGCGGTCTACGAGGTGACAAAGGACGTTGAGTCGGCGCCTTCGGAACCGAAGAAATCCCCCACCAACGATGTCCAGAAGGTCCAGGAGCCCCGTTGAACGACTCGCCCGCGTCTGCGGGGTGCTCCTTTGGCTCGGCCTTGTGCTCCTCTTGGTCCCTGTCGGCCCTGTCCTGGCCGGAACGAAGGTGGTTTTCCTCAGGAATGGGGACCGGCTGACCGGCGAACTCCTCTCCGAGAACTCCCGACGCATCGTCATCCGGACCCCGGCGACCGGACGGGTCACGCTCCAGCGGGACCAGATCGAAAGGATCGAGGAATTCCCGCTCCGTGACCTCGCGAGTCCCGGCCAACCTCCTGCGGTTCCGTCCGCAATCCCCACAGCCACAAACCCGCCCGTGGCCGTCGCACCTCTGCCCAAGGCCACCGGCGCGGTGACCAACGCCCCGCCAACCGTCGATCCCTCGACCAACGCGGTGGCCGTCAGCTCGCTGCTGTGGCTTCCCAACTGGGCCCACGGGCTCTGGACCAACTGGCACGGAAACGTCCAGATCGGTGCCAATTTCGGGGTCGGCACCGCCAACTTGCAGTCCACCTACGCCAACGCCAACGTCGTCAAGAAGTGGGGCCGGACCACGACGCTGCTCAACTACGCCCTCAGCTACGGCATAGTGAATGACGCCGTGAATGCGAACCGGATGTACGGCACGTTCAAGACCGACCTCGCCTGGTCCGCCCAGAAGCATGTGTATTCGTACGGACAGGGCGCGGCCGGATACGACGAGATCCGGCGCATCAACCTCGAGTACCTCGCGGGTGCGGGCATGGGCTACAGGGTGATCGACCGATCCAAGACCGTCCTGGCGGCCGAGCTGGGTGCCCAGTATCAGGTATTCGACTATCTGACGGCACAGGATCGTGCCGACGTCGCGGCACGCTTCGGCGAGAACCTCACGGCGCAGATCGGCAAGGATGTCCGGATCACCCAGCAGCTGGGCTTCACCCCCGGGTTTGACGATTTCACGAACTATCAGATCCGGTTCGGGCTCACGCTTTCCGTCGCCTTGTTCAAGCCTCTGACGCTGAACCTCAACGTCATCGACACCTACCTCTCGCAACCCGCGCCGGGCACGGCTAACAATGACCTCCAGGCCTCGACGACCATCGGCATCAATTTCTGAGGGGGGATGGGATGCGCCTCGGTCCGAGGGTTCGGTCTAGGCCGCGAACTTGCCTGGGTTGAGGATGCCTTCCGGGTCGAGGGCCTTCTTGATCCTCTCGTGGAGACTTCGCACTCCGGGTGCTGCGGCGTCGGGCCACCAGGGAAGCTTGGCCAGTCCGATCCCGTGTTCCCCCGTGATCGCCCCGCCGAGGTCGAGGATTCCGCGAAACAGGTCGTCGAGACACGCCTCGCTGCGCCGACGCTGGTCCGGATCCCGTTCATCCAGCATCACGTTGACGTGGATGTTCCCGTCGCCGGCGTGACCGAAGCAGGCCAGCGGCAGCCGGTGCCGCCTCTGGAGCGAGGCGGTCAGACGAAACAACGCCCCCAGCCTCCCACGTGGTACCACGACATCCTCGTTGAGCTTGGTGAGCCCGGTGTCGCGCAGCGAGTAGCTGAACTCCCGTCGAAGCCCCCAGAACCTCTCGCAGCCCGCATCCCCGAGGCCCCGCTTCAATGTCCTCGGTCGCCACCGGCGCAGGAGGCGTTCCAGTGCCGTGATCTCGTGTCGGACACTCGCGGCATGACCGTCGAGTTCCACGATCAGGTGCGCATCGCATCCTGCGATCAGCCGTGACCCGGTCCGCTTCTCCGCCGCCCGCAGCGTGAACCCGTCGGCCAGCTCGAGGGCACTGGGATGGAAGCCCTCGGCGAACAGGTTCTGGATGGCCCCGATGGCCTCCTTCATGGACGCGAATCCGACGCCGATGCAGGCCCTGTAGGGCGGCTTGGGCAGCAGCTTCAGCGTGGCTTCGGTGACCACACCGAGCAGTCCCTCGCTGCCCACGAACAGCCGGTGCAGATCGAAGCCCGTCTTGTTCTTGTGGGTCCTGCCTCCCAGACGCACCCGGACTCCATCCGCCTGCACGACCTCCAGTCCCATGACATAGTCCCGGGTCACCCCATACTTGAGACAGCGCGGGCCCCCGGCGTTGGTGGCGATGTTCCCCCCGAGGCTGCAGTGCTCCCGGCTGGCCGGGTCGGGTGGGTAGTACAGTCCCTTCTTCTCGACGGCCGACTGCAGGTCTGCGGTGACGACCCCCGGCTGGACCACGGCCACGAAGTCCTCACCCCAGATCTCAAGGATCCGATTCATCCGGGCCACACAGAGCGCGATGCCCCCGCGGACGGGCACGCAGCCTCCGACATAGCCATGACCGGCCCCACGGGCGGTCACCGGAATCCCATGGCGATGGGCAAAGGAGAGAACCCGGGCAACCGACTCCGTCGAGCGGGGCAGGGCGACGGCATCGGGCAGGTGCGATGCGTACCACTTGTCACCCGCGTGGGCCTGTCGGACCTCCGGGGACCGGTCCCATTCGCCCGGTCCGAGGGATCGTTCGAGCGTGCTCCAGGGAATCCGCCGGCTCATTCGGGTTCCTCGGTGTCCCTGTCGGACGGTTCCGCCGCCAGGAACGCCTTGGCTTCCTCGGCCTGGTCCTGGGGAACCTCGATCCGGACGCCACCTGTCGCGAGTGTGTAGCCCTCGGTGGCGAGGGCGGCATCCAGTCCACGGATGGAGACCAGGAAGCCCGCTGCTTCGAGGCGCGATCGGACCAGCAGCGCCATGGCTGGATTCAGGACATTCGATACGCTCACCCATTCCATGGCAGGAGTCTTGTGCAGGGTTCCGCTTCGGGGAAATGGAAAATCAGGAACCCGGATAGACCTGACTGACCGTGGACTGTTCAACAGCGTGTGTGTGCGCGAGGAAACGCATCGCCTTCATGGATTTCCCGGCACACCCTTTCCACCCATTTGTTCCACCTCATGAAAACCTACAACGTCGGCGTCATCGGACATGGCTGGGTTGCCACCGCGCACATCCCCGCCATCAATGCCACCGGCAGGGCCCGGGTCACTGCGATCTATTCCTCCCGTCCCTTCGACGAGGCCGCCCTCTCGGCCAAGTACGGACACCCGGTCAAGGCCTACAACGACCTCGCCGCGATGCTCGCGGACCCGTCGATCGACGCCGTGAGCGTCTGCAGCTATCCGCAGGACCACGCCAAGCACGTCATCGCCGCGGCCCGCGCCGGCAAGCACATCATCGTCGAGAAGCCCCTCGCCATGTCTTGGAAGGACTGCCTCGCCATGGACAAGGCCATCCGCGACGCGAAGGTGAAGTCCTGCGTCTGCTTCGAGTGCCGCTGGTCGAGCCAGTTCCTCGTGACCAAGGCTGTCATCGACGAGGGCCTCCTCGGGGATCTCCACTACGGGGAGATCGACTACTATCACGGAATCGGGCCCTGGTATGGCCAGTTCCGCTGGAATGTCCGCAAGGACGCCGGCGGCAGCTCGCTGCTCACGGCCGGCTGCCACGCGCTCGACGCCCTGCTGCTCTGCATGGGTGGCGATGTCGCGGAGGTCACCAGCTACGACACCAAGTCGAAGAGCCCGATCTTCAAGCCCTACGAGTACACCACGAGCAGCGTGACGATCCTCAAGTTCAAGAGCGGCAAGATCGGCAAGTGCGCCGCGATCGTCGACTGCCTCCAGCCCTACTACTTCCACACGCACCTGGTCGGCAGCGAGGGCAGCCTGCTCGACCAGAAGTTCCACTCGAACCGCCTGGACACGAACAAGCACAAGTGGAGCGAGCTTTCCATGAAGATGCTGGACTCCGGCGACGTGAGCGACCATCCGTACCAGACCCAGTTCACGGCGTTCTTCGACGCCCTCGCCGGCGGACGTGAGATGCCGCTCACGAGCTTCAAGGACGCTCTCAAGACCCACGAGGTGCTGTTCGCGGCCGACAAGTCCGCCGCCACTGGCAAGCCTGTGAAGCTCGGCTGAACCCGACACGGGGCGGGGTTCCGGTCGGGGGATGCCTCGACCGGGCCCCTCCCGAACCACCCGCCCCGCATCCATGCCCTCGGTTCTCGCCATCGCGGCTCATCCCGATGACATCGAGTTCTTCTTTGCCGGAACCCTGCTGCGGCTGGGACAGGTGGGGTGGGACCTGCACTATCTGAACCTGTCGTCTGGCAACCTCGGCAGCATGACACTGTCGGCCGCCGAGACCCGTCGGGTCCGCGAAGCCGAGGCCCGCGAGGCGGCGAAGGTGCTCGGCGCCACCTGGCATCCGCCGTTCTGCGACGATCTCGAGATCCTCTACACGGTCCCGAACCTCCGGAGGACGGCCGCTGTTGTGCGGGAGGTCCGACCCCGGATCGTGCTGACCCATTCCCCGGTGGACTACATGGAGGACCACACCACGACCTGTCGGCTGGCCGTCACGGCGACCTTCGCGAAGGGCATGCCAAATTTCTGGACCGAACCGGGACATCCCCATGTGGAGCACGACGTGTCGATCTACCACGCGATGCCCCATGGATTGGTCGGACCGCTCCGGGAACCCGTCACTCCCGAACTCTGCGTCGACACCACCCCGGTGCACGCGAGGAAGCGGTCGGCCCTGGGGTGTCACCGCAGCCAGAAGGACTGGCTGGATGCGACCCAGGGCATGGACAGCTACCTGGCGGCGATGGATGAGATGTCCCTCCGGGTGGGTCGGCTCTCCGGCCGCTTCGAGCATGCCGAGGGCTGGAGACGACACCTGCACCTTGGCTTCAGCGCCCACGAAACCGATCCGCTCTCCGACGCACTCTGCACCTAGACCTCCGCTCCCCGCTCCCATGCCACGCCCTCTCAGCGCCATCGCACCCGATTGGTGGGACTACACCACGCTCGACGCCTCGCTCATTGCCGACGCCGCCCGGCTGACGCCGGAGAAGCTGGCCCGGTTGTCGAGGCCCGGGTTCAAGGTCGTCCTGTACGACACCCTCGAGGACTTCTATCTCGCCGAGGCGCTCGAATACATCACGGCCTGGCGCGAGAGCACGCCCGACAATCCGGTCGGGGTCTGCGGTCCGATCGGTCCGACCGAGCAGCTCCCCCTGGTGGCGAGGCTTGTGAATTCCCTCGGACTCTCCCTGGGCTCGGCCCACTTCTGGGGCATGGACGAGTGGTTCGATGCCGCGACGGGACGCGAGGTGCCGGTCACGCATCCGCTGAGCTTCGAGCGGGCCGACCGGGAGCTGTGCTTCAACCGCATCGAGCGTCGGCTCCGGATGCCGGACTCGAACCTGCATTTTCCAAAGGGGGACACCCGGCCGTATCGCGATTCCTGGTCGTCCGGGGTGCGGTGCGCGGTGATGCAGGGAGGGCAGGGGGACATCAAGCATTGGGCCTTCAACGACCCGCTGCCGCGTCGCGGCCGCTGGAAGCAGGAGCCCCCGCCGGCTTCGGAATACCGGAAGCTTGCAACCCGCGTGGTCGACCTCCATCCGCTCACCCTCGCCCAGAACGCCCGCACCAGCGGCGGCGGGAACATCACCATGGTTCCGACCCAGGCCATCACGGTCGGCCCCGTCGAGACCTGGAAGGCCGACAAGGTCTCGATCTGGCATGCCGGAACCCACGACAACCCGCTGGGACAGCGTCTCACCGCGCTCATGATTTCCCAGCGGATCCAGGACAGCGCCGTCCCGGTGTCCCTGCTGGGAGGGCACCCCAACGTCCAGTTCAACTACTACCGGGGCGGCCTCGGGACCTGTGCCGTGGAGATGCACTGATCCGGCAGGCCACCAGCAGGATCCCCCCGGTCATCGCCAGCAGCCAGGCACCGGGTTCCGGGATGACCCACGAGCCGAACTGGGAGTAGGGGACCCACGAGTCCAGGACCACCGAGGCCCCGCCGCTCACGATGAATTCCGTGACCCCGATGGGACTCGACACCCGCAGGGGATCGCTGCCGACGAGCGGTGAGCCGTCCTGGAGTGCATTCCAGTTGAACGTGTAGCCCATCGCCGTCCATGGAAAGGTCATCGTCGCCTGGTTCCACGCGATGTAGTCCTGCAGGGAGGGCAGGGTCCGGGTGTTGTCGACCGGATTCACGTAGTTGAAGCCGATGGGTGCCCCGGTCGAGGTGGCCCGGTAGCTGCCATCCGGGTAGGCGGCCAGCCCCGGCATCGGTGTCGTCGGATCCCCCGAATAGGCCGGTCGTGCCACCTGCTGGATGGGAACCCAGAAGGTGGCGATCCCCCCGCTGGAGGCATCGACCGGCGTCAGCCCGAGGGCCTGCTGCATTCGGAGCGCGACGGAGTCCGATCCCGGGACCTCCCCGGAGGAGAAGTAGTGTTGCTGCAGGTAGGACTTCAGATCGTTCCCGGCGGTGACCCAGGTCTGGATCAGGTGGGGCGTTTCGTTGATCTGATAGGTAAGGGTGGCCGTGGTTCCGGATGGCTGGTCCCAAAGGCTGTGCGGTTTCGTGAGGGTGGCGACACGGACGCACTGGTAGTCCACGGAGTCGATGGTCCGGACCTGGTACAGATCCGGTCGGGAGGAATCCCAGCCCAGGGTGGTGAGAGAGGGCGCGGCGTCGAGAGGGGTGCGTGGAGTGGTCGCCGTCTGTGGGGACGCCGGATCGCCGCCGAGGGAATCCCAGTGGAAGGAGTGGCGGGTCAGGTCCGCCGCCGCCTGGAAGGCGGCCCAGTTCTGGTCGGAGGTCTGGGCCCAAGCGCCTTGGACCACGATACCGATCAGCACGGGCAGGATCGTCAATCCGGACAGCGTTCGAATGACCCGGAGCCTCGACGAGGAGGTCCGCTCCTTCAACATGGACGACGAGGGCCGAGGGAAATGTGGAGGGGCGGAGGGGGTTCGGGTCATGGCGGTGGGCCGCATCCCCCTCAGAGACGCGCCACGAGCAGTTCGCGCTGGAAGATCAGGTCCTTGGGCAGGAACTGGTACAGGTTCATGAACAGCTCGTCCTGCTGCAGGATCTCCCGTTTCCACTCGTCGGCATTCATGGCCTGCAGCTTCTCGAAGGTCTCCCGGGTGAATCCGGCCAGCCCCTCGGTGTTGAAATCCTCGAAGCGGGGAACCCAGCCCAGGGGCGTCTCATGGGCTCCGGACCGGCCTCGACAACGTCCGAAAACCCACTGAAGGACCCGCATGTTCTGGCCATAGCCGGGCCACAGGAACCGTCCATCGCCGTCCTTGCGGAACCAGTTCACATGGAAGATGCGGGGCGGGTACTTGATGGACTTCCGCATGTCGAGCCAGTGGCGGAAGAAGCGACCCATGTTGTAGCCGCAGAAGGGGAGCATCGCCATGGGGTCGCGTCGGACCTGACCGACCGCGCCGCTCGCGGCGGCCGTGGTCTCGCTGCCCATGGTGGCGCCGAGGAAGACGCCATGGCTCCAGTTGAAGGCCTGGAAGACGAGCGGGACCGTGTTCGGGCGTCGGCCCCCGAAGATGATGGCATCGATCGGCACCCCGGCGGGGTCGTGCGCCTCGGGGGCGAGGTTGGGACAGTTCACCATCGGTGCGGTGAACCGGGAGTTGGGGTGCGCGGCCTTCTCCTTGGAGTCCGGGGCCCAGGGACGTCCCTGCCAGTCGAGGCACTCGGCTGGCGGCGGGTCGTCATGCCCCTCCCACCAGACCGTCCCATCGGGCTTGAGGGCCACGTTGGTGTAGATCGTGTCCCGCTGGATGGTCCTCATCGCGTTCGGATTCGTCTTCGCATTTGTTCCAGGGGCGACGCCGAAGAAGCCGGCCTCCGGGTTGATGGCCCAAAGGCGGCCGTCGGGACCGGGCTTCATCCAGGCGATGTCGTCCCCGACGGTCCAGACCTTCCATCCCTTGAACTCCTCCGGTGGCACGAGCATGGCGAAGTTCGTCTTACCGCACTGGCTGGGAAACGCGGCGGCCACGAAGGACTTCTCCCCGGTCGGGGATTCCACACCCATGATGAGCATGTGCTCCGCCATCCAGCCTTCCTTCCGACCCAGGGCCGAGGCGATACGGAGGGCGAGGCACTTCTTTCCGAGCAGGGCGTTTCCGCCGTAGCCGGAGCCGACCGAGATGATCTCGTTGCGCTCCGGGAAATGGCAGATGAGGCGACGGGCCGGGTCGAGGTCCAGCAGGCAGTGCAGACCGCGGTTGAAGTCGGTGCCCATGCCCAAGTGGTTCCAGGCGATCTGCCCCATCCGGGCCATGATGCGCATGTTGAGCACGACATAGATCGAGTCGGTGAGCTCGATGCCGACCTTGGCGAGCGGGGATCCGTGGGGCCCCATGAGATAGGGAACCACGTACATCGTCCGGCCCTTCATCGAGTCCTTGGCCATCCCGAGGAGCCGGGACCGCATGGCCTTCGGTTCGGACCAGTTGTTGGTGGGACCGGCCTCGACCTCGGTCTCCGAGCAGATGTAGGTGCACTGTTCGACCCGGGCGACATCGCTCGGGTGCGACCGATGATAATAGCAGCCGGGGAGTTTCTCCTGGTTGAGACGGATCAGGACCCCCTGTCGGACAGCCTCCGCGTAGAGAGCCTCCTTTTCGGCCTCGGATCCATCGCACCAGAAGATCCGGTCCGGCTGGGTGAGGTCGGCCATCTCCATGACCCACGCCCGGGCCTCGGGGTGCGGGGCAGGGACATGGCCGTGGCGTTGGAATGCAGTCTCAGTGTCGTTCATGGGAATGTCGGAACGGGGAGAGGATGAGTCCGAGGGCTGCCGCCGGACTCCACCAAATCTGTCGGGGAATCACCCTTCGCTGCGACGAAGGGCCAGGGTGGACCTCTCCCCTCCACTGAACCTCCGTTCGAAGTTCA
>VHCG01000069.1 GCA_016871805.1 Verrucomicrobiota bacterium
TTTTGAGCGTGGCCGACGACTGAAGCACACCCGAGGTCCAATGGAGGAGGTATTCCCCACCCGTGGGGGTCAGGGTCAGGGCGCTTGGAGGCACCGGACCGGTCTTGAAGGTGCTCGCAAAGATCGTGGCGATCTCGTCACCGCTGAGGGCTCGGTCATAGACCGCAACCTCGTCCAGTTGTCCGATGAAGTTCCGATCGGCACGACCCGGTTGGTTCCCGCCGAAGGACATGCCAGAGGTCACCACCATGGCTGCATGGTTGACCGCATTGGTGGCGGACTTGAGCTCCGATCCGTCGGACATGTAGATCACCGCCTTGTCGGGCTCCACGACAAAGGCCGCGAAGGTCCAGGTGCTGGCCGGCACGAACAGTCCCGAGCTCCAGCCCCACTCGCCACCGTTCCAGTGGTAGCGAAGCTCCGCCTCCGGATTGCTCGCGTTGCCGTTGTTGAGGTGCAGTCCACCCCCCCCAAGCCAGGCCGGCCAGCTGAGGTCGCCCGTGGTGGAGATCTCCTGGCGATTGATCCACACGAGGGCCGTGACCCGATTGCCCAGCGGGGCGGAACCCGTGGAAACCCATCCGTTGGTCATCGCCACGGCGGTGTTGTCGGTACCGAGACCCGGAAAGGCCGCGGGACGGGCTCCGGGGGTGCCCTTGGCGATCAGCGCATTGCCCAGCGTGGAACCCGCACCCGAATAGCTGCCGGTCCAGGCGGAACCCAGGGTGCCACGGTTCTCGGCGGCGTTGTCCGATGGAGGCGTGGGCGGGTCGTTGAGACGGAGGTATTCGGCGGCCCCGTCCGAGATCACCAGGTTCGGATAGTCGGCCGAGGTCTGGGGATTCGTGCCCGCCGAGTAGTGGGCGGCCAGCTGACCCACCGTCAACCCGGCGGGATAGATCGCCACCTCATCGATGGCCCCCTTGAACGTCCACCCGCCGTATCCGCGATCCCCGATGAGCACAGGGGCCGCCGTGTTGGGAAGAACGGGGCTCGCGACGGTGGCCGTCTTCACCTCGACGCCATCCACCACGAGACGGACAGTGAGGGACGCGCTGTCATAGATCACGGCGCACTGCTTCCAGGCATTCGCGGTGAACACCCCGGGGGCCGTCACGGTGGACGTGTAGAACGGAGCGCCGTTGTCGCCACCGATGAGGAATTCGAGGTTGGCGCCGTTCTGGCGGAGCACCCAGCCCGACCGGTCATTCGCGTTCTCGGCAAACTGGCCGTTGATCATGGACTGGACCAGCACCCGGTTGCCCGAGGCGACATCGACGGGCTTGGCCCAGCACTCGACGGCGAAGGAACCCGCCGGATTGAGCACCGGCGAGTAGGTCACCGCCACCCGCCCACCGGCCAGGTTGACGCTGGTGTCGGTCCCTCCTGCCAGCGCCCCGGGGGCCAGCAGCGTATAGCCGCCGACATACAGGCCCGTGCCCGCCGATCCGAGCGAACCCCGATTGACCGCGGTGGTTTGCACATACGGGGTGGTCTCGCTCATGCGGAAGTAGACCAGGGGCTTCGTCGCCGCAATCGCGGTCGGGTATGGGGCGCCCGGATCCACCAGCACCACCGAAGTCGACGAGGACACCGACCCCTTGGAATTGAGGACCGTCACCGCATAGGTGCCGGCGGTCTGAGCCGACAGGGATGGGATCGAAAGCGACGACTGGGTGGCCCCCAGGATGCGTTGACCGTTCTTCGTCCAGGTGTAGCTGAGCTGCCCCCCGGTGGCCGACACCGACAGGGTGACCGGATATCCCGCGTAGAAGTACTGGGGCTGGACCGGCAGCGGAACCACGATGACGGGCGGTTCGACCGCCGTGATGGCCACCTGGACGATGCTGCTCGTGACGCTGCCAAAGGTGTTGCGGACCACGACGTCGTAGCTGCCGGAGTCACCGAGCTCGGCCGAGACCTTCTGATAACTGGGGTGGGTGGCCCCAGAGATCGGGGCGCCATTGAGTCGCCACTGATACGAGAGCGTCGGTGATCCGGAAGCCGGGGCGGACAACTGGAACGGGGATCCCACATAGACCGTGCCGACCGGAGCCGTTGGCTGTTCCTCGATGAGTGGCGGATTGCTGCCGCCGGGGGTGTAGTCGATCAGGATTCCGGCGAGGGTGGAACGGAGAGCGCCGCTCCGGGGGTCACCCACGATCACGATCGAATTGTTCCCCGCAAGCGTGGCGATGTCGGGCGAGGCACTGCTCTGGCTGAAGCTCCCACTGGCGAATGAAGGGGTCTGGATGTCGGTGTACTGGACCTTTGCGGTTTCTCCGCCATAGCGGATCGCCGCATCGGTGAAGCCGTCACCGGCATCGGTCGAGGCAATCAGACGGACCGAAAGCTGGGAGACGGAATTCCGGAAGCCCGAGAGGGTCACCCGATAGCCGGTTCCGGTGTCGTCGAGGTACCCATAGATGACCTGGTCCTCCCCAGGTCCGGTGGGGATGTCGGCATAAAGACTGTAGGTGTTGATGCAGGACCACTCGACCCGAAGGCTGCCGCCCTCGGGAAGGTTCATCACCGCGTTGGAGGACACTCCGGTGCCGGAGGATGACCCCGGGATCCGGGGCATGTTGAACCAGCGGGCGGCTGGGATCCCGTAGGCGTCCTCGGTGACTTCGGCACCCCCGTCGGCAGGGCTGCCGCTGCCCCAGTCATCGGCGAAGTTGATGCCGATCGATGCCGCCCTGGCGGAGGTGAGCAACGCGAGGAGCGTGATTCCCAGGAACCAGGAGGACAGGGTCCGGCCCGGGAATGTGGATGTTCGTTTCATATGGATTTCAGATTTCAGTGACAGACCGCTTGGAAAGGACGACGCGCCTTGCGGAACGTCGCCATGAAGAATCGTTGTCGATCGAGGTCACCCAGCGGAAGTCGTTTGCGATTTTCCACCACGAAAATCTGTTCCCGCAGACCCGTACGGTCACCCACTAGTGTCCAGTTAGGAAGAGATGAAGTGCGTGTAAAGGCCTGTCACCATTGATCGAGATTGTGTTTGGGTTTGTTATCGATTTGGAGAGGCGCTGCTCGATTTTGGAGCGATGCCCGCGACTCCAACGGTTTTCGCGCAGATCACAGCGCGTATCTTTCCCTCTGAATTCGCCCGCTGTGTCGACGTCTTCCAAAGGCCACGTTCGTCCCGGTCCTTCTCGGCCTACGACCACTTCCTGGCCATTTGTTTCGGCCAACTGACCGGCCGGGAGAGCTTGCGAGATGTGGTGACTTGTCTGACTGCCCGCCCCCAGTTGCAGTACCGCTTGGGGTTCCGTGGAAGTATTACCCGCACGAACCTTGCCTATGCCAACGAGCATCGGGATTGGCGGGTCTTTGCAGGGGTGGCCGAACTCCTTATGCGCAAGGCTTCCCGCCTTTACAGGGAGGAGCTCCAAACCGAGGGCATGCGTGAACTGGTCTACGCTTTGGATTCCTCGATCATCGAATTGAGCCTCAAGCTCGTTCCTTGGGCGTACTATCCCCGTTCCAAGGCCAGCGCCCTCAAATTGCACCTCCTCCTGGGCCTGAATGGGAACCTTCCCCTCTGGGCGGCGATCACTGAGGCCTTATTTCCTGAGCAAAAAGTGATGGACCAAGTTCCGGTGCAACCCAATGCCTTCTATGCCATGGACCGTGGATACTTGGATTTTACCAGGCCGATCCGATGGCACAGGGCCGGGGCCTTTTTCGTTGTCCGCAACAAGTGTCATGTACGCCTGCGTGTCCTTGCCTCCCGCCCCGCCAATAAAATCTCCGGTCTGCGCTGTGACCAGACGTTTCGCCTTTGTCGCACATTGTCTCGCAAGGTGTACCCGGCACCCCTGCGTCGTGTTCGCTACCGAGATCCGGTGGAACAGCGCTCCTTCGTCTTCTTGACCAATCACTTTGAACTGCCGCCCGAGCAAGTCGCTCACCTCTATCGCCGACGCTGGCAGGTTGAGCTGTTCTTCAAACGGATGAAGCAGCACCTGCGCGTCCGACCGTTCTATGGGCGTTCTGAAAACACCATCCGCTGCCAGATCTGGACAGCGATCTGCAGTTACCTCCTGGTCGCGCTGGCCAAGAAAGAACTCCGCATCGAACTCAGCCTCTTCGAAATGCTGCAAATCCTCAGTGTGGCCGCATTTGAGGAAACCCTAATAGAACCGCTGTTTTCTAAAACCCAGGACCACCTCAACCACCAACAAAATCAAAACATCCCATGCTTTCAGGGTTTCTTAACTGGACACTAGTGCACGGTCACCCGAGCCTATCCTCCGGCTTGGGCAAGACCGTGATTCGACACATTCAAAACCAACCTCGCAGATGACCTTTCCATCAACTCATCCCGTCTTTCAAAAAAACACACTCTATTTCAATTGGATTTAAGTTCCGGGGTTATAGTCTTTGCCATGCAGAGAACCATTCGCTTTTCAATCGGTTGCTTCATTTTGGCACCGATGCTATTCGCTCAACCTCTTCGACTTGTAGACGGCGGTGTTGAGCGGAATTACGCGATAGAGACCAAGGAAGTTCGCCTTCTTGGCCCTAAGCTGGATCAGGTGGTTTCTTTAGGCCAGGCGGGGGACGACAAATTTTTGAAATCGCGTGGAACCCGGTTAGAGGCCGTCGTCTATCCTACGGACGAACCGCGGACCACTGCCAACCGACGCATCCTCACCCGGCGTGTCTCGGCGGAGGTAAGGCCAGGCACCAATCTCGGTATGGTGACGTCGCATGTCCGGGCCCTTTCAGCAGAGTCGATGGACTTCGATGGACGCTTCGCTGTGTTCCACGCAACGGAATCCTCCGGACTGCTCTTGGCTGAACGCCTTCGACGACACCCTGACATTCTTTGGGCTGAGGTCATCCTAGCACGCAAACACAAGCCAAGAGCGGTGCCCAACGACCCGCTTTTTTCCCAGCAGTGGACCCTCAAAAACAGCGGCCAATCCGGGGGAACCCCTGGTGCGGACGCAAATGTGCTCACCGTCTGGAATTCCGGGTTTCACGGAGAGAATATCGTCATGTCCATCGTGGACGATGGAGTTGAAAGCGGTCATCCCGACCTCAAGGATCGGATTATTCCGCAGGCTGGCTATGATTATCGCGACCAAGACTCCGATCCGGAGCCAGAGGGAGCGGCTGGCGCTAATGAAAAAGGCCTACCGAATGCCGATTCCCACGGCACTGCGGTCGCCGGTGTGGCTGCGGCCTCAGGCAACAACGCCACCGGAATCACAGGTTCCGCCTATGCCGCGCGCATGGTTCCGATTCGCTTAATCGGCGGCAATACGGGGGACGATCAGGAGGCCAAGGCCATGACCCATCGATTGGACTTGGTCCATATCAGCAACAATTCGTGGGGCGGCGAAGACGATGGCAAAACCATCAGCGCTCCCGGTCCCTTGACAGTCGCGGCGTTCGAATCGGCACTGTCCAAAGGCCGCAACGGTCTCGGAACCATCTTCGTCTGGGCCGCCGGCAATGGCGGCAACGAAAACGACAATGCCAACAACGACGGGTATGCGAATCATCCAGCGACAATAGCCGTGGGTGCCTTAAACGATCTTGGCAACCGTGCGGATTACAGCGAACCAGGCGCATGTCTGCTGGTTTCCGCCCCCTCGGGCAATGACATGGCCCGATCGCCTGGCTCATTCACAACGGATCTGATCGGTGAGCGTGGGTATAACCGGTCAGACGTGGCTTCTGATATTCCGGATATCGATTACACGAGCACTTTCAATGGCACCTCCTCCGCGGCACCCCTTGTTTCAGGGGTCATAGCGCTGATGCTTCAGGTTAACCCGAGGCTGGGCTGGCGTGATGTCCAGGAGATATTGATCCGCTCTGCGGCGCTGACCCAGCCCGGGAACCCAGGTTGGGGGACCAACAAGGCGAAGATCCGGTTCAATCATGATTTCGGCGCCGGCAGAATCGACGCTGCGGCCGCAGTGGAACTTAGCCGAAGCTGGAAGAATCTTGGCAAACGTCAAAGCACCAGAGTCGGTAAAAAATCGGGTTCCTCTGAGATCCTTCCGGATCTGGGGGTTTTTGAGACCTTCCTTCCGGTGTCAGACGATCTTCGGGTTGAGCAAGTGACGCTTAAGTTGGTTGCAACCCACCAATCGCGGGGTGAACTGGCTGTTGATCTGATATCACCTGCCGGCACGGTGAGTCATTTGTTTGTCCCTCACCCCGACACGAACCCGAACATCGAACACCGTTTCACCTCGGTTTTTTGTTGGGGCGAGTCAGCCCGTGGTGATTGGAAGCTCCGTATCCAGGACACAGTCGCAGGCAATTCAGGGCAGGTTACAGATTACCAGCTTGAGGTCTTCGGAACCTTGTCCGAACCCGGTACTCCCGATCTTCAGCTGACAGCCTTGAGCGCCTCGTCTGAAGGATTCCGACTGAGGCTCAAGGGACCCACCGACCTGCGTATCGTTCTCCAGGCTTCGTTGGACCTCGTTAAATGGGAGGCGATCGCTTCGGGAACCATCGAAGGCGGCGACATGGAGTTCTTCGATTCCAGCACGCCGGAGACAGCCCGCTTTTATCGTTTAGTGCCAGAAAATCCCTAAGCCTAGGGACGGTTATCTCGCCTCAAAGCTTTTCAAAGCCAATCCAAAAACGAAACCAGTAGAGCTTTATGATGATGATCCGGAAAACCCTAGCCCTGCTCCTAGCTAGCCTTGCCTTCCTGTGGACCGCAATCGAAACCCTCGCCCAGAGACCAGGCCCTACCGCTCCGTCGGCGGCCAGTGGCACCTCGGGTCCAAAACGGTCCGGGCCGGTCTCGAACCCGGCACCCACAAAAACCACTGCTCGAAAATCTGCCGGTGCTTCTCCGATTGTCACCTGGGCGGAGCAGGGTTGGACGCCGGAACAGCGGGAGTTCTATCACTACACGTCCCAGGGGACCGTCCTGATGCCGGTCGAGTGGTTCATGGCGCTGGAGCAGCCTCCAACAGACTTCTTGGACCTGCTGAATCCCTTCTCCCAACAGCCGTTGCTTTCGAATGCGGAGTATCTGTCCCGATTCGGGCTCCTTCCCTCTCCAAAGAGCGCCTTGAACCCCTGGGGGTTGCCGATCGGCCTCGCTGTGGCCCCGGACGATTCCCCGGTCCGGGGAACCGTCGGAACCACCTGTTCCGCATGCCACACAGGAGAGATCCGATATCAGGGAAACCACCTCCGTATCGACGGAAATCAGAGCATGGCTGACATGGTCAGCTTCATCGAGTCCGCCTACAAAAGCCTGATCGCCGCGAATGTTTCCGCACAACCATTGTCCTTGGGATTCCGGTGGAGCCGTTTTTCGAAGCGTGTTCTCAGGAAATCCTACAGCATGGAATCGGACAGGAGGTTGCGCCAGGAAGTCGCTGCGTTCGTGAAACCGTTCGAGTGGGAGGGCTTCTACAGCACCACTCTTGGAATCTACCCCACCCGTGAAGGGTACGGCCGAACGGATGCCATTGGGCGGATCGGGAATCGCGTTTTCGGCACCCGCCTCCAGGAACCCAAAAACCTCCACGTCGCCAATGCCCCGGTCAATTTCCCCCAGCTCTGGGACATCTGGAAGTTCGACTGGGTCCAGTACGACGGCTCCGTGGCACAACCCATGTCCCGCAACACCGGCGAGGCCCTGGGGGTCGGAGCCCTGACCGAATTCCTCACGGCCGATGGCTCCCCGAACCCGGCCCCCGGAAAATGGGCGACCTCGGTCCACTTCGAGAACCTCGAGAAGATCGAGACCCAGCTCCAATCCCTCCAGGCTCCCCGTTGGCCCCGACACATCCTCGGCGAGGTGGACATGAATCGCGCCAAGCAGGGACGGTCGCTCTTCGCTGAGAACTGCGCCTCGTGCCATGCCCCGAGGCCGGTTCTCCCGCCGGGGGACGCGATGGCCAAACTGGCAGTCACGATGATGGATGCCGACACGATCGGAACCGACCCCCAGCGCGTCATCAATTCCAGCCAGGCCCAGTACGATCCCTCCAAGCTTCTGGGTGTCCCGTCCGAAAAAGTGAGCCTCACGGAGGGACTGCGAACCGTCACAGAGAACACCAAGAACTGGTACTACGACACGGTGGGTTTCACTCCCGAGCAACGGGGATTCTATGACGGGTTCGACCGGCCCAATGCCGTGGCCTTCAACATGAAGTACAAGGCTGTGCCCCTGGACGGGATCTGGGCCACGGCTCCCTACCTCCACAACGGCTCCGTGAAGAACATCTATGACCTGCTCAGCCCGGTGAACCAGCGGGCGAAGAAGTTCTGGGTGGGCCTCAGCGACTATGACCCGGTCTATCTCGGCCTCGGCCCGAAATCCAACGACATGGGATTCGAGATGGACACGATCCAGACCGGCAATGCGAATTGGGGACACGAATTCAACAGCACGAAGGGTCCCGGCGTCATTGGCCGGCTTCTGAGCCATGATGAGAAGATGGCCCTCATCGAGTACCTCAAGGTCCTTCCCGAGCTGCCGCCCAACGATCTTCCGGCGGTTCCCCTGGACTGGTTGGGGCCGTATTCGATGCTCGCCGTGCCCTCGTCTCAACCCCTCCTGACGGAGGTGCGGGTCGAGGCCGGGACCGTCACGGTCCGGTTTGATACGGAGGTCGACCGAACCTACCAGCTGGAGTCGACACCCTCACTCGGACCGGACGCCTTCTGGCGCCCGGTGGGCGGAACGGTGACCGGAACGGGAGCCCCCCAGATGGTGACCGGCCTGCCCCTCACTGAACATCAGACCTTCTTCAGGGTGCGGGCGGAATAGAGGGGACCCAAGCCGGGTCCAGTCTCACGACCGCACCTGCCCGGGACCGCATCCGGATTCGACGATATCGTCCAACACAAAGCCCGACGGAGACACGCTGGAAGCGCCTCCGTCGGGCTTTTGGCGTTGTGATCCAGGGGCTGCTGGACTGGCGTGGAAGGTTCGCCCGCCGACGAAGGTTTCCGAGGGCCAGGGGGCCCCAAATTCCCGCTCGCCGCTGCAGTTGTCCGGCCGGTAGCCTGAACCGGTGTTCCGGGTGACCCGGGACGCATTCCCTCCATGAGCACTCCCACGGGCGACATCGCCGTCATCGGTCTGGCTGTGATGGGCCAGAATCTGATCCTCAACATGAACGACCACGGGTTCACCGTGGTGGCGTACAACCGCACCACCTCCAAGGTGGACGACTTCCTGGCGAACGAGGCCAAGGGCACCCGGATTCTCGGGGCCCACTCGATCCCGGAGATGGTCTCGATGCTCAAGCGCCCCCGGCGGGTGATGCTCATGGTCAAGGCCGGCGCGCCGGTCGACGAGTTCATCGAGCAGCTGCTGCCCCATCTCGAGCCGGGCGACATCGTCATCGACGGCGGGAACTCCCTGTACGGGGACACCAACCGCCGGGCGAAGCTCCTTGAGTCCAAGGGTCTCCTCTACGTGGGCTCCGGGGTCTCGGGGGGCGAGGAGGGGGCCCGTCATGGCCCCAGCATGATGCCCGGTGGCAGCCGTGCGGCGTGGCCCCACATCAAGGACATCTTCCAGGGCATCTCCGCCAAGGTGGAGAACGGCGTCCCCTGTTGTGACTGGGTCGGCGACGGCGGGGCGGGACACTACGTCAAGATGGTCCACAACGGGATCGAGTACGGCGACATGCAGCTCATCGGCGAGGCCTACAGCCTGATGCGCGACGGGCTGGGCATGGGGGCCGATGAGATGGCGACGGTCTTCAACACCTGGAACACGGGCGAACTGGACAGCTTCCTGATCGAGATCACCGGACACATCCTGGCCAAGAAGGACGAGGACGGTCAGCCGCTGGTGGACAAGATCCTGGACGCCGCCGGGCAGAAGGGGACGGGCAAGTGGACCGTCATCGACTCCGCCAACCTGGCCCAGCCCGTGACGCTGATCGCCGAGGCGGTCTTCGCCCGGTGTGTCAGCGCCATGAAGGAGGAGCGGGTCAAGGCGGCCCGACGCCTCAAGGGGCCTCGTCCGATCCTCTCCCAGGCCAAGGACGCGGAGAAGAAGAAGGCGCTGATCGCCGACATCATGAACGCACTCTACGCCTCCAAGATCGTGAGCTACGCGCAGGGCTACATGCTCCTGCGGGCCGCGGCCCAGGAGAATGGCTGGAGCCTGAACTACGGCGGGATCGCCCTGATGTGGCGCGGCGGCTGCATCATCCGGTCGCGCTTCCTCGGCAAGATCAAGGAGGCCTATGACAAGAATCCGAAGCTCACCAACCTGCTCCTCGACGACTACTTCCGGGGCGAGATCAAGCGTTGCCAGAAAGGCTGGCGCAACGTGGTCTCCCTGGCGGTGAAGAAGGGCATCCCGGTCCCGGCCTTCAGCACGGCGCTGGCGTTCTTCGACAGCTACCGCAACCCCCGCCTGCCGGCCAACCTGCTCCAGGCCCAGCGGGACTACTTCGGGGCCCACACCTACGAGCGCGTGGACCAGCCCCGTGGCCAGTTCTTCCACACCAACTGGACCGGGTCCGGCGGACGCGTGAGCTCCAGCACCTACAACGCCTGAACCAGGCCCCCTGGAACGCAGAACCCCGGCTGGGATCCCAGCCGGGGTTCTTTCGTTTTCAACCCTGGGTGACCGCCCCAGGAGCGGGCCCGATCAGGCGCGCTCCATGTACTTTCCGGTACGGGTGTCGATCTTGATCTTCTCGCCGGTCTTGATGAAGAGCGGGGCGTTGATCGTGATGCCGGTCTCCAGGGTGACGGTCTTCTGGACGTTGTTGGCGGAGTCGCCCTTGATGCCCTCGGGGGCATCGGCAACCGTGAGCACCACGCTCGGGGGGAGCTCGATCTGCACCGGCTTCTCCTCGACGAAGGTCATCGTCACCGCGCCGTTCTCGATCAGGAAGTTCTTGGTGTCGCCGACGAACTCAGGGGTGAGGGTGACCTCCTCGTACGTCTCGGGGTCGACGAACACGTAGTCGTCCCCGGACTTGTAGCTGAATTCCATCTTGGTGGTCATCAGCGGCACGGTCTCGATCTTCTCCGCGGAGCTGAAGCGGACGTCCATGGATTTGCCGGTTCGAACGCTGCGGAGGATGCCCTGCACGAAGGCCCGGAGGTTGCCGGGGGTGCGGTGGGTGACCTCCAGCACGACGCAGACGTCGTTGTTGTAGAGGATCGCGGTGCCCTTTCGGAGCTCGTTAGCGTTGACAGCCATGGCGTGTAGTGGAGTGGCTTCCTGCGACTCGCGCCGGAAGGAGGGGTCAGGCTACCGGTCGAGGTCGATGTGGCAAGCCACGAGTGGATGCCGGCGCGGATTGTCCCGGCATCCGAACACCCCGGGGAATCCCCATCGGATCGAAGAGATTCCTCGAAAGGGCGACCGGGACGGTCTACGGTACTCCAGGAGGTGCAGGATGGGTATGAATCTTTCCACAGGGGGCCGATCCCTGTTTCTTGCGATCATCTCGCTGGTGCTGCTGTCGCTGGGGATCCTGGCGGACGCAGCCAACCCCACGTCCGGAGGGGGCCGGGTGGTTCGGGCTTCCGACGACCCGCCCTTCCTCGTGACCCAACCCCAGTCGGCGGCAGGACTCGAGGGGGACTCCATCGCACTCTCCGTCGCAGCCGGCGGCACAGCCCCGCTCCAATACCAGTGGTTCAAGGACGGGCAGCCGGTCCCCGGGGCGACGACCACCATCTTCGAGATCCCGTTCCTCCTCGAGGCGGATGCCGGCACCTACCGCGTCGAGGTCTCCAATGCCTTCGGGAAGGCGGTCAGCGCAGACGCCAGCATCTCATTCCTGCCTCTGATCCAGGTCTTCGTGGAGGGCAACCTCGCCAGCAGCATCGTCCGGGTTTCGAAGCCTGTCCTCGTGAGCCTGAAGTCAGCCCGTCCGGGATGGATTCTCCACTACACCACCGACGGATCGGAACCCGTGCCCACCAGTCCCACCTACACCGCGCCGTTCCTCGTCTCGGCCGCCCTCGAACTACGGGTCGCGGCGGATTCCCCGGACCATGTTGAATTCCTAGAGGGCGATTCCGTGCGATTCCTGTTCCTCGCGCCCCAGGCGATCGACTGGGATGACATCGCCCCACTGCGCTACCCCGAGAGCGGAACCGTGGGCGCGACCTCCTCGAGCGGGCTGCCAGTCCGGATCCGGGTCCTGTCCGGCCCGGCCCTGCTGCAGGGATCCGTCCTCAGGACCACCGGAGTGGGCCTCGTCGTCCTGCGGGCCGAGCAGGATGGGAATGAGTCCTTTGCCGCAGCGGCCAGCGAGCAGAGCCTCGAGGTCGGGCGGGGAGTCCAGGGAGTCACGTTCCAACCCATCCCGGACCGCCTCCTCGACGATCCCCCGGTCCAGCTCGTCGCCATGGCAACCACCGGTCTCCCGGTGACGTTCCAGGTCGTCTCAGGCCCTGCCGTTCTCTCGGGGAACCTGCTCACGCCGACCGGTGTCGGACGGATCGAGGTCAAGGCGCTTCAGGGGGGATCGGATCTCTGGCTGCCGGCCGACGCAATCCAGAGTTTCGTTGTGGCCCGCACCACGACCACGGCCACGCTCACGATCGAGGGGCCGCGACCGGATGGCTCCTATCGACTGGATCTCCGTGCGCCGGCAGAGATGCGCGGCACCCTCCAGTTCAGTCCGGACCTCAAGACCTGGACGCCCGTGGGCCAGGCCACAGGCCAGGGACCCCAGCAGCCGGTTCCAATTGTCGTCCAGCCGGGCTCCACTTCGGGAGGCTCGGGCGGATTCTGGAGGTTCCAGGAGGACACTCCTGGACCCGTGGGGCCCGGACTCACCATCTCCGGCCCGGGGCCCGGAGGAAAGGTCACCGTGCGGGCGACGGGACCCGTCGACTCCCCCATCAGCGTGGAGTTCAGCCTCGACCTCGTGACCTGGTTCGAGGTCGCCACGGTGGTCGGGGCCGGTCCCAGCACACCGGTCGCCGTCCCGACGAGCCTCGGACCCGACACGGGACTGCCCCGAGGATTCTGGCGTGCGCGGATCCCATGACGGGATCCGGCGGCGGTGCACTGGAAGGCACGGGCCGGGCCATCCGTCGCTCCACCCCGACACTCCAGGCAACTCGGCCAACTCGGTGATTGAGGCGGTGTGCACCGCTTTGTCAGCCTGTTCATGATTCTGAGATCGATGACATGACCTCCATGACTCCGCCCCGGCTTCGGGAACTGCTCGACCAGATCACCCGCACCCGGGTGTTGGTGATCGGCGACGTGATGCTCGACCAGTTCATCTGGGGTCGGGTCAGCCGCATCTCCCCGGAGGCCCCGGTGCCTGTCGTGGAATTCGACCGGGAAAGCTTCATGCCGGGAGGCGCCGCCAATGTCGCCCGCAACCTCACGTCGCTCGGGGGGCAGGCCGAACTGTTCGGGGTGGTTGGACAGGATGCGAATGCGGCCCAGCTGAAGCGACTGCTGAAGGACCAGCGGGTCGGATGCAGCGGGCTCCTGGGTGTCAAAGGACACCACACGGCGACCAAGACCCGGATCGTCGCACACAAGCAGCAGGTGACGCGACTGGATCGGGAGACCCGTGGTGACATCACCGCCGGCAACCTGCAGCGCCTGCTCGGCAGGTTCGACCGGATTCTCGACCGGGTCGATGCCGTCAGCATCGGCGACTACGCCAAGGGTGTTGTGACCCAGCCGCTGCTGGACGCGGTCCGGGAACGCTGCCGTGCCCGGGGTCGCTGGTTGAGCCTCGATCCCAAACCGTCCCACGCCTTGGATCTCCGTGGGCTCTCTCTGTTGACCCCCAACCGCAAGGAGGCGTTCGAGCTGGCCGGCATCGCGGACTCGGTCCGGAACCCTCAACCGCTGAAGGATGGCCCTCTGCTGCAGGTCGTGGAAAAACTGCTCAAGGACCTGCAGCCGGCCCTGCTGCTGATCACGCTCGGGGAGCTGGGGATGATGCTCTGCCAACGGGGCAAGGCACCGTTCCACATTCCGACAGTCGCCCAGGAGGTGTTCGACGTCTCGGGTGCCGGCGACACCGTGATTGCCAGCTTCACCCTGGCCATCGCGGCCGGGGCGTCGCCGATCGAGGCGGCCCTTTTCTCGAACCACGCCGCCGGAATCGTGGTCGGCAAGATCGGCACCGCCACGGTGACCTCCGACGAGATGCTCCAATGGCTGGAGGGGTCCGCATGAGCCGGGTCGCGGCACCCCGCGCGGTCTTCCTCGACCGGGACGGCACCATCAACGTCGACCGCCACTACCTCTCCAAGCCCGAGCAGTTCGAGTTCATCCCGGGCGCGGAACGGGCGCTGCGACAGCTTCAGGATGCCGGCTTCCGTCTGGTCATCGTGACCAACCAGTCGGGGATCGGCCGCGGCTACTACACGCTGTCCGACCTCGAGGCGATCCATGCCCGCATGCTGGGGCTGCTCGAGCCGACGGGGGTGGTGTTCGACCGGATCTATTTCGCCCCGGAATCCCCGGAGGAACCCAGCCGCGGCCGCAAGCCCTCGCCGGCCTTCCTCTTCGATGCCCGCGACGAGTTCGGGATCGACCTGTCCCGGAGCTTCATGATCGGCGACAAGTGGGCCGACGTGGAGGCGGGCCGCAACGCCGGCTGCCTGCGGAGCCTGCTGGTCCGGACCGGCTACGGCGCGGAAACGGAACGCAAACAGGCCGCCCACCTCGGGCAGACGGTCGTGGTCGACGATCTTCCCGCGGCGGCGGCCTGGATCCTGGCCGAGCAGGCCGCAGGTCGTTGACCCCGGCCTACGTCGACTCCCTTCCTGCCTTTCGACCTACTTGGACTCCTCGCGATCCGCCACCCAGGTTGTGGCCTGCTGGAGCAGGCGCTGATAGGCCGGATGACTGTGGGCCTGTCCGTCATGGCCCAAGGTGATGCAGGCCAGACGTCCCCTCCCCATCTGGCTCACCCAGGCCACCGGAAACACGCGTCCGTCGTCCGGCGACTTGCCCGTGGCCAGCACCTTGCGGGCGATGCCCTGGTCATCCCGGACGTCGTGGTAGAGCTCGTCGGTGATCCTGAACGAGGCCGGCAGGCCGGCGGAGACCGGGGACTGGACGTCCGACAGGACCGTCACCTCGAACTCTCCGTAGCGGTCGTGGCTCCTCGAACCGCCACCGACCAGCTGGCGGTTGTACTCGGGCCAATCCGCCCAGTTGTACCACAGCGCCGGGTGGACCAGCAGGAGCCCCTTCCCCGTCTTCACGTGATCGAAGATCGCCTGTCGCGACTCCGGTCGGCCGATCGGCTTGTTGTTCGCAAGGTAGATCACGTCGCAGTGTGGTGCGGCATCGGCGATGTCGGCCGTGTTCTCGGTGTAGACCACGACGGACTTGGGCAGCTTCCGAAGAACCTCGAGATCCTCGAGGTTAAACCAACGCTGGAAGTCATGGCTGCTGCCGCCGCCCACGACAAGGATACGGAGGCTGCCGGGAGCGGCCTTCGACAGGACTTCCGCGGCGTCGGCACCGGTCTTGTGGGCTGCGGCCCCCTTGGCAGGGGTCGCCGACCGCGGCCCGTTCTCGGCGGTGATGGCGAAGAGGGTGGGAGCCACCTCATTACCGAAGCTCTGAAGCGTGATCCGGTCGATCACGTTCGTCCCCTGCACCTCCGCGCTGTGCCACCGGATCTGTCCGCGCCGGGTCCACTGGGGCAGTCCTTTCGACTTTGGCACGTCGAACTGACCGATGTAGTCCGCAATCTCCTGTCCGTTCCGGAACAGGAGCTCCTCGTTGGCCCCTCCGGCGAAGTGGAGGGTGACCTTGAGCACGGGCAGATGGTCGTCGCCGACGGCGGGGTATCCCCAGCCCGCAACGCCGCCAAGGAAGTGCAGTCGACTGGCCG
>VHCG01000070.1 GCA_016871805.1 Verrucomicrobiota bacterium
CATCCCCGGCTCCGGTCGGGCTCCGCCCTCCCTCCACCGGGGATGGACTTTCCGCAGCGAACCAACCACCATCAACCAGCGCCTGAAACTCTCACATCCCTTGGAGCAGTTTTTGCGGTCCTGTCACCAGGCCAGACCTATTCGTACGTTGTGAAGGCCCGCTTCACGATTATCGGCAGTGCCCCGGCAGAAGCCGTGTACTCGATGGGTTCCAACCCTGACACAGGGATCCGAGTCCCTTGATTCAGATGAGGCTCGACTGAGTTAACGTGCCCAGCTGGCGTGTCGCAGGAGCCGCGGATGGCGACCGCCAATCGGTGAATTGACGGCGGAACCCCATCGGCTCCCGCGATTCCGGGCGTCTCCACCGGCACGGTTCGGACGGGGCCCAAAATCCCCGAGAACCCGCCCACGAATGCCCTTCCCGGCACGAACCAGACCACCGCACAAGGCAGCACCGAGGTCATTCCCCGGGTTCTCGACCTCGCGACCCGCACCAACATCCAAACGGAGGCTTCAGCAGCCGTGGAACGGGTGCAGGGTGTTCTCGACGCCGCGCGAAAGCGGATTGAAGAGAAAAGGTGGAACGAGGCCCTGTCGCTTCTGGCACAGCTCGCCTGTCGACAGCTCACACCCGATGAGGAGACCACGCTGCGGAGCCTCAAGGCGCAGGTTCAACAAGGAGCCCGGGCTGCTGGAGCCATCAAGATTGGCGCGGAAATCAACCGGCTGTTGGAGGAATCCAAAACACCGAGATAGACGAGGGACCAGGGATGGGACAGGGGCGCTCCGGTCGGTCGCGGCATCGGGGATCCCGATCGTTCCCGTCCGCTGGCTTGCCGCCGAGGAGGCTGATGGCATTCTAAAGGCGATGCGTTGCCGTTTTTCGCCTGTTCTCGTTGCCGTGGTGTTGATGGGACCCGGATGCGGGAGGGACGAAGGCGTCCGGGTCTATCAGGCTCCGAAGGACCGTGGAGGATCCCCGACCGCCACCCAGTCCCCAGCGCCGTCCCCTTCGTCCACGGCCTCCACCGCCTCCGCATCCGCATCCTCCTCTGCGTCGCAGCGCACCCCCTGGACCGTGCCGGCGGGGTGGACCGAGAAGCCGTCCACCGGGGGCATGCGGATCGCCACTTACGCCGTCACTGCACCCGACGGCCGGGCGGTCGACATCTCCGTCGTTCCCCTCGGTGCCGCAGCCGGGTCCCTTCTCGACAACGTCAATCGCTGGCGCGGTGAGCTGGAACTCGCCCCCGTGACCGAGGCCGACCTTCCGAGACTCCTCATCGCCGTGAAGATCGGTGAGGTCGACGGCCAGATGGTCGAGCTGGTCAGTGAGAAGTCGGTCGGGGCCGACAAAACCCGTTCCCGTACCCTGGCCGCCATCCTGCCGCTGCCGGGAACCACGGTGTTCTTCAAGGCCAAGGGCGACGACGCGTTGGTCCAGGACAATGCGGGGGCCTTCAAGGCGTGGTTGAAGTCGGTCCAGACCGGACCCACTCCAGGCGGCGAGGCGACCCCGCCACCACCGGCGTCGGGCACGGCACCCGGCGACATGCGCGGTCCGGTCGCCCCGCCACCCAGCACCGCGTTGCCCACGTGGGAGGTGCCGTCGACCTGGAAATCCGCCCCGGCCTCCACGATGCGGCTCGCGAGCTTCGCGCTGGGCGGTCCAGGCGGACAGACCGGCGACCTTTCGGTCGTGGCCCTTGGACCCGCCGCCGGTGGACTCCTCGCCAACATCAACCGCTGGCGCGGCCAGTTCGGGCTCGACCCGCTCGACGAGGCCGGACTCCAGAAAACCCTCACCACTGTGCCCCTCTCGGGTGGCGAGACGGCGACGGTGGTCGATCTGGTCGGCACCGGCGAGGCGGCCGGTCGACGTCTCCTCGGGGCGATCGTGTCCCGGAACGACCGGACCTGGTTCTACAAGCTGACCGGGGACGCCGCGCTGGTGCAGTCCGAGCGGGGGAACTTCGAGAAATTCATCCGGTCTGTGAAGTATCCATGAAGTCCTGCCGCCGATCCGCGTCCGAGTCCGCATTCGTTCCATGAGCGCCAAGTCCTCCCCCACCCGCCCGACCCCCGAACCCACCGGGCCGGTGGCCCTCTGGCGGCTGCCCCTGAAGGTGCTGAGCTCCCTGCGCCTCACCGTGGTGCTGCTCGCCTTCAGCATCGCGGTCGTCTTCTTCGGCACCCTGGCCCAGACCGAGGACGGGCTGTACCTCGCCCAGGCGAAGTACTTCCGGTCCTACTGGGCCGTCTGGTCCCCCCACGCGCCCGACTGGCGCTGGCTCAAGATCCCGCTGCCCGGCGGCTACCTGCTCGGGTTCCTGCTCCTCGCCAACCTCCTCGCCGCGCATCTGACCCGCTTCCAGTTCACCTGGAAGAAGTCCGGCATCTTCCTCACCCACATCGGCATCATCCTGCTGCTGATCGGACAGCTCACGACCGACATGTTCGCCCGGGAAAGCCGGATGCGCTTCGCCGAGGGAGAGTTCCGGAACTACACCGAGGGATTCCAGGAGTCGGAGATCGCGCTCCTCACCGATGCGCCGGATGCCTCGATGGACCAGGTTGTCGCCTTCCCGCAGCCGCTGCTTCGTTCAGGGGCGGAACTCCAGAACGCCTCCCTGCCCTTCCGGCTCCGCCTCGTGGACTACCACCCCAACTCCGATCCGGAGCTCCGCAACGACCCGAAGTCGGGCGAGCAATTCTCGGGGGTCGGACGCGAGTTCGAGTTCAAGGGCATCCCGGAGACCCATGAGATGGGCAGCAAGAATGTCCCGAGCGCGGTCGTGGAGGTCGTGGGAACCGATGGCAAGAGCCTGGGGCGCTGGGCGCTGTCGAGCTGGGCGGGCGATGCCGACATGGCCAACGTGCTCTTCGTGGGCTGGATGCGGTCATTCCAGAAGCGGGGTGACGGATCGCCATTCGTCCGAGCCCGCCGGCTCGTCGACCAGATCACGGCGCCACAGATATTCGAGGTCGGCGGGAAGCGCTACACGCTGGTCCTGCGTCCGGAGCGCTATTACGAGCCGTTTTCCCTAATCCTCCAGCGGGTGACCCATGAGGTGTACCCGGGGACGGACGTGCCGAAGAACTTCCAGAGCCGGGTGCGGATCGACAATCCCGCCACCGGTGAGAACCGCGAGGTCGACATCTACATGAACAACCCGCTGCGCTACGGCGGATTGACCTTTTTCCAGCACCAGATGGATTCCTCCTCGATGAACCTCGACAACAAGCCGGTGACGGTCTTCCAGGTGGTCCGCAATCCCACATGGCTGACCCCCTACATCGGCACGATCGTGGTGGGACTCGGCCTGCTGGTGCAGTTCTCCATCCACCTCGTCGGCTTCCTCCGTAAACGTCCCGCCCGATGAACCGCTCCCTCCCTCTCTTCGGCTTCCTGCTCGTCCTTCTCGGTCTGTCCTCGCATGCGGCCGATCCAGTACCGGACTTCGGGGCCCTCGCCCGGGTGCCGATCGTCTTCAATGGCCGGCATCAACCCCTCGACTCCCTTGGCCGGAACTCGCTGATCCAGATCCGCCATCGCTACTCCCTGTACGACGCGAAGGAGAAGCGGACCCTCCCGGCCACGGAGTGGATCGCCGAGGTCATGATGCGACCCGAAGCTGCGGATGCGCGAAAGGCCTTCCGGGTCGACCATCCCGACCTGATCTCGATGCTGAGGCTTCCGGCCAAGAACGAGTCGCTCGGCGAGGACGGGAAGCACTATTCGTGGAACCAGATCTCGCCCGGGTTCAAGGAGATCGAGGACCAGGCGAAGCGGATCCTGGCGACGAAGAAGGACGCCTCGCAGCGTGATGCGTTCGACCAGGAACTGCTGAAGCTGCGCAACGCCCTCACGCTCTACATGCGCCTCAAGAACACCGTGCATCCGCAGGACACCACGGACTTCGAGGCGGAGCTGAAGGCCTTCGAGGCGGCGATTCCGCCGGGTGTGGCCGCGCTGCGGGATCAGCAGGCGGGACGGGCCTATCCCACGAACGCCTTCGAAACCCTCCTGCGGTACGCCAACCGCTACGACGCGGCCGGCGGCATGGAGGCCCCCCTGATTATCCCGCCGGAGGGAATCGGACCCCAGGTGGCGTGGCGTCGCACGGGTGAGGCGTTGCTGTCCCACATCCGCAACGAACCCCTGCCGCCTGCGGTCGGCCACTGGGCAGCCCTCAGCACCGCGTTCCGGAACAGTGATGCGACCGGCTTCAACGCCGCACTGGGACGCTACGACGCGTTCCTCGCCTCCCAACGCCAGCTGGCCCCCGATCGGGCCAAGGCGTCGCGTGAGGTGTTCTTCAACCGTCTTTCGCCCTTCTACAACACGATGCCGGTCTACGTGGCCGCGTTCCTCCTGGTCTGCGTGTACTGGTTCCGGTTCACCGAGGGGGCCCGCAAGCTGGCCTGGTGGCTCATCCTGGGTGCCTTCGTGATCCACACCGTGGGCCTGGTCTTCCGCATGTGGCTCGAGGGACGTCCCCCGGTCACCAACCTCTACTCCTCGGCCATCTTCATCGGGTGGGGCTCGGTGGCCTTGGGACTGATCCTCGAACGGTTCTGGCGCAATGGCATCGGCCTCGCCGTCGCCAGCTCGCTCGGCTTCGTCACCCTCATCATCGCCCACAACCTGGCGCTGGGAGGCGACACCCTCCAGATGCTCCAGGCGGTGCTCGACACCAACTTCTGGCTGGCGACCCATGTGGTCATCGTGACCCTCGGCTACGCCAGCACCTACGTCGCCGGATTCCTGGCGATCATCTACCTCGTCCGTGGTCTCTTCACCTCGGGACTCGACGCCGCGACCGCAAAGTCGCTGGCCCGGATGGTTTATGGGATCGTGTGCTTCGCGACGCTGTTCAGCTTCGTGGGCACGGTGCTGGGCGGCATCTGGGCCGACCAGAGCTGGGGTCGGTTCTGGGGATGGGATCCGAAGGAGAACGGCGCCCTGATCATCGTGCTCTGGAACGCCCTCATCCTCCACGCCCGATGGGGCGGCATGGTCCGGGAACGCGGACTGATGAATCTGGCCGTCATCGGAAACATCGTGACGAGCTGGTCGTGGTTCGGGACGAACATGCTCGGTATCGGTCTCCACAGCTATGGCTTCATGAGCGGGGCGTTCCTCTGGCTGGGTGGATTCATCCTGAGCCAGCTCGCGCTGGCGGCTCTGGGCTGTCTCCCGCCCCGGTTGTGGCGGAGCTTCAGGGCGGCCTGAAGGGACTCACACGGAGGCGCGGCGACGCGGAGGAAAGTCGCAGAGGGAGGATGGCGGGATTGCACCGGTGGGTTCACCAGTGCTCTGCGGAACCTGGCTGCTCTGAGCGGCCAGCCAACCCAGGATTCACCCACGCCCAAAGACTCCAGAGCCTCCCGGCACCCCAGAACTCACACCCACCGGCATTCCCCTCGGCTAGATTCCACTCCTCGCAGTGGGGGCGCTGCCGATAGGGGTCGGGATGGGGCTTTCGCCCCACCCCGCCCTCCGAACCGGACGGGCGGATTTCCCGCATCCGGCTCTCCAGTGGGTGAGTCACCCGCTTACGGCAGGACTGGTGCGTTTGGCGCGGGCTAAGGCGTATAGAGAGATTAGCCCGAGCTTCTCGAAGTATGCATTGGGATAACGTTGATGGTCCAGGCCACGGCGACAGAGTCCCTGACGTTTATCGCGGAAGCGCAGGATATGCCGCAGCCGGCTTCGGATCCATGCGTCCTCCTTCGCATATACGTTCGTCATGCCACCTTAGAAGTACCTATGCCATCCCTTCAGTCGGCGATTGAGCCGTTCAATGATGGATTCCATGGATATTCCGTTGTTGCGTGGGGTCGTCTCGCGGATGCGTTCTCGAAGCCGTTGGAGGCTCTTTTCACGGGGCCACTTGTGGCCCCGCGCAAAATGCCATCCAAGGAAATCCAAGCCGCCGTGGGTCGTCGCGTCGACGATCCGGGTCTTTTCCGGGTGCAGCGTTAACCCCACTGCCTCCATCCAGTCCCCGATCCGCCTCAGCGCCGCTTCGGCTTCCTCTCGGCTAGAACATTGAACGATGAAAACGTCGGCATACCGCGTCATCTGCCACCCCTGGTTCTGGGCCAGCAGATCCAACGGATGCAGGTAGAGGTTAGCCAACAACGGACTCAGGACCGCTCCTTGGGGAGTGCCCTTGGTCGTTGGTCGCCATCCTCGTCCACTTTCCATTACTCCCTGGTGTAGGAACGCTTCCAGTAGGGCCAGCAACTTCCCATCGTTGATCCGTTCCCGGACCAGGTCCATAAGTCGGTCCTGTGGAATGTTGTCGAAGTACCCTTTGATGTCCGCATCCACCACCCAGGTTTGTCCTTCCTTGAGCAGCCTCTCCACTCGCTCCAAAGCCTGTTGGGCCCCTCGTCCAGGTCGAAACCCGTAGGAGTGTTCCACAAACTCCGATTCGAAGATCGGCTCGATTACCATCCGGATCGTCGCCTGCACCATCCGGTCGCGTACCGTGGGGATCCCCAGGGGCCGCTTCTCCTTCTGGCCAGGTTGTCGATCCAGACCCGTTTCACCGGCTGGGGCTGGTAGGTGCCTCCGCGCAACCTAGCGCTCAGGAGTTCCACCTCGCTGCTCATCTCCCTCTCGAGTTGTTCACAGCTTCGGTGGTCCACTCCAGGTGCGCCATCGTTTCGGATCACTTCCCACGCTCCCAGTCGTAGGTGGGATGTCTCCCACACCTTGTCCATCAGACTATACCATCTGCCTCCTTTCACCCCCTTCTCGAGGGCTTCCAGCATGAGATCGGTCCATACGACGTTGGACTCCAGGCTCAGTCGATCCCGGAGGCTCCCCGGCTGCCTAGGCGTTGCCACCACTGGCTGAGGGTCTTTCAACCCGTCGCTGTTCGTCTCTCACTTCACCTTCCTACCCCCCTTGGCTCCACGGTCGTTACCCGCTTCATCGCTACCATGAGGGCTCTGACCTCCTCCCCGCTCTCCGTAGCACCGGGGAGGACCTCAATACTTATCTGATGGGCTTTCCCTGCCTTCTCACCCCACCCACCCTGAGAGTTCCAGACGACCAGTATGACATGCTTGGGGATCGTTCCGGACAGGTTCAACACCTGGGCTTCGCCTTTCCTACGCAGGCTCGCCATTCCTTCAGGCCGTATCGGGTTCAACGGTCTTGGCAGACTGTTTTGGGACGGCAAGTTCGCCTCCGGCTGCTCCCCACCCCGCCTCTCGGCGACGCAGTTGCCTTCAGCTACATGACGCCATGCCTGCATCATACTCGGTCTTTCACCGGTTAGTCTCATCTGCTTCGTATTCGCACGTAGGGCTGTGCTCCGCCACGGCCCCATCTCGATCCGGCGCGCGTCGCGCTCCCGTGAAGGGGGGCGGAATTGTCTGCAGCGTCAAAGGATCCCGACTGGAGCACCAGGTCGGTCAACCCCTCGCGGGGAAGATGGGGACGCCACGGAGGGCATCCGAAGGGCGCTCCCGCGCCCCGTGATGCAGGGCACTGCATCACCCACCTGTGGAGGCCGGAGCCACCGACGCCAAGCCCCTCGTTGCCTCATCTCGTCCCGGCTCTCCCGGCTCTTTCTCCGTGTTTCCGCGTCACCGCGTGAGTCCTCTTTCCCGCCTCTCCGCGTGAGCCCCAGAACGAGGCGTCTCACCCCGTCACCGGACGCTCTTGCTGGGCTTGATCAACAGCACCAGCACGACGGAGACCACGCAGGCGCTGGCGAAGACCGAGAAGATGAGGTTCACCGGGACCCCCCGATCCCGCATCGCCCCGAAACCCCAGTCCGCCAGTCCACCGCAGCTGATGCTGACCAGGTTCATCAGACCGTAGCCCGTCGCGCGCAGCTCGGGGCGCACGATCTGGCACAGGATCGGCATGTTGTTGCCGTCGAAAAATCCCCAGCCGATGCCGAAGAGCACCAGGGAGGCGATCGCCAGGGAGAAGGAGTTGAGACTGGTTGAATTGCCAACGCCGAACAGCGCCGGGATGATCAGCATCATGCCGAGGGCGCTGACATGGATCCGACCACGGTCCGAACGCCGCATCCAGCGGTCGGCCAGCCAGCCTCCGCCCACCGCGGCCCCCATCGCGGCCGACTGCCAATACAGCGTCGCCGAGACCCCGGCGATGCCCTGGCTGATGTTGAAGCTCTTCTGGAGGATCGCGGGCATCCAGTCCCGGACCACCCAGCCGGCCAGCGCCGGGAGCGTGAAGTAGAGCACCAGCAGAATGAACGAGACATTGCTCAGGAGTTCCGACACCACCGCGACAGGCGAGGTGGAACCGGATCTCGGCGTCTCCGAAACGTAGGCCGGCCGATCCCGAAGCAGCAGCGCCAGGGGGATCGCATAGAGGACTCCGGCGAGCCCCGTGAGATTGAATGCCGAGCGCCAACCCCAGTCCGGGGCATCCGCCACATAGCCACCGAAACCTCCCAGGATCACCCCGCAGTAGATGCCCATCTGGTGGAGTCCTACGGCCCGAGACCGGGTCGGGCCGACGTGGTAGTCCGAGATCAGCGCCAAGGCTGCCGGGATGTAGAACGCCTCGCTCACTCCCATGAGGGTGCGAGCCCAAAGCAGGCCCTCGAAGCTGGTGACGCGTCCCGTGACCCACGTGATCACCGACCACGCCATCAGGCTGCCGCAGATGGTCCAGCGTCGGCCGAACCGGTCCGCCAGGTATCCGCCAAGCGGACTTAGGAACGCGTAGACCCACTTGAACTGGCCCAGCATATAGCCCCAGTTGGCCTCGCGTCCGATGTCGGTGATGTCCTTCATGACGGAGGACTTCATCGACGCGATCATCTGTCGGTCGAGGTAGTTGAGCAGCGCGACCGGAAACAGCAGCGCCACCACCAGCCAGGCGTACCGGGCGAAGCGGATTCCGTTTCCGGTGCCGTCGAGGTTCATGCGAGCCCGAGCTTCTGGAACCGGCTTCGGAGCCGGGTGGTGACGGCCTGCCGGGCCGCCAGGGTGCTGGCCGAGAGGATCTGCTTGGGTTCGCCCGTGACGAAGCCCCTCGCCTCCATGCCGGCGGGAATGTCGTGAGGAAACGACAACCCTTCCAGCCCGGCCGCCGTCTCGCGGAGTTCCGCCATCGCACGATCGGCCGTCGGACGGTCTCCGGACTGCATGGCCCGGAAGGCAGCGACCAGCGGTTCCACGGTGAAGTTCGACAGCCCGGAGATGCACCCCGAACACCCGAGGGCCATGGCGTCGGTCAACCGGACATCCCATCCGGTGAGGACGCCGAAGCCCCGTTCTCGGGCGAGGGACATCATCGTGGCATGGAGATCCCAGGCCCCGCCGCTGAGCTTGATCCCGGCAAGGGGGACGCGGTCGGCGAAGGCCGCGACCGTCTCCGGCAGGATCGGATTCCCGACCCGTTCCGGGAAGTTGTAGAGGAAGACCGGCAGGGGCGAAGCGGCCTCGGCGGCGTGGAGGAAGAATTCCAGAAGGTCGGGCTGGCTGATCTGGAAATACCAAGGCGGAAGGATCGCCACCGAGGCGCAGCCGGAGTCCCGGGCGACCCGGGCGAGTCGGGCGACGACCCGGGGCGAGATGTCGCTGATGTTGGCCATCACCGGGAGCGGGGCCACCCACTCCGCCACGCGGGACAGCAGATCGGCCCGCTCGTCCGCGCTGAAGTACGGAAACTCCCCGGTCGTGCCCAGGACCATGAGCCCGTGCGCCCCACAGCGGTTCAGGTAGGCCGCATGACCGCGGATGGCGGACTCCATGAGCCGACCTTCGCGGTCGGTCGGCAACCAGAGGGCGGGAAAGATTCCGGACTTGGGCAAGGAAACGGGTGACGGCATGGACGTGAGATCCCGGGAGAGTGCCGGTCGGCCGGGGACTTATGCGAGAGCGAAGCGCGGGACGAGCGGGCACGACCCGATGGCATTGGCGGATCGACTCCGGTATCATTGGTTCATGTCGAGAGTCCGCCCGATCTGGTTTTTCGTGGCCCTGTCCCTGACCTGTGTTCCCGTGCTGCGGGCCGAACTTCCCCCATCCGACACCCGGGGATCCGTGGTCCGGGACCTGAACACCCTCCGTCCCTTCACCCCGCCGGCGAACGCCGGGGAATGGCAGCAGCGCGCGGCCGACATCCGGGCCCAGATCCTCCACAGCTGCGGACTCTGGCCCGTACCTACGAAGTCCGCCCTGCTCGAGCGCGTGACCGAACCCTTCCAGGGCGATGGGTTCACGGCGGAAAAGGTCCATCTCCAGCCTTCCCCGGGAGTCTACCTCGCCGGGAACCTCTACCGTCCGAAGGGCCGTTCCGGCCCCTTCCCCGCCGTGCTCAGCCCGCACGGACACTGGGCCGGGGGTCGCCTCGAGAACACCGACACCGCCAGCGTGCCCGGACGCTGCATCCAGCTCGCCCGCATGGGATTCGTGGTCTTCAGCTACGACATGATCGGCTACAACGACTCCGCCCAGTTCTCGCCCCGGAACGCGGACCGGTCGTTCATACGGACCCACTTCTACGACAATCACGTCGCCCTCTTCCGCAACACGACAAACCAGCTCTGGAACCTCAGCCTCATGGGCCAACAGCTCTGGTTTGGGATGCGCGCCCTCGATTTCCTGGCCGCACTGCCAGATGTCGACGCCAACCGGATCGGCATCACCGGTGCCTCCGGAGGCGGCACACAGTCCTTCCTGCTCGCCGCGGTGGACGACCGCATCAAGGTCACGGTCCCGGCCGTCATGGTGTCCCACACCATGCAGGGCGGCTGCTTCTGCGAAAATGCCCCCGGGCTCCGGGTGGACTTCTCGAACATCGACCTTGCCGCCGCCGCGGCGCCACGGCCCCAGCTTCTGATCGGTGCGACCGGCGACTGGACCAAGACCACCCTCGAGGTCGAGGGGCCCGATGTCGCCAAGGTCTACCAGTTGCTCGGGGCTCCGGGGAACATGAGCGCAGTGCGGTTCGACTTCCCACACAACTACAACCGTATTTCCCGTGAAGCCATGTACGCCTGGATGGCCCGTTGGCTCCAGGGGCAGCCAGCCGGTCCGGTCGAGGAGAAACCCTTCACCCTTCCGCCGCGGGACCGTCTCAAGGTCTTCCTCGACGACGACTATCCACCCGATGCGGTGTCCGAGACCGAGTACACGGCGGCTTGGATCCAGCAGCGTCAACGCGACGTCGAAAAGCTCCGTCCAACGGACCCTGAAAGCCACGCGCGGTTTGTGCAGACCCTCACGCCGACGTGGTCACGGGCCTTTGCCCTGGATGGATCCGAGAAGACCCACCTGGAGATCGCCGGGGCGTTCGGACGGACCGGACGTGGGGATCGGATCGAGCGGCGTCTGGCCATGACCCGGGTCGACAACCCACGGGCCGCCATCGTGTTGGCGCATCCCGACGGCAAGGCGGCCATCGGGGCTGGTGGACGTTGGGAGAAGCAGGCCGTCCATCTGGTCGCAGCAGGCATCCCGGTGCTCGCGTTCGACGCCTTCCAGACGGGTCCCCAGCGGGACCCGGCCGTTCTGGCGCGCTCCCCGTTCACCAATTTCTTCAACACCTACAACCGCACCGTGCTCCAGGAGCGGGTCCAGGACATCGCCACGGCGATCGCCTACGCCCGTCAGATCTTCCCCGGCGCGCGGATCGTGCTGATCGGCGAGGACGCCGCCGGACTGTGGGCGCTGGCAGCGGCCCGCCTGGCCGATGCGACCCTGGCCGACGCCGGCAACCTGGATGTGGCCGATGACGCCGCGATGAGCGCCCCGGAGCTCTTTGTCCCGGGCATCCGACTCCTCGGTGGGTTCGATGGCGCGGTCGCTCTGGCCGCTCCCAAGCCCCTGAACCTCCACAACGTCGGCCAACGCTTCACCACCGCGTGGGTTGAAGCCTCCTATGCCGCAGCCGGAAAGCCAGAGGCCCTGCGGGTGAGCCGTGAGCCGATCAACGACACGCAGCGGTTCCGCTGGATCGAGTCGGTCTACCCGCGATAGACAGAATTGCGGGGGACTCACACGGCGACGCGGAGACACGGAGGAGGCCGCAGAGGACGAAGACCACGAGAACCGGCTTTGATGAGTTCGAAACGTTCCGGGACTCCCACAGGTGCTGGGTCAAAGGCGAGGTCAACAACACGCACCCCAAAAACGCCCTCATTCCTCCCCTAACCCGGGCATCCATGCCGATCGTCTCGTTTAAGCTCACCCAGCAGTTCAGAACAGGCTCCAATGAATCATCTTTCTCTTTTCTCCCTCCGCGTCTCCGCGTCCCCGTGTGAGTCTCCTCCCCAGAATCCCGTTGCGGAATCGGGTGGCGATTGGCTTGATCCTTCCGTGAACCAGGGCCGCTATCCCATAACGACCACCCGATAGCGTCCTTTCCACGCTGGAGAGGACGCCTGACGCCTCGCACCGAGATCCGGTCCGGGGCGTTTTCATTTCCAGAACAGTCCCATGAACCAGAACGACCCGTCCCAGTTCGACGCCGCCAAGTCGGATGTGCAGCGCAAGACGCTCGAGCAGCGTGATCAGATCGACGAGCTGGCCCGCCTCCGCCACTCGTGTGCCCACATCCTAGCCACCGCCGTCCTCCGGCTCTGGCCCGACGCACAGCTCGACATCGGCCCCTGGACCGACGAGGGCTTCTACTACGACTTCGACCTCCAGCACCGGTTCACCCCCGACGATTTTCCAAAGATCGAGGAGGAGATGCGGAAGATCACCAAGGAGAACCAGGTCTTCGAGAAGTCGATCAAGACCCGCGACGAGGCCCGGGCCCATTTCGAGGCGAAGGGACAGCGGTTCAAGCTGGAGCGTCTGGCCGACATCCCGGAGGGCGAGGCGATCAGTTTCTTCCAGAACGGGGAGTTCGTGGATCTCTGCGCCGGACCTCACGTGATGCGCACCGGCAACGTGAAGCCCGGGGCCATCAAGCTGCTCCGCGTCGCAAGCGCCTACTTCCGCGGCAACGAGAAGAATCCCCAGCTCCAGCGCCTCTACGGCACCGCCTTCAAGACCAAGGACGACCTCGAGAACTGGATCAAGCTCCAGGAGGAGGCCAAGAAGCGGGACCACCGGCGCATCGGAGCCGAGATGGGACTGTTCGCGTTCGATTCCGACTACGTCGGGCCCGGACTCGCCCTGTGGCTGCCCAAGGGTGGCGTGCTGGTCGAGGAACTGGAGCGCCTTGCGAAGGAGACCGAGTTCCAGGCCGGCTACGTCCGGGTCCGGACCCCGCATCTGGCCAAGGAGAAGATGTACAAGACCTCCGGCCACCTTCCCTACTACGCCGAGTCGATGTTCCCCCCGATGGAGCTCGCCGAGGATGGGGCGCCGGCTGCCACGGAGGCGGCCCCGGCCGGTGCACCGCCGCGTCACGTCGAGAGGTACTATCTCAAGGCGATGAACTGTCCGCACCACCACCGCATCTTCGCGGCGGAACCCCGGAGCTACCGCGACCTGCCCCTTCGGCTCGCCGAATACGGCACCTGCTACCGGTATGAGCAGTCGGGGGAACTCTTCGGCCTCATGCGCGTCCGTTCCATGAACATGAACGACGCGCACATCTACTGCACCGCCGAGCAGTTCGCCGAGGAGTTCCGCGCGGTGAACGAGATGTACCTCAAGTACTTCAGGATCTTCGGACTGGACCGCTACCAGATGCGCTTCAGCACCCACGATCCGTCCCGGCTCGGACAGAAGTTCGTCAACGAACCGGAGCTCTGGAAGAAGACCGAGGACATGGTCCGCCAGGTCCTGATCGAGTCGGGGATCAACTACATCGAGGTCCCCAACGAGGCGGCTTTCTACGGACCGAAGATCGACGTGCAGGTGTGGAGCGCGATCGGACGCGAGTTCACGATCGCCACCAACCAGGTGGACTTCGCCGTCCCGGCCCGGTTTGGACTCACCTACCGCGACCGCGACAACACCGAGAAGACCCCGCTCTGCATCCACCGGGCTCCGCTGGGCACCCACGAGCGGTTCATCGGATTCCTGATCGAGCACTACGCGGGCAATTTCCCGCTGTGGCTCGCTCCCCAACAGGTCCGGGTGCTGACGATCGGCGAGGAGCAGCCGCTGCTGGACTACGCCAAGGGAATCGTCCAGGAGCTCCGTTCACAGTTCGTGCGGGTGGAGGGCGACTTCGGGAGCAACCCGATCAAGGCCAAGATCGCCGATGCCGAGAAGGCCCGGGTCCACACGATGCTGGTGATCGGCCTGCGGGATCTCGAGGCGGGAGTCGTCAGTGTCCGACTCCACAGCAAGGGCCCGCAGGGCGCCAGGCCCAAGGCGGAGGCGATTGCCGGGATCGTGTCGGACATCCGCGAGCGACGCTGACCCGCACCTGGAGGCGTTCAGGACCCTGCCAGCAGGGATCGGAGTCCGGCCTCATCGAGAATCCGGACTCCCAGCTCCCGGGCCTTGTCGAGCTTGGAGCCTGCCTCCTCGCCAGCGACCACGAAGTCGGTGCGTCGGCTGACCGAACCCGAGACCGTGCCGCCTGCCGCCCGGATGAGTGCCGAGGCCTCGTCCCGCGACAGCGTCGGCAACGTCCCGGTCAGGACGAACGTCTTCCCGGTCACTTCGGACGCGGTGGAGGATGTGGCCTGCGGACTTGCACCCACCGGGTGGATGCCCAGGGCGTCGAGCCGACGCAGGACCCCCTGCCCGGCCTCGGACTGGAAATAGTCGAGCAGCGATGCCGCGGCGACGGGCCCCACCTCGGCCAGCCGGGACCGGACGCCGTCCTGCTCCAGGAAGGACTCCAGCCGGTCCACCTCCTCGCCCAACTCGCGATGCCGTTCCTGTCGTACCGCCTTCTCCTCCTCGGTCTTCGGAGGATTCTTCCGCGATCGGGGCGAGATCAGGTCCCGCTCCGCCTTGAGCGCGCCCAGCGTCCGGATCGCCTCCAGGATCGGGGAGCCGGCGAGGTCGCGAAGCCCAGCATGGACCTGGGCCAGTTGCCAGGCGCTCTGTTCCCCGATCTCCGGGATCGCCAACGCGTGAAGCCATCGGTGGAGGGGCGCCGTGCGAGCGCGGTCCAAGGCCTCCAGCACCTTGGTCGCGTTCTTCTCGCCGAAAACCCGGGGCTCCTCCTCGGTGCCAAGGTTGAGCTGGGCCAGGGCATCGACCTTCAGTCCGAAGAGATCGAGGGGCTCGTCCACCAGTCCCCGTTCGACGAGCTTCTCGGCCACGATCCCGCCGAGCGCCTCGATGTCGAGGGCCTTGCGCTGCGCGAAGTACTCCAACCGCCGCGTCTTCTGCGCCGGACACCCCGCCACGTTGACGCACCGCCAGGCAACCTCCTCCGCCGTGCCCGCGGAGATCTCGTCGCGCGCGATCGCCCCACCGCAGGCCGGACAGCGTCCGCCCAGCTGTCCGACAAAATCGAACGGCACCGCGTCGGCCGGGCGTTTCGAACGCACCACCTCCACGACCTCCGGGATCACCATCCCGGCCTTGCGGACCACGACAGCATCCCCGATGCGGATGTCCTTCCGACGAATCTCGTCCTCGTTGTGCAGCGTGGCCCGGGAAACCGTGGACCCTT
>VHCG01000071.1 GCA_016871805.1 Verrucomicrobiota bacterium
CCAACCTTGTCGCTACTCAGGCGTGGGAACTGAGCTTTGCCGCGACGGCAGCCCTTCGTCGAATGCGCCGCCACCGAACCATCATCATTGCCTGCTACAAGAAGGCGACTTTATGGCCAGACTGACATTCTAGTATGCGAGCCTCAACAAGGCCAGACCCGATGCCATCCTGATCCCGCGGTCAGGGAGACCTAGCCCCCACCTGGCGGCCGAAACTCCGGCATCAGCGTGTTGAGTCCTGCCGCCACGTCGTCCTGCTTCAGCGATCCGCTTCCGGAAGTATCCCAGGCCTTGAACCATTTCTCGGCGAGCTGGCGAAACTCCACCACGGTCACCTTTCCGTCCGAGTTGCCATCGGATTCCTTGAGCACGATTCCGGTCCAGAAATCGCCGGGTCCAGGGAACCCGCCGCCACGGGGCCCACCGGGTCCGCCCGGTCTGCCGGGGCCGCGACGTCCTCCCGGACCGCCAAGACCTCCCGGTCCTCCGACCAGCTCGATGCCCTCGCTCTTCCCCGCCAACTGGTCGGCGACCGACTGGTGTCGGGCCGTGACGAATCCCTTGATGGTCTGACCGCTGCCGAATCCGAACCCTTGCTGCGGTGGGGTCTCGCCCGCCACGACCTTGTCGAACCGCTCGAGCTTGGAAGCGTCTTTCTCGGCTTCCACCGCCGGACGGAGCATCTTCGCCAGTTCGTCCACCTGGGCCTTCAGGCGCTCCGGTTTGAAAATCGTCTTCTGGAATTCCTCCATCCGCGCCAGATAGGCGGATTTGACCGCTTCGACGGCCATCACGCGTTTCAGGAAGCGGTTGTCCTCCGCCCAGGCGTTCCGAATGCTCATCTCCGTCGGGGATGGGGTGAAGAAATTGCCAAAGGCCCGGTCGAGGTCCCAGGGCACAAACAGGAACTTCTGGGTCTTGGGATGCAGGTATACTACGTAGTTCTGCCCCACCATCAGGATGGAATCCGTGTTGCTCAGCCAGACGGTCACCGCCATGAACCGGGCGAACTCGTCGACGTCGAGGAACTCCGGCAGACGCCGGGCCAACTCCTCGTCGCTGCCGTCGGTGACCAGCTTCGCAAACTCGATGACCCGCTGCCGCTGCGCGGGCGTCATGTCGGTCTTGGGATCGTACGCCTGCTGATACGCCCTCCAGTCGTCGCCCAAATACTTGAACAGCTCACGGGTCACAGGCTTCAGGATCAGACCTTTCTTGGTGCCGAACCGATCCTCCGCCCAATTGTTGTCAGGATTCTCAACAATCGAGTAGACCCCGAGATAGCGGTCGGTGTGGGTACCTTGGGCGTCGACTGTCATCCGGACATAAGTCGAGCGCGGTGCAGGAACCCCGGCATCGCGATACAGCGCATGCGCCAAGGGCTCATTCATGAGCCCGGCATCCGTGATGTTGTTGTGGAGGTTCAGCTTCGAGACCCCGGCAAACTTCTGGCCTTTGACGAACTCGTTGAGGTCCACCTTGAAGGACTTTTTGTCGGACCGTCGGGCATCCATGAAGGTCCCGTTGCCTTTGTAGCGGACCGCGACGTCGTCGAGGCTCTTGGACTCGAACTGCAACCGGGCATGGACGTAGTCGAACACGATGCCTTGGGCCGCGCTGAGCCCATTGCGTCCGCCCTCGCGACCCTGAAGACTGAAGCTCCCGGGGCCTCCCGGACCTCCAGGGCGAGGACCTCCGCCAGGTCCGCCAGGTCCGCCAGGCCTCGGGCCACCCCCTCCAGGCGCCCCGGGACCCCCACCCGGAGGTGGAAACTGGGGCGCAAGGTCCTTGTTGAGACCGGCCCGGATTGCGGCCTCGTCGAGAGATCCCCCTTTGTTGGCATCCCAGGAGACGAAGAAGGCCTCGAAGCATTTGGAAAACTCCTCCTTGGACACCGAACCGCTCTGGTCGAGGTCCAGTTTGGCAACCAGGGGTCCAGCGAGAAACGTCCCAGGACCAAAGCCGCCACGGCGGCCGGGGCCGCCCCCGCCTCCGGAAGGTCCAAACGGGAAGCCACCCGCAGGCTGATCCGGCTGGAGTTCCTTCCACTGCTCGGCCGAGAAGGAGAGTCGGGTCGACCAGAGCCGGTCGAGCCGGAACAGTTCAGTCGAAGTCGTGGGTAGGTCTGCCGACCAGACCTCACCACAAAGGCAGGCGACGGCTACGGATTTCCAGAGGCGTTGCATCCGACCTCAGACCCGGAGGTGACAACGAGGTTACAGAGGGGTGCCTGAGGATCCCTTGGCGGGGCACCTAAGGCACAGGGAGAGACATCGAAAGGCCGTGAAGAGCACCGTTCCTCCCGGAGGCAGTCGATGGTGGTGGGAACTGGATTCGAACCAGTGAAGGCATAGCCAGCAGATTTACAGTCTGCCCCCGTTGGCCACTTGGGTATCCCACCCCAACCATCGAGTCCGCTGGCTTGCAGCGGGGCGGCAATAAACGCGAAGCCGGATCGAACCCTCAAGACGTTTTTTCCAGAAACGCGCACGCACAGTGACTCCGCCAAGACTTGAGGGGCCTTCTGTTGGGTGCTCCCCTGACGCCATGAACGGCGTCCTCCGCGGGTGTGCAACCAGTGCCATCATCGCTACCCTGGGTGGGGTCCACACCGGATGTTCTAAGGGCAGGCCGGAGCCCGCGGCCGGAACCCTCGAGCACGCGTGGCAGATCCTGTCGACTCGGCGATGGGTGGACCTCACCCACACCTTCGGCCCCGGCACTCCGGTCTGGTCTGGATTCGATCCAGCCCTGTTCACGCCCGCCACCAACCGCAGCACGGGAAGACCGTTTGCGATCGGAACCGATGGATTCCGGACCCTGAACTCTTCCCTGGTCGGACAATACGGGACCCATGTCGATCCACCGGCCCATTTCTCGGCGCAGGGACAGACCCTCGACCAGCTCTCGGTGACCAACATGACCCTGCGCCTTGTGGTGTTCGACCTGACGCCACGGCTGAGGCAGGACCCGAACCACGCGCTCACGGTGACCGACATCCTCGAATGGGAATCCGCCCACGGGAGGGTGCCTCAGGGCGCATTCGCGGCGCTGCGGACCGACCTGTCGAAGGACTGGGAGTCGGATCCCCGACGTTTCTAAAGATCTCCCTTCCCGGGGTGGACGCTGGAGGCGATCCGGTTCCTATACGAGCAGCGGGGCATCACAGCCAATGGGCACGAGGCGATGGACACCGACACCACAGAAACCCTCGAGTCCGAGGCCTGGCTCCTGCGGAACGGGCACTGGCAGATCGAGGTGATGACACACCTCGATCAGGTCCCGGCAACCGGCTCGCTGATCGTCGTCGCCTGGCCCAAGCCCGAAAGGGGACTGGGATTCCCCGTCCGCGCCTTTGCAATCCTGCCCTGAATCCGATCCGTCCGGGATCGCGACCGCATCGGCAGGGTCATGGACCCGGGCGGACGGGTCTTCAGAAACGAGCGGAGGTGCTGGCGGGCCTTCGCCGGGTTGTTGAGGTGGACGCGGTAGATCCGTGCCAGCCTCCGGTGGGCCTGTGGGAACATTGGGTTCTGTCGGACAGCCTCCTCGAGCGAGCTGGCCGCCCAGTCGGGGTAACCACACCGAACAAGGGCCACGCCCTGGAGAAAATGGGCGACCGGATTCGCCGGATCGAGCTCGACCGCCCGACGGGCCTCGGCCACGGCCTCCTGAAAATGCCGGGCCAGAATGTAGGCACGGCTCAACCCATTGATGGAGGGAACATGCGAGGTATCGATTGAACACGCCGTCGCGAACTGGTTGATGGCGGCAGCGCGTTCACCGAGGCGGAGATGTCCCTCCGCAAGACGCAGATGGAGATCCCGCCGTGACTGAAGGGGGGCGGTCGTCATCAACTGACGATACATTCTCATCGCCAAACCAAGGCGATCCTCCCGCTCCAGCAGCTCCGCCTCTAGGAACCACAGCGCGTTCTGGTCCAGTCCCCCTTCGAGCTCGGTCGATCGTTCCACAGCCGTCTCCCCGGAAGGTCCAAACCGAAGACGTCGCAGCAGCTCCTCGAAGGTCTGTCGGGCCTGCCCATGTTCCCGCAACAACAGCCGGCACCGCAGGAGGAGAAGTGCCGAACGGAAGTCGGCAGGCCGTTCGTTCCATAGATTCTCCAAACACAAGGCGGCATCCGACACGCGACCGCAATCCATGAGGCCACACGCGAGGTGGAATCGCTCGTCGGCCCCGGTCACAGAAAGCAGCGAGGCCACCGGGTCGACCCTTGAAGGGTCCGCCTTCGCGACAGATCCCGTCCGGGGGGGATCCCAACCCGGAACGGAGGCAAGCCGTTTCCGCTGGGAGAAGACCGGCATGACCGAGCCATCCATGTCTTCACCCATCGGAAGCCCGAACGCCTGGAGAATCGTGGGGGTGATATCGAGAATGGAAGTCCCCACTGCTGTTGAACCCATCCGGATACCGGGGCCTGACATGGCAAACGCCCCCCGTTCCCGCAGCGAAACTTGAGCGGCGGGGAAGCCATCCAGCCAGGGCAGAAACTGGAATTGATCCGGACGCCTCACCCCCCCAGCCACCACGAGGATCCGGGTCTCAGGACCCACAAGATGGATCAGGGTGCCGAGCATCCGGTCGAGGCACGCGAGGGAGTGGGACAACAGGACGGTGTTCTCGAGTGGACCGATCCCTCCCTGCAGGTCGGAGTCCAGTCCCGCACACCCGAATGGCAGGAGTCCGGAATACCGTACCGCTATGAAGTCCCAGGGCTCCCATTGGACGAGAGCGGTCGCCACGGCGTGAACCGTGGAGAGCTCGACGGCTCCGCGATGGATTCGATCGAAGAAGACCGGCGGCGCGGAGGCCAGAGCCGGATCCATGGGCAACAGAGCCCGCAAGAGCTCCGGTCCGATCCGATCCGGGGAGATCCGCAGATCCGACACCGACCCGAGGAGTCGGGACGGATGCACACCGTCCGGTGTTGAACCCGGGTCCCCAGGGATACCGCGCCGGATGAAAGCATCCGAAATCATGGCGCCCCGAATCGGCTCCACGGGATCGGTGGCAGGCCAACCCACGACCACCGATGAGAATCCGGATCGACCAAGGATGTCCCACAGGGCGGCACACTGGCGCGACACGACGGGATTCCCTCCGTGTCCCGGACGTGGGCACGGTTGCAGGATTCCATGTTGGTGGGCCCTCTTTCCCGTGGCGACAGAGGTCCAGAAGCTGGAGGTCACCCAGGGAAGCGGGATGGCAAGGTCGCCGGAAACCCCGGTTCTCACCATCGCCTGGAGATGCGGCATCAGCCCCCGATCCATTAAAGGACGGAGCAGGCGCCAATCCGCCGCCTCCCAGCCAATCAAGAGCACCCGACTCATGCTTGCTGGGGCCCTTCATGGCGAAACAGGATCTGCCGGCACAAGGTCGATGCCCGGACAGATCCAAGTTTCCTGCAATCAAGGGAGAACCCCCGTTTCACATCTCCGGCAATTGCAGGATCGGGGCCACCCTCGGATTTTCTGCTTTGAGAATGCCTCTGGACCATGGGCGATCCGGATCGATCCGGAAACATCGGGCACAGGGGCCCGATAGAAACTCCGGAGAACCCCTTCAGCCGGATGCGGAGACATCCCGGAGGTCGGCGCGGGTTGTCTCATAGGTGACAGCGTAGGCAAGCGCCTGCGGATCCGGCTCGATCCCCCGTCTCTCACAGTACTGGCGATACGCCCCGGGCCACCAGTTCTCATGATGGGTCAGTCCCTGGTCGCGCCAAGAGGTCCAACCCATCAGAACCCGGCTCCAGCACTGGTCACCGTAGGCCACCGCCTCATGGGGACTTGGCATCTGGCTGACATACCAGTCGCGGCCCACCCGGGCATGCAGGACCTCATCCGCCCAGTCGAAATCCTGGAATGTCGCCGCCATGGCGTTTCCCGACCGGAGCCCAACCTCCCATTCATGCCGCTTGCCGGTCCGAGGCATCAGCCCCTGTTCGATGAAATAGAGGACCGCATGCCGCTCGACGGGGGAGAGCTGGGTGTTGAGTCCCAGCGACCACGTGAAATTGACCCTGACGTTGCGGGCCCAGTCGACACCCACGCTGACAAAACCCACCTCACCCATCATGGCGTGTCGGGCCTCGTCCCAGAGCTGACGGGTCATGTCCCGGTAGTAGCCCCAGGGGCGGTCGGGGGTCTCCGCAAGGATGCTGGCCATCATCTCGGGAACGTCGATCTCGCGGAGACGCTTGTAGAACATCATGAGAACCTTGGCATCGGCCGGCCGGTTCTCGTCATAGAGAAACACCTCCGCGTTGACTCCCATGTTGTAGGGGTCACGGAACCGCTCGTCCCGCCGTGGCCTCGGATCGAACCGCCACGGCGCTGCGGAGCGGAATGGCCGAGGCACTTCGCCCACGGATTGTGTTCCGTCGAGCCCCCCGGCAGCAGCCAAGGCGGACCGGATTGTCGCGAGAGCCGCCTGCGCCCCAACCCGCTGCTCCGGGGTCACCAGAGCGGATAGGGCCTTGTGCCCATATCCAAGCATCTCCCGAACGTCCTGCAGAAGGTGTCGACACACCCGGCGGGTCGGCTGATCCGCCAGCAGATGGGTGTCCCGCTCATGGCGGATCAGAGCCTCCTCCAATCCGGGCAGCACCACCTCATGGATTCCCATCAGAAGCTCCTCCGTGCTCGGTGCGCAGAGCACCTCGTTGAAAACCAGGGCCAATGCAGGATGGGGAACCTGCTCGAGCCCCAACGGAGGCTCGCGCATCTCCCCGACCCGGGTCCTCAGCTGGGTGACCGCCTCGGCGGCCAGGTACCCGTGGTAGCTGAAGGCCATCTTGAACTCGTACACCGGCTCGGAGGTGAGCCTGCCAATCAGGATCTGGTGGAGCCTCCGGAACACGTAATGGTGACGTTTCAGCCGACGCACCGATTCCTCGACCGACAATCCAGGACGCACCGCCTCCACAAAACCGCCCAGGCCTGCCAAAGGCGGCAGGCCCCGATGGGTCTGATATTCGAGGGCAAACCGGGACGGGTCGGGCGGCGATGTCTGGGTCATGACGTGGGTCAGTCTAGGCCGGACTTGTCCCCGGGGACAAATCCCGGGTGTTGACCCGGCACACGAGTTGGTCCAGTCAACGGGGCCACGAACCTCCCCTCGCACCCATGTTGATCGTCCATGTCCAGGTCCGGGTCCTGCCCGAACACATCGCCGCCTTCATCGAGGCCACGCTCGCCAATGCCGCAGCCTCGCTCCAGGAACCCGGCATCGCCCGGTTCGACGTGGTCCAGGAACTCGAGGACCACACCCGATTCACTCTGGTCGAGGCCTACCGGGACGTCGAAGCGCCCGCCCGACACAAGGAAACACCCCATTACGCCGCCTGGAGGGATGCCGTTGCGCCCTGGATGGCTGAACCCAGACGCAGCGTGAAGTTCAAGGAGGTCTTCCCCCCGGCGGGCGAGTGGTAGTCCACGACGGAGTTCTCGTTTTTGAACCATCTATATCGTTATCGAAAATCCTGTGAGCTTCGATTTCTGCAGCCCCGACCAAATCCTGTTCGGAACCGGATCTCTCTTGCAGCTCCCGGACCTGATCCGGCCTTGGGGAAGACGCGGTCTGATGGTTGTCGGCCGATCCCTTCAACGCTCCGAACCTTGCCTCTCCCACCTGTCCCGCATCGGGATGCAGATCACACGGTTCCAGATCGCCGGAGAACCCACGGTCGAGCAGATGAGGCAGGGAGCCGAGCTGGCGAGGCAGATCCAGGCGGAATGGGTCCTTGGAATCGGCGGTGGCAGCGTTATCGATAGCGGAAAAGCGATTTCTGCCTTGGCGCCCAATCCTGGGGATCCCGCGGACCATCTTGAGGTCATCGGGAAAGCCGCGCCCCTTAAAACGGATCCACTGCCCTTCGCGGCGGTGCCCACGACGGCAGGGACCGGGTCGGAAGCCACCCGGAATGCCGTCCTGTCCGCACCGCAACACCGCGTGAAGGTCAGCCTGAGGAGCCCCAGGATGTGTCCCAGGCTGGCCATCATCGACCCTGCGCTGGCGCTCGGTCTGCCGCCCCATCTGACCGCGTCAACCGGACTGGATGCGTTGACACAGCTCCTCGAGGCGTTCGTCTCGGTCCGATCGAATGCCATGACGGACATCCTGTGTCGGCACTCGCTGCCCAGGGTCGCGTCGGCCCTGCCTCGGGCGTTCGAGGACGGGGACTGCCTGGCCGCCCGTAGTGATCTTGCGCTGGGAGCCCTCCACAGTGGCCTCGCGCTCGCCAATGCCGGCCTCGGTGCCGTTCATGGCCTGGCAGGTCCGCTCGGCGGACAGTCGGGTGCTCCCCACGGCGCCCTGTGCGCCGCCCTCCTGGCCCCCGTGACCGAGGCCAACATTGCAGCCCTCCGCCGGCGGTCTCCTGGGAGCCCCGCACTCGAGCGATACGTCGAGGTCTCCCGGTGGCTTGGATCCATCGACGGAAAGGGTGCCGAAAACCTCGTCCACCGTCTTGAAGAACTGGCATCCCGGCTCAGGATCCCGCGCCTTTCGAGCTGGGGCATCACCCAGGCTGAACTCCCGGAGGTCGTCCGGAAGGCGCAGGAATCCAGCAGCATGAAGGGAAATCCCATCGAGCTCAGCGACTCGGAACTTCACGATGTCCTGACCCACGCCTTGTGAGGGGATTCCGGACGGATCACCGGGACACTTCGAGCAGTTTCTCTCATCGATCCACGATCCGTCCTTGATTCCTCCGGTGCGCGTCCCCAACGTCGGCGTCATGCGTGTGGAGCACGCATCATGCTAGCGCATCTCAAGAGCCTCTTCTCGAACGATATCGGCATCGATCTGGGCACCGCCAACTCGCTCGTCTTCGTGCGGGATCACGGGATTGTCCTGCGTGAGCCGTCGGTCGTCGCCATACAGGCCGGCACGACCAACGTGCTGGCGGTCGGAGACGAGGCGAAGAAGATGCTTGGCCGCACCCCGGGGAACATCGTTGCCATCCGTCCCATGAAGGACGGTGTGATCGCGGATTTCGAGATCACGGAGGCGATGCTTCGCCACTTCATCCAGAAGGTGCATCACCGGAAGCTCGTCCAGCCCCGGGTTGTCGTCGCGGTGCCATCTGGCATCACCGAGGTGGAGAAGCGGGCGGTCAAGGATTCGGCAACCCACGCCGGCGCCCGGGAGGTCTACCTGATCGAACAGCCGATGGCCTCGGCCATCGGCGTCGGTCTTCCCGTCCACGAACCGGCGGGCAACATGATCGTCGACATCGGCGGCGGCACCTGCGAGATCGCGATCATCTCGCTGGCCGGCATCGTCTTCAGCCGCAGCGTGCGGGTGGGGGGCGATGAGTTCGACGAGACGATCGTCGCGCACCTGAAGCGCGCACACAATTTGATGATCGGCGAACGTACCGCCGAGGAGATCAAGATTCGCATCGGGTCCGCGCATGTCCTGGACCAGGAGCTGACCATGGAGGTGAAGGGCCGCGATCTTTCCGCGGGCCTCCCGAAGACGGTCGTCATCCGGTCCGAGGAGATCCGCGAGGCCCTGCAGGAGCCTCTTTCCAGCATCCTGGAATCCGTCCGCATCACGCTTGAACGCTGCCCGCCCGAGCTCTCGGCCGATCTTGTCGACCGTGGGATCATGATGGCGGGGGGTGGGGCGTTGCTGCGGAACATCGACAAGCTCCTGGCCAGGGAAACCGGGTTGCCCGTTCACATTGCCGACGATCCCCTGAGCGCTGTCGCCGAGGGGACGGGCAAGGTCCTTCAGGAACTGCGCTTCCTGAAACGGGTGGCCTCGAGCTCCACGGCCTGATCCCTCGAGGGTGCGGTCTCGCCGGCCTTGATCCGCCGGACAACGTGCCTTCTCGATCCTTCCATTGGGCGCTGGGCCTCGTGATCGCCCTCGCCGTGGTGCTGCTGAACCTGCCCCCCATGGCGGCAGGAAGGCTGCGCGTCGCGGTGTCTTCCCTGTTCCTCCCCCTGTTCGGACTGGCAGGATCCTTCCAGTCGCTGGCCGACCAGGCCGCCTTCACCCCCCTGACCCGGAGCACCCTGATCGCCGAGATCGAACGACTCCGCCTGACCCAGCAGCAGCTCCAGCTGTCGGACATGCAGGGACGTGCCGCGCTCGAGGAAAACGCCCGACTCCGATCGCTTCTGGGATGGCAGCCCCAGGTCCGCTGGACCCACAAAGCCGCACGGGTGATCGGGCGCGAACCTACGACCTGGTGGCGGACCCTCACCCTCGACTTCGGGGGACGCCACGGAGCGCGGGTGGGACAACCCGTCCTCACCAGCGACGGACTCGTCGGCAGGATCCGGGAAGTCTACCCCTTGACCTGCCAGGTCGTGCTCATCGGGGACACTGAGTGCGGCGTGTCCACGCTGGTTCGGGAGACGCGGGACCAGGGACTCATCCAGTCGACCGCCTCTGATCCGATTGGGGAGGGGGTCGTCCTCCTGCGCACCCTGCAGCACAGTCCTGGTATCCTCGCCGGCCACACCGTGGTCACCAGCGGTTTTGGGGGAGTCTTTCCTCCGGGTATCCCCGTCGGCCAGGTCGTGGACACCCGGTCGGCCGAGGGCGGGCTCTACACCGAGGTCCGGGTCCGACTCGCGGCACGACTCAACCGCCTTGAGGAGGTCTGGGTCCTCACACAGAAAAGCCCATGAACCGCGTCCCCATCACCCTGCTGTTCCTGGCCACATGGCTGGCGGTCTTCGGTCAGACCCAGTTTCCGACCCTGGGGATCCCGCTCGACATTCGACCTGCGCTGATCGTGTACGCCGCCCTGACCCACGGGATGCCGACACTGCTCGGCATCGTCGTGGTATCCAGCCTCGGCACCGACGCCCTCTCGGCAAACCCGATTGGCATCTCGCTCATCCCGAGCTTCTTGCCCGGGGTCGTCCTGAACCTGCAGCGTCATCTCCTGCTCCGGGAACAGCGGTTCGCCCAGGTCTGGCTCGGCCTCTCGACAGGCATCGCCGTGCCCCTGCTGACGTGGAGCCTCCTTCAGATGGAGACACAACCCCAACCGATGGGATTCAACCTCCTTTTCCGGATCGTCCTTCTGGGAATCTTGAACGCAGCAGCCTGCCCAGCGTTCTTTGTCCTTTTCGACGGGCTGCGTGACGCCTTCGAGTACAAACCGATTGCCGAGATGGGTTTCCGCTCGGATCGGGAGATCAAGCGCGGACGCACCTGAACGGGCTTCTAACATGCTTATCCTCGACCAACTCAACAAGGGCGACCACTCGCTTCGGCTGCTGGCCTGGGGCGTCCTAGCCGGGTTGCTCGTGCTGGCCGGAGGACTCTGGAAGGTCCAGGTGCTGTCAGGGGCCAGATACCGGGAACAGCAGGAGACACAGAGCTTTCGGAACGTCCGTGTGCCTGCGATCCGGGGACGCATCCTGGACCGTTCCGGACAGGAGTTCGCACGGAACACGCCCCGATATCGGCTGGACCTCTACCTCGACGAGCTCCGGCCCCAATTCGATCGGCAGTATACCGACGGCCGGAAGGCCCTGATCGCCTCGAGGCACCCCGCACCGAGCGCGTCGACGACCTCCTTCTGGGATTTTCTTCCCGGCCATTTCCGCCGAAGCGGCTCCGGGGTGAGGCTCACCTCCGGGGAACTGGAGCTGCTGCGACGACAGAGTCGTTTTGCCGTGGTGAGCAACGTGGTTGCCGAGGTCGGACGACGCCTGCGGATTCCCCTTCAGGTCAGTGAGCAGGCCCTTCAGAACCACTACCTGACCAAGAGGGCCCTTCCTCTGCCGATCCTGTCCAACTGCACCCCGGAACAGGTTGCCCTCATCATCGAGCAGTCGTGGAACCTGCCCGGAGTCGAGCTGGACCAAGTGCCGGTCCGACAGTATCCGAACCCAGGATTGGCGGTCCATGTGGTGGGACACCTGAAGCGGGATGACGACCACGACGAGGAGGATGGGCGTTTCAACTACCGGCTCCGGGACTACCGAGGTGGCCTTGGGTTGGAGGCGGCCTTCGACAAGGAACTGCGGGGTATTCCGGGAGCCCGGAGCATCCTCGTGAATTCCGCGGGATACCGACAGCGGCTGGGCGAGCGCATGATCGCGCAGCCCCAGCCGGGGCTCGACCTCGTCACGACACTCGACCTGGACCTGCAGGTCGCGGTGGAACAGGGGCTCGGCACGGTCGCCGGAGATGAACGGGGAGCCGTCGTGGTGCTTGATCCACGGACCGGGGACCTTCTGGCGATGGCCTCCGCCCCCCGGTTCGACGCAGCAGAGTTCATCGAGGGGGTGCCGACGCAGCGCTGGAAGGACTTCTACCTTGCTGAACCTGCCCGACCCACCATGAACCGGGCCACCCTGGGCCAGTATGCGCCGGGCTCGACCTTCAAGATCATCGACGCCGTGGCGCTCCTCGAGGCCGGACTCGACCCACGTGCAACGCTGTCGGTCCAACCCGATCCCGAGAATCCCTTGAAGGGCCGATACCTCCTCGGCAGGCGTTCCATCCGGGACCTTGCCCCTCCCGGAATCTACGACTTCCGGAGAGCCTTCATCCGCTCGAGCAACAGCTACTTCATCGACCACAGCCTCAGACTCGGCTGGGAACGTCTCATCTCATGGGGGGCACGGTTTGGCCTTGGACAGAAGACGGGGATCGGGATCGCCGAGGAATCAGGCAATTTCCCGACAACCCTCGAGACCATCGAGGAACGGGGATGGAGCTCTGGCAACCTCGCCAACGTCAGCATTGGACAGGAGATCACACTGACGCCCCTGCAGCTTGCGGTGGCGGTCGGTGCCGTCGCAAACGGAGGCACGGTCTACTGGCCCAGGCTGGTGGACCGGCTGGAGCCCCAGAATCCGCTCGACCCGACCCCCATCATCAACTTCCCCGCCCGTCAGGTCCGAACCCAGATCCGGGCGCGGCCGGAAACGTTCGACGTGATCCGATCCGCGATGCGGGACGACGTGCTGGACCCGGAAGGAACCGGGAAGGCCGCCCGGATCGAGGGCTTTGACATCTGCGGCAAGACCGGCACTGCTGAGATCAAGGGCAACGGGCGCAAGGACAAGGTCACCTGGTTCGCAAGCTTCGCGCCCTTCGAGGCACCCCGCTATGTCGTGATTGTGATGGTTGAGAGCGGGGCCTCCGGCGGGGGAACCTGTGCGCCGGTCGCACGTCGGATCTACGAGCATGTCCACCAGCGCGAACGGCGGCCCGAACGTCAGTTCGCCATGGAAAGAGGACCCCGATGATCGGCGGGATTCCACGGAAGCCCCGACGCGAAGGTCTCGTCGATTGGGGACTCTGGTTGGCCGTCTTGGGCCTCATGGCCGTGGGTGCGGCGTTCATCCTGTCGGCCACGGGCATGGCCGACGAGGCAGCCCACCGACCCTGGTGGCGGTATCGGGTTGTTGGCCAGATCGGTGCCGATGTGATCGGCCTAGGCCTCGTCGCCGTTTTGTGTCTGGTCGACTACGCCCGGCTCGCACGCTGGTCGCTGGTCGCCTACTGGGCCTCCATTGTGCTCCTGGTCGGAGTTGCCCTGTTCGGTGTGTCCCGGCTAGGGGCGAAGCGCTGGCTCGACTTCGGCGTGTTCCAGTTCCAGCCCAGTGAGCTGGCCAAGCTGGCATTCCTGTTTGCCCTCGGGACCTTCCTGACCCGTCCCGCGAACGAGTTGGATTCACCACTGCTTTTCGCCCAGGCCCTTGGGATGGCCCTGCTGCCGTTCCTGCTGATCCTGAAGCAGCCCGACCTCGGATCGGCCCTGGTGTTCCTGCCGATAGCCCTGGTGATGATGCTCGTCGCCGGCGTGCCGCAGCGATTCCTCGTCCGTTTCCTCACCGGGACCGCGCTGGTGGCGACGCTGCTGCTGGTGGATGTGCTGTACGCACCGCCGGGCTGGCATTTCCTGCAGCTCGAGGACTACCAGAAGCAACGGCTTCTGGTGTACTTCGGAATGGACTTCGCGAAGCCCGACGCCACCCCGGCGGAGCAGCTCGCGGCGAGGGCGCAGCAAGAAAGCAAGAGCTACAACGTCCGTCAGTCCCTGATCTCGGTCGGAAGCGGTGGCCTCCTCGGAAAGGGATGGCGGGAGGGGACACAGAGCGCACTGGGCTACCTCCCGCGGGCCGTTGCCCACAACGACTTCATCTTCTCGGTCATCGCCGAGGAACGCGGGTTCCTCGGCAGCCTCCTCGTCCTGATCCTGTATGCCGTCGTCCTTTTCTCCGGCATCCGGATCGCCTCCCAGGCCCGCGATCGCCTGGGCCGGCTGCTCGCAGCGGGGATTGTGACCCTCCTGTTTACCCACATCTTCATCAACATCGGAATGAACATCCGGCTGGTTCCCGTGACCGGCATCCCACTGCCCCTGCTCAGTGCCGGGGGAACCTCGGTGATATGCTCACTGATCGCGATCGGGATCCTGCAGAACATCCACCTTCACCGACGCCACTACTGACGTCCCACACAGTTTCTCAACCATGAGTCAACACACCTTCAAACGCGGCCGCGGGCCGATGCGGTTCAAGCCCACCCGTGGCCTGAGCACCCCAAAACCCGGCCGATCCGCCGACACCCCAACGGTCCTCATCGAAGCCAAGCCCGGCCAGCTCGAGGATCTCGC
>VHCG01000072.1 GCA_016871805.1 Verrucomicrobiota bacterium
TCCTGACTCAACCGCCTCACGTGCTCCCGGCGTGTCGCCGGGCTCAGAGCTTTTTTTCGCATACGGCCTCCAAGACACGGTTCTTGAGCAGTGACTCCGCCAGCATCTTCTTCAACTCGCTGTTCTCCCGTTCCAGCTCCTTCAGCCGTTTGGCCTCATCCAACCCCATCCGTCCGAACTGCTGAGGCCACCGGTGGTAGGTTGCCCCGGAGAGGCTCCTCTCCTGGCACACCTCGCGGATCGGTTTCCCGCCGTCCGCCTCCCTCAAGGCTCGGATCTTCTCCTCTGTCGTGTGTCGCTTTCCTTTCATGGTCTGGTCCCTTTCTTGGTCGCCCAGACTCTCACTCCCTCTGGATCAGTGTTGCGAGGTCACGTCAAGGCACCTGCGTGTCGACGCCCATTCTCGCCCTAAAGGCGCGCGGAGTGGTCGGTCATCGATGGGTGAGCGGCCGTTTTGGCACGTGGGGACCTCAAACGGTGTTTCAGCGTGAGCCAGCCTGCATGAAGACGGCGTGTCAGGGATGGGTGACGTGCCAGTGGCAGGAGTGCCCAGCCGACCCAGCGGTCGCGGGCGCTGGGGAGGAACCCATAGTTTCGGTTCACGATCTGGCAGTAGGTATAGCCTACCTGTTCGTTGCCTTTCGGGCTGTCCGGAAACTCGCTCAGGAGATAGAGCAGTAGGGTCAGCGGTTCAAAGTGGTAGAATGCCTTTTGATGGAGAATTTGCCGCACACCGGGGGGGAGCGGTATCTCAAGCAATGTAATGATCCCCAGCATCGGTCCGTAGAGACGCCAGAGCTCCGGCGCCAGCTCGATCGCGTCGATAATGGACTCCGTGCGAAAGCACACTTGGGTCTCCGGGGTCATCGACGCGAGAAAGGTCGCGGTATGTGGGGCTGTGGCATAGATGCCGTACTGGTATCCGAACCGAAGGTGGGACGCCAGGGGCGGCACGCGATACACACAGCATGAGGTGAAGTTGAGCATGCCGAACGAGTCCAGCCGAGCGACCAGATCGTTGAGGCCACGGGTTTCGAACGCCCCCTCCCTTTGGAAACCGCAATAGGTGAAGTTCAGCAAGCCCGCGGTCGGATGCAGACGGATGGCTGAAAGAACGGTTGCGATCGCGTTCGGAGCGGTCCGGTCGTCGTCGCCGAGGATCCAGAGCCATTCTGTCTCACACAACTCGAAGCACCGCAGAATGTTCGCATTGCCGCCGATATTCACCGGGTGCCGGACAATTTGGCTCTGGCCAGGTTTCAGTTGCCTCAGGAGGGGGGCAAGCGTGGTCTCGAGGGGGACCTCGCAGTGATTGTCGAGGATAAGAAGGCGGCAATCGTCCGCGAGTTGAGGGAGGAGGACGGCGAGGTTCTGACGCAGGATTTCGTTTCGATTGAATGAAGGGATGGCGATGGTCAGCAAGGGCATGGTGGGATCGGTGAGGGTTGCAATTTGCGTGGGGTCGGTCTCTTGGGTTTGGGATCCCGCTCAGGGCATCGTGGTTTTTCCCTCTGTCGAATCACAACCAGGCGTCGGCCTGCTTGGTCCATCTCTACTTCCAATCCGTGCATGCCTTCAACCTCGGTATTCTGCCATTCCGAGTCCGTGTGGCGACAAAGCCTCCGGCGAATGTCGGTATAAGCCTAGCCACATCATGGTCCGTGTAGGCCATCGGGCCAGATTACGGGTGGAACATCCGATCGACCTGTCCTGGAATTCGCAACGGCCCCGTTTGGATCATCCGCCATTGGTGCCGATAGGTCAGGATATTGGGCAGAGTCTCCGTAAACTTCTGCTCCAGCAAGCGGTTCACCAGCTCGCGTTCACCAAGGGTGTCTGCCAGCGATGCCACGACGGCGTGCTGAGGCCGGAGGGGCCGACAACGGGATCAACGCCAATATCGCGTTGGAAGCGGAAGTGGTGGGGCAGAAGTGCGTCGGACCCCACATCCCAATACCGACAGCACCCTGATTTCGAGCGGGTGGAACCTTACGGTACTTGTGCGATCGGGTCCCCCGCCTAGGAGGGTACTCCCCGAAGAACATAGGGGGTGTAACGCCCTGCGGAGGGCGCGATATCTGCGCCAAAGGTGGCCGGAGATCCAAGGAAGCGTCCGTTTGCATCGATCCACCTCCCAGCCTGAAAATGCCGCGGTTTTCCGCCTCAAGCCCACGACCGTCTACCGACCCAATATCCCAATGCCTCGAAGCCAAGAGATTTCGCCGGTTCCGCTGTAGATGTTGAATGGCGGTCAACGAGTTCAGCTGACTCTGCCCGGATAAATTATCGTTATCACCAGGGGAAGCCCTCGTTTTCTTGGGCTCAATATCGCCGACGGAAAGTTAATTGGCCGATGCCATAAAATAACCACCATCGAGAATTATTTCGTTTTATTTAAAAAATCGACCAGGGTTCCCTTGGATCTCCAAATTCATCTAGTCCTCGATATATGCTAGCAACAAGAGATTCAAGGTGGTCGCCTGCTTCCAGAAACATCCTCGGTATCACCTTCACTTCATAGCGACACGTGGCTTTGGCTCAACCAAGCCGAACGCTGGCTTGGGAAGCTTACCGATCGGCGGGTTCGTTGCGGGTCTGCGAGAGAGTTGATGAACTCATTGCCCCTATGGACTAATGCATAGAAACCAATAAAAGCACCCTAAACCATTTTACTGTACCGCCACTGGTGAGCTCGATTTAAAACGAATCAAGAATTTAAAGACCGAAACAATCACGCCCCGTACTGGCATTGTGTATTATTCTTAATCCGGAAAACTTGGTTAATTATCTTATGGTTCGATGCGAAGCGGCAAGTCTGTGCAACGTGTCTCGCGAATTGCCAATTATCATGAAGCAAGGCAAAAATGATCGTGTAAAAGAATTCCTGCTCGCTGCGTATAGTTTCGGGATGGCGAACCATTGAGACGTCGAACATCATCACAGAGCCGAAATACGATCCAATCTGGTCCATTTTTAGGCATATTAACCCCTGATTCATAAGATTCTCCACCAAATGCGGTAGGGTGGCTCCACCGTTATAGAAATCTCTCCATCGGGCCTCAAAGGTAAGTCCGGTAATATTCTTCATTGTGGATTGAGCGCCTTCCAAGATCTCTCCCTCTGCGCCTTCGCAGTCAATTTTTATGTAGTTTGGAATTGGGAGGTTTTGGTTTACGATCACTTCATCCAAGGGGTGGACGGTGATTGGTAATTGGTTGACAGTGCGGTATCCATCCCAATCCGTATGCCTCCCTATTTCGATTGGGTTCGGTATGAAAATCGAGGAGCTTCCCGGTTCTTTTGCGATGTATAGAGTTCTGTTTTCATTGGTGCGTCCGAGGGCAGTCTCGCAAACCTTCGAGAATGCGTTCTTATTTCGTAGTTGTGCCGCCTCCTTTGGATCGGGTTCGAATCCCACCGAAATAAATTCCGGGTAAATATTCAAGGCGTCATATGGGTGGCTAATTCCCCATCTGGCCCCGATGTCGTATATGCAGATTGGAAGCGGTTTGTTCTGTTTCGTTAGAAAATTAAGGATTTTCCTCAATGCGTGACGCTTTCGGTGGTGCAATATGTATTTGCGAAGTATTGACGGTATCATGTGGATTAAAAGTGTTTATTTTTGCGATGGTCACCCTGGATGTGAAAGGGGTACGGCTGTGACTTTTCTGTTCGACTGGCAATTTCCGATTTGTCGTATAAATACCGGTATGGTTTTATCGATTGACAGCCCACCAACTTATACCCGAAGCCTTCGCGCTTTCTCTAGTGTGGATACATTTTCTCGAGGTTAGAACGGGCCGAACCCACCGCTTGTCCATCTGTTTAGGTTCACCTCGGCAATGATTTCTGAATACTCCTAAACCCTCCGGAAAGGGTATAGAAATCATCGGTTTCGGCGCTTTTGGCGATTCCGGGAATTGTTCCCGACGAGGTGCTGAAGGGAGGGTTCCGGACCCCGTGGAAGATCGAATAATCCTTCATTTCATGTAAGATCACGCCGCGGGTCGAATCGGCCTGCCATGGCCCGTGGTGTTTCATGAAGCTGCCGCCGGGCACGTCGTTTCCCGAATCCACGGTCCCGTTGTCGATCCGGCAGGTAGGCGTTGCCTGGAACCCGAGGTTGCCCGTTCGCAGGGACAGGGTGGGTCGAGCCCGAGCTGGTGTTCCCGCATGGGGAGGTTGAAAGGTGGTGGAAAGAACGGGACGAGATCGCCCTGGGTGAGCCTTTCCAGTCCTCTGGGGGTGTTCCAAGAAGGGCCAAACCCCCTTTGGATAGACCGCCTGTGGGCCGTCTGGCGGATGGCGGACTGGAACGGTCATGGCCTGAGGATGCGACGGTCTTCGATCTTGGGGTCGTGGACCCCGGTGGGCGGAACCCCTGGTGTCTCCGGTGGGACGATCGGTCAGGGGATCCAGCCGTCGGAGACGGCCAGGATCTTCCGGTTGCGCCAGCGGTGAGCCGGACCTGGCAGGCTCTGCGGCCATGCCCCACCTGGAATCCCCGCCGTGGCGTCACGCAAAGGAGCCGTGACACGGGTTCTACGCGGGGTGCCCTGGAAACGCATGGCCCTCGGTTGATACCGCTGAGGGGAGGGAGAAAATGGGCCTGGACGACGAGCCATCCCTCGGTGCGTTGTTCCAACACCGCAGTCAGCCGGCCAGTCATCGTCGCGGCGGATCCGCCGGCTGTGACGTGGAAGGTGACCTCGGAGGCCACCCAGGCGACGGCTCCTGCCGAGGACACGGAGGTCCAATCCAGGGTGACGGAGGCCTTTTCCGACTGTGCCCAATCCCGTTCCACGTGCCGCTCGATCTCGGCGAGTCCGATGCATTTCTCGTCGGTGCCGGTGCCGTAGACGAGAACATCGGCATCCGCGGCGAATGTCGCCCGGAGCCGTGCGACATCGCGGTCCGCATACGCCATTGAGAATCGATCCAGGACGGACAGGACTGCGCTTTCGATATCGTGGGGTGCTTTCATGGGGAGAGGAATTCCCTGTCGGCAACGGTTCTGTCAACGGAAGGCTGAGACCGGTCGAGGCACCACGCCGAGTTCGGCATAGTGGAATCCGGATTCCGGGGGCGCGTAGGGACCGACGAGGTCGACGCTGCGGTCGGGCGTGATGGCCGACTCCATGCCGAGCCCCCAGTAGATCGCATTGATGACGAGTCGACGCAGATCGGCGCATTCGAGGTCCTGTGCGCTGCCCATGGTGGATTGGAACACCCGCGCCTGACGGCCATTGCGTGTCTTCCAATGCTTGAACCAGGCCACGGGCAGGGGCTCGAGATCGGGGTTCGGCCTGTCGGTGGGTTTGCGGCCCAGCAGCGGCTGGCCCCAGACGAGGGCGGTGGAACCCGCCGGCAGGCTCCCCCCTTCCTTGTAGGTCCGGTACACGTCCGAGGGACCCCAGATGTCCCGGACCCCACGGAGGATCGGATGATCCTTCATCGCTTCGACAATCACGCCGCGCGTCGAATCGGCCTGCCACTGGCCATGGTGGTTCATGAAGCCACCGCCGAGCACCTCGTTTCCCCAATCCACGATCCTGCCGTCGATTCGGTAGGGCAGCGCCGCGTGGAATCCGTGGTTCCCGGTCCGCAGGGAGAGGATGGGTCGGCCGGAATCAATGTAATCAACGATCAGCTGTCGCTCCCGCATGGGGAGGGTGAGAAGCCGTGGGAAGAACAGGACGAGATCGGCCTGGGCGAGCCGTTCGAGTCCTGGGATGTGGTGTTCGCGGAAGACCCGACCCTCCTCGGGGTAGACCGGTAGGGTCGGATCGACCTCTCCCTTTTCGTTCACCCCGAAGAGCACCGTGCAGTCAAAGCCATGATGCGTGCTCAGGATCCGGGCGAGCATGGGCATCGCGTGTTCGCTCCGGTATTCCTGGTCGGCAGCGATAAGAACCACCCGCTTGCCCCTGCCCGGGCCGCTCTTGCCCGGATACGTCAACCATGGCTCGGGGTCGGCAGCCCGGACCATTCCTGCCAGGAGTAGGGTTAGAGCGGATCCCAGGACGACGAGGCAGCGGAGGTGGCAGGCCATGGGCTAGTCCTTGGGGATTTCGTTGACCGTGTAGTAGGCCTTGGTGTGGAGGAGACGCCGCCCCTCGTGGGAGCGGACCCCGGCCAGGTCGAAATCGTGGATGTGATCCTCCACGACCCGATCGAGCGTGATCCGGACGGAACGGCCATCCGGTGACGGGATCGCCTTCAGGATTCGGGGCGTGGTGGTGTCGACCTCCGGGCTGCCGTAGCCCTCGTGGTAGACGTGGGTGTAGGTGGTGACCCGATAGGACTCGGCGGCGGTCGCGGTCCTCGGGTCCACAGGCTGCGTGAACAGGACTCGGAAGCCGTCCTTGAGGATGCGGATCTCCTGGATCTCGAAGGGTGTGATCCCGTTCCAGTCGATGCGTTGGAGGGCGAAGGGTCGGGTGCCTCGCACGGGCCATTGTCGACTCGTTGTGAACCCTCCGGCCATCAGCTGTCCCCGGGGCGTGAACTCGACGTTCATGATCCCGGTCGCGAGGCCCTCGCGGAATGGATAACAGGCGCCCTGCCAGACGCCGTTGACCTGCTCGGTGGTCGCCCGCATCACGAGGCTCAGGCTGTAGTCACCTAGAAACAGCTGATTGTCGAACGGTCCGAACCGACCGCCGGTCGTATTGAGACGGAACCCTGAGATCGACCGCCCCATCTTGATATAGGGGAACTTCACCACCGGAGGAACGAGTTCGCGGACACGTTTCTTTTCGATGCCCATGCGGGAGTCGCTTCTCGGTTCGAGCGCCGGCTTCTGGACTTCCGGGGCGAAGGGGTACCAATTGTAGCTGGCGGGATGGCCGAGGAATCCACCGGGCTTGAGATGCTTGAGCGAACAGCATCCATTCCAGGGCCCCTGGCTCTCGATGGCCAACATCACGCCCTCGGCGTTGGCGCCGACACCTCCGGGACTGCGGAGTCCGCTGCAGACCGGGATCATCCGGCCCTCCGGAGTGACCTTGACCGCCCAGCCCCGGAACAGGTTGTGCGATTCGTAGGAGCTGCTGAGTCCCAGGGCGACCCAGATGTTCCCGTCCGGGTCGTGCTTGGAACCAAAGGCGAACTCATGGCCCTCGGCGTAGCCCCAGTCGGCGCTCAGCGTGTCGTACCGGTCGGCGACCCCGTCGCCATCGACGTCCTTGATCCTTGTGACCTCGGCCCAGCTGGTGGCGGTCAGGGCGCCGTCGCGCCACGACAGCGAGAAGATCTCGTCCTGGCCACTGGCGAAGAGGTGGTACTCCGGATGGGGCGGGGAATCGAACGCACCCCGGACGAGGTAGATGTCCCCACGACGGGTCCCCACGGCGAGACGTCCATCGGGGAGGACCTCCATCCCTCCTGGCTGCAGCGGAACCCCGCTGGGTACCGGGATGTCCACGATGGGATAGTACTGGGATTCATCCTGTGCGGTGCCCCACATCGCTCCCAGATCCTCTTCGGCCCGGAGGGCGTTCAGACCCGTCCAGGCCACCAGCCCCAGGAAGCACAGGAAGCACGGGGCTGCGAGAAGTCCCTGCGATCCGCCGAGCGCGCGCGACGGAGCTCCTGTCGAACCCATCCATGGGCGGTGCTGGGATACTACCATTGGTAGTCGAGGATGAGGGTGGATCGACCCCGGGGAGGGTCCAGTCGGATGAGGAGTTCGTGCGGCCGACCCGTACGGATCCGGCCCGTGTGATGGGACTGGATCCGTACCTGCAGCGGGCCGGCCTGGAAGCGTTGATCGGAGTCGGCTGCGAGTTCCTCGCCGGTGGCAGCTCGGAAGTCGAACGGCGGGTTGGGCGATGCGGTTGTAAAGGTCAGGGTCCTCCGGAAATAGGGTTTCGACGTCGCGTCGACACGGTCCTCGAAGAAGTCCTCCACCTCGATGTCGCCATAGCGGTACCGGAGGGTCGGACGTCGTTGGGCATCGAGTTGGTAGCCGAGGAAGCGGTATCCGTGGTCCTGGGGAAAGCGGTGGTTGGTCTTTCCCTTGCGGGGCCAGGCGGACTCGGGGGCCTCGAGTCGATGGAAGGGAATCCCGGGCGGGAACGAGATCGGATCGGTGCCCCGCGGGTGGAAGTGACCGGCGTCGATGCTGACAAACTCCCCCTTCCACAGCAGCCGCAGCGCCATCTCCCCGGAGTCGAAGGCAAGGTGGATCCGTTCGGGGTATCCGACGCCGATCCCGCGGTAGCCCACGGGGCTCTGTCCCCGACACAGCTCGGCGACATCGCCGACCCGGAGTTCCCGGGATTGCCTGGACAGACCGATCGGCTTCTTCGCGCGCTCACCCTCGGCGAGGTACATCCACAGGGCCTCGATCTGTAGGGAGGCGTCACCGTCGAGGAGATCGGTCCGACCCGATCGTCCGTTCGGCCAGTAGGCGGGCATGATGACCGTGGGACTGAACCGTGCCGGGTCCCGGAGGTAGAGGTGGAACCAGTTCTTCTGGAGCCGGTGGGAGACGGTCGCGAGGTCGATGGCGCCCGTCTCGCCGGATTTCTGTCCGTTGAACTCGTGGCAGGCGATGCAGCTGAACCCCTCGCTGCCCACCAGCTCGTGTCCAATCCGGCGGAACGCGACGTCATCGGTGACGGTTGGAATGGGTGAGTCCTCGAGATGGTCGACGCGCGGGAACAGGTCGACGAGGTGTCCCACCTGCGCCTCGCCGTACTGCGGCATGCTGGCATCGAGGTATCGGCGTGAACGCTTCCCATGGAGGAGCACGTCGCGAAATCCCTCGGACGTCAGCTTGGCACCGACGTGGTCCAGGCTCGGGGGCAGTCGGCCGGCGTCGCCCAGTCCGGGTTCGGTTCCCGTGAAGGCGCCCCGCCGTTCCGCGGAGGGGCCGCCAACCCCGGTCCGGGTGTGGCAGGCGATGCAGTTGAAGGTGATGAGGGACTTCTGGAGCCTTTGGGTGTCGGGCCGCTCCGGCTCGGGTGCCCGCGACAGGGCGAGGGTGATCTCGGCGCGTGGGTTGGGATCGAGATGGAACCGGGGCCATGGACCGGTCCCGCCACTGAGGCAGCCCTTGCCGGGTTGCAGACGGGACCAGGCGGGCGCGGGCTCCGACCGGATCTCGAGGTCATCATGACATCGGGCACATCGGTGTTTCGTGAACGCGTCCCGACCCTGAGCGGCGAGGGTGGAGTCGGCCTGGAACGGCTCAAGGGCCGCGATGGGGTCCCGGGAGACGGACAGCAGGGATTCGGGCAACGGGCCCCGCGGAAAGCCCGGTCCTTCCATCTCGAACAGGAAGGCGGGGTCGTGTCCGGTGTGGAAATAGATCAGCCGGATCGCTCGCCAACCGGCCTCAAGGTCGAGTTCCGGCGACCATTCCAGGACACCCCTGGTGTCGCTGGGGTCCTGACGGACGAGCTGCCGACCGTCCACGACCAGAGAACCGCCGTTCATGCGGAGGTGGAACCGGTATCGCCCCGGTCCTGGGATGTGGATCCATCCGTCGTACTGGATGGCAGTGTGGTGGCCGACCTCGCCGAGGCTTTTCAGGGCGAAGTCGCGGACCTGGCCGGCGCGCTCGGCAACGACGTCTTCGCTGTCGAGTCCCTCCCAGACCTGGCCTCGGTACAGGGTGTAGGCCAAGGCTCCGGGCACCCTGGTGCTTTTGAGGAGGTAGTGGGTGATCCGCTCGACATCCAGGTGGCCCAGTCGGAGGTCGGGCATGCGTCCGGACGGTCGGGTTCGGTGGGGTTGATGAAGGAATCCCGAGAGACTCTGGAAGCTGTACTTCGACTCCAGCCCGGTGAGCGGAATGAGTCCCTGGGCCGAAGGTGCGGTCGGATCGCTCTCCGGGGTGGAATGACAGGCGATGCAGCCGCGGGACAGGAACAGCCGTTGGCCGTGTCCGGAGGCGACGGCGTCGGGCGGGGTGAAGGCGAATCCGGAGGTCCGGGTCGACAGCAGGAAGTGGGTGATGGCGCGGGCCGTCTTGCGACGCACTGCTGGCTCGAGCGAGGCCAGCGTGTCCGGCATCGTTGTCCCTTCCTGGGTTCCGTGGGGATCGGCGATGAAGCGTTCGATCCAGGTGGGATTCAACCGGGCGCCAAGATCCGTGAGTCGGGGCGCCTGCTTGGATCGGGTCTTCAGCGACCCCTCGACCTCATGGCAGGCCACACAGTTCAAGTCCTCGATCAGGATCTCGCCGCGGAGTTCGGGTGCGAGGGTCCCCAAGGCGAGACCTGGAATCCTGGGTTCGGACCGGGCCGTGAAAGCCAAGGCACAGAAGGCCAAGAGGGCCATCGAGACGCGCGCTCTCCACGTCAGCGCGGCCTCCATGGCGTAGCGTGGATCCCCTCTCATGGGAGGGAGGGTCGTGGAGAACGACGCAGGGCTGCCAGCAACAATCCGGAATGGAATCGGATCCGCCCCGACGGGCATGGCCTCGCGGCGGACACGCGTCACGAGGGATGACACCACGGGATTCGATTGGCAGTTGCGATGAGTCCACTGGCATCAACCCCTGCGGGGAATGCGATGCACGGCGTAGACTCGAAAACGCGACAGAAAGGGCAAAAAATGCAGAGATCGTCCATGGACACTCTTCAAATACAGGATGCCAAGCAGAGGTTCTCCGAGGTGGCGGCCCGCGCAGCCCGTGGACGGGCCCAGGTGATGACCCAGCGCGGAAAGCCGTTCGTGGTCATTCTGGTCATTGCAGAATGGAAGAAATCCCGATCACAACGAAGGACACTCATTGCGGGGCTCCGATCCTGTCCTGCCGACCTGACGATGCTGGTCACCCAACGGAGTCGGGAGCAGGGGCTGGAGGTCGAGCTGTGAGCTTCCCGATCAACACGAATGTCCTCAGCGAGATGACCCGACCTGAGCCGAATGGGAAGGTCGTTTCATGGTTGGCCGACCAGCCCGAGGAGACGCTTTTCCTCAGTGTCATCGCCTTGGGTGAGATCAGCGAGGGCGTGCTTCAACTTCCATCGGGGACTCGACGAAAGGGGCTCCTGAATTGCATCCGTGAGGAGTTCCAGGAACCAGGCGGGGTGGCTCATGCCGGAGGCATCCCGCCTGCGGCGCCCAGGAGGTTCACCACCACGACTCCGCCCATGCCCTGACCGATCTGGATCGCCGTCCTCGGGGGACGCTGTGGAGGTTCCGGCGCCTGGAGCTTCAGCTCTGGATCGATGGGATGGGGCCATGGGGGAAGTTCCCCGCGGCGGAGCCCCTCGACCACCAACACGGCATCGATCAGCCCCGAGGCGCCGAGGGCGTGTCCCGTGACCCGCTTGAAGGCGGACAGCCATGGGAGGCGTTCTGGAAAGCAGCGCCGGATGCAGGCGGCTTCGACCTCGTCGAACGCCCGGGTGCCGGTGGCGTGGAGGGAGATCCAATCCACTGGGCGTGTGCCAAGCCGGTCCTGTCCTCGCTGGATTAGCTCGACCAGCGTCGAGCCGTCCGGCTCGGGAGCGAGTAGATGGTAGGCCTCGCTGGCCTGGTCTCCACCCAGCCATCCGGCCAAGGGCGTCGCGCCCCGTCCGATCGCATGGGCGGCCGATTCGAGTACGATGCAGGCGGCTCCCTCGACGGGGCTCATGCCATCCCGTCCCGGTTGGAGCGGTCCTCCGATGCGCTGTTCCGAAACGCTCCCGTTCGTGGTCATGGCCTCCCTCAGGAGCCTGGGCGGCACCGGATCCGCCACCACCACCACGGCCGCGTCGAGCACCCCCGCGGCGATCAGGCTTCCTGCGAGCTGCAGCGCCTGGGCTCCGGTGGCCGAGGCGGCGTTGAGGGAGTAATCTCCCCCGCCGAGTCCAAACCGGATGGAGACGCCGGCCCCGATCGAGTTTCCACGCCACCGCCCCAGGGAATAGGGCAGGGGGCGTTGGTCGATCTCCTCCAGCAGACAGGCCAGTTCCCCGGTGGAGGTCCCGCTGAAGCAGCCCATCCGGGGACGGCGGATCTTGGACGACTGCCCTCGCAGGCGATTCCGTTGTGGATCCAGTCCCGCGTTCCGCCAGGCGCTCTCCGCCACCGCAAGGGCGAGGAGTTGGTGGCGACCCACGATGCGGGCGTCCCCGGAATCCAGTCCGGCCCGCGTCTCCAGTTCCTTCCGCTCCAACAGGCTCTCGGGAACCGGAACGTCTTCCCGGACGCGGTTCCATAGGGAATCCACGTGGGACTCCCCCTGGACGAGGATGCCGGTGCCTGTGATCCACACCGGTTCCCGGTCCCGTGTCATGGGGGAGGGGGCGGCGAGGGTCTCGGGATCGGTCATGTCTCCGCACCCTAACGGGAACGGGGGAACAGGTCAGCGTCCGGTTGTCGGCGCGGACGACGGCGGCACGGACACCCGCGTTCAGGGTGTCGACACCGACACCCGGAAGAATCGGGTCCCGACGTCATCCGCCATCTCATAGGTGACCTCTTCATACCCGGCGGGGATGCCCTCCCCGGTGCGGGTCGTAGTCGAGAGGATCTCCGCCGGGGCCCAGCCCTCCGGGGCGAGGCGGGTCAGGGTGAGTGGCTTGTAGGCCATGCCGATCGAGGTGGCGTTGAGGCGACGGAAATGGCGCAGCTGGATCCGCGGCGTCTCTCCGACGGTGGTGGAGGACACCCTGGGGAGAAGGAGGGCCGCATCGGGTTTCCGGGGGTCACCACCGAAGGCGAACTCGAGTTCGTTGCTGGCCTGGTCGTTGTCGGAATCCCCGCTGGGGCTCTCCCCCGGGATCCCGGCGGCCACCGCCCACTCGGCGAATGGGGACAGGGCGGACTTCACAGTGATGGGGACGGTGGTGGTGGAGGTCAGTCGGGGATAGAGGCCGTCGTAGCCGGAGTCCTGGACCTCGACCTCGAGGTTCCAGGCGCTCTGGGCGGAGGCCTTGAGGGTGTCGGGCTTGGCCACGGCGATGGCTCCGGTGTCGGTATCGATCCGGAAGATTCCCTCGTCGTTCCCACTGCGGATGCGCCACGCGAGGACGTCCAAGGGGCTGTCGGTGGCGTTGACGTCGACCACTGGTGTCGACTCTGCGGCACTCCGCTCCACGGTGCCCTCGGCCGGGATGAGGATTGGGGCGGTTCCGAGTGGCACGGGTTTCAGGGCGGAGCCCGGGATCACCAGCGGGGTGGAGGTGTTGGGATTGGTCCAGGCGACCGCGAGGTGGTCATTGCCGGCGCCCTCCTTGTGCAGGACCTCGAGGTAGTACTGTCGGGAGGCGAGGAGATTGACGCTGGCGGATTTCTGTCCGGTCTGGGCGGTCCAGTTCTCGGCGGCGACGGCACCATTGACCTTGGCGATCACCTTGGCACTGGACGGACTGGAGCTGGTGCTCAGCCAGAGTTCGCTGCTGTCGTCCGACGCGATGTAGAAGGTGTAGCTGCCTGATGCGGGTGGGGAGAGCAGGGCGCGGATCCGGGTGCCGTAGCTCTGTCCGATGTTGGGTCCGATGGCGAGGTCTTCGAGGGGGATGAGGAGGTCAGGGCGTCCGGGGAACTTGGCATTGCTGGTCAGGTTCGCGACCGAGGTTCCCGTTCCGATGTTCTGGAAGATCTCGGCCTGTGCGGTCTGGGCCCCGATCGCCTCGGCGGCCAGCAGCCGACACACCACCGAACTGCTGGAGGAACCGCCCGAGGCATCGGAGACCCGGACCTCGAGGGTGATTTCCGTCTCGCTGGAGCCCTCGAGCATCGCCGCATCGGCAAGGCGCAGCCACCCGGTCGATTTCTCCACAGAGACCAAT
>VHCG01000073.1 GCA_016871805.1 Verrucomicrobiota bacterium
GAGTTGTCTGCGCGACCTGCGGGTCCGGGTGGCTGGATGAACTGAACTCGGCCAGGGACTGGCCAATCCTGAATCAGGAAACCGCGCCTGCGATTGCCTCACCACGGGCGATCTGGGTGGGCTTGTGTCGAGCGGTGACGCTCGTGCCTCAAAACAAGGTTTTGGAGCCGATGAAGGGGCAGCGAAAAGGCGCCACGACCAGTCCAAGACGTCATTCCAAGGGGCCGGATCCGAAAAGCGGCATCCCAGCGGTCTATGCTCCGCGGCATCGCAACAGATGACCTAGCCCCGTTTCTGGGCCCCGCTTCTGAGTCCCTATAGATGACCTGACCCCGGCCTCAGCGCCTTGACCCCGGCCTCAGCGCCTCACCTATCGCCTTACCTAGAGATGACCTGGCCCCGAACTCAGGGGGGTAATGCTGTCTGCCTTTGCTCGCAACGCCAACAGCCTATCGGCGGTGCCCAACAGTTTTACCATGGACTGGGATGCATCCCTAGGGTTGCAGAGATACTCTCAATGCATGCGGACTGTCGCGGCACTTTTCTCGTCCTGGACCTGGCGGATGGCCTGGCGGGATTCGCGCGCCTCGAGGCGGAGGCTGCTGCTCTTCTCATCCAGCATCTCCCTTGGCATTGCCGCACTTGTCGCCATCGGTTCGCTCGGTCGCAACCTCCAGTCCGCCGTAGGTGAGCAATCCAAGACCCTGCTCGGAGCCGACCTCGTTCTGTCATCCCGACAACCCCTCGGCACCGAGGCCGAGGCCCTGATTCAGGAGGTCGGCGGTGAAGCCGCCCGGGAAACGAGCTTCTCGACGATGATCGTCCTCACCAACGGCACCACCCGTCTGGTGAATGCCCGGGCGCTGACCGGAACCTTCCCGTTCTACGGCACGATCGAGACCGACCCACCCGGTGCCGCAGTGGCCCTGCGCTCAGGAGGCGGAGTCCTCGTCGAAGAATCCCTGCTCCAGCAGTTACAGCTCCGACGAGGCGACACCGTCTCCCTGGGAAATGCGCGGTTCCAGATCCTCGGAGCCCTCCGGAGGGTCCCGGGTGACTCGATCGTCTTCGCCACCTTGGCGCCTCGCGTCTACCTGGATGCCTCGGATCTTCCTCGGACCGGACTTCTGAGGCCGGGCAGCCTCGCCCGGTACCGGGTCTTCTTTCGCCTGGGTCCCGAGACCAGCGCCGAGGCGTGGGTCGACCAGGAGAAGCCACGTCTGGAGCGGTTGAAGCTGCAGGACGAAACCGTGCGCGAACGCCAACGGGACCTCGGTGGCGCTTTGGAGAACCTCCAGGGGTTCCTGAATCTCGTGGCCTTGATCGCCCTGATCCTTGGGGCGATTGGCATCGCCAGCGCCCTGCAGGTCCACCTGCGCCAGAAGCTCCCGAACGTCGCGGTGCTCCGCTGTCTCGGGGCACAGGTCGGCACCACTGTGGCCATATACCTCGCCCAAGGACTTGCCCTGGGCATCGCGGGAACCGCGGTTGGCATCGGCCTCGGAGCCGCGGTCTCGCGCCAGCTTCCGGGTCTCGTCCAGGGATTCCTCCCGTTCCGGTTCGAGCACAGGTTCGACGCACCCGGAGCCCTGCTGGCCGCGCTCGCGGGATTCTCGCTCTGCACCGGCTTCACCCTCCTGCCCCTGCTGCCGATCCGACGCGTCTCACCCCTCGCCGCGATCCGGTCCGCCTACGAACCGTCGCACGGACGGGATCCGCTCGTCGGATCGGTGCTGGGACTCCTGCTGGTGGCCTTCGCGGCCTTCGCGGTCTCCCAGACTCGTCGCTGGCAGGAGGGACTGGGCTACGCCGGCGGCCTGACGGGCGCCTTCGTGCTGCTATGGGGGGCGGGACATCTGACGATCCACCTCTGCAAACGCCTGCCGCTGGGCCAACTGCCGTTCGTGTGCCGACAGGGTCTCGCGAGCCTTCACCGTCCCCACAACCGGACCACGCTGCTGCTCGTGGCGATCGGACTCGGGACGTTCTTGATCCTGACCCTGCACCTGACCCGCAACGTACTGCTCGAGCAGCTGTTCCCGGACCGTGGTTCCAGCCAGCCCAACACGGTGCTCTTCGACATTCAGCCGGACCAACGGGACGGCGTCGCACGCCTCCTCGCCGAGGAGGGACTGCCGCTGATCGAGGAAGCTCCCATCGTCACCATGCGCCTCCAGTCCCTGAAGGGCGTCCCGGTGGGTGAACTCATCCGCCGCAAGGAACTCGCCATCCCGGACTGGACGCTCAAACGGGAGTACCGGTCCACCTCGCGTTCCCGGGTCAACGAGTCCGAACGCGTTTTCGCCGGAGTCTTCCACGGATCGACCACCAACGCGGGTGCGCTGCAACCGGTGCCCGACGGCGACCCACGGATCGCGATCTCGGTGGAAGCCGGCATCGCACGGGATCTCCGGATCGGAATCGGGGATGAGATCGTCTGGGATGTCCAGGGAGTGCCCGTGGCCACCTGGGTCTCAAGCCTCCGCGAGGTGAACTGGCGGCAGATCCGACCCAACTTCTTCGTGGTCTTCCCCGAAGGCTCGCTCGACGCCGCGCCGGCCATGGTGGTGATGGCCAGCCGGGTCCGCGACGCCAGCCAATCAGCAGCGCTGCAGAGACGTCTGGTCGCCGCGTACCCGAACGTGAGTGCGATCGACCTGACCCTGGTCCTGCAGACGCTGGACGATGTCCTGGCCCGGATCGGATTCGTCCTTCGGTTCATGGCCTTCTTCACGGTGCTGACGGGCCTGGTCGTCCTGGCCGGATCGGTCCTCAACGGCCGTTGGCAGCGGGTGCAGGAGAGCATCCTGCTGCGGACCCTGGGCGCGAGCCGGGTCCAGATCCGCCAGATCCTCATGGCCGAGTACGCCGCCATGGGACTGCTCTCGGCGGTGATGGCCTCGGGACTCGCGGTAGCCGGCAGCTGGGCCCTGGCCAGGTTCGCCTTCAAGGCATCCTACGCCGTCTCTCCTCTGCCCATCGCGATCACCCTGGGGATCGTGCCGATTCTGACCGCCAGTGTCGGACTTCTCACCAGCCGCGGGATCGCCGATCAACCCCCGCTCGAGATCCTGCGTCGGGAGGGATGAGACCTGTCCGGTGGAAGGGACCGCGAATGCGGACCCGGAGATTCGCGCGGCGGTGGATCCGGAGAAATAGGTTGAATCAACGACGGCGTGTTGTGTCGTATCTGCCCATGAGAACGAGGCCTCCAACCCCAACCGGTCCGGTCGCCCGTGGGATGGTCCTCGTAGCGCTGGTCCTCCTGATGGGCTCGTTGAGCTGGGTCCGGACCTTCGCGGTCTACACCGTCGCCTGGCTGGATGGATCCCATGCGCCGCATGTGGGCCTCGGGCCGGAGGGCTTCCAGGTCATCCTCGGGCATGGCCGCCTCCACGACCTCGCCAGCGAGGGTGGAACCTCCGCAGGGCAGCATGTCCACCGGTGGGGTGCCCGGTTTCTTATCCTCCTGGCCCAGGAGGAGGGACCCCACTCGGATCACGTCGTGATGCTGGGATCCGACGGTGGGCCTTTTGAGACGGGTCGGGAGAACCGGATGGCGTCCACGCCACCGAAATCATCGCCTGATGCCTCACCCGAATCCGGGGTGGTCTCCCCGCCTGCGATTACTCGGATGCCGCAGGGTCGTTTTGCCCTGGGCGCTCCGCCGTCCACGACGGCGCTGAACGTCCAGCTGCGCTGCACGCGGCTGCTGATCTGATCTCTTCCCGGTCCCGATCCCCTCGGGACCCGCTTTCCGTCTCCGTCCGCGTCCCTGTGGGTGGCCCCGTTTCCGGGTCCACGGTCTTCCGTTCCAATCCTTTCCCCACCGTTCCATGTCCCTCCGTCTCCCGTCTCTGCTCCTCTGCGCCATCGCCGTCCTCACCGCCATGGCGCCCTCGATCACCAGGGCCCAGTCGCCGACCCCGCAAACCCCGCCGTCGCTGTCGGTCGACGCCATCGTCGCCGAGGTGGTCGCCAACAACCCCGAACTGAAGTTCTACGAGGCCGAGCTCACGGCCGCCCGGGCCGACCAGAAGCTGGCCGGTCGGCTGCCGAACCCGGAGTTCACGCCGGCCGTGGCCCAGAAGCGGACCACGGAGCCCTTCGGCAACTTCGCTGGCGAGGGGGTCGCCTGGACGGTCGCCGTCAGCCAGTCGTTCGAATGGCCGGGTCGGATGGCCCTCCGCAAGTCGATCGCCAGCCGTCAGGTGGCACTTGCCGACAATGGACTGGTCCAGTTCCGGACCGCATTGGCCGTGCGGGCCCGGACCCTGGCCTACGACCTCTCGGTGGCCCTCCAGAAGGCCGGTGTCGCCGATGCCATCGCCAACCGGTTCCTCGCCCTGCAGCAGGTGGTGGTGCAACGGGATCCGGCCGGACCGACCCCGCTGCTGGAATCCCGCATCCTCGAGGCCAACAGCATCACCTACCGACGACGGGCCGGACAGGCGCGACAGCAGGCCCGCGAGGTCCTGCTCGAACTCAACCAGCTCCGCAGCAAACCGCTCGCGTCGGATCTCCAGGTCACTGCGGGGCCCATCGTCTTCCGTCCCGTCATGTCCGAGGGCGTTCTGATGGGACTTGCCCTGACCAACAACTTCGAGCTGCGCCAGCGGGTCCTCGAGCTCGAGCAGCAGGGGTTCAAGGTCGACGTTGCCAGGACCGACCCGTTCCCCGGGATGACGTTGACTCCCTACTTCACGCAGGAGAATTCCCTCGGCCAGGACCGCTTCATCGGGGTGGGCTTCGCCGTGCCCCTGCCCCTCTGGAACAGCGGGAAGGTGGACGTCGAGATCGCCAACGCCCGTCAGACCCAGGCCCAGACGTCGCTGCTGCTCGCCCGCAGGACGGTGGAACGCCGGGTGGCGGAACTTTCGGTGGCCTATGGCACCCGACAAGAGGAGATGGAGCGCTGGCGTCCGGACTCGGTCGAACGGTTCCTCGAAACCGCCGAGCTGGCGGACCGCCATTACCGTCTCGGAGCGGTGGCGATCGCGACCTACGTGGAGATGCAGAAGCAGGCCCTCGACGCGCTCGACGCCCTCCTCGACACCCGACGCGAGGCCCTCGACGCGGCGCTGGGGCTGGAGCTGGCCACCGGTACGTCCCTCCACCTCGTCTCGTTCGAGACGGCGCCGTCCAAACCCTGAATCCGCCACCCTGCGCCTTCCATGATTGATCGCATCCTGGAGTCGGCCCTGCGCCAGCGGGTCCTAGTCCTCCTCCTCTCCTTCGCCCTGCTGGCCGTCGGACTCTGGTCCGCCTTCGAGCTGCCGATCGACGCCGTCCCGGACCTCACCGGGGTCCAGGTCCAGATCAACACCGAGGTCCCCGCCCTGGCCCCGGAGGAATCCGAGCGGTCCGTGACCCGGGTGATCGAGCTGGAGATGCAGGGCCTTCCCGGCGTGAGCGAGATGCGCTCCCTCACCAAGTTCGGGCTGTCCCAGGTGACGCTCAACTTCGAGGACGGCGCCGATGTCTACCGGGCCCGTCAACTGGTGACCGAACGCCTCAACGGGGTCATGGACACCCTCCCCTCCGGCGTCTCCCCGCGTCTGGCGCCGATCAGCACCGGCCTGGGCGAGATCTTCTACTATGTCATCCACTGGAAGACGAACGCCACCCAGCGTCCTTCGAATCCGCAGACGGCGCTGATGGACCTGCGCGACGCCAACGAGTACGTCGTCAAGCCGATGCTCCGCACGGTGCCGGGCATCGCCGAGCTCAACGCCAATGGTGGACAGGAGCGCCAGGTCGTCGTCGAACCCGACCTCAAGGCGCTTGCGGCCGCCGGCATGACCGCGGCCGACCTTGCCGACGTCGTGCGCAGGAATGTCGAGAACTCCGGTGGCGGCGTGATCAGCCAGAAGGGGGAACAGATCACCATCCGGGTTGTGGGACGGGTGGAATCCGCCCAGGAGATCGCGGACCTCCCGGTGAAATTCGGTGCCGCCGTCCAGCCGCTCCGGGTCCGTGATCTCGCCCGGGTCGAGGTCGGGGCGCGTTACCGGACCGGCGCGGCCACCATGGACGGCGAGGAGATCGTGCTCGGCACGGTCATGATGCTCAGCGGCCAGAACGCACGGATTGTCTGCCAGCGGGTGCTGCCACGCCTCGACGCCGTCCGGGAGCAGCTGCCTGCGGGGATGGAACTGACGGTGGTGTATGACCGCTCCCAGCTGGTCGACCGCACCATCGGCACGGTGAAGAGGAACCTGTTCGAGGGCGCCGTGCTGGTCGTCGTGGTCCTCCTGGCCCTCCTGGGCAACTGGACGGCCGCCCTGATCGTTGCCCTCGCCATCCCCCTGCCCTTCCTGTTCGCCATCACGGGCATGGTCCGTTTCGGCATCTCCGGCAACCTCATGAGCCTCGGGGCGGTGGACTTCGGACTGATCATCGACGGGGCCGTCGTGATGGTGGAGAACATCGTCTGCCAGCTCGCGCACCGTCAGGCCCATCTGGGACGTCGCCTTGATTTCCGGGAACGCCTCGGGACCGTGTCGGCGGCAAGCCGGCAGGTGGGCACGCCGATGGTCTTCGGGGTTCTGATCATCACCCTCGTCTACGTGCCGATCCTCTCCCTCACCGGCATCGAGGGGAAGATGTTCCGCCCGATGGCCTTCACCGTGATCCTCGCACTGATCGGCGCCCTCGTGCTGGCGCTCACCCTGATGCCGGTCCTGTGCGCCCTGCTGCTGGGTGGGCACATCGAGGAGAAGGACAACCGCCTGATCGCCCCGACCAAATCGCTCTACCGCCTCGTGCTGCAGCAGACCCTGCGGCACAGGGGGATCACCGTGGCGGCAGGGGTCGGGGCCTTCATCGCCTCTCTGTGGCTCTTCACACGGTTGGGGGCGGAGTTCGTGCCCAAGCTCGACGAGGGTTCGATCACCGCGATGGTCTACCGGAAGGCCGGCATGAGCCTGGAGGAATCGTTGCGGCAGGACCTCGAAGCGGAACGGATCATCCGCGATCGGTTTCCGGAGGTGGCCCGCGTCTTCTCCCGCATCGGCACCAGCGAGGTGGCCACCGATCCGATGCCCCCCAACGAGACCGATCTCTATGTCGTCTACAAACCCCTTTCGGAATGGCCCAGGACGCCCGGACGCCCGACCACGAAGCGGGAGCTGTGCGAGCAGATCGACAAGGCCGTGAACACGGCCACGCCCGGACAGGAGTTTGAATTCGGCCAGCCCATCGAAATGCGCTTCAACGAGATGCTCGAGGGTAGCAAGTCGGAACTCTCGGTGAAGGTCTATGGTCCCGACTTCGACCTCCTGGAGCGACTGGCCCGCGAGGTCAACGACGTGATCCAGTCGGTTCCCGGTGGCGAATCCACGCTCGAGGTGGATGGGCGGACCTCCACTCTCACGCTGCGGGTCCGACGCGGGGAGCTCGTGCGCCGCAACGTGACCTCAGCCGAGGTGAACCGTGCCGTGGCCACCGCGCTCGGGGGCGACACCGTCGGAACGCTGATCGAGGGGATCCGACGCCGCGACATCGTCATGCGCCTTCCAGAAGCCAAGCGCGCCGATGTCGACACCCTCCGCAGCATCCCGGTCCGGGTCGGCGACTCCGGCCTGGTCCCGCTCGGCGATCTGGTGGAGGTCGACACCGTCCAGACCGTGGAACCGATCCGACACGAGGGCGTGCAGCGTCGGGTGGCCCTCCTGGTCGGGGTCCAGGGCCGGGACATGGAGGGCTTCGTCAACGAGTGCATCGGCCGGATCCGGGAGAAGGTGACCTTTCCCGAGGGCTACACCTTCGAGTTCGGCGGCCAGTTCAAGAACCTCCGCGAGGCCCGGGCCCGTCTGGCCATCGTGGTGCCGGTCACCCTCGTCCTGATCCTGACCCTCATCTTCGTGGGGTTCGGCAGCCTGCGTCAGACCGCCCTGATCGCCACCGGGATCCCCCTGGCCCTGACCGGTGGGATCGTGGCGCTGTGGCTGCGGGGAATGCCCTTCAGCGTCACCGCCGCGGTCGGGTTCATCGCGCTCAGCGGCGTGGCCGTGCTCAACGGACTCGTCATGCTGACCTACTTCAATCAGCTCCGGGAATCCGGTCGCACCCTCATGGAGTCGGTCCTCGAGGGCTCCCTGAGCCGGCTCCGTCCCGTGCTGATGACCGCCCTCGTCGCGGCCCTCGGGTTCGTGCCGATGGCCATCGCCACCGGCGCGGGGGCCGAGGTCCAGCGACCCCTGGCCACCGTGCTCATCGGCGGCATCCTGAGCTCCACCCTGCTCACCCTGATCCTGCTCCCGGTGCTGTATTCCTGGATGGAACCCGCCACGCCGTCGAAACAGACCGACGCCGGATCCCACGCTTGAATCCGGCGCCCGGGCAGGGGCAGCGTCGAGGCCCAATCACGATCCCCTGCCCCCGCCCTCGACGTTCCCACGCCGGGCTCTCGCTGATGGCCGTTGCGCTGCTGGCCATCGGCTGCTCGAGTGCCGAGACCGGTTCCCGCCTCCGTCCGATCCCGGGCCTGCAGCCTTCGGGACGCCCCGCAACCCGCTCCGGAACGTCTCCCAAAAAGATCCGCGGTGAGGCCTCGTTCTACGGCGCAAAGTATCAGGGACGTCTCACCGCCAACGGCGAACGGTTCGACCGCAACGCCATGACGGCCGCGCACGAGGTGCTGGCATTCGGCACCCGGGTCCGGATCACCAACCTCCAGAACAACCGGAGCGTGGTCGTGCGCATCAACGATCGGTTCAAGTCGTACAAGGGCCGTCTGATCGACCTCAGCGAGGCCTCCTTCGCCCGGATTGCCCCGCTGGGCCAAGGCGTCATCCCGATCGAACTCGAGGTCCTCGACTGACCGATCCGCGCCCGGATGCCCCACCCCACATCCCGACACCCCCACCCCACGTCCTCCCTGAGCGACCCCGGGCACAGGGCCCGTCTTGGCCAGCTATACTGGACGACCCTGCTCGACGACGTCATCCCGTTCTGGCTCCGGCATGGGCTCGACCGCGAGCACGGGGGGATCCTGACCTGTCTCGACCGTGACGGCTCGGTATTGGACGCGGACAAGAGCCTCTGGTTCGAGGGCCGGACCGGAATCCGGGCGGGTTCAGCGTCCCCGTTCCGCGATCTGGCGGGTGATCTCGAACGCGACATCGAGGGCCGCCTTGGCCTGGGCGCCGCTGACCTTCGGGGTCTGGCGTTCGCGGACGCACTCGAGGAAGTGGGTCAGCTCCAGCCGGAGGGGTTCCTCCTTCGCGATGGGGACCGGCTCCCGGACGATGCGCTTGCCGGCGAACTCGCTGACGATCGCCGACTCCTTGGCGGACAGCAGCTTCTTGAGCAACGAGCTGGGCTGCTCGCCGTCCTTGGCGAGGCGGTAGATGAACCCTTCCTGGAGCCGGTAATCGAGGGAGATGTAGTTGGGCGAGGCACCGCCGCTGAAGACCCGGATCTTCCGCATCTTCTCGGGGCTGATCCGGCTCGCCGTCAGGTTGGCGACACAGCCGTTCTCGAACCGCAGACGCGCATTGGCGATGTCCTCGCTCCGGCTCAGCACCGGGATGCCGACGGCGTCGACGCTCACCACGGGCGACTTCACGAAGGCGAGGATGACATCGAGATCATGGATCATGAGGTCCAGGACCACGCCGATGTCGGTGCTGCGGGCCGGATAGGGGGACAGGCGATGGCATTCCACGAACCGGGGTTCCTGGGCCACGGACTCGAGGTAGGCGAAGACAGGGTTGAAGCGCTCGACGTGCCCCACCTGCAGGACGACCGCCCGGGCCTGGGCGAGGCGGACCAGCTCGGCCGCCTCGTCGGCGTTGGCGGTCATCGGCTTCTCCACCAGGACATGCCGCCCCTGCTCGATCAGCTGCCTGGCCAGGGCGAAGTGGGTGGAGGTCGGGGTCACCACACTCAGGGCGTCCACGGCGGCAGCCGCCGCCTCGACGCTTGCGAAGGCCGTCACCCCCAGCCGCTCGGCGTGCATGCGGGCCGATTCGGCGTGGACGTCGTACACGCCGACGAAGCGGCACACCCCGGATCGGGCAAGGTCGGCGTAGAGACGGGCATGCTCCTTGCCCAGGGAACCCACGCCCAGGACCGCCACACGCGGCAGATCAGACATGGATGAAAGGGTGAACCGTCCGGGTCAGACTGAACAGCCCGCACCTCGTTCTACCCACGGTCTGGACTCCGGAGCTCCTCCTCACAACGCGGCCGGTCTCAGCGCACCTGACCGGGGACGACACGAAACCCCGTGTCAATGGACGAGATACCCGAATGGAAGCCTAAGGGAATCCAATGTCTGGCGTCCTGCCAGACCCAACCTCCGGCCTGCCTGGGTCGAAGAGGGATGGTGCGCGATGCAGGGTTCGAACCTGCGACCCCTACCGTGTCAAGGTAGTGCTCTACCACTGAGCTAACCGCGCCCGAGAAAGAGGGCCGAAATCTAGGAATCGAAATTTCTTAATCAAGGCATTTCTACCCGATCATTCGATTCCGAGGATCCGACGCCCCTCCGCGGTGATCATGCTCTGATGCCAGAGCGGCTCCCAGACGATCTCCACCGAGGCGTCCTCGACGCCTGGCAGCATGAGGATCTTCTGCTGGGCATCCCCGGCGATCGTGGCCCCCATGCCGCAACCGGGGGCCGTCAGGGTCATCTTCACAAAGACCTTCTTGTTGCCGCTCGGCAGATCGTCGATGCCCATGTCGTAGACCAGGCCGAGATCGACGATGTTGACGGGGATCTCGGGGTCATAGCAGCTCCGGAGCGTCTCCCAGACCATCGACTCGCTCACGGCATCGCCTTCGACCGCCGGGATGGCCGGCTGGGCCTCCACCTTCAGCCCGAGGGCGTCGGCATCGGCCGGAGCGATCCGGAACAGTCCCCCCAGGGCGTGGACGGTGTACGAGCCACCGAGGGTCTGGGTGATGTCGACCTCGGTTCCTGCGGGCAGGGTGACGGTGTTGCCGGCCGGGATCTGGACGGCATTGCAATCCCGGCTGAGGGAGACGGACTGGGCGGCGGACATGGCAGGTGGACTATAGGCCAAGGGGCTTCATCGCAAAGCGCGATCGTGATCCGGTCTCGTCGTGCGGTCGGATCTCAACCCCCGACCTCGGTGCGGGCCTCGGCGGCGAGCGCCGTCGACAGGTAGCGTTCGCCGGTGGAGCAGGCGATGGTCACGATCGTCTTGCCCTTGCTCTCCGGTCGCTTGGCGACCTGCAATGCGGCCCAGACGTTGGCGCCGGTGGAGATGCCGACGAGGATGCCCTCCTCCTTGGCCAGACGGCGGGCCATCTCGAAGGCGTCGTCGTTCGAGACCTGGACGGTCTCGGTGATCTGGGGCTCCCCGTTGGGGCCCTTGAGATGGAGGTTCTTCGGGACGAACCCGGCTCCGGTGCCCTGGATCTTATGCGGACCCGGCTTCACGGGCTCGCCCTGGAGGGTCTGGGTGATGACCGGCGAATCCTTCGGTTCGACGGCAATGGCCCGGAACGAGGGCTTGCGGGCCTGGATGACCTCGCAGCAGCCGGTGATCGTCCCACCCGTGCCGACCGCGGAGACGAGGAAGTCGACCTGGCCGTCGGTGTCGGCCCAGATCTCCTCGGCGGTGGTGCGCTGGTGGACGGCGGGGTTGGCGGGGTTCTCGAACTGCTGGGGGATCCAGGAGTTGGGGGTCTCCCGCGCGAGCTGCTCCGCCCGGGCGATCGCCCCGCGCATGCCCTCGGCACCCGGGGTCAGGACCAGCTTCGCCCCGAGCATCGCCAGGAGCACGCGGCGTTCGACCGACATGGTCTCGGGCATGGTGAGGATGAGCTTGTAGCCCTTGGAGGCGGCGACGAAGGCGAGGGCGATACCGGTGTTGCCGGAGGTGGGCTCGATGATGACGGTGTCGCGCTTGAGAACACCACGCCGTTCGGCGTCCTCGATCATGGCCATGCCGATACGGTCCTTCACACTGCCGAGCGGGTTGAAGAACTCGCATTTGAGCAGGATGGAGGTCGAGGGATCGATCCCGGCCGAGGCGGGAATGCGGTTGAGGCGGACCAGCGGGGTGTGACCGATGGTCTCGACGATATTGTTGAAGATGCGGCCCATGGCAGGAATTGATTTTGCCGGAGACTAGAAGAGCCGGCCATGCCCGCCAACCAGGAAGGCAGGTCCCGAGACGTGCCCCGGCACCCTAGTGTTCGACCGCCCGGTACCAAGCCGAGGGACGATCCGGATCGATGGGGATCTCCAGACGCTCACCCTGGGGGATGACCACCGTCCAGTAAGGCTCCCACTGGACTGCGCCGTCCGCATTCCGTAGGCCTCGCTCGATGTGGTAGACCCGGTCGGACCGGCCACTGAGAACCAGTCGCTCCACTCCCGCCCCATCCTGCATCCACTCCAATTGGGAATCCCCCGATGCTAAACCGTGTTGCTCTGAATCGGATGGTGTTGCCGAGCTGGACAGCTGGGACTCCGATGAAAACCCGATTCCCGGCAAAGCACCCGCCAGCTCCCGGACATCGACCCCGCCCACACGGCCATCCACCAGATTCATCCACCCCTGGAAGACCACACTGCCCCCAACCTGGTTGTAGTCGGAGGCTCGGATAAGCCCAACCTTCGGCGCCAGAAACAATGTGGCCCTAAGAATAACCCTGCTGCCAACCTTGGGAATGTCTGCGGTAACGGTCCAGTCGACCTGCCGGGTGTGCCGGAAATTGCCCGCAGGAACGGCTACCGTCCCAGCCTTCGTTACCACGACAACCGATCGGAGCGGAAACCGTCCAACCCCCTGGACGTGGGCCATCGTGGATTCCGACCAAGTTCCACCGCTCGCTATGATCTCAGCTGTGAATAGGGTCACAGCGGGATCTAGGTACCAGTCTTGGTCTTGGGACCAATCAAGCCAAATCAAGGATCGTCCCTGATTCCCGTGTCTAAAGCCAACGCTTGCCGTTGTTTCATGCGGCTCCCATTGAACGAAGGTGTAGTCATCTCCGCCTCGGGTATAGGTTTCACCCCCGTACCTCCCCTTGGGTCCATCCCACTGGAACCAATCGCCATTGTTGAGGGGCAGGTAGAGCCGCGCGATTCCCTTCAGGCAGGTCACCTCCATCGAGTTTGTGGGCGACGAATTCCCAGCCTGGTCCACCGCGCAGACGCTCAGGACATTAACCCCGGGGTTGAGCTGGAGGTTGGCCTTGAAGGCACCATTGGCAGAGACGCCCTGCCAAGGGCCGGCATCCAACCTCCATCGAAGCTGCACTGCGCCCCCGTTGTCGGTGACCATTCCTGCCAGCTGGACACCAGGGTCATTGACGATCGAGTTCGCCACCGGGCTTGAAACCACCAAAGCGGGCTTCTGCGCATCCACGAAATTGGCCGTGATGACCAGGTCCTTCACCATCGTGAAGACCAGTGGGTTCCGGTTGGTCGGCGGCAACAGGTTGCTCGTCCAGTTCGCCAGCACCCATCCCGGCGCAG
>VHCG01000074.1 GCA_016871805.1 Verrucomicrobiota bacterium
GGGGAAGCGGGTGACGATCATCTGCGAGGCCCTCGCCCGTGAGGACGTCCTGAAACTTGTCGAAGCCACCGGTGCCCACGGCTGGACCCTCTGGGAGGTCCAGGGTTCCGGAAGCCAGGGTCGCCGGGCCGCGGACATCCCGGAGTTCGCGAACATCCACGTCGAGATCATCCTTCAGCCCGACGCCGCCGAATCCCTGCTGACCCGACTCTCCTCGGAGCTCTTCCCCAACTTTGCGATGGTGGCCTACGAGACCGACATCCGGGTCCTCAGACCCGGCAAGTTCTGATCGACCCTCCGCAGCCGACCTTGCGGCGGGTGTCCTTCGGCGGTCATGGTTCTCCCATGCCCAGACGTCTGATCTCCTCCCTCGTCGCCACTCTCCTGCTCGCCGCGGGATCCCTCCCGGCGGCGGAGCCGAACAATCGCCCGCACGCCCCCACCGAGCTGCCACCCCCGGCCTCCCAGGTCCGGTCGCAGGCCATCGGTGCCCCGGCCGTCGGCGAATGCATCGTCTTGATCGGCAATGGACTCGCCGAACGCGACGTCTACTTCAGCCGACTCGAGACCGAGCTCCATCTCCGGTTTCCCGATCAGAAACTGATCGTCCGCAACATGGGGCGTCCCGGTGACACCCCGGGATTCCGTCCCCACCCCGCTCGAGCCTCACAGTGGGCATTCCCCGGAGCCGTCAGGTTTCACCCCGAACTTAATTCCCACTTCGGCCGCGGATTCTTCCCCACACCCGACCAGTGGCTCACCCACCTCAAGGCCGACACCCTCCTCGCCTTCTTCGGGTACAACGAATCCTTCGACGGACCCACCGGCGTCTTGAACTTCGAGGCGGAACTCGAGGCCTTCGTCAAACACACCCTGGCCCAGGCCTACAACGGCACTGCCGCCCCCCGACTCGTCCTCGTGTCGCCGATCGCATTCGAGGACCATTCCACGCCGCCGTCCAGCGGGTCGGGCCCCCGCTGGGAACTGCCCGACGGAAAGAAGGAGAACGCCAACCTCGCCCTCTACGCCGCCGCCATCCAGAAGGTCGCGTCCCGCACCGGCGTCGGCTATGTCGACCTCTTCACCCCCTCCCTCGCGCGCTACGCCCGGAAACGCCAGCCCCAGCTGACGCTCAACGGTTTCCTCCCCACCGACGCCGGCTACGGGGAACTGGCCGTATGGCTCGCCGATGGGGCCTTCGGAAAGACCCCGCGCACCTCCAAGGCCAAACCCGAGCTCCTGCTCTCCGCCGTCCGCGACAAGGACTACTTCTGGAACAACGACTACAACCTGGTCAACGGCGTCCACACCCACGGCCAGCGCTACGACCCCTTCGGTCCCCAGAACTATCCCGATGAGCTCCGCAAGACCCGCCAGATGATGTCCCTGCGCGACGAGCGCATCCACGAGATCGCCCAGGGCCGCACCCGCGAGCTGGCGGTCGACGACTCCAAGACCCATCCCCTTCCGGCCGTCCCCACCAATTTCAAGCGGCAGGTCGACTACCTCGATGGCGTCCAGGCGATCGAGAAGATGAAGATCATGCCCGGCTACAAGGTGGAGCTGTTCGCCTCGGAGAAGGAGTTCCCCGAGCTGCGGAAACCCGTCCAGATGTCCTTCGACAACCGTGGACGCCTCTGGGTCGCCATCACTCCCACCTATCCGCACTACACCCCGGGTGAGTCGCGGCCGGACGACAAGATCCTGATCTTCGAGGACACCAACGGCGACGGCCGGGCCGACAAGCAGACCGTGTTCGCCGACAAGCTCCACCTGCCGATCGGCTTCGAACTCACCCCCGAAGGCGTCTACGTCTCCCAGGAACCCAACCTCTGCCTGCTCATCGACGACAACCACGATGACCGGGCCGACCGGATGGAGATCCTGATGCACGGGTTCGACACCCACGACACCCACCACGCCATCTCCGCCTACAGCGCCGACGCGTCGGGTGCGTTCTACCTGCTCGAGGGCCGATTCCTCCACAGCCAGGTCGAGACCCCCTACGGCCCGCAGCGCGTCAACGACGGCGGCGCCTGGCGGTTTGATCCCAAGAACTTCCGCCTCGAGCGCTACATCCAGACCGACGTCAACAATCCCTGGGGCATCGCGTTCGACGACTGGGAACAATGCGTCCTGTCCGACGCCTCGAGCGGCGAGAACTACTGGGCATTGCCCGTCTCGGCCAAGATGCCCTATGGCGTCGAGATCGAGCGCGCCGGCGAGTACGTGCCGAAGCGGTCCCGCCCGACCTCCGGCTCGGAGTTCGTCTTCTCACGTCACTTCCCCGACGAGGTCCAGGGGCAGTTCATGACCTGCAACAGCATCGGATTCCTCGGCATCAACTTCAGCTCGGTCCGCGACGACGGCTCGGGGTTCACCGGAGCCCTCGCCGGGGATCTCATCAGCTCGACCGATCCGAACTTCCGTCCGGTCGACCTCGAGTTCGCCCCCGACGGCTCGCTGTACTTCATCGATTGGCACAACGCGCTGATCGGTCACATGCAGCACAACGCGCGCGATCCCAATCGCGACCATGAGCGCGGTCGCATCTACCGGGTCACCTACCCGTCCCGGCCGCTCGTGAAGCCCGCCCGGATCGCCGGCGCCTCCATCCCGGATCTGCTCGAGAACCTCAAGCTGCCCGAGTACCGGAGCCGCTACAGGACCCGACGCGAGCTGCGCGGGCATCCTGCCCGCAAGGTGGTTCCCGCCGTGAAGGCCTGGGTCGCAAAGCTCGATCCGAAGGACCCGCGATATGAGCACCACCTGTGCGAGGCGATGTGGGCGACCTGGTCCCAGAACGCCCCCGACTCCGGCCTGATCCTGGCCTGCCTCAACGCCCGGTCCCCGCAGGCCCGCGCCGCGGCCGCCCACGTGTTGCGCTACACCACCGAGAAAGTCCCCAACGCCGTCGCCCTGCTGCGTCAGGCCGCGAACGACCCCAACGGTCGCGTCCGCCTCGAGGCGATTGTCGCTGCGTCGTGGCTCGACAACCTCGACGGCGCCCGGATCGTGCTCGATGCGCTGCGTCATCCGTTCGACAAGTGGATGAGCCCGGTGACGCGTCAGATCCTCGAGACGACCCTGAAGGACGACGTGGCGGCCCTCGTGAAGGCGGAGCCGCAGCTTCTCGCCTCGAACCCGAACGCGCGCGATTACCTCGCCGGAACCTTCAAGCTGGGCTCCGCCCCGCCGGCGGCCGACAAGCGGGAGTACGGTCCGACCCGCAAGCTCGGCGCCGAGGAAGCCCGCCAGTACGCCCTTGGCAAGGAGGTGTTCCACCGGGACGCCCATTGCGCGACCTGCCACCAGCCGTCGGGTTCCGGCACCCCGGGCATCTACCCGCCGCTCAACCTCGCCGGGAACCCCTGGTTGGCCGACGACGAACGGCTCGTGAAGCTGGTGCTGAAGGGGCTCTGGGGTCCGCTCGAACTCGGCGGCCAACGACTCTCCCCGGCCAACGGCGTGCCGCCGATGATCGGTTTCGCGGGGATGTTGAACGACGAAGAGGTGGCGGGGGTGCTGACCTACGTCCGCCAGTCCTTCGGTAACGACCTGCCTCCGATCAACCCAGACCTCGTCAAAAAGGTCCGCTCGAAGACCCAGAACCGCGTGGACTTCTACATGGTCGAGGAGCTGATGAAGGAGCACCCGATCCCGGGCTGGGAGAAGTGGGGCAAGATGGAGCGTCCCGCCGGGAACGTCTTCGAGTAATCAGATGGGGACGCACCCAGGTGCGTCCCCTTCTCGACCTCCCACCGCCCATGACTTGTCCCTCAATCTGCTCCTTTAGCAGGTTGAGCCGAGTGAGGGGGCGAGTTCCCATCGGATGCCGGAGGCATCTCAGCAGGTAGCCGGTGGTTGAGCGGAGCGACACCACCGGTCACGGGGTCCAGAGGCCTTGCATCCCGGCAGGCATGCCAGAGACGCCAGGATGCCAACCGGACCCGCTGTGGTTCCTCGATAGGGGTGTCTTGACGGGACTGGCACCCCTCCGGGGTGCTGGAAGATCTTGGGGCGTCGGACTCCGGTGGTGTCGCTCCGCTCCACCACCGGCTACTCGCTTTGATCCCTCTGGGATCGACCGGACCGCCTCGGCGGCGTCCATCGACCTCGCAACCACTGAAACCAGCGAAGAACCCCCTTTATCGACTCACGCCCGCGTTCGGTTCGGTCCAGTGGTCTGGTCAGGCCACTTACAGACCGCCGAGATACTCTGTAACTCTACCGGTCGCATCAATTTTGATAAATCGGTCGCCACCCCATTCATGCGGGTGACGCTGGACATGAACACGCCAACCCGAACCGTCTCGCTTTACCTCGAATGTGGCTCGGTCAACCCAGGTGTCTTTGGTGCTGACTGCTTGCCGTGCAATCGCGATGACTCCGGCCTCGTCGAGCACGACCACCGCGTTCGTGGCCGAGGGTGTGGCCTGTCTCGGCGTCTCCACCTTCGGCGTGTCCACCTTCGGCGAGCACCCCGCCACAACCCCTGCGATAACGATATATAAGAGGTGAGAACCACGCATGGAATGGACTCGTCTAATCCGTTGACGCCCTCCCGGCAAGGTCCACAGCTCCGCAAAGGACCCAACAAATGACCTGTCCCTCTATCCGTCTGTTCGCGTCGTAACCCCCTTTGCCCTGTCCACGATGGATACGGTCCCCAATCGCGACGACTGGTTCGTTGACGTGCACGGATTCCCTCGTGCGAACTGGCAGGCCATTCACGGTTGGATGCGGGCGTTTCGGCAGGGGGGCTCGCATGAGGATTGGATCCAGCTGTCGCGTCGTTGGCTGGGACGCGTCCGCGATGGTTTGGGTGGAAGCTACGCCGTGGCCGAGTCCGAACACTTTCATTTCGTTTCAGACCTGCCGCCAGCAGAGCGTGATGAGCAGTTGAGGTTCCTCGAACGGGCCCGGACTCAAATCCTCACGAGTCTCGGTGACATCGCCGATCCCGACGCTCGGGGGAAACATGTCGTGCTGCGGTTCTCGGAGAGCGACGACTACTATGCCTACATCACGCACTTTCACGAGGATGGCTCCTACGCGACTTCGGGCGGTATATTCCTCAACAGCGGCTACGCCCACATCGCCTATCCTGCAACACTTCCAGGGCAGGACCATTGCACCCTGGCCCACGAACTGACCCACAACCTGCTGTCGCATCTGCCATTGCCTCTGTGGCTAAACGAAGCGCTGGCCATGGTGTTTGAGGCGCAGCTCGCCGGTGGCGATCATCCATCGCTGGACGCCGAGATCGTCAGCCGTCATCGCCAACACTGGACACCCACAACGATCCAGGAGTTTTGGCGCGGTGGATCGTTCCACGATGTGGAGGCGCAAGAGCTCTCCTACAGCCTCGCGCATGTACTGCTCTCCACGATCCAGACTTCGATACGGCCTGCGCCCGAAGACTTCCGCCGATTCGTGCTCAGTGCCGATGGGTCCGATGCGGGAGCCGGCGCCCTGCGCGAGCATTTGGACCACGGATTAGAAGATCTCGCCGGATGTTTTCTCGGTCCCGGTGATTGGGCGTTTCGTCCCTAGACAGCGCCCCTCGACTTGAGTTCACTGAGATAGGTCACCGTGATCCCCAGTCCGCCTCTTGCTCGTCGGAGGATGAGGCGTTTCTGAACACCCCCATGAACCTCAATCGTCGAAACTTCCTCGTCGGTTCCACCGTCGCCTCAACGTTCGCAGGTCTCGACGTCTCGGCGCAGTCCAAGCAACCGGCACCGGTACCTGTCTTCAGGCCTGGGAAACGTCCCTATCCGATCCTGCCTGAGGACCCCAATTGCGGGACCTATCCGGCGAGGCGGTTTGATTTCAGCAAGGAACCCAAGCGAGTCCGGAAGAGCTTCTATGATCTCACCGACGACGAACTGAAAAATCTGTTCCGGGCAGTCGGGTACATGCGGAATGGGGCCATGCAGAACGGGTGGGGCCGGGATAAACTATCGGTCCAGAGTCCGCTGCAATGGGACAATTACGCCCAACAACATGCCCTCCATTGCAACGAAAGCAGTGCGCGGTACCCGCAGGTCCACTGGGGCTGGAACTTCCTGCCGTGGCACCGCGGCTACATCTTCTTCCTCGAGCGGATCCTGGCGAACATCCTCACGACGCAGTTCCAGGTCGATGGCAGCTCCTTCGCCTTTCCCTACTGGGACTGGATCCACCACAAGGAGATTCCCAACACCCGAGTTCGCAAGGAACTCGGCCTCGCGAGCCCGCTCTGGGGTTTTGACCTCACCCAGGAGAACATGGTGAACCCCGACACCCTTGGCTTCGACAACCTGGCCCTCTTCGACGGATACCGTGGCCCGTCGATCGCGAAGCCGGAGATGTCGCCACAGAATGAGCTGACCCAGGACAGCAAGGACCATGTGGAGGAGACCATCTTCTACATGGGTGAGGACTACGTGAACTACATGCTCAGTGTCCCCTTCGAGCAGTTCGCCGGCCGCCCGGGAATCGACCGATCCAACCAAGGGCTTCTCGAACAGGGTCCCCACAATGATGGCCATGACTGGGTGGGCACCCGTATCGGAGCCAACCGGGACATGGGGACCCTCCGTTATGCGGCGCTGGACCCGATCTTCTTCATGCACCACGCCAACATCGATCGGATCTGGTCGTTGTACCGACAGCCGCAGCCCGATCCCGAAACGAGCGGCTGGGGGAAGACGATCTACCGGTTCACGGACATCGATGGCAGCGATGTATGCGTCAGCATCAGCGACATCATCAAGCACATGAACACGGTGGAGTACAGACGCCCGCTTGAAGGCCCATCCCTGGGGGAATTGGTCTCACCGGTGACGTTCACCACGGTGGAGGTCGGGGGGCTGGATGCCACACTGACCTACGAAACTCCGGCAACCGTCGAGATCAAGGATACCCGGCTTCTTGGCCGGATGGCGGAGGTGCAATGCCTCGAAATCGTGACCCGAACCATCAACAACACCGAAAAGGGCCAGATCAACCTGTTCGTGAACACCCCGGACGCGTCGATTCGATCCTCGATCCGCTCGACCCAGTGCATCGGGCGTATCGCGTTCATGGACGGCGACGACCGGGCCAACTTCAGGGACGTGGACCACCAGTTCACGATTCCGGTGAAAAACCTCGCCGGGGTCCAGCTGCCATTCCGGATCACCTTCGTCTCGAACCTCCCGGACACGACCCTGGTCATCAAATCGATCCGATTCCTCCTGGGCAACGGAAGCATTCCCCAACCGGCCCCTCGTGCCACGGAGGGAGCCCCTGAGGGAGCCGGCCGGCCTTCCGATTCCAGGACGGAGGCCTCTGCTCCGAAGACTTCTGGGGCCTCCTTCAAAGCCCGCCTTCAGAACCCGGGGTCAGGTCCGGGTGTCCTGGAGAAAAGTCCTGATCTCCGGGATTGGTCGCCTGTCTCAACCAATCCGCCAGGCCCGATCGACATCTCAGTCCCCACCACGGCCAAGGGGGAGTTCTTCCGGGTCGTACCCCAGAAGTGATTGGAGCCTCCACCGTCACTGGAGGTCTGGTAATTCCCCATGACCTGACCCCATTCGCCTGACCCCTTCCCCTTGGGCAGCCACGGGAGGTCGGTTCAACGGAGGAACGCGTTGACGGTGGCGGCAAACTGCTCGTGGGACTGGAACAGGAATGCGTGGCCACCCTCGTAGAAGGCCAACCAGGCGAACGGGATCTGGTTGGCGATGATCAGGGAGTTCCTGGGTAGATCGACGACGTCGTTGCGTCCGTCGGTCAACAGCACAGGCACCTTGATGTTCTTGAGGCCCTCGAAGTTGCTGTTGTCGCTTCTCCAAAGAGTGGTGCACGCCCGGTCCTGACGCTCGGTGGTTTCCTTGGAGACGTTGAAGTCATTGGGCACGGTCCCCGACGCGACGGCTGCCCTGAGTCGGGCCAGGATCGCATTCGCCGCCTGTCTACCCGCCTCGTCGTCCGTGAACACGAGGGCTACCTTCTCCATTTCCGGGATGTTGGGGTTGTTGAGCTTGCTCTCGACGTCCTTGGACGCCGGATCCTGATTCCTACCCCCTGGATTCGCCGCACAGAGGACCGCCTTGTCGATCAAGTCGGGATGCCGGACGAGCAGCTGTTGACCGATGCGTGCACCCATCGACCAGCCGAGAATGTTGGCCTTCTTCAATCCGAGGGCCTTGATCAATCCGGCCGCATCATCGGCCATCTGCGGGATCGTGGTGTTGTTTTCCTTCGTGTCGGTGGACCTCCCCACCCCGCGGTTGTCGAACAGAATCAACTGGTGCTGCTGGGCCAGCTCTTCAAGCAGCGCGGGATCCCAAAGGCTCATCGTGGAGATGAATCCATTGATCATGAGCAGCGGCTCGCCCTGTCCCCGGGTGTAATAGGCCAACTTGACGTCGCCAACCTGTGCGAATTTCACCTCGGGTTTGAACTGCGCGTGCAGTGTGGAACGCAGGCCCGTGCACAGGAGGACCACGAGTATGGAGAAGACGATGCCGTTCATGGGTACGAATCCGGTTTGAAGCGAGATGCGGGGACAGAGATCACAGGGGTCCTTCGGGGGGTATAAACGCTTTTCTGCACCGTGCCCTCGTTGGCCGTGCCCTCCATCCCTCTCAGAGGCGCCTTGCCGAACCCGTCGGGGTTGCCCTCTCGACCCCACGGGGAGATGAGGCGACTCCTTCGCCATGGACCTGGCACTCCATCCACTGCTCATGATGTTTCCCTCGATGGGGACCTATGGACCAAGACCGCAGAGATGGCCTGGTCGCTCAGTCGACAAGGAATCGTACTTCCCCTGGGCGACGTCGCGATTGCGGCGTGCAGCCCACGCACCGGTGCAACCCTCATCATGACCGCGACCGACCGCCATTTTGAGATGATTCCCGGCCTTCGGATCCGCGCTTCGATCTAGGCGGACCTCCGCCGGACAGCCATCCGCAGGGATCGCTCCAACACGGCGGCAGCGATGGCGACCCCGCCACACGCCACCATCAGCACCAGACCGATCATCACCCCGCCGGCAATGTCCTCTCCCTGGGCGCGCTGGATGAAGTGGAAGTAGACCTCGGCCCCCACCAGGAAGCCGATCAGGGTCAACGCGCAGCGTTTCAGGGTCCGCAGGGCCTTTACCGAGCGGGAGGACAGCACGTCACGGTCCGCCACATATCCCAGCAATCGGAACACCTGGTAGAGCGCGGTGAAGAAGGCGATCGACCCGGTGTAGGCGTAGGCCAGGAAGGGATCGTGGAAGTAGATCTGGAAGAGTGTGGCGTGCGCGTTTCTGCCTTCGACATGCGGTTCCCACAGCAGAACTGCCAAGGCCGCCAAGCCGACCAGCACGGTGACGATCTGGAGCACTACGGCGACGGTCCGGTTCATTGGGGTTTCTTCCATCACGTCATGGGGTCCCAATTCAGGATGGGAGACCTATCTGCGCCGCCTGAGCTCCAACAGCCGCAGAAGGTCCGCGGCATCCTGCTCCCGATAGGTCTCCTTGCTCGCGATCAAGGAATCCAAACCCAGAAAAGGAAGGACCACGCCATCGATTTCGACGCTGCACGCCAGTGGACTTGCCTCGTCGAAGGTGACCTTCCAGGCGTGAGTGCTGACATCCACCTCCACCTCGTCGGCGATCTTGACCACGACGTTCTCGATGAAATCGCGGGGCTGCAATTCCTTGGCGGCTCCGTCGGCCAAGGCGGATAGCCCTTCGATGACGCGACGGCCATTCTCCTCATCCATGGGAATCAGGATGTCGACATCTTCCGTGGTTCGCACCAACCCATGCAGGATGCACGCCTGGCCACCGATGATGAGGTATCGGGCCCCCGCCTGATTCAGGAGGCGGCAGACTTTCAGGAGCGGAGAGGATGCGCCGGTCATTCTGCGGCCTCACCAAAGACGCGGATTGGCTTGGGACCGACGCCAATGTTCATAGTCCTCACGGGTCCGCGCCCGATAAACAAAACCCCGTGGACGGGGATAGGGATTCAGAAGATCTGCCTGAGCCTGGAGCACCGTGGCGCGTTCCAAGGCCTCTTTCGGACTCGAGAGACCGGGTTCCAAGCGGTGCGTTCGCTTTCCGACGACCTTCACTCCGTCAGGCTAATCCGTGAGCGGGATGGTAACAAGCGGGTGATGGATTCGGTGATGGATTCGGGATGGCGTCCGAAGGCTTTGTGGGTGGAATCGTCTGGGCCCACCTGGGTTCACAACTGGGTTCAACAAGCTCGCACGCCGCACCGTGCTCCGGACACCCGGCTGTTTCGCTTCACCGGTCTTCCGGACACCCATAGGATTCTTCGACATGGACCGTGACAACGATCCGCCGGACAACACCACGCTCAGGAAGGCTCTGGGTGCAGGGGATCCCTCCCGGAAGTCCAGGCGCTGATCGATCGGGGCGCCGAACTGCACTACAGGGATGCCAACGGGTACGGAGCGCTGGTCGATGCAATCCACGGGCGCGACGTCTTCGACGACGATCGGCTGGCTGAACTGCTGCGCCTCCTGATCGCCCATCGGGTGGACCTCAATTGGATCTCCACCCACGGGGAATCCGGACTGCGTGTGCTGTCCCGACTGGGCCGATTCGATGCGGTCCTGCAACTCCTCGAGGCCGGGGCCGATGAGTCGCAACTGGCCTGGACGCCACTGATCCGGGCCGTCGCGATCGGGACCCTGGACGACGTCCGGCGCCTGTTGGACAGCGGTGTCCCCCTCGAGGAGCGAGACTGGTGGTCTAGGACCGCCTGGCTGGTGGCCTTGCAGACGGGGGACCTGGCCAAGGCTTCGCTGTTGGCGGAACGCGGAGTGGATCTGGAGGCCGTCGGACGCTGCGGGATGCCGCCACTCTTCTATCCGATCCAGTGTCGTCGGACGGCTCTGTTGCGGTGGCTCCTGGAGCTTGGATTCGATGTGGAGCGGACCGACGAGTTCGGCACCACGGCCCTGATGGAAGCCGCAGAGGTCGGGTTCGGGGAGGGCGTGGAGCTCCTGCTGGGGGCTGGCGCTCAATTGGACCTCGAAAACAATGGGGGTACAGCCCTCGGCATCGCGCGGGACTGGGGGATCATCACCCGGCTGCTCGACGCGGGAGCGGATCCCTGCCGACTTGGAAATGAGGGACGTCGGGTGTTGATGGAGCTGCCGGCGGAACCCGAGATCGGACTGCTGGAGAGCGTGACGCGGGACGACTTTCTTCGGGCGCGGACCCGTCGTTATGGCTCCTCGAACCCGGAGCGGATGGAGGAGCCCTTCTGGATCGGCATGATCCGCTCGGGTGTCTGCGGGTATTCGGCGACCCAACACTTCAAGGGACCGTCGTCGATGGGGCGGGAACCGGTGTGGTGTGCGCAACGGTTCGGTCAGTCCCTGACCCTGCTGCCCAATGGCCGGGTGGTGCTGATCGGGGGCGAACACGAGGACAGCTACGACCCGGATTTCTGCATCTACAACGACGTGGTCATCCGCGAGACCGATGGGTCGATCTCCATCCTCGGCTATCCGGAATCGGTGTTCCCACCAACCGACTTCCACACCGCCACCCTGATCGACGACGCCCTCTACATCATCGGATCCCTCGGCTACTGGGGGCGCCGGGACTACGGGCGGACCCCGGTCCATCGGTTGGACCTCCGCACCTGGCGCATGGACCGCCTCGAGACCACAGGTTCGGGTCCAGGGTGGATCCATGGCCACCGTGCAACCCGGGTTGGAGACCACGGGATCCTGGTGGCGGGAGGCGAGGTGCTGACCTGGGAAGGAGGCGAAGAGCATAGCGTCGACAACAGCCAAGGCTTCGTTCTCGACACCCGGGACCTGGTCTGGAGACCGCACACCTCCTGATTGCGCGAAAGGCGGGGACAATGGAGCTCCGTTCTCCCCGTGAACTAGTCCGCGCCCTTCAAAGGACCTGGCCCCGGACTGGCCTCCCCGGACTTCGAGCCCACCCGCTTGACCCGGCTCCTCGTCCACCGTCACCGTCATCCCATGACTCCCCTGTTGCGTCTTGTCTCGATCGTCGCCCTCTCGCTTGTTGTCGGTGCCCAGGATTTCGAGCCCAAGCCCGATGCCGCGGTCTTCGCCAAGTTCAACCCCAGGAAGGCGCCTCCCACACAAGGGCTCCTCCTCCGCGAGAACGACCGGTTGGCCATCATCGGCGACTCGATTACCGAGCAGAAGATGTACTCGAGGATCCTGGAGACCTACCTCACCGCGTGCCTCCCGGAGCTGAAGGTCACCGTCCGCCAATACGGCTGGGGTGGGGAGACGGCGGAGGGGTTCAAGAACCGCATGGTCAACGATGCGCTCCGCTTCAAGCCGACGATCGCGACGACCTGCTACGGCATGAACGACCACAAATACCGTCCGTACGATGCGGCGAACGGCAAGTGGTACCGCAAGAACCAGCTCGCCATCGTGAAGGCCTTCAAGGCCGCTGGCGCCCGCTTCGTCCTCGGATCTCCCGGCTGCGTCGGTTCCAAGATTCCGTGGAGCAATACGGGTTCCGAAGCGATGAACCTGAACCTGTGCGAGCTGCGGAACATCGACATCGAGATCGCCCAGCAGGAACAGGTGGCCTTTGCCGACGTCTTCTGGCCGATGCTCACGCTGGGTTGGAAGGCCACGAATCAGTTCGGTGAGAACTACGCCATCGCCGGCAAGGACGCCGTGCATCCCGGCTGGGCGGGACAGGTCGTGATGGCGACGGCATTCCTCCAGGCGCTCGGTGTCGAGGGTGACCTCGGGACGTTGACGGTCGATCTAGGAAAGGGCAAATCCTCCGCGACCGGTGGACACGAGGTCGTGGCCTTCACCGACGGTCAGCTGACCTTGAAGAGTGGGCGCTATCCGTTCTGCGCACCGGCCGGGGAGCTCTCCGACGACAACTCGATCCGCTCCGGAATGGCTCTGACCGACTTCAATTCCCGCTTCAACCGGCTGCGCCTGGTCGTGAAGAACGCGCCCGCCAAGGAGTACAAGGTCACCTGGGGTCCTGAGACGAAGACGTTCTCCGGCAAGGAACTCGCGGAGGGCATCCTGCTGCCGACGCAGTTTGCCAAGACCCCGTTCGACGATGCGTTCAAGCGCCTCGATGAGGCGGTCGGGAACAAGCAGAACTACGAGACGAAGCAGATCAAGAGCCTCTTCCACGGCGAGGAAGGCCGGGCGGACATGGAGGCCACCGTGGCCCTGACCGAGAAGGCCCGTGCCCCCTTGG
>VHCG01000075.1 GCA_016871805.1 Verrucomicrobiota bacterium
GCATTGGATCCCGCAAGCCTCGCGGGTCGCGTGAGGGACGCTCAAGCCGCAAAGAACTTGTCGGCCAGCATTTCCAATGCGAGTCGGTTCGGATACCACGCCCGGCGTATGTCATCGGTAGCCGAGTATGTCATGGAGCGCCTCGCGGCGCTCGGGATCGACCACGTGTTTGGAGTTCCTGGGGACTACTCGTTCCCCATCGACAATGCGGTGGAGTCGTCGCCTCGCCTGAAGTGGGTCGTCTGCTCCAACGAGCTCAACGCCGCCTATGCGGCCGACGGCTACGCGCGGCGTCGCGGTGCAGCCATCCTTTCCACCACCTACGGGGTCGGGGAGCTCAGTGCACTCAACGGGGTCATGGGTTCCAAGGCGCATCGGCTTCCGGTATTCCATGTCGTGGGAGCCCCGAGCACTCGGATCCAGCGTCGACGCCTCGTCACCCACCACTCGCTGGGGGACGGATCGCCGGATTCTTTCGTCGCGATCTCCGCCAGCGCGGCCGGTGTCTCGGTGCAGTTGACTCCGGACAACGCGGTCCAGGAGATGGATCGTGTCATCCGGGAGGCGTTCCGGCTGAGCCAGCCGGCATATATCCTGATTCCGGAGGACCTGGCCCTCATGCCGGTCCGGGGTCTGCCTTCCGCGCGGACCCGGCCGATGGGGCGCCCGGTTCCTTCCAGTGATCCCCGCGAGCTCCAGGGTGCGGTCGAGTCGATCCTCACGCGCCTCAAGGCCGCCCGGAAGGTCGTGGTCCTGCCCTCCTTCCATCTTGCACGTTATGGGGCCCTCGGGGATCTCCGGGATCTCCTGGGCCGGTCGCGGCTTCCGTTCGCCCTGACCCCGATGGACAAGGGACTGCTCGATGAATCACTCCCGGGCTACCTGGGGTTGTACAACGGCCACCGGTCGGCTCCGGAAACGGTGGCGTCGGTGGTGGAAGGTGCGGATGTCGTGCTCGATCTCGGGGGTGTGATCCCGGAAGACCTGAACATGGGGCTGTGGACGGGCGCGCTGGATCCGTCCCGGGCGATCACGGTCGGACCCGAGCACGTCGATGTCGGGGGTGACCTGTTCACCTCCATCGCGTTGGTCGATGTGGTCCGTGAGCTGGCAACGAGGATTCCAGCGCGTCGTGGAACCGCTGTGGCGGCCTCGAAGAGGGTGCCGCTTCCGGGGGGGCCGTCGGATCCGGTCTCGTCACCCACCCTGTATCCGAGACTCGAGCGGTTCCTCAGGGGAGGCGACATCCTCGTGGCGGAGACGGGAACCTGCATGCTGCACCTGTCGCGTCTGCGTCTTCCCGTCGGGGTCGGCTACGAATCCCAGACGCTCTGGGGGTCGATCGGCTGGGCGACGCCGGCCGCTCTGGGGGTGGCCTTGGCCGAGCCTGGACGCCGGGTGGTGATGGTGACCGGGGACGGGGCCCACCAGTTCACGGCGACCGAGCTGGGGGTGATGGGTCGATACGGAATCAATCCCGTGATCCTCGTCCTCAACAACGGGCTCTATGGTGTGGAGGAGGTCATCAGCGAGCGCGGCCATGTCTACGACGACCTCGCAGGCTGGGACTACCACAGGGTGCCGGAGGCGATGCGGTGTCGTGGCTGGTTCTGTGCCCGGGTGGCGACGGTGGCCGAACTCGAGTCGGCCCTTGAGCTCGCCCGTTCCCACAAGGGTGCCTGCTATCTGGAGGTGATCATCCCGGCCGAGGAGAGCCAGCCGCTGGAGCGATCCCTCATCGACAACCTTTACCGGACCAAGACACCGGCTCCGAACCCGTCCGCGCGGAAGCGGAGGGCCGGCGGATCACGGTGACACCGGCAGGCCGAACAGGCGGTCGTGTTCCTGGATGACATAGCGATCCGTCATCCCGGCGACATGGTCGCACACCGCCCGGTGGAGACCGACCTTGGCGACGTCCCGGGCCGCGGTTCCGCCCATCAGCTTCGGGTTCTCGAGGAATGCCGTGAAGACCTGTCCGAGCATGCGGACCGCCCGGTTGTTGGGGCCGGCGACGACCGGGTTGTAGTAGAGGTTCCGGTAGAGGTATTTCCGGAGGGCGAGATTGGCCTTCCGCCGACCCATGCTGTAGCCGACCAAGGGTTTCTTGAAGGCGCGCACCTCGTCGGCCGAGCGGACCCCGGCGTCCCCGATCCTCTGGAGGGTGGATTCGACGACATCGATGACCTGCTGGTCGATGATCTGTCGGATCGTGTAGTAGCGGCGGCTCTCGGCCGGTGGCGACCCGAACTGCTTTCGAACCGCGGCCGCGGCCTCGGCCCAGACCTCGACCTCCTTAACGAGGCGTTTCTCGTCGAGCAGCCGGTGTTCCAGTCCATCATCGAGATCGTGGCTGTAGTAGGCGATCTCGTCGGCCAGGTTGGCCACCTGGGCCTCGAGCGAGGGTTGGTGGTAGGGGAACTGGGGGCCCTTGGGTGGCAGCGCGAAGCTGTCGTCGTGCTTGGCGAGGCCTTCGCGCACCTCCCAGGTGAGGTTCAGGCCTGGGAATCGTGGGTATTTCCGCTCGAGGACATCGACCACCCGGAGGCTCTGTCGGTTGTGCTCGAACCCCCCGTGACCGCGCATCAGCCGGTCCAGCCGATGCTCGCCGGTGTGTCCGAACGGGGAGTGCCCGAGGTCGTGGGCCAGCGCGATCGTCTCGGTAAGGTCCTCGTTGAGACCGAGCGCTCGGGCGATGTTCCGCGAGATGGCCGCCACCTCCATGGTGTGGGTGAGGCGGGTGCGGAGGTGATCGCCGGTGCCGTTCAGGAAGACCTGGGTCTTGTACTCGAGCCGGCGGAAGGCCCTGGAGTGGATGACGCGGTCCCGGTCGCGCTGGAACTCGGTGCGCCATTCGGGGGGAGCCTCGCGGTGGGCACGACCCCGGGAGTCTCCGCTGAACTGGGCCAGCGGACTCAGGAACCGGCGTTCCCGGGACTCGAGATCGGTGTGGTGGACAGGCGCCATGGTGGAAGCAGACCACGGAAGAAGGGGGATTGCGATCCAGCGGTTCCACCGGAAGACTCATGGTTTCCAATGGACCTCTACAAAAATCCGGTCTTCGACATGGCCTGCCGCCAATTCGATGCCGTCGCCGATCGTCTCCAAATGCCGGATGGGGATCGTCTGCGTCTGAAGTCCCCGAAACGCGCTCTCTGTGTGTCGGTGCCGGTCCGCATGGAGGACGGTTCGACGCGTGTCTTCGCGGGCTATCGGGTCCAGCACCACCTGAGCCTGGGTCCGACCAAGGGCGGCATCCGATACCATCCCTGGGTGGAGCTGGGTGAGGTCGCGGCCCTGGCCATGTGGATGAGTTGGAAATGCGCCCTCACGGGACTGCCCTACGGTGGGGCCAAGGGCGGTGTCGCGGTGGATCCCCGCGCGTTGACCTCCGGGGAGCTAGAACGCCTGACCCGCAGGTACACCCAGGAGTTGATCGGATTCATCGGACCCCAGCTCGACGTTCCGGCACCTGATCTCGGGACCAACGAACAGACCATGGCCTGGATGATGGACACCTACTCCGTACACGCGGGCCATCCTGTGCCCGGAGTGGTCACCGGAAAGCCGGTCGGCATTGGCGGGTCGCTGGGTCGACGCGAGGCGACGGGCCGTGGCGTCGCCTACCTGGCGGGTCGTGCCATGGACACCCTGGGCCTGGCGGCCGAGGGAGCGACGGCGGTGATCCAGGGCTATGGGAATGTCGGCAGCGTGGCGGCCCAGTCGCTGGTCAAGCAGGGCCTCCGGGTGATCGCCGTCGGGGATGCTACTGGGGCCATTAACAATCCGAAGGGGTTGGATCTTCCGCATTTGGAACGATGGGTCGCGGAGCGAAAAACCGTCGTGGGATTCCCGGAATCGGAACCTCTGCCGCCCGAGGAGCTCCTGCTTCTGCCCTGTGACGTTCTCGTGCCCGCGGCGATGGAGCGCCAGATCACGGAGTCGAACGCGACCCGGCTCCGGTGTCGGGTGCTGGCGGAGGGGGCGAATGGTCCCACGACGCCGGAGGCCGACCGGATCCTCAATGAGCGGGGCGACGTCTTTGTGGTCCCCGACATCCTCTGCAATGCGGGTGGGGTGGTGGTCAGCTACTTCGAGTGGGTCCAGGATCTCCAGTCGTTCTTCTGGTCGGAGGGCGAGGTCATGGATCGACTCTTCAGGATCCTCGAGGGGGCGTTTGTGCAGACGCTGGGTCTGGCCAGGCGGGATGGGATTCCCATGCGTCTAGCCGCCACCACGCTGGGCGTGCAGCGGGTGTGGGAGGCCAAGAAACTGCGGGGACTGTTCCCGTGAGCGTCACGGTCCGGATCCCTCGATCCCAAGATGCGGATTGCCCAGTCGAGGGGAGAGCGGGTTCGATCGCCGGGTGATCCCGTCCCGGTTCCGACTCCCGGCACTCCCAGTCTTGGTCCTGATGGCCCTCACGTGGGCTGTCGCCGAGGACAAACCCTCGCCCAAGCCCTCGGGTCCTCAGGCGGACGGGGCGTTCCACAAGGTGGTTCTGGATGCGGACCGTGATACGGATGGCGACGGCACGATCGAGGACACCCTGGTGGACCCGATGGAGATCGCCGTGGCGCCGGACGGCCGGGTCTTCACGATCGAGCGCGCGGGGGTGGTGAAGATCTGGAAACCGGACACGCGTCAGACGGTCGTGGCGGGTCGCCTCGAGGTGTTCAAGGAGCTCGAGGATGGGCTGATCGGCCTCGCCCTCGACCCCCGGTTCCAGGAGACCGGCTGGATCTACCTCACCCATTCCGATCCCCAGACCCGCACCAACGCGTCGGGCAACAAGGAAGGGGACAACTTCGTGTCCCGATTCACGATGCGAGGGGACGCCCTCGACCTGACGTCCCGGAAGGAACTGCTGCGGGTAACGTACCAGCGCGACCAATGCTGCCATTCAGCGGGTTCGTTGGCGTTCGACGCGGATGGGAACCTGTATGCCGCAACCGGTGACAACACGCATCCCGGCGAGTCGGATGGCTATACGCCGGTCGACGAGCGGGACGGTCGGGGACCTTGGAACGCCTTGAAGTCGGCCGCCAACGCCAATGACCTCCGCGGCAAAATCCTCCGGGTCCATCCCGAGCCCGATGGTTCGGTGACGATCCCGAAGGGCAACCTGTTCCCGCCCGGCACACCCAACACCCGTCCGGAGATCTACGTGATGGGGAACCGGAACCCGTGGCGGATCTCGTTGGACCGCAAGACGGGCTACCTCTACTGGGGTGAGGTGGGTCCGGATGCGGGAGGTCCGAACGAGTCCCGGGGACCGGCGGGTTTCGACGAGATCAACCAGGCCCGTGCCGCAGGGAATTTCGGATGGCCGCTGGTGATTGGCGACAACCGGCCGTACCGCCGACATGACTTCCAGACGCGGTCGAATGGACTCGCCTGGGATCCGGCGCATCCGTTGAACGAGTCCCGATACAACAGCGGCCTGCGGGAACTGCCGCCGACCCAACCCGCCTTCATCTGGTATCCCTATGGCGCCTCGGTTCGGTTCCCAGCCGTGGGTACGGGCGGTCGGACGGCCTGCGCGGGCCCCGTCTACCACTTCGATGAAGTCCTGAAGTCGCCGACAAAGCTGCCTAAGGAGTTCGACCACTGCCTTTTCATCTACGAGTGGTCCCGCAACTGGATCCTCGTCGTGCATCTCGACGGCCAGGACCAGATCGCGAGGCGTCCGGATGGAACCCTCCATATGGATCGATTCTGTCCGAACATGACCTTCATGCGCCCCATCGACCTGGTAATCGGGCCGGATGGGTGTCTCTACGTGCTCGAGACCGGGACGGCCTGGGTGGGCAACAAGGACACACAGCTCGTCCGCATCGAACACCGGCCCTGATCCGGTCCGCCTAGCGTTTCCCGGAACTGGCCTTGGACTCCCGGTTGGCCTTCCAGATCTCGAAGACCATGGGGAGGAGGCTGACGAGGATGATGCCGATCACGATCAGCTCGAAGCGCTTCTTCACGAACTCGAACTGCCCCAGATACCAGCCGGCCGGGAGGATGAGCGCGATCCAGAGGGCGGCTCCGACCACGTTGAAGGTCATGAACCGCGAGTAGTTCATGGATCCCATGCCTGCCACGAACGGGGCGAAGGTCCGAATGATGGGAACGAAGCGGGCGAGGATCACGGTCTTGCCGCCGTATTTCTCGAAGAAGGCATGGGTCCGCTCCAGGTACTCGCGCTTGATGATCCGGGGAAAGGCGGCGGACAGGCGGCGACCCGCGAAGCGCCCGACCCAGTAGTTGACCGTGTCGCCCAGGATGGCCGCGACCAGCATCAGGAGGCCGGCCATCCAGACGTTGAGTCCCGACGCGGGATTGGCGGCGACGGCACCCACGGCGAAGAGCAGCGAGTCCCCGGGAAGGAACGGTGTCGCCACCAGACCTGTCTCGCAAAAGATGATCGTGAACAGGATGGCGTAGATCCAGGGGCCCTGGGAGCGGGTCAGCTCATAGAGGTGGTCCTGGAGATGCAGGACAAATTCCAGGACCTGTCGCAAGACTTCCATGGGCCGCGACGGTGCGAGAACTTCACCTTGCCCCGCAAGCGCGTTGTCCGGTTGGGTTGGTCCATGAAGGCGGCCTATCTGCTCGGCACACGCTCCCTTGAGATCCGGGAGGTTCCCGAGGTTCCACTGGGTCATGGCGAGGTCCGTATCCGGATCGAGGCAGCGCTGACCTGTGGGACCGACCTCAAGGTCTGGCGCCGCGGCCACCACGCGAGGATGCTCACGCCGCCCTGCCGGTTCGGTCATGAGCTGGCCGGGGTGATTGTCGGGAAAGGGCCCGGAATTTCCGACTGGCGTACTGGTGACCGGGTGGTGGCGGCGAATTCGGCCCCATGTGGAGGGTGTCGTCCCTGCCAGCGGGGACAACACCAGCTCTGTGAGGATCTCCTCTTCCTCAACGGCGCCTATGCCGAATCGATCGTGGTTCCGGAACGGATCGTGCGGACGAATCTCCATCGGATCCCGGACGGTCTCGACTTCCGCGCCGCCGCGATGGCCGAGCCGTTGGCCTGTGTGCTCCTCGGGGGCGAGGAGCTGGGCGTCGAGCCTGGGGACCGGATCCTGGTCCTCGGGAGCGGCCCGATCGGTCTCCTGGCCGCCGTTGTCCTGCGGTCGCTTGGGGCACGGATCACGGTCGCGGGACGCGGCGCCCACCGACTCGGGGTGGCCCAGTCGCTCGGGGTCGAGGACGTGATCCCCGTGCCCGTCGACGGGGATCTTGGGGTGGTGCTCGCCCATGCGAAGGCCCTGGGTGGATTCGATGCGGTGTTCGAGGCCGTCGGGCAACCACAGGCTTGGGAGGCCGCCGTCCAGGCCGTCCGACCCGGCGGACGTGTGAACTGGTTTGGAGGATGTCCCTCGGGCACTTCGGTGCGCCTCGACACGGCCTGGATCCACTACGGCGCGCTGAGCCTCCGCGCGAGTTTCCACCACACGCCGGCGATGTTCCGAAAGGCCCTTGGGCTCCTCGGGGCGGGTACGATTCCGGTCGACTCCTTCGTCACCGCCGAGGCACCTCTGGCCGATCTGCCTCGGGTTTTCGAGGAGCTTGATCGGGGAGGCGCAGCGCTGAAGACGCTCATCCGATGCGGACGGTGAGGGCCGCGTGAGAGGCGTGGACGGGATCCGGCTGGGACGTCATTCTTTCGGGCGCCATGTCCCCCCGTCCTCTCCTGTGTGTCGCATCCCTCTTCGGGATGGGTCTCTGTGCCTCAACCCTCCTGGCGGCCGACGCTGCTCCTCCCGTGGTCACTCCTGGGGTGCAGGGTGCGCCGCCGTCCGATGCCGTGGTGCTGTTCGACGGAAAGGATCTCTCGGCGTGGAAGAGTGGCGATGGCACAGCACCGCAATGGACGGTCCGCGATGGCTACTTCGAGGTCGGGAAGGGCAACCTGATGACCCGCGAGGAATTCGGTCCGATCCAGCTCCACATCGAGTGGGCCTCCCCGGCCGAGGTGAAGGGGGAGGGGCAGGGACGGGGCAACAGCGGAGTCTACTTTCAGGGTCGGTATGAGATCCAGGTGCTCGACAGCTACCAGAATCCGACCTACTCGAACGGCCAGGCGAAGGCGTTCTACGGCTTCTCGGCCCCGCTGGTGAACGCCAGCCGCAAGCCCGGGGAATGGCAGACCTACGACATCGTTTTCCATCCGCCCCAGGCGGGAGCCGATGGCAAGGTGACACCGGGTTCCTTCACGGTGTTCCACAACGGGGTTTTGGTGCAGGACCATATCCCGGTCTCCGGCGATGCCACGACAGCGGCGCAGTTCAAGGGGCTCACCCCCAAGGGACCACTGCTGCTGCAGGACCACGGCAACCCGGTCCGCTACCGTAATGTGTGGGTCCGGAAGCTGAAGTGAACCGGCTGCTGCCGATTCAGTAGCCGCCGGTGCCGGTCCAGTTGCCCCAGGCGTTGTCCCAGTTCGCGGAGCTCGCGGTTCGGGCATCCCGGAGGGACTCCGCGTAGGCGGCGTTGTCGGCTGCGGCGTTCTTCTCGATCTCCCGGCGGGTCAGGAAGTCCTGATACTGATCTGGGGTGCCGATGTAGAGCTGCTTCTGGGTCGAGTCCGGGAAGATGTAGTAGTCCTTCCCGCGCCGATTGACCTTGGTGATCGCGTTCTTCGGCAGGGTCTGGACCTGTTGGAGTTCCTCATCGGTGGTGGCGGGCACCACGCGGAATCCGGAGGCGGCCAGGAGGCTTTCGAGATGGGCGACCTTGGAACCGCCCGAGGCGCAGCCCGTCAGGAGGGCGATCGCGACGACGAGGGGAGTGAACAGACGGGAGATGGGGTGTTTCATGGTGCGGGCGCAGGGAAGGGTTCAGGGATACCAGGGGCCGAAGACGACCCAGGGATCGTAGAAGCCCCAGGGTTCCGAGCTCACGATGTTGGCCTCCGCGTTGAGTGCGGCGGCATTGCTGGCCGCCTGGGAGGCGGCGATGGACTCCTGCATCGCCTCGCGGTTCAGGAGCAGGTTCTGGTAGGCGTCATACTGGGCGTCCTGGCCCACGTAGAGCTGCTTCTGGTTGGAGTCGGGATAGACGAAGAAGACCTTACCCTGCCGCTTGATGACCGAGACCTTACCCTTGGGCAGCGTGGCCAGCTGCTTCTGCTGCTCGGGAGTGGTGACCGGGATGACCTTGAATCCCGAGGCCGCCAGCATGCTTTCGGTCTTGCGCGGAGAGGTGGCGCAGCCTGAGAGGATCAGGCAGAGGCCCAGGGCCAGTCCGACGAGGCTGCGGAGGGAGAGGCGTGTGGTGAATGACATCAGGCCGGCAGGCTACCGGTCCGATGGGGCCCGTCCAGTCCGCGATCGGGATTGTCCCCTGAGGCGGGGAGGGGAATGCCGCGTGCCTGCGGCATTCCCTCCTGGAACCTTCAGTTCTTGATCTGGACCTCGCCGGGTTTGGCGGCGTCGGTCGAGACCGGCTTGGCATTCGCTCCGACCGCATAGAGATGGGTCTGACCCATCAGGTAGAGCGTGCCGTTGGCGACGATCGCCGTGCCGTACACGGGCGCGCCGAGGTTGGTCTCGCTGATCACCACGGGCTTGTCCCCGCCCTTGGCCGCCAGCACCACCACGTCGCCGTCCTCGTCGCCCACATAGACCTTGCCGTCGGCCACGAAGGTCGAACCCCACATGTGGGCCTTCATGTCGTAGACCCAGTTCAGCTTGCCGGTCTTGGCGTCCAGGCAGTGCACGAAGCCCGAGAAGTCGGCGATGAAGAGAAGCCCGGTCGCAGGGTCGATGCTGACCGTCGAGATGGAGCGCTTGATGCCCTTGTAGTCCCAGACGAGGCCGGTCTTGGTGATGTCCCCGGTCTTGCCGCTCGGGTCGAGGCAGACGAGACGTCCAACGCCCTCGCCGTGCTCGGGGTCCTGTCCGATCGCGACGTACACCTTGCCGTCGTAGTACACGGGGGTGCTGTTGATCTCGCTGGGGCCCTCTGCGGCGGGGTATTTGATGGGCTTGCCGTCCTTGGCTTTGTACTCCGGCGGCACGCAGTCGGCCCACCAGACCTTCTTGAGATAGTTCAGTTCGGGGTCCTCGACGAGATCGGGCTGGTTGGGGAAGACCTTTGCGGTGGGCTGGCCGCTGCCTTTCTCGGGGGTGGCGGAGAGGGCGTAGACGACACCGTCGCCTCCGCCAAAGAAGACCTGCCACTTGCCGTCGACCTTGCCCGCGGACGGGGAGGTCCACTGGCCGTGGTAGATCCGGTGGCCGATCGACGCATTGTCCTCGCCGAGGAGTTCACCGGTGTTCGGGTCGAGTGCGATGAAGCTCGGGGACTTGGGGGAGGGGATGTTGACGTGGGTCCAGTCCTGGCCGTTGGAGGTGCAGACGAACAGCTTCCCGTCGACGAGGATGACCGAGCAGTTGGAGGCGTTGTGAGGGAACACGCCGAGTTCCTCCATCATGTCGTACCGCCAGAGGATGTCGGCATCCTGGGGTCCGGGTTCGATGGGGGGCTTGCCGGTGTCGAGGGTCACGTACTTGGCCTCGTCCTTGTAGGGGCCGTCGTTGCCATTGGCCATGCCCTCGGTGTCGAGGCACAGCACCTCGCAGCGGCTGGTGACGACCCAGAGCTTGTTGCCGATGACGAGGGGGGCGGCGAGGAGGCCGAGGTTCTCCCAGTCGTTGACCTTGCCGGACTTCAGCTTGGGGACGACGAGCTGCCAGAGGAACTTGCCGGTCTTCTCCTCGAGTGCGTACAGGGGGCTCCGGTCGCCGACGTGGCGTTTGTCACGAGGGGATTCGTTGTTGCTGCCGACGAACACCTTGCCGCCCGAGACGACGGGGTTGGCGTAGCTCTGCGAGCCGAGCTTGGCGACCCACTTCACGTTCTTGGTGGTGCCGAGGTCGATCTCCTCGGTGCCCTGCTTAACCTTGCCGGGATCGAATCCATCCGGGAGACCCTTCGCCGTGGAGTACATGTTGCGGCCCGGGTCGTTGCCGCCCCATTGGGGCCAGTCCTGGGCGTGGGACAGCGTGGTGGCCACTGCGGTGGCGAGGGCCCAGTTCGACAGCGTGTTCTTCATGGTGTGTGTTCTACTCTTCCTCTCAATCGGTGACGTTCAACGGGAAAGCGGTCCGGGTCAGTTGGCCTGGACCACGATGTTGTCGATCGCGACGCGTTGTTCCTGCGGGGCAAATCCGAACAGGCCGGGCGATCCGTTGCGGTGCGCCGTGCGGTGGGGCACCTCGATGGTCCACTCCGCGGGTTCGGCCTCGTCCTTCTTCCAGGCCTTGCCGCGCACCACGCCCGAGCCGTCGGGGGCGACGTCGACCTTCACCTTGAGGTGGTACCAGGTGTTGGGGGACCACTTGAAGGGCTTGGCGACCTTGATGCGCTCCTGGTTGGAGTTGACCTCGATCTCCTGCGAATTGCCCTTGAGGAGGACGGCGTAGCGCTGGTTGATCAGGCCCACCTCCGACATCTTGCGCTTGTTGCCTTCGGAGAGGACGTCGGCCTCGATGGTGTAGTTGGCCATGTCGGGGAATCCGAAGAAGATCTGTCCGCGTTGGAAGAGTTTGTTGTCGATGGTCTTCACCAGCGCCTGGTTGGTGCCGCCGGTGAGGTCCTTGTTCCGGACCTCGAACCGGAACCGCGCGGAGTTCCAGGGCAGCGGCGGATAGGCGAACAGCGTCTCGGGTTCGACGGTGTTGGTGGTCTTGTTGGTCAGGGCGAAGGTCTCGAAGTTCTGACGCAACGGCATTCCCGGCAGGATGCGGCCCTTGATGAATCCGGCGAGTTCCTTGCCCTCGGCGGAGGCCAGGGTTGCCTTGAACTGTCCAGCGCTGCCGGCAGGGGCGACCTCGGCCACCAGTTTGCCCTCCGGGTTGAAGGCGCCCTTCATCGTCGCCTTCACCAGCGCCGTTGGGGGGATGTAGGGCTCCCACTTCACCGACTTTGGATCGATCGACTCGGCCACGGTGAAGCCGTTGGCGTCGAGGGAACGGATCCGGAACGACTGGGTCTGGCCGGGGCGGAGGAGGACCTCGTAGGGGATGATCTGGAGCTGGGTCGCCGGGCCGGCCTTCGGGAACGGTGTCGTGGAGGATCGGGCGACGCCCGGAGTGTTGCCGCGTTTGCCCCAGGCGTAGAGCTGCTGATCGGTCTGGAGATAGATCTTCCCGTTGTAGCCGATGGGCGAGCCGAAGGCCCGGCCCTTGAGGACCGTGTGGCTCACCACCTCGGCACCATCGGCGCCCGGTTTCAGGACCCAGAGGTCGCCGTTGCCCCCATCCGAATCCTGCCCGGCCTTGGCGGCCTCAGTCCCCTCGGAAGCGATGTACATGGCCACATAGAGATGGCCGTCCGCGTAGAACGGAGTGCTCTGGCGCTGTTCGATCGCGAGCTTCCTCTTCCACAGCACCTTGCCCGTCCTGGCGTCAATCGCCGCGAGATCGCCGGTGCCCGTCACCTCATAGATCCGGTCGCCAACCAGCACCGGAGAGCTGGCGAGCGAGCCGACGCCATTGCGCCAGAGCTCGAGCTGCTGAGCGGTGAACACGGCAGGGGAGAGGGAGTTGGTGGGCTTGACCTCCGCCGGGGGCGGGATGCGGAACGCCGCCATCCGGCCGATCTCCGAGGAGTCGAGGTTCTCCGACTCATGCACTGCGATCAGCGAGTCCTGGAACTTCACAAGGGCGGCATTGATGCCGCCCTTGGCCCCTGCCTTCGCGAAGGCGAAGCGCCAGATGGGCTCACCGGTCCGGGCGTTGATCGCCAGGATCGAGCTGTCGCCGCCTGCCCCC
>VHCG01000076.1 GCA_016871805.1 Verrucomicrobiota bacterium
CCCATTTGTCGGGCACCGACAGGACATCACCCGCATTGAGATGGGACCAGTCCCGGTTGCGTCCCTGTCGACGTTCCTCCGGAGGCGCCGGCTGGTCCGGATCCCCCGTGAGCCAGCGATGGACGTGATACCGGTAGAACTGCCGGGACCAGACCATCCCCGCGAACGCCTGGCGTTGGATCCGTCGTGCGTCCGGATCGGCCATGCCTTCCTGAAGCCCGTCATAGAACTCGTCCGCCTCGGCTCGACGTCGGGTCAGGATCTCGTCGAAATCGGCAAACGCTTCACCTTGGGGCTTGGATTTCCCACCTCGCACCGTGCGACCTGCCCCGGCGGATTTCGCGACCGCCTTGAGGCGCAGCCGGACCTCGGCGGAACCCGACGGTCCAAGGGTCAGGACATAGTGGGCGGCGGCCTTGGTGCCGATGTGGGCGGGATTGACGGTGTCGACCCGCCCTCCGACGACCGCGTCGTTGATGCCGTCCTTGAAGAAGCCGGACGCCAGAGCCTCGCCATAGAGCCTGCGGCGATTGGTCTCGTTCTCGGTGAAAAGGAGTGGAGGCGCGTTTTCGCAGACCAGTTCATAGTCGGACTGGTGGACCCCACTCGCGTGGATACGACCATGTCCGGTCTGACGGAGCTCCGGCTTCGCGATGCCCTTTCGCCATGACCAGATTTTCCGACACCAGAGATGAGGCAGGACGTGCAGCGTCGCGGCCTCGGCCCCCCGGTTGTGGACCGTGATTCGCATCAGGATGTCGTCCACGGAAGCCTTCGCATACTCGACGAACACATCGAAGTACCGGTCATCCTCGAAGATCCCGGTGTCGAGGAGTTCATATTCCGACGCCTCCTTGGCCCGTCTGCGGTTCTCGTCGACAAGCTGGGCATAGGGGAACGCCCGTTGCGGATATTTGTAGAGATACTTGAGGTAGGAGTGGGTCGGTGTGGCGTCGAGGTAGTAGTAGAGCTCCTTGACGTCCTCGCCGTGGTTGCCCTCGGCATTGGTGAGTCCGAAGAGGCGCTCCTTGAGGATGGGATCCTTGCCATTCCAGAGGGCGAGTCCCAGACACAGCCGTGAGCGGATGTCACTAAGGCCCGCAAGACCCTCCTCACCCCATCGGTAGGCCTTCGACCGGGCATGGTCATGGGACACGGACGCCCAGGCATCGCCATTGGCGGAATAGTCCTCCCGGACCGTCCCCCATTGTCGTTCCGCGAGGTAAGGCCCCCAGAGCCGCCACGAAGCGCAGCCATTGGCATCGGCGACCAGTCGCTGGACCTCCTTGGAACTGGGGTTCATGGATGGCGTCGAGAGGTGGACACTGGGGCAGACCCGCAGGGGGACTGGAGAACGATCGGAGGGAGGTGACTAGGGCTTCGTCACCGCACCGTGGGGAATGCCGAGTTCATGGAGGCGCAGATTGCGAAACCGGTAGACCTGGCCCTTCTCGCCATGGTGCTGGAGGCCGATTACGCCTTTGGCGTCCAGGCCATCCTCGACATCGGTGGTCACCACTCCGTTGACCTCGATCCGTAGTCGACGCCCAATGCAGGTGATCCGGTAGCGGTTCCAGTCATGACGCCTGAACGCCTCGCCCGCACGGGCCCGGAATGCCGCAATGCTCTCCGCGTTCCCGCTGATGGGAGAGATGAACCACATTCGACGGTCCTCGTCATAGAGGCCGCCCGACCAGTTGCGTTTTTCATCACCATCGACCTCGGCCTGATAGCCCCAGACGCGGTTCGTCGCCACGTTGGCGCGGAACATGATGCCACTGTTCGAATTCCCGGGGGGGAGGAAGACCTCGCCCTCGAAGATGAAGTCTCCGTGGGTCTTTTCGGTCACGAGGAAGAATTTGAGTTCCCCGAGGAGATGGATTTCCCCATCCACCACCTTGGCCTCACCCCAGGCGAAGGGATTGCGCCACCCGGAAAGGTCACGGCCATTGGTCATGGGAACCCATCCATCAGCCCTCACGGTGACGCCCGGCACCGGCTCGGCCGCCCGGGTGGCCAGGGTGTCGACACCTGTCGCCAGCAGCAGGGTGGCCGCCAGGGCGGATTGCCAGGACCGAAGGGGCGGGGGTGCGGAAACGGGAAGGATCATATCGGAGCCAAGGGGATTCTAGGGGCGTGCGACTCCTCGGTATTCAGGCGTCCTAACGCCGGGCCCGGTTGAGCGGATCCCAGAATTCCGAGTTCTGGAGCGCCTTGGCGTTGCCCGACGAGGGATCCATTGGGGGATTGATCCGGGCGCTCTTGCGCGACTCGGAATGCCCGTCATTGAACACCATGACTCCCTGGTCCTTGTGACGGTTGTTGTCGACCCCTTCGAGGCCCTGCCCCTTCTCCATGCCGCTGAACGGCCACCAGAGACTGCTGCTCCAGTAGCCATCCGCCTTCGGCATCGCATCGCCGATCAACAGATTCTGGGAAGGGTTCACGATCGCAGTACGCTTGAACCACGGTGCTACGTCGAAACGGATGCCTCCGACGGTCAGCGAATCCGGACCGTAGGGGTGTCGACCGAGGAAAAAGCCGTTGTAGGCATAGCCCACCTTGTGCGCATCGAACTTCCATTCCCATCGCACTCCCTTGTCAAGTCGCTTGCCCTTGATGCTGGGGCAGCGGAACAGGTTCGAGTTGTTGTTGCCGTAGCCGACGATCGAGGTGCCCCACCAGTTGGTGAGGGCCCGGTTCGGATCGTCTCCCTGACCGAGGTTGCGGTGCGCGACGAATGTGTCGCGGTACTCATCGGTGTAGAACTGCATGAACAGGGCGATCTGCCGCAGATTGTTCGTGCACGCGGTCCGGTTCGCCTTCTCCTTCGCGTTGGCCAAAGCCGGGAGGAGCATGCCCGCCAGAATCGCGATGATGGCGATCACCACCAGGAGCTCAATGAGGGTGAAGGCGTTGCGGTTGGATCGGATCCGGAACGGCATGGAAAGGTTCATCGGAGGAACAGGCTTGGGTTTCGGTCAGGATACCCCAGCCAATAGAGCCGGGCGCCTGCGCGCTGTCGAGCGGCAAGCCCAGGGTCACCGTGGGTTAACCGGGGGACGGCCCAGGGTGATCGGTGCGGACACACCATTCGTGCTGCCGCGTCGATAGCCGGCCGCGTCCACCGTGACGTGGAGATACCCCAGTGTCTGGAGATGTTCGGCGATCGATCGGAGCCGATCGGCGGAACAGAGACGCGGCATCTCATCGAGGCCGACCTCGATGCGGGCGAGTGAACCCTGCTTCAGTTCGTGGTGTCGGACCCGGACATCCCAGAATCCCTGGTCCCTGAGATGACGTTCCGCCGCCTCGATCTGGGCCAGCTTGGCCGGGGTGACAGCCTCACCGGTCGGAATCCTCGAACTCAGACAGGCCATCTGGGGCTTGTCGGCCGTGGGGAGTCCGAATCGCGCGCTCAGTCCGCGGATCTCGGCCTTGGTGAGTCCGACGTCCTTCAATGGAGCCCGGACCTCGAACTCAGCCGCCGCCTGGGCTCCGGGACGATGGTCCCCGACATCACTGGCGTTCTCCCCGTACACGACCGCCTGGAAGCCCTCCTCACGGGCGATCGGGATCAGCTCGGAGAACAGGGCATGCTTGCAGAAATAGCAGCGGTTGACGGGATTGGAGAGGTATCGGGAATCCGAGAACTCGGTGGTCCGGACAACCCGCAGAGGGAACCCGAAGCGTTCCGCAAGCGCCTGCGCCTCCTCGAGTTCCTGTCGGGGCAGACTGGGCGAATCGGCGATGACGGCCAAGGACCGGGATCCGAGGACCGAATGGGCGACGTGGGCCAGGAAAACAGAGTCCACCCCGCCGGAATAGGCGACGAGGCAGGAGCCCAGCCCGCGGAGGGATTCCCTCAGCCGTTCGAGCTTCGACTCCGTTTCCACGGTACTGTCTCCCGTGACGGTCTGGGGACGCCGCGGATCAGGCGGCCGCCTGCGCCGCTGCGGGGAGCAGGGAGGCGACGTCGGCCACCACGATGCTGTCGATGCGGACCCTGCGTTTCGCGGCCTCGCCCGGCAGCTCCGCCTCGGCGCCGACACCCTTGTTGAGAAGCGCCTGGGCGAACGGGGTAAGATAGCTGACGATGTTCCGGCCGGCATCTCCATCCCAGGCTCCTAGGATGTGGACGCCCTCGGCCTTGCCCGAGTCGAGATCGGTCAGAGTGACCGTGGTTCCGGGCGTCACGACGTCGGTCCGGGCATTGGAGAAGTCCGTCCCACGAGCCTTGCCCATCTGGGCCTCGAGTTCGTGTTTGCGACGGTTCAGGACCTTCTGCTGCTCCTTGGCGAACTTGTATTCGGCGTTCTCGCGAAGGTCGCCATAGCTGCGGGCGAGGGCGATGTCGCGGACGTTCGCCGGGATCTGCTTCTGGACGAGGTCCTCGTATTCGGTCTTGCGCCGCTCGATGCTCGACCAGCTCACCAGGAAGGTCTTGTCCTCCTTCGTCTGCTCCCCGGTGATCATCTCCTGGATCGCCGGGTACATCTTGACGATCCGGGCCAGCAGCGAACGCTTGCTCATGTCGTCAAAGCTCGGGCTCAGCTGGAGGGTCCGGGTCAGATCACGGATGATCTCGACATCGGCCGACTCGATGAGGGCTGGAATGAGGGTCTGGTCCTCCAGGACGTAGTCGCGGAGACGGTTGCCCTTCTTCTCCATGAACTGGTCCCGCTCGATGGCGGACAGCATCGCACGGAAGACCTCGGGATTGAGGAGTTCGGCGAAGAAGTCGCTGCGATCCTTGCCGAACCAGAGCAACAGCTCGCTGCTGGCTCCATGCTGCGAGAAGAGACGCGCCAGGGTGTCCTTGAGCAGCTGGCCCCGGTTCTCCTGGAGGAGGATCCGGGCGCACTCACCCGCCAGCTTGGCCGGGACGTCGTTGATGAGGAGCACGATCTGGGCTGCCCAGTCGGGAACGTTGTCCCGGAACGACTCAAGGGCCCGACGATGCTTGGCGACGGGAATCTCCTCGAACAGGTCCCGGATGCGGAGCCGCTGGTTCCAGATGTCCTTGGCGACGACCTCGCCCTCGGGGGCGGGAATCGAGGTGGCCTGACGCAGCTCTTCCCGGACGAAGATGCCCTCGAGGGCTTCACTGGGCCGGGTGGTCAGATGGGTTTTGATCTCCGCGTTGAGCTGGTCGAGCACCTCCGCCAGCACCGTTTTGTCGGGCAGGTCCGCGAGGTTCTTCTGGATTTCGTGGGCCACCACCACGCGGGCCTTGAGACCCTTGGCCACCCTGAAATCCCGGAGGAGCCGGTCCGTGAGATGCTGTTCCTCGGCCTGATAGACGATGGGCTCGGCCTTCTTGATCGGGACCAGGAAGTGACCGTCCTTCTTCAGCTCGGTCTTGGCCATCTCCCACCACTTCTTCCAGTCGCTCTGGATGACATCCGGCACGAGGACGGACTCGATCTGATCGACCGTCGCCTTCCCGCCGAAGCTGTCGATGACCAGCTTGACGACATCCAGATGGTGCAGCGCCGCCATCTGCTGGAGCCCTTTCAGATCCGAGTGCTTCCTCGCGAGGATATGGTCCTTGGGGATCGGCCTGAGCGTCTCCGTGGCAAAGGCCAGGTCGAGGGCGTGGCCGGGCTTGTTGCCGAAATCGATCACAAGCCGCCCGGCGATTCCATCCAGGGTCCGGATCTTTCCGAAGCCCCAGCTGCGGTGTTGTCCAAATCCTGCCTCGAGCAGCGCCGTCAGCGGGGCGACGTGCTTCGGCTGGATCTTTCCGGCGGCAACCAACTGGTCCATTTCCTCTTTCATGAGCTAAAAACTGGCTCCTCAACGGAGGACGGTCAGTATGCCTTCCCGATGGTTTCCGAACCAAGAGAATTTGCCGTCCTGTTTCTTGTCCGACAGGAGGAACCCGGGGATTTCGCGGAACGTCGACTCGAGAAGGACCGCGTGTTCATCGGCCTCAAACCGGCCGATCGTCGCCTCGCGCAGGAGCTCATCCTCGGGGTGCTCCGATGGCGCGGAACCCTCGACGATTTGATCGCCGCTCGCACTGATCGGCGTCCGATCCCAATGGTTCCACGGACCCTGCTCCGTCTCGGGATCTACCAGCTGCTCTGGCTCGACCGGATACCCGACCACGCAGCGGTCCATGACTCGGTCGAGCTGGCACGCCGCCTCGGGTTTCCAGGCCAGGCCGGGTTTGTGAATGCCGTCCTCAGGAACGTCATCCGGGATCGCGAAGCCACCCGACACCGCCTCAAGGAGCTGCAGCGCTCGGAGCCGGCGAGGGGGTGGTCGCTCCCGCCCTGGCTCGTCGAGCGGTGGTCGACCCGGTACGACTCTGAGGAACTGCAGACGCTCTGTCGATGGGTCAACACACCTCCCCCGATCTTCGCCCGCGTGAACCGTCTGAAGACCAACCCCGAGGAACTGCGGCTCCGCTGGGACACCGAAGAAGTCGTTCACGCCGAGCGGGTCCTCGACTGGGCGGAAGCCGGCACCCTGTACGAGCTGTCCGGCATCCCAGCAGTTGCCGGTCTGGGCAGCTTCCGGGAGGGAGGATTCTACCTCCAGGATCCAAGCACTCTCCTGGCCATCCGTGAACTCGACCCGCGTCCCGGTGAAACCCTGCTGGATCTCTGTGCCGCGCCAGGCGGCAAGACCCTTTACATGGCCGAGCGGATGGCGAACGCGGGGCGGATCGTGGCCCATGACACCTCGGAAGGACGTCTGGATCTGCTTCGGGAAAATGCGGCTCGCCTCAGGGCGACCTGTGTGACGGCCATCTCCGCCCTTCCCGATGCAGGACCCGGGTTTGACGGCATCCTTGTGGATGCACCCTGCTCGAACACCGGCGTTCTGCGCCGACGGGTGGAGCTCCGGTGGCGTCTGGATCCCGCCGAGTTCCAGCGGATGGCGTCCGTGCAGGTCGGCCTGCTGGCGGACGCCGCCCGGCGCATCAGGCCCGGGGGGCGGATCGTCTATTCGACGTGCAGCCTCGAGCCCGAGGAGAACCTGGAGGTGGTGACCCGATTCCTCGCCTCGCATCCAGGGTTCACCGTCGAAACCCAGCGGACTCTGGATCCCGTCCGGGACGGGGTGGATGGGGCTTTCGTGACGCGTCTCAGAGCTCCGGGCTCGTCAGGGCGCAGTGGATCGGGTACTTCGGTGGTCGTCTGATGCCCCGGTTTTCCGACAACTTCCGAGAACGCGTCCGAGCCGCGAGCGACATCGTGGATCTCATCGGTGCGTCCATCCCACTCAAGCGCAACGGCGCAAACTTCGTCTGCCTCTGCCCGTTCCACCGGGAGAAATCCCCCAGCTTCAACGTCAACCCGGCCCGGCAGATCTTCCACTGCTTCGGCTGTCAGGCGGGCGGGGACGTCTTCAAGTTCGTCCAGCTGTACGAGAACATCTCATTCCCCGAGGCGATCGAGCGCCTCGCCGAACGGGCCCGGATCCCGCTCGAATACGAGGCGGGCACAGGCGCCCCAGAGAATCGGGGTCTCAAGGACGCACTCCTGAAGCTGCACGAGGCGATCTGCCTGCGGTGGCAGCAGTGCCTCGCCAACGAGGCAGCCGGGGAGCTGGCCCGCGACTACCTCGCCCGGCGCGGTGTCGCACCGGAGACCGTGAAGGCGTTCCGCCTCGGCGCGGCTCCCGAGGCCTGGGACGACACCGTCAACTGGGCAAAGTCGAAGGGCTTCGACGACAGCCTGTGCGAGCAGGCCGGTCTGATCCTCCGAAAGGCGGAGACGGGCAGGGTCTACGACCGTTTCCGCGGCCGCCTGATGTTCCCGATCTGTGATGAGCAGGGACGGGTGATCGCGTTCAGTGGTCGGGTGCTGCAGGGCGACGAGAAGACCGCGAAGTACGTCAACTCACCCGAGACCCCGATCTTCACCAAAGGCAAGGTCCTGTTCGCTCTCGACAAGGCCCGTCGTGCGATCCTCGACGCCGGACACGCCATCATCTGCGAGGGCCAGCTCGACACCATCGCCTGTCACGCGGCGGGCATTCGGAACGTGGTGGCCCCCCAGGGCACGGCTCTGACCCCGGATCACGCCCGGGTGATCCGACGCTATGTCGAGGAGGTCGTCCTCTGCTTCGACGGCGACAAGGCCGGTCGCAACGCCAGTGTCCGATCCTTCGATGGTCTCCTCGGCTCGGGCCTGTCGGTCCGGGTCGCCTCGATTCCCCCTCCGGATGATCCCGACAGCTTCATCAAGAGTCATGGGGCCGAGGCGTTCCGAGGCATCCTGACGCGGGCGGAGGGGTACTTCGACTTCTACCTCCGACACCTTCTCGAGGAGAACGACGTGTCCACCGACCGGGGTCGTGCTGTGGTGGTGCGCTCCGTCGGTGAAGCGGTGCAGAAGACAGGCAATGCGGTGGTGATCGACACCTATGCCCAGCGGGTGGCCCAACGCCTCGGCGTGGACCCTGCAGCGGTGCGGCAGGAGTTCCGAAAAGTCCGGCCGGGTCCCCAGCAGGCCCCGAATCAGGACTCCGCAGCCGTCGTTCCACCACCAGCCCAGTCACCCCTCTCCGAACTGGAGATGTGGCTGGTGCGATACCTCCTCGGGAACCCGTCCCTCGCAAACTTCGCCGCCCATCACCTCGATCCGGACTGGATTCGTCACGACGGCGTGAGGCGGATCATCGGCCTCCATTTCGCCTCTCAGGGAGATGTGGCCGGGATAATCCGTCAGCTCGAGGATGACGATGCCACCCGCGCCTTGGTCTCGGGAGCCGCCAGTGAGCGGCGGGCACTGCCGAATCCGGAGGTCGGACTCGCCGACACCCTGATCCGCCTTCGGAATCTCCATCTCGACAGCCGTCTTGGGGATGTGACCCGGACCCTTGCGGATCCGGCGCTGGAGGATGGAGAAAGACTGGCCCTGATGCAGGAGATGCAGCAACTGCGTGCGGCCAAGAGGACGCCACTCACGCCTCTGGGTGACGCCCACTCCTAGACCTCTTCCGGGCCCTGGGGCGGTCAGGGGCTGGGATTGGTGCCCTGGCCGCCAGCCCTGGCCTTCTCGACGAGCCGCCACCAGATGAAGTCCGGGAACGCATGCCGACGCCAAGCGTCAGGAGGGATGCATTCATACAGAGAAAGCCCGGTCATCCGGTTCTGACGCTCAGTCCTCGGTCCCGGAGGAATGCCCAGCATCACCCTCAGCAGGGTCCAATGTCCGGGAAGCTGACCGTAGCGGGGATGATACCACATCTCCTCCAGATCCACCGTCTTCCTTCCATCGTTTCCAAAAACACCAGGCCTCTCGGGCTGGATCTCGTGAAGCATGACCACGTACTCCAGCGGCGCGACGAGGACTGCGAGAAGCTGCACTGCAACACCGATCGCCAGGACCGGGCCAACCCAGAGACGCCGATCCAGCATCTCCACCACGGGAAGGGTCATCAACATCACCCCGGGTATCAGGAATCGTACGCCCCAGGCATCGTCACTCCCCCAATCCCACCATCGCGAATACAATGCGACGCTAAGGCCGAGCACCGCCGCGAAGAACCAGGCGTCCAACCGAGTCGCCTCGCGGTTTCTCATCCGATTCCAGCCAAGAAAACCCAACAGGAGGGGCGGTGAGAACCAGAACAGGCCCTTGCCAGGCGAAAAGATAAGACCGTAGAAGCCTGCCAGGGCTGGATAATCGAAGCCCGTCTGTGAATAGCCTCCCGGGTAGGCAGAACTGCTCCAGGAACCCCAGCGAATCCAGTTCGCATAGAGGTTGATGGCTGCAGACGGAATGAGTGCCAACCCCATGACCACGACTTGGTCCAGTCGCCGGGTTCGCATCAGGTGCCAGAGGCCCAGAAGGCCCGCGAACAGAATCGCCTCCGGGCGGAGCGTCCAGCCCAATCCGGCCACCAGCATGCCAAGGAAAGGCCTGCCCGCACGAAGCAAAAGGAACGCTGCGAAAATCACGGTCGCGACGAGCGGCTCCGTGAAGTCCACCTTGGTATAGGGCCACCATGTGGTCCCGAGGCCCAGGACCAGTACCGAGAGCCAGCTTCGTCGAGGTCCGTAGATAGGCCAGAGGTATCGGGCAACCAGGTAGAGCAACAGCGCCCCGTTGGCCACGAAGAGAAGGGTGTAGAGGGCCGCCTCGCAGCTGAATCCCGCAAACTTCCGGGTGAGGTGGGACACCACCAACGCCGGCATGGCAAGCACCGTATGGCCAATCGAATAGAAGCTGAATTCCTCCCCGCCGCTGATCGCAGGATCAAGTCGGGAACCGCCGCGGAAAAGGAGTCCGCGCGCCCAGTCCACCTTCACGGCCCCATCACCCGAGGTGTAGTGCCCGGCCCAGGTTGAGAGGTAGATCGCAAGGAAAACCCAGAAGACACCAGCAGGTCGGGAAAGCAGCCGTCTCAACGGGGATGTCAAGGTTTCCGGAGTCTCTGAGTGAATAGGCATGGAATGAGAATACGACAGACCAGGTGACTGTTGATCGAAACATCTCTCCATGGGATGGGCCAAACCGCTACTCCGCGCTGGCCAGCAATCCCTAACCGAATACTCCCGATCCCTAAGGATGGAATGCGGACCGAGGTCTCCGGCGTCTTGCCCGGACCGCCCAGGATTCCTAGTGTCCCCCACATGCAGTTGACCATCGAGCAGCAGCAGGTCGCCCGTCAGTGGCTTGCCGACGGGATGAAGTTGTCCGAGTTCCAGCGCCGGCTGGAGACGGATTTCGGGCTCCGCCTGACCTACATGGATGTCCGGATGCTGGTCACCGATCTCCAGGTGATGCCCAAGGACCCCGAGCCGCCGAAGACGGCTCCGGTCCCGGAGACTGCAGCCCCATCCCCACTCGAGCCGGCCGAACCCGCGCCCCCCGGTGGGGTGAAGGTGACCGTCGATGCCGTCACCCGTCCCGGTGCCATGGTCAGCGGGAAGGTGACGTTCAGCGATGGTCAGAAGGCCACCTGGCTGCTCGATACGACCGGTCGACTGGGTCTGATGCCCGAGACCAAAGGCTATCGCCCCAGCGCCGCGGATGGACAGGAGTTCCAGATGGCTCTCGAGCAGGAACTCACGCGCATGGGCATGTAGGCCGAATCCCTCGTTGCCGTCTCCATCCTGGGGCCAAGCCCCAGCATGGCATCCGGATCAGGCCTCCAGACTTTTCGGCCGCCCCAGGACAAGGCTCGCCAGCATGGCCTGCCGGGCGGTCACGGGATTCCTCAGACTACCAGTCCATGCCTCTCGGACCCCGGGTGACTTGGACTTCGAGGACGTCGCCGCCGTTGGGGTGACCGGGATCACGTGTCGGACCTGACCACCAACCCGCTCCATCATCCGTCGGACGCGTTCCTCGAGATCAACGGTCGACACCCTCCGTTCGCCGGACTCCACCGCCGTGCTGAGCGGCGTGGAGGCCGCCGGAGCCGACTCAAGATCCCGGGCGGAGAGATCCTCGACCGAGGTCACGGGATCGATGGGATGCTCCAGCGTGTTCCGGACCGTTTCCCAGGAGGGGCCAGGTTCCGGCATCGCCATTGTCTCGGCCGTCGGCAGCACCGGGGGCGCCGGTTGCGCGCCCTGGGAACCGCGGCGTTGGAGGATTCGTTCCAGTTCCTGTTCCCAGGGGCTGGACGCGGTTGGCGACGGCGGGGGGGCCAAGGTCGACGCTCCAGGTCGCACATAGCGCCGAAGCACGCGTCCGCCGGACTCCACCTTGGTCCCTTCCTCAAGAACCTCGGGACTCTGCTCCCATCCACCCGGCTCGGATCGGTCGGACCGACGGCTGCGCTGAAAGGCGCGCTGGATCAGGGAGAAAAGCACACCGATGGCAAAGACCACCACCGGGATCAGCGAGTCCCAGGAATCGGCCAGGAGAAGGTGCATGACTGGATCCCCGATGCCCCTCACTTCGCGTCCGGGGTGCCTGCGATGTTCTCCCGCATCGAGGTATCGGCCTGGAGATTCTTCATCCGATAGTAGTCCATGACCCCGAGATTCCCGGTGCGAAACGCCTCGGACAACGCCAGCGGGACCTGCGCCTCCGCCTCGACGACCCGGGCCCGCATGTCGGCCACCTTGGCGATCATCTCCTGCTCAAGAGCCACGGCGTTGGCGCGACGCACCTCCGCCTCGGCCTGCGCCTTGAGCTTGTTCGCCTCGGCCTGCTCCGCCTGCAGC
>VHCG01000077.1 GCA_016871805.1 Verrucomicrobiota bacterium
GGGAAGGGGAAGAACGCGAAGTTGAGCCCGAAATAGAGGCCAACGGTCGACAGCAGCACCGGCCGCAGCCAGTGGAGGGCGACGGCGTGCTCCCGGCATCCTCGGATCACCCGGCAGGCCAGAAGGGCGCAGAGTCCCAGCGGCAAGACGCCGTAGACCACGAAGTAGACCACCACCACGACGCCAGACGCATCGTCGGCTACGGCCTGGTACGTCTTGCCGCCGATGACCCACACGGTCAGCGGCAGCATCACCCACGCCGGCCAACGAAGCCCAAGGGCAACGGCCAGGATCGGCAGGGCGGTCAGGACAAGACCGAAGTCATACACACGGATCGCCCACCCGAGGTCGAGGAGTTCGCACGAGACCAGGAGCGTAGCGTGGACCCCAAGTGCCGCCCATTCCCAACCTGGCGGCCTCACAAGGACATCGGGGGAGTCGGAGAACCGGATCAGGTCCCGGTTGCGGTAGAGCCCCAGTGCCAGCGTCCCACCCATTGTCATGCCGAAGAGCGTCTCCATCCAGTTCCACCAATTCATGACCGGCTCGAGATGGGCTCCAACCCCGTTCCAAAACAGGTCCGGATTCCAGGCGTGGAAGGCCTGGACCGATTGCCCCAGGGGGAAGCCAACCGCCCCACCCAGAAACCCCCAGACCGCGAGCCGGATGGCAAGCGGGTCGCGTCGGACCCAGCCCAGGTACGACAAGAGTCCGACCAAGGCGAACAGATAGCCTCCCCAGACCTCCCGTCGCGGCTTCAGGCTGGCATCCGGTTCCCAGCGCCAGTCCGCGGAGAAGTAGATCCGGGGAAGGATCCGATGGGCGGGATCAAAAGGTTCGTTCAACACCCGGATCCCGAGCCAGCATAGGACCATCATGCCGACCAGGATGCCGAGCACCTCGCGCCCCCGATGGCGACGTCCTCCCAGCCCCATGGCGAGGAAGGCCCCGGGGAAGGCGATCCAGAGTCCCCCTTTGATCGAGAGGCCCAGGAATCCCCAGGTCAGTGCGTCCCAGCGTCCGATCATCCCGGGATTCTGGGTCAGTCCAATGGTCTGCCCATAGGTCATGGATCCGCCGAATCCCATGGCGAGGGTTCCCCAGGCGACGGCCCGGGCGACCTGCAGCGAAGGGCCTTGGGGGAAGAGAAGCAGTGCCAGCGACAACGACACCAGAAGACCGGCAATCATCGCACCGGTCTCATGGCCGTACTGACCCCGGATTCCCCACCCCAGGCCACCGGCCGCGGCCCCGGCGAGAACAACCTTCCATGCTGGAGGGCCGCTGGACGGATCGGAGCTCATGGGTCGATTCGAATCGTCTCCGCATCCATCGGGTCGGGCCAGCAAATTGGGCTGGGAAAAGGCGGTGGGAAGGCCAACAAAGGCAGGGCTGCACTCCGTCACGGCCCCATGCTGATCGGCCAAGTGTTGCGGACCTGGGCAGGGAGACGGGTTTCTCCCATGCGTCCGTCGAATTCGCCTGAACCCCTCTCTCCGCCCTGCCTCGGCGTCACCACGTCGCCGCATGAGTCCCCTCTCCCCTCCGGCGCCCTCTGTGCCATTGCACCGGGGTGGCGGACATGCGACCAATCCGGGACGTCTATGCTCCGACTCGTTCTCTGCCTTGTCGCAAGCCTCGCACTCGTTGCCGCCAACGCCGCAGATCCGGCCGCACAGCCAGAGATCCAATGGCGGTTTGTAGGCGGCAGAGCCCTCCAGACCCAAACCAACGCGCCCGTCCTGAAGAAGGTGCTGACCCTCCCGGAAACCTCGGCGGTCGGACCGTCAATGTCCCGTCATCTCGCGGAAACCTGGTGGCGGATCGCGACCGGGACAACGAACATGCCCGCCGTCGCACTCGAGGCCGGTATCGCCCTGGCCCAGGACCTCCTCCAGAGCGCCTCCGCCGGTGAGGTGCTCCGAGGCAAGGCTGGACGGGAGGTGGCCGTGGCCCTGCAGCTCCCGGCGGATCGGGTTGCGGTCTGGGAAAAACGCTGGCCCATCTGGGCGGGCGCCTTGCATGCGATCCGGGGGCCTTCCTCAGCCTCCAAACCCCAGCTGCTCCGACGGGATTCCTGGGTGCTCGCGGTGTCCGACGTCACAACCCATCCGATGGAGGCGACCCTGACACGGCTGACGGCTCCTCCTTCATCCCCGGGTTCCCTGCTCCACTGGCAGAGCGTGGTACCCGGTCACCCCGCGGTGGAACTCACGTTCGTTCCAACCAATGGGAACGTCCGGGTCGAGGGGACTCTGAGACCCATCCAACCGGTCCCCGAGCAGCTGCCCGAATGGAGGGTGCCCGGGTTCGTCCGGGAGCCATTGGTCCAGTTCACAGCGGCGCGGGGCCTGGGTCCACTGACCGCCGGATGGCTTGACCCGAAACCCTCGACCGGAAGCGGATGGCCGAACCAGATGTTTGTCTGGGGTCAGCCAAACCGGTCGTTCCGCTATCCCTATTTTGCAGCCCAATACGACGATCCGATGGGGTACCTGAAACGCCTGCACGGGATCTATCGCGGGGGATTCGCGCCGGAGAGTGCCACCCCGCGCTACAAGGGAGAGCTGTATGCGAACACCAACCGCCTGGTTCTCGCCGGGGGCGTGCCGCTCGCGCCGATGATGGAGGCCATGACGGGGGAGAAGAGGCCCCTGGTCACCCTTGCGATGATCCCGCTCGTGAAGACCACCAATCCGCCGTCCCCGGAGATGCTGTTACAGATGAACCGGCCGGACATGCTGGTCTATGACTTCGAGTTCACCTCGGACTCGATCCGTCAGTGGAATGCCGCACTCCAGCTCCCAGACCTCCTGGAGGGCCGCAGCGTGGTGACCACCACCCCTGCGGTGCGTTGGCTTCTGGCCGCGGGGCCGCTGATCGGCGAATGCGTCACCACGGTGACCCGCAAGGACGCCAACCATGCGCTGATTCGCAGGAAATCCCCGGTGGGCCTTTCCGGACTTGAGCTCGCCCTGCTCGCCAAGTTGCTGGATCCGATCCCGCCCATTCGGCTGGGCGCCACAAACACCCCGGCCAAAACCCGGAACTGAAATGCTCCGACTCGGCGTCAACATCGACCACGTCGCCACCCTTCGGCAGGCCAGATACCGGGATGATCCGAAATTCTGGCGTGCCGAGCCGGACCCGGCCGAGGCGGCACTGCTGTGCCAGGAGGCCGGAGCCCATGGCATCACAGCCCACCTCAGAGAGGATCGTCGACACCTCCAGGACTTCGACCTGCAGCGTCTCAAGGAGCGGATCCGGATTCCCCTGAATCTCGAACTGGCGAACTCGGCCGCCATGGTTGAGATCGCGGTCAGGACACAGCCCGAGTTCGTCTGCCTCGTCCCGGAACACCGGACCGAGGTCACCACCGAAGGAGGACTTGATGTTCTCGGCACCGAGGAATCGCTGCGCGGAACGATCGGACGCCTGAATGGGAGTGGGATTCAGGTCAGCCTGTTCATCGATCCCGATCCGGCACAGATCGAGGCCTCGGCCCGGGTCGGGGCCCAGGCCGTGGAGCTCCACACAGGACGCTATGCCGACCTCTTCAACCGCAAGGAGGACCGGAACCGTGAACTCCAACGTCTGGTGGCCGGGGCCCAGCTCGCACATCAATCAGGGTTGACCGTGAACGCTGGCCACGGCCTGACCACGGGAAATGTCCCGGTGCTGCACGTCGTGCCCCACCTCCATGAACTCAACATCGGCCATACCCTGATCGGCCGAGCGGTGTTCATCGGACTGCCTGCCGCCATCTCGGAAATGTTGTCCGCGATGAAGGGCTATGCCGGCTGAGCCACCGGAAGGTTTCCCCGGACATGATCCATGGCATCGGAATGGACCTGGTCGAAGTCGACCGGATCGAAGACTCAATCCGTCGCTTCGGGGACCGGTTTCTGGTCAGGATCCTGAGACCCGAGGAAATCCAATACTGTCAGACCCAGGGGCGGCCTGCCCTCCACGTTGCCGCCCGGTTCGCCGCAAAGGAGGCGGCCAGCAAGGCATTTGGAACCGGAATCGGAGCGGAGCTCGGATGGCTGGACTTGGAAGTCGTGCGACACCCCTCGGGAAAACCCGCCTTGGTTCTCCACGCCTCAGGACTGGAGATGGCAAGGCTGATGGGCGTGGTGTCCGTTCACCTCACCCTTACCCACACAGTGGCGACCGCCGGAGCGACGGTCATCCTCGAGGGTTGAGCCTCAGAGCTCCGCGAGATCCGCAGGAACCCATGGGGAGGGCTCTTCGGACGGCTTCATGACGGCCTCGTGCTGCTCAATCTTCCGACGGAGCTTGGACAACGCGATATTCTGAAGCTGGCGGATCCGTTCCCGCGTGACACCAAACCGGCGGCCGATCTCGTCGAGGGTCTTCTCCGCCCCCCCTTCCAGACCGAACCGCTCCTGAAGGATCGCCAACTCGCGAGCGTCCAAGATCCCGAGGAATTGGCGGAGCATCCTGTGCGTTGTCGATTCCTCGAGGGTCGCATAGGGCGTCTTGCCTTCGGCATCCGGAACCACGTCCGCGAGACGGCTCGAGTCCTCGTCACCGAGCGGAGCATCCAGTGAGGATGTCTTTTGGGCGACGCGCTGCCAGAAGCGGATCTTCTTCACGGGGACATCAAGCTCTTCGGCCAACTCCTCATCCGTCGCCTCCCGCCCGAGCAACTCTTGGAGCTGGTGGGCAACCCGGCGCATCCGGGTGACCTTGTCGACGAGGTGGACTGGGAGCCGGATCGTCTTCGACTGGTTGGCAAGGGCACGCTTGATGGACTGCTTGATCCACCACGAGGCATAGGTCGAAAGTTTACCCCCCTTGGCCGGATCAAACCTTTCCACGCCCTTCATCAGGCCAACGTTCCCCTCATTGATCAGGTCCAGGAGCGGCAGGCCAAATCCGTCGTAGTCCCGCGCAATTTTCACCACGAGACGAAGATTGGCGCGGATCATGTGCTCCCGAGCGTCCATGTCGCCGCGGTGGATGCGGGCGGCGAGGGCATTCTCCTCCGCAATCGTGAGTAGGGGCACCTCTACGGCGTCCTTCATGTACAGGGAAAGGGCCGAGCGACTCTCGTATGGCGCGGAAGACGACGCGGCATCGACCACCCCACGGGCCACCTCAATCTGCGGCTTCGCGGGGACCGGAGCCACCTTTACAGGTCGCTTCGAGACCACCTTCGAGGACCGGCTCGAGCGAACGGAAATGCAGGCCGAAGGGATGCGGGTGGAAGGCTTCGATCCTTTTTGAGATAGGAGGGATTTTTTCATTTTGGAGGAGGGATAGGCGAAAGATGCGAGTCAGATGTAACACCGACTGTCCAAGTTGTGTCTAACAACTGCCAACTTGTCAATGTTTTGTTTAGGTCTTGTGTATGCTCGCGATAACAGCCCGCCGATCCTCAATATCTGCCCGCTTGCCATTCAATCCGAAGGCTCATCCTGCGGGATTGCAGTTGTCTTTGTTCATGTCTTGTCTAGTTTATCTCCATGCCTGATCGCTTCCTCCGACATTCAATCAAGACAGTCTCGGAGAGGACCGGCTTGAGCCCTCACCTGATCCGGGCTTGGGAGCGGAGGTACGAGACGATCCTGCCGGAGAGGACGGACGGGAACCAGCGTCTCTACTGTGATGAGGACATCGAGCGCCTGGCCTTGTTGAAAAGAGCCACTGAGTCAGGACATCCGATCCGAACTGTAGCCCGCCTCCCGATCGAGGAACTCCGGGGCTTGGCACCTCAACTGCCTGACGGGGATCAGTCGGTGATAGGCGCCCAGCCCCTCCAGGCTGGCTCGAGCGGCCCGCGGTCGGCGAGAACCGGGCCCGAACTGGTGGAATCTGCACTCCGGGCGATCACTTCCATGGATGCCTCCGCTCTGGAGTCCGTGCTGGAGGAGGCGGTTCTCTCGCTTGGACAGGTGGCGGTTCTGAGCCATGTGATCGGACCCCTCGTGCAACGGGTGGGTGATGGGTGGCAGGCGGGCACGCTAAAGGTTGGGCACGAGCATCTGGCATCAGCGGTGATCCGGACATTCCTAGCAAATGCGGCTCGGCCTTTTGCGGTCCACGCCTCCGCTCCCATGCTGGTGGCGACGACCCCGAGTGGCCAGGTCCACGAGATCGGCGCGGCATTGGTCTCCGCGGCGGCAGCGAACAAGGGGTGGCGGATCACCTACCTTGGACCCTCGCTTCCTGCCGAGGAGATCGCCAGCGCGGCCCACCAGAGTCATGCACGGGCGGTCGCCCTGAGTCTCGTCCATCCGGCCGACGATCCCCAGCTGCCAGAGGAGCTGCGTCGCATCCAGCGCCTCCTGCCGGACTCCACAACCCTCATCGTCGGCGGCGCCGCGGTGGATTCCTACGAGAAAACCCTCCAGCAGATCGGCGCCAAGGTCTGCCGATCGCTGAACGATTTCAGCGCAGTCCTCGACGGGCTACGGCAAGGGAGCAACTGATACCCCGGTGGATCGGGAATCCGTCCCGCGAAACTCGTGTCGCGGGTGGACGAATTCTGAATATTGACCTGCATCGAGGGGTCGGTTCGGCTCATTCTCAACATCGTCCCATGAGTGCCACACTACGATTCCTCCTGTTCCTGACCGTCCTGGTTCCCCTCGGATTTCCCCAGACCCCACAGTGGATCTGGTTCAAGAAGACGGGTGGGGCCGACAACCGTTACTTCCGCAAGGCCTTCGTGCTGGAGGGGGCCGCCTCGGAGGCAAAGCTCGTGGGCACGGCCGACGACGGACTCGAGGTCTTCCTGAATGGGAAGCGCGTCCTCTGGGCCGATTCCTGGCAGAACGGGTTCTCGGTCGATGTCCGCGACCAGCTGCGTCCCGGAACCAACGTGCTCGCGATCGCGGCATGGAACGGGGACGATTCCCCGGCCGGGGCGGTCGCCCAGCTCAGCATGACCACGAGCACGGGCAAGGAGTCGATCGTTACCGATGCCTCCTGGAAGGGATCGGACCGCGAAGCGAGGGGCTGGAACCAGACGGGCTTCGACGACAGGGCCTGGACCTCGGCCCAGGTGCTCGGAAAGCTGGGAATGCAGCCCTGGGGGAATGTCTTTGCGAGCCAAGTCGCTGGCTCGGCCAAGCCGGGTTCCGTCACTCCGGCCCCGTCGAAGGCGGCTCCAGCTGCCAGTGAGCTCTACCACCTTCCGGATTTTGACGTGCAGCTCGTGATGACCGGCGACCCGTCCGAGGGTTCCTGGGTCAACCTCTGCATGGATCCGAAGGGGCGACTGATCCTCAGCCCCCAGTACGCCAAGACGAATCTCGACGGCGGCCTGCTCCGGGTCACGCTCGGGAAGAATGGAGAGGTCGTCAGAAAGGAGTTCATCGCGAAGCCTCTCTACGATGCCCAGGGCATGTGCTTCGCAAAGGGAGCCCTGTGGGTCGTGGTGAACCGCTACAGCACGACGTTCGAATCCGGCCTTTACCGGATCACCGACGATGGCAGTGACACCTGGTCGAAGATCCAGCTGGTCAAGGCGCTGCCCGGCGGCGGCGAACACGGACCCCATGCGGTCGAGCTCGGCCCCGACGGGAACATCTGGGTGATGGCCGGCAACCACACCAAGCCACCCGAGGGGCTCTCGCCGAACTCGGCCCATAAGAACTACCAAGAGGATCACGCGCTTCCCCGCCAGCCGGACGGCAACGGCCATGCCACCGGAATCATGGCCCCCGGCGGCTACATCCTGAAGGTCAAGCCCGACGGGTCCGACGTCGAACTGTTCTGCGGTGGCTTCCGCAACCAGTTCGATTTCGCCTTCAACGTCGACGGCGAGCTGTTCGTCTGGGATGCCGACATGGAGTGGGACTGGGGCATGCCATGGTATCGCCCGACACGGGTCAACCACGCCGTCTCGGGCGCCGAGTTCGGCTGGCGCTACGGCACCGGAAAGTGGCCTGACGACTATCCGGACAGTCTCGGCCCGGTGGTCGACATCGGCATCGGCTGCCCCACCGGCATGGCCAGCGGCCGCGGGGCGCGGTTCCCAGCCCGCTACCAGCGATGCCTGTACATCCTCGACTGGACCTATGGTCGGTTGATGGCTGTCCACCTCCAACCCGACGGCGCCAGCTACAAGGCGACGATGGAAAACTTCATCGCTCCTGCCGGACTTGTCACACCAGGGGCCCCGAAGCCGCCGCTCAACCTGACCGACGTCATCATCGGCAAGGACGGCAACATGTACTTCACGATCGGCGGACGTGGCACGGTGTCCGGTCTCTATCGCGTCGCCTACAAGGGGCACCAGTCCACCTCCCGGAGCAACAAACCGAACAAGGACGGTGCTGCCGCCCGGAAGTTGCGCCAGAAGCTCGAGGCCCTGCATGGGAAACCCAGCACCGATGGCAAGGCCATCGCATTCCTCTGGCCTCATCTCAACAGCCCAGACCGCGCCATACGGTACGCCGCACGGATCGCCCTCGAGGCCCAGCCGGTCTCGGAGTGGAAGGACCGGGCCCTGTCCGAGAGCTCGATCGACGGTGGCATCACCGCCCTTCTGGCGCTGGCGCGGGTGGGTGACAAGACAGCGCAGGACGAGGTCTGGATGGCCCTCGGGCGCCTACCCGTGACCGCCTTCAACGAACGCCAGGTCGTGGATGCCCTCCGCCTTCTCGAGGTGAGCATTGCCCGCCACGGTCTTCCCTCGGACGAAATCACCCAGGGCGCCACGGAGCGCCTGTCGGCCTCCTTCCCCCAGGCGAGTGCCCGGGTGAACCGCGAACTCGCACAGGTCCTGGTCGCCCTCCGGGCTCCGGACGTGGTCGAGAAGACGCTGGGCCTCATGGCGCGGGCGTCCACCCAGGAGGAGCTCATCCATTACCTGTTCCATCTCAGGACCGCCAAGGACTGGACCCCGGCGCAGCGGAAGGAATACCTCGAGTACTGGCTGAAGGTCCGGGAGGGGTACAACCACGATGCGATCGTGTCGCGATGGTTCGACGAGGCCGGGCGCCCCTATGGCGATGGCGCAAGCTTCAACAATTTCCTCAAGAACTTCCTGAAGGACGCGACCGCAGGCCTGACTCCGGCCGAGAAGGACGAGGTGACCCCGGTCCTGAACGAAATCGCGGCGAACCCTTCCGGACGGAAGGGCAAAAGCGATTTTCCGCCGCCGAAGCAACGGCCAAGCGCGAAGGAATGGACCGTTGGTGACCTGTCGGGATCCATCGACTCCGCCTCAAAGGGCCGCAATTACGAACGCGGACGCCAGGCGTTTGTCGATGCCCAGTGCCTGGCCTGCCACCGTTTCGGTCGTGAGGGCGGAGGCGTCGGACCGGACCTCACCGCGGTGAGTTCCCGGTTTGGGAGACGCGACCTCCTGGAAAGCATCCTCGAACCCAGCAAGGTGCTGTCCCAGCAGTTCGAGAACACGACCGTGACCCTCAAGGACGGTGACTCCATCACCGGCCGACTGGTGGAGGAGACCCCGGATACGCTGGTCCTCCTGCCGAACCCCCTCCTGCCGGATTCGAGGATCCGCATCGAGAAGACCAAGGTCTCGTCAAAGACAGCCTCGAAGATCTCACCCATGCCAACCGGCCTGGTGGATGGACTCACGCAGGAGGAGATCCTGGATCTCCTCGCATTCATCGAGTCTTCGGGGCGGCGCCAGCACCCGTCGTTCGCGCAATAGCGGAGGATCCGGCGGATGGGCCGGGATCTCTCAGAGGGATCCCGGCCGGTCCACGGCCGCCAGTTCCTCGACGGAATGGACTCCGGGAGGATGCACCGAGACGTTGGGGAGGCGCGGGCTGGATCTGTCGGCCGTTGACGGACCGGTCACCGGAGCCGTGGCTGCAATGATTCCAGCGACGGCCACAAACCAGAAAGCAATCATTAGGGTCGGAACCATCCTCCGAATCCAATCCCGGGGCGAACCGTCACGTTCCTGTCCGACCCCACCCACCCCCGATGCGGAGCCCGAATACTTCGGGCTCGCCAGGGTTCTCGGACTGGCCTTGAAGATGCCCGATGCCTGAATGACCGATGCGGCCAGGATCTCAGTCGCGTGGGAGACGAGTTCCTCGAGCTTCCTTCCCGCCCGCCGCAAATCACCCGTCAGTGCCTCAGAACCCGGTTTCGCATTCATGGTCAGTCTTTTGGATCATCGATATCCGCCACGGGACCGACGGGGCTGGAACCGCCGCCTGTCCTCTGTCGACCGAAGAACCGACAGAGCATTGGGATCTCCCCAGCCCTGCCCGCCTTCCGAAACTTGAAAGAAACGACGGGGCGAACCGCTGCTGGCTAAGTCGTGGTGGGGTGGCTTCGCTTTCACAACGGTTCGACCCGACGAAGCGACCCTTGCCCAAGTCATCCGGATCCAACAATCGGCACCCACACCCGATGCACCCAAGGAGTATGTCCAGCCTTCCTAGGGGATAATCCTAAAGGGGCCGTGCCGGGTTCCTGTGCCAATGGAACCCGCCTCAATCTCAAGAATCTCTTCGAGGACGCAGGTCGTGGGCCAACCCGTCCCTTTGGATCACGAAACAAGGAGCACACCGAAGAGGCAGAGGTATCCCGAGGCCCGAAATCTCACGCTCAGTGGGCGTGCAGCGGGGACAGGAAATAAAGCAGTCCGGGTCTCAGGGTGCCCTGGGGAAGAATCCCAGGGACCTCGAGACGGACACGCCCTGAAGCCCCGGAGCGCCCCAACAGCCCGAGAAAATCCTCGAAGGAATGGGGCGAGTCGAAGGAGATGAGATCGGCGTCCTGGATCCCTGCCAAGGCCTTGGCCCGGGAGACCGCCTTCTGGAAATCCCCCAGCTCGTCGACCAAACCCGCCTCATGGGCCTGGCTCCCGGAGAGGATGCGTCCATCCGCAAGCCCCTCCCATTCCGGAGACAACATCCGCCCGGACTCGATGCCCGCCTTCCGGTTCTTCTCGGCCGCCGCGTTCCTCCCCTCTCGCACCACCGTCTTGAAACGGGTGAAGCTTTCCTGGACGAGGTCGTTCAGGATCCGCTTTTCCTCGGGAAGGACTTCCTCGGGACGCTGCTCACCGCTGAACATGTCCTTGAGCCTGCCACTCTTCACCACATCCGGAAGCACGCCAACCTTGTCCATCAGCCCGCGGTAGTTGTAGCCGTGGAAGATCACCCCGATGCTTCCGGTCAGGGTGAGGGGATGGGCGACGATCCAACGGCAGGGAGCGCTGACATAGTATCCCCCGGAAGCTGCGAGCGATCCCATCGCGGCCACGACCGGGATGTTGTGCTCGTCCTGGAATGAACGGATGGCGTCGTGGATCTCATCGCTGGCCAGGACCTCTCCACCGGGCGAGTCGACACGCAGGACGACGGCACGGATCTCCCCGTCCTCGGAGGCCCGCTTGAACTGGTCCCGGATGTTCTGCACCAGACCTTCTGAGACCCCCGGCGTGCGCCCGCTGATGATGCCATCGATGTCCACCACCAGCACCTTGTGGTCGGCGTCGTTGTCCTCCAAGACCTTCTCGCGCAGACGACCCGGGCCCGAACGGCTTCCCGAGGTGAGCAGGTTCGTCTCCCAGCCCGACTCGAGGACGCTCAGCACCCAGGCGAGGGCGGCGGCGCAGGTCACGAGGCCGACGAGGCCGAGGATCCAGGGCCAGCGGGAGTGTCGCGGAGGCGATTTCTGGGACGGGGATGGGGCGGAGGGATCCACCTTGGACGTCACGGGAAGCTGCGGAGGGAGTCCGTCGGACATTCTGACAGGCTATTCCAGACGCCTTCCAAGGCAAGGCGTCAGGTCCACCACGACAGATCCGGGCGTCCCCGGCCTAGAATCGCCTCGCGGACACCGGGGTTCGTCCTCCAAAGTCCTCCGGCCGGGACGATCCGGTTCCCTGCTCCCGTCCTCCATGAAGGCCAGAATCATCATCACCCCCAAGAAAGCCGTCCTCGAT
>VHCG01000078.1 GCA_016871805.1 Verrucomicrobiota bacterium
CGGTAGAATCGACGAACAGACCCCGGTCTCAGATCCACCAACACCACCCCCTCCGCACTCACCACCACGTTCGTCCACGCCGTCCACGGTCCGGACAAGTCCACCGACCACTCCACACGCGCCGCACTCCCTGCCGGTCCCTCCACCGTCAGCTTGGGCACCAACTCCAACACCATCCCCAGTTCCTTCGGCGGTGCCTCGATGCTCACCGTCGGTGATCCCGTATATCCGCTCCCAGCCGTCAGCACCACCACCAGCGACACCTTGTCCCCGCTCAGAATCGCCTTGGCCGTTGCCCCGCTGCCGCCGCCGCCGGAGATTGTCACTGCGGGCTCGCTTGTGTAGCCGGAGCCGCCAGAGATCACCGTGATGGCGGTTATATAACCCGCGGTCACCGTAGCCACCGCCGTAGCCGTCTCGCCCGCAAGACAGCGCGCCACAAGAAGCCAGAGAAGCCCCGCCAAAAGCCCGACTCGTCTAGATTGCACACCCGCATCGGACACCCGACGTTCTTTAAGGTCAACGCCCGCCTGTAGTTCTCCGCGCAACAGGCAGACAGGGCCAAAGCGGCAACTGCCCCCGCAGCGTTTATTTCACCCAACCGAATTCTGACGAACTGGGCCTGTTCAACAGGTGGCTGATTGGTGGACCACGGACCATTAAGGCGGGAGGTGAACTCCCGAACCAGGATCCGGAAGGCCAGGCGCCGCCGTCGTCGCTGCCAGCCTTCGCTGCCGCAGGACGTGCGGGGGGACGTGCTTTGGCCGGCGTTGCTCCGCCATGCCGCTTCGAGCGCGGCGCGGTCGGGGAGTAGCCCAAAGAAGACTTCGGCCGCGGATTCCCTTACGACTTCGCGGTAATGGCGGAAGAGCATCGTCTCGGAATGCCCCATGATAGCGGCCGTTTCGCTCGCCCTCCGGTACCGGGCGTAGTGGTACGACGCGAAGGAATGGCGGAGGGCGTTGTGCTCGTACCGGTCGGATATCCCGGCGCGTTGTCGGGCGCGGCGCCAATCCCGATCCCAGTTAACCGGGGGCAGGGGAGCGCCGACCGCGCGCCCCGCTTCGAGCCAGGCGGCCAATTGCGGCGAGACGGGAACGATGCGGCGCCGCCGGGTTTTCGCCTTCGCTGCTTGGAGATCCACAATTTCGTCTCGGATGTCGTCCCACGACAGGCGCCGGGCCTCGTCGGGGCGGAGGCCGCCGAACAGCACCAGCGCAATCCAGGGGACCACTCGGGGAGAATGACGCTGGGCGGCGTCCATAAGGGCGCGAGCGTCGTCGGGGGTCAGAATCCCGGGCGGCTTTTCGTCCAGGATAGGCGCTTCGGTGGAGTGGACCGGGTTATCGGGCCGGTACCCCCGGCGGACGCAGAAGGCGAAAAACGCGCCGAAGTCCGATCGATAGCTCTTGCGGGTCGCCGGCGAGTAGCCGTTCCGGCCAAGGAACTCTTCCAGATCGCCCACCTCGATCTCGGAAACCAGCGACTCGCGGCGGTTCGTCAGGAAGAGCCCGACCGTCCGCCGGAGTTTTACCAGGTACTTTTCGCGGCAGCCCTTTGCCGCCTTTGCGGCGAGAAACTCGTCGGCCGCCTTCGCGAGCGTCACTCCCGCCCGGATAACGGGACGCTTTGCCAGGAGGCGGGGGACGTCCATCGGATCGATCCCTTGGTCTTCGAGCCAGGCGGCGAGTTGGGCGTGCTTGTTGCGCTGGGCCGGGGGCATCAGTGCCCAGCAAAAGCCGCTGTCCTTCGCCTCGTCCATCGAGGTCTGGCGGAACTTTTCGGCCTCGGCTCGCGTCTTAAAAAAGGCGCGGCGCCGTTTTCGCGTAAGGCTCGCCGGAATTGTGACGCAGATACACCGCCGACCGTTGTTCAAGACCTCGCTGATTTTCGGGGCATTCATGGGGAATTGCCAATGGCAATCCAATGGCAGCTTTTCGGCGCCAAAGACCGTCGGAGGGCGTTAAAGCCCGCCAGCCGGCGAAACTGTCCAAAGCCCGAATTCCGCGGAAAACTCGGGGAAATCGAGGAATACCAGCGGGGGGAAGTGTGCTGTCTGATGGTGCGCACGGCAGGACTTGAACCTGCACGCCTTACGGCACTACCACCTCAAAGTAGCGCGTCTGCCAATTCCGCCACGTGCGCGTCATCAGGGGTGTTTCACCGCCACCCGCGGGCTTTAGATGGTCGGGGCGGTGAGATTTGAACTCACGACCTCCTGTACCCGAAACAGGCGCGCTAGCCAGGCTACGCTACGCCCCGGACCAAAAAGCCTTGGGAAAATGGGAAACGAAGGCCGGTTTGCAAAGACAATTCTGCAGAACACTTCGGGACCCACACGCGGACCCGAAGTGGACAACCGGGGAGAGCCGCCTGCAGTCCCGGCGGACGGCAGGGCTAGGTCAGGGCTTCACCGACTTCCGGCGGAGCGTGCGCTGAAGATCCCGGATGACACGGTAGCCGATTCGCTTCACGCCCTGCCTGTCGAGAAGGGCGCGCATCTCGGGGTCGTGGGTGAACGTTTCGAATTTCGCACTCCGGACCGCCCAGCTGCCGGTGATCGACTTCAGTTCCTCCGTGGGCCGTCCTGCGTGGATGAAGATCTCCGTCACGCCAGGTTTGAGTTCTGCAAGACGCCGCATCCAGAAGGCCTTCACCGCCTCGGGTTTCGAGTAGCCCATGTCGTGGACGAAGTCGTCGGTGAACAGGATGCCGTCGGCCGCGAACGTCGCGCGCCAGTGCGGCATGCCGGCCTTGTCGAAATCCGCCTGGGCCGCCATCCGGACCGACAGGTCGAATTCCACGGCCAGCTGGCGGTAGACCTCCAGATAGGCTGGCTGGTATTGAAGCACGCCCATGTGTGAGTCGAGGTGGGTGACGTCGATCCCCGCAGCAAGGGCCTTGCGGATCTGGGCCCGCGATTCGATCAGGGCTTCCTTTGGCGAACCCTTCGCGTAAACTTAGGGAGCCTCGGTCCGGAAAAAGCCGTCGGGGTCGATCAGTCCCGGCACCTGGTCGCTCGAGGCGAAAGGGCCCCACCGGTAGCCCTTCCATTCCGGGGTCTGGACCAGATGCAGGCCGAAGTCGGGTCCCGGATGCGTGCGGGCAAACGCCGCGATCTCAGGGAACCAGGAGCAGGGAACCGTGATCGTTGCCGAGGTCATCAGGCCTTCCCGGAGGCAGTCCAAGGTTGCCTGGTTGGCGGTGTGGCACATCCCGGTGTCGTCGCCGTTGAGGATCAGGATCCGCTCGTCGGATCGGCATCCGAGGCGTTCGGCGAGAGTCTGGGCCTGGGTGGACAGCACGAGGAGGAGACCGGGAAGCAGGAGGCGCAGGAGGAGGTTCATTCGAAGGGTGGGCTTCTTGGGATATTCGGAAGGGCTCCCGGTGACAAGGATCCCCCCGATAGGTGCTGCGTGAGCTGGAACGCCTTGGAATCGGACAATCAAGAAATCCTGTCTTGTCGGTCGCTTGGTATGATCCTAGACCCATACCCATGCTTCCCGGCCCGATCTCCCGGAAGGCGTTCACCCTAATCGAACTGCTGGTCGTCATCGCGATCATCGCGATCCTTGCCGGGATGCTGTTGCCCGCGCTCGGCAAGGCCAAGGCCAAGGCCCTCACCATCCGGTGCAACAACAACCATCGCCAGATCGGCATCGGCTTGCACATCTACGCCGATGACCACCAGGACTTCTTCCCGATCTATTCCGACTGGGGGACGATGGGGGGGAAGACTGGCAGATTGACGATTCATGGCGGTTTCGTGGCCGTCAGCAATCGTCCGATGAACCAATACGTCCCGGCGTTCGAGAGCTGGCACTGTCCGGCCGACAAGGGGGATTCCCTGTGGCAGGCGGAGTTCAAGCCCAAGAAACTGAAGAGCTGCTATGACGCCTGGGGCAACAGCTACCTCACCGTCTGGGCCGTCGAGACGCTCCGTGTGAAACATGTGACCGGTGATTCCAAGGCGGCCAAGGGGTCGAAGGAGGCGCTGTCGATCAAGACGAGCGAGATCGCCAAGAGCGCCGCCAACAAGCTCATCCAGGGCGACTGGCCGTGGTGGGCCGACCGTCGGAAGGAGGATCCCATGAGCCAGTGGCACAACTACAAGGGTCAATACCGCATGAACGTCCTGTTCGGCGATGGCCACACCGAGTTCTTCGCCTTCCCGCAATCGGCCTACCAATGGAACTACACAGGCCCGGCACCCGATCCGTCCTTCACGTGGTGGTGACGGTCTGTCGATCGGGTTCGTCCCCTTTGGGTTGTTCGCCAAGGATTCACCGGCCGAATGCACTCCAGCTCCGACCCCTCCATCAGGTTCCCTGCCGCGCCGGGCTGTATTGGGCGTGGTAATGACCGCCGCCCGGTCCAAGCCGCAGTTCTTGTGGTGATGCTCCTGACCGGGTGTGGCCGACCTCCATCCGACGGTGCGTCGACCGCTGGGCCGCCTCGGCATCCAGCGACGGCTCCGCTCGACTACCTCGCGGTCCAGGGGCAGGGAAAGCGTCGGGCCGAGAACGTCGTCGCCCTGGCGCAGGTGCAGAAGGCGATCCAAGACTTCCAGGCCACCGAAAACCGCTGGCCGACTGATCTGGAGGAACTCGTCCGTGCGGGCCTGCTGGCTTCGGTTCCCGGGGTGCCGGCCGGACAACGGCTCGCCTACGACCCCGCCACCGGGGCCATCCGGATGGCCCCGGTGGCACGTTAGGTCGGCCCTGACACCTCGCCATCCGGGACACCGGGACACCGAGGCCCGAGGTCTCCTAGGCGGGGTTTGGCAGGGACCGCGAGCTGTACAGGACTCCGGCAAAGGCTCAGCCTGTTGCGCGACCCTCGAACTCGATCCGAGGGACCTCGCATACCGCTGATGCCATGGAACTCCGAAGAGCCATCCCGACCCCACCCGCTGCCGTTTGCTGCGCCCTCGCCGCGTCGATGCTGTTGTCCCCGGCCATCCAGGCGGCGCCCGATCTTCCAGAGTTGTCGGTTGACGCAACGGGTCCGGCCGGCGTCGCCCTCGGTGGAGATGCCGACTGCGCCCTGTTGGTCAGGAACCTCGGCAAGGCGACGGCACGGAGCGTCCTGGTCACCGACCGGATCCCAGCGGGGCTTGGTGGCGCCCGGGAGATTCCCTTCGTCGTGGGGGACCTTGCACCGGGGGAATCGCGGACGCTCAACGTCAGACTCAAGGGAGTCGACCGTGGACGCCATTGCCACATCGCCGTCGCGACGGCCTCCAACGCCTCGCCGGTCCAGGATGAGGCCTGTGTCACCGTCTTCCGTCCGTCCCTTCGTCTTACGGTCAACCCAGGGGCGCAGGAGCAGGTCGTGGGTCGCGAGGCCCGGGTACTGCTCTCGGTTCTGAACGATGGAGATGTGGTGCATGAGGGTGCGACGCTCACCTTCGAGGCTCCACAACAGGTGGAGGTGGCCAGCGCACCGGGTGCAACCGTGGTGGGGAGGACCGTGACGTGGACCCTGGCCCCTCTGAAGCCGGGAGCTTCGAGCGGGATGCCGCTGGTTCTGACCTCGTCCCGAATCGGCAGCTGGTGTGGGAAGGTCCGTGCGATGGCGCCCGGCGGACTGGTCGAGGTCCTGGAAATCTGCCCGGTTTGGAAGGGGCTCGGAGCCCTGCTGGTGGAGTTCGTGGATGTCTCCGATCCCGTGCCGCTGGGTGGGGAGGTGGGCTATGTCCTCCGCATCAGCAACCAGGGAAACGCAGACCTCACCAATCTCAATGCCAGTATCGATCTCGATGCCGAGACCGAGCCTGTCTCCAGCCCCCAGGGCACGATCGCCGGGAAAAAGGTGAAGTTTCCGCCCATCCCGAAGCTCGAGGCCGGACAGGGGGTCACGTTCAGCCTGACCGGGAGGGCCGTCTCGGAGGGCAAGGCCTACCAGAAGGCTTCGGTCACGGTCGACGGATTCAAGGACCCGGTCGAGGAGACCGAGGTCACCACGCTCTACTGAGGCTGCCTCGAACGGCGCACGCGGTCGGAGGTCGAGCCGGGCCCGTCCACCCAACGGATCCGCTAGGCCGAATCCGTGGGGTCATTGCGATGGCTGTCGTGCCGTGAAGCGGGTCTGTTCGATGAGCTCCCAGAACTTCGGATTGTCCGCGAGCGATGCATCCTCGTCGGCGCCAAGATTGGAGCGGAACAGGAAATCCTTGAGGGAATGCTTGCTGAGGATCCGGTGCACCACGATGCCGAGTGGATGGCGTTCGAAATAGATCCGGTACTCGCCCAGGCGGTAGCGCGTCAGGGTCCGGCCCTCCTTGGTCAGATGACCGTACTGTCCCTCCTCCCGCTGGAGTTCGTGAGAAAGCCCCCTGAACTGTCCAAGGATCTGGAGCTGGAGCTCCTTGGGCATCCGGGACAGCTCGGCGGCGCTCGTGGGATTGAAGATGATCTGGAACGGTTGCACCGGGGACGAGGCTAGGCCCAACGATGGGCGTGGTTCAAGGAATCGGGTTCCTGTCGACGGCGCGAGGAGATCGGAACCCGGTGGAGGGACGGGGACTCAGGCGGGTCGGGTCCTGGGCACGAACCTCAGGCGCTTGGTGGTCTGCGCAGCCCGCGAGGATGGCTTCCTGCCGGACTCGGCGCGGGCCATGAACTCGGCCTGGGCGCGTCGGGGTCGCGCCTTGGGTCCCGGCGCCGGAACCACATAGGTGCCATCCGGCTGCAGCTGGCGGGCCTTGGTGTTGTCGGCCAGTTCGACGGCGAGGATCTCGGAGGCGATCTGGTCCCGCAGTCGCCCGTCCTCGATCGGAAACGCGACCTCGATCCGACGGTGGAGGTTCCGCGGCATCCAGTCGGCGCTGCCGACGAACACCTCTGGCCGTTGGGCATTCTCGAAGTGCCAGATCCGGGCGTGCTCCAGAAAGCGGTCGACGATGCTCCGGACCCGGATCCGTTCACTCAGGCCAGGCACGCCGGGACGGAGGCAGCAGATGCCACGGACGATGAGATCGATCTCCACGCCGGCATCCGAGGCACGGTAGAGGGCCTCGATCACCTCGGTGTCCACCAGTGCGTTCATCTTGGCGATGATCCTGGCGGGCAGCCCGCTTCGTGCGTGGGCCGCCTCGCGGTCGATCAGCTCCAGCAGGCGCTTCAGCATCGCGTGGGGCGCCACGAGGAGACGCCGCATGGGCTGCGGATGGCAGATGCCGGTCAGAAGGTTGAACAGGTCGGTGCCGTCCGCCCCCAGCTCAGGACGGCATGACAGCAGGCTGAGGTCGGTGTAGAGGCGTGCTGTGTTGGGGTTGTAGTTGCCGGTTCCCAGATGGACGTACCGGCGGATCCCGTCGTCGTCGGCCCGCACCACAAGGGTGACCTTGGAGTGCACCTTGTAGCCGAAGATTCCGTAGATGACATGGACCCCCGCTTCCTCGAGGGCCCGGGCCCAGCGGATGTTGTTGGCCTCGTCGAACCGGGCCTTGAGCTCCACCACGGCGGTGACCTGCTTGCCGTTCTTCACGGCATTCATCAGGGCACCCACAATCCGGGGATCCCCTCCGGTCCGGTAGAGTGTCTGCTTGATCGCCAGCACTTTCGGATCCGCCGCGGCCTGCTCGAGGAATTCCACCACGGTCCCAAAGTGGTCATAGGGATGGCGGAGCAGGATGTCGCGCTTCCGGATCGCAGCGAAAAGGTCGTTTCCCGAACGCAGCTCCGGCGCAACGGAACCGACGAACGTGGGGTCCCGTAGCTCGGGTGAGTGATCCCCTTCGAGCACCGCCATGAGCCGGGTGGGATTGAGCGGGCTATCGACCACGTAGAGGTCCTCCGCCCCAAGTCCCACATGTTCCATCAGCGAACGGCGGATGTCCTCCGGACAGTCGACGGACACCTCGAGTCGGACGGCCGCCCCGCGTTTGCGCTTGTCCAGTTCGTGCTCCACGGCACGGAGCAGGTTCGGCACCTCCTCCTCGTCGATGTACAGCTCGCTGTTCCGGGTCACCCGGAAGCTCCAGCACCCCTCGAGGGTCATCCCGGGAAAGAGATCCGCTAGGTGCTGGCTGATGAGATGGCTGAGGAAGACGAATTCCTTGCCCGTGCGCCGGTCGGGCAGCTCCACCAGTCGTGGCAGTCCCCGGGGGACCTGGACCACGGCGAGCCATCGGCGGAGCTGTCCATGAAACATGCCGTGCAGTCGGACGATCAGGTTCAGCGACTTGTTGAGGAGCTGGGGAAAGGGGTGCGATGGATCGATGGCGAGGGGAGTGAGGACCGGTGAGACGCTTTCCCGGTAGTAGGTCTCGAGCCATTCCCGGTCGGCCACCGGCACCTCCGAGGGCTCCAGGAACCGGATTCCGTGTCGGTCCAGGGCAGGCCGGATCTCCTCACGCCAGCAGCGATTGGCATCGCCGATGAGACGGCCCACTCGATCCCGGACCCTTTGGAGGGTCTGTGCGGCAGTGAAGCCGTCCGGGGTGGGCTCGGACAGGCCCTCGGAAACCATCTGCTTGAGACCGGCGACACGGACCTCGAAGAACTCATCGAGGTTCGAGTTGACGATGCAGAAGAACTTCAGGCGTTCGAGCAGGGGGTTCCGCCCGTCCAGGGCCTCGTCGAGCACGCGCTGGTTGAACTCCAGCCAGCTCAGTTCCCGGTTGAAGAACCGGGTCTCCCCGCGGGTTGGGCGGGTTTTCCTGGCGGCAGGCACGGAGCGTCGGGGAGGTGGCATGTTGTGGGTCGATGCGGGCGGATTGGCGAAGGGAACCGGCGTGGGAAGGGGCCACCCCGAGCTGAACCCTCAACCTTCCCCGCCCCACCCCTGGCCCTCCGCCCTGGGCTCTGTGCTACTCCATGTGGGCGATCATGTTGTCGCCGAAGGCCGAGCACTTGATTTCCGTCGCGCCCTCCATGAGTCGCGCGAAGTCGTAGGTGACCCGCTTGCTGCCGATCGCCCCGTTCAGGCCCTTGAGGACCAGGTCGGCGGCCTCGGACCACCCGAGGTGGCGCAGCATCATCTCCCCGCTGAGGACGACCGAACCCGGGTTCACGACATCCTTGCCCGCATACTTCGGGGCAGTGCCGTGGGTGGCCTCGAAGATGGCGTGACCGGTCACATAGTTGATGTTGCCGCCGGGCGCGATGCCGATGCCGCCCACCTGGGCTGCGAGCGCATCACTCAGGTAGTCCCCGTTGAGGTTGAGCGTGGCGATGACGTCGAAATCGGTCGGACGCGTCAGCACCTGCTGCAGCGTGATGTCGGCGATGGAGTCCTTGATGACGATGCCGGCACCGGGCTTGCCCTCGGGGATCCGGCACCACGGGCCGCCGTCGATCTCGACCGCACCAAAGAGTTCCTTGGCGATCTGGTAGCCCCAGTCGCGGAAGCCGCCCTCGGTGAACTTCATGATGTTGCCCTTGTGGACCAGAGTGACCGACTTGCGGTTGTTCCGGATCGCGTACTCGATGGCGCTCTGGATGAGCCGGGCGCTTCCGGAGAAGCTGACCGGCTTGATGCCCACCCCGACCCGGACGTCGGTCGGCATCGAGGTGTTGCCGGAGCTCTCCCAGTATCCCTTGGCGGCGTCGACCGTACCGAAGCGGATCTTGGAGAACTGTTTCGGGAACTCCTTGGCGAGGAAGTCGAGGACCTTCTGGGCCTCGGGCGTGCCGGCGGCGTACTCGATGCCCGCGTAGATGTCCTCGGTGTTCTCGCGGAAGATCACCATGTCGACCTTCTCGGGATGCTTCACCGGGCTGGGCACACCTGTGAAATACTGCACCGGGCGGAGGCAGACGTAGAGGTCGAGCATCTGCCGGAGGGCGACGTTGAGGGACCGGATCCCGCCACCAACGGGGGTGGTCAGCGGCCCCTTGATGCCGACGAGGAACTCGCGGAAGGCGTGGACCGTGTCGTCGGGCAGCCAGTTGTTGAACCGCTTGAAGCTCTCCTCGCCTGCGAACACCTCCATCCAGGCGATGGCCCGCTTGCCTCCGTAGGCCTTCTGCACGGCGGCGTCGAGGACCCGGACCGAGGCGGCCCAGATGTCGGGCCCGGTGCCATCGCCCCGGATGAATGGGATGATCGGCCGGTCGGGGACAACGAGGCGACCGGACTGGATGGAGATCTTCCCGCCGGCGGGGACGGTGCAGGTGGTGTAGGACATGACGTTGGTTTCCGCGTTCGGGTCGTTCGCGACCCGCGTGCAAGGCGGTGATTTAAGCGGCCTGACGCCGACACCGGCAAGCGGTTTGCTGGGGGTGCACGCGACGATGCAAGGGGTTCACACGGTGACGCCGAGGCGCGGAGAAAGGCCGGGAGAGACGGAAGGAAAAGGGGGCGTCGGTTCCATACGACCCGAACCTGAAGGCTCCGATCGGTGGATGATGGAGCACCCACAGCAACGCAGGGAACCACTCCGTTGGGCCCCCATAGTTCCTGCGAGGGTTGAGCGGATCGAACAGTCCAGACGGGATCCTCTGTCGCGTGAGCGGACCCGTCTCCCTTCACGAATCCACAATGCGCGGCGGGTTGAGATGGGGCCGTGGCGGAGCACAGTCCTACCGACATCGCCTCTGTCTCGATCTCTCCTGTCGTTCCTCCGCGTCTTGGCGTCTTCGTTTGGGTTTCTCTCCCCCCTATTTGCTTGCGACACCCCGAGGGGGTCCGGAACCTCCGGCGCAGCCCCGGGCGCCGAGCATGCACTGCCGGGCCCTCCTTTCATGAGCACGACCTCCCATCCCGCCGAACGCATCCTCCTCGGTCCCGGTCCCAGCCCTGTTCCTCAGCGCGTCCTCCAGGCTCTCGCGGCGCCCACGCTCGGGCATCTCGACCCGCAGTACCTCGCCATCATGGACGAGACCTGCGAGCTGATGCGTCAGGTGTTCCAGACAAAGAACCTGCTGACCTTTCCGGTGAGCGGGACCGGCATGGCGGGCATGGAATGCATCGCGGTGAACCTCCTTGAGCCGGGTGACGAGGCCATTGTCTGTGTCAACGGGGTGTTCGGCGGACGGATGAAGGATGTCATGGAGCGTTGCGGCGCAAAGGTCCACGCCCTCGAGGTCCCGTGGGGTGAGACCTACTCCCTCGAGCAGATCGCGGAGGCGTTGGACCGCCATCCGGGTGTGAAGGTGTTCGCGATCGTCCAGGCCGAGACCAGCACCGGAGCCTGGCAGTCGCTGGCGGGCATTGCTGACCTCGTCCATTCCCGGGGCGCCCTGTTCGTGGTCGACGCCGTCACGAGCCTCGGCGGACATGAACTCCGGGTCGATGACTGGGGAATCGATGCCATCTACAGCGGCACCCAGAAGTGCCTCAGCTGTCCGCCGGGACTCTCCCCGGTCAGCTTCGGGGAACGCGCCCTGGCCCGGATGGACGCCCGGAAGACCAAGCCGCAGTCGTGGTACCTCGATGTCTCGATGCTTCGGAAGTACTACCTCTCGGGGGGTGGAGCCGGCGGCGGCCGGGTGTACCACCATACGGCGCCGATCAACATGACCTATGCGTTGCACGAGGCGTTGACGATCGTGCTCGAGGAGGGGCTGAACGCGCGCATCGCGCGCCATGCCGCAATGCATCAGCGGCTGCGTCGGGGACTCGAGGCCCTGGGTCTCGCCTACATCCCGAAGAACTCCCTGCACACGCTCAACTGCATCGGAATCCCCGCGGGTGCCGAGGACCTCAAGGTCCGTCAGCGTCTGCTCGCCGACTACGGCATCGAGATCGGGGCCGGTCTCGGCGTGATGGCCGGCAAGGCGTGGCGCATCGGCCTGATGGGTCATGGGTCGACCGTGCGCAACGTGGATCTCGTCCTCGCCGCCCTGCGCGAGGTGCTCCGCTGAACGGCCGTGGGGAATGTCCTCCCCAACCGTCTTGTGGGCGTCCTGCCGCCCGAACGCTGGTTGACCCCCC
>VHCG01000079.1 GCA_016871805.1 Verrucomicrobiota bacterium
GACCATCCTGGGCGCGGACCACCTTGACCACGTTGGGACTCGACCACTCGGCGTCGGTCCGGATCGGTGTGGCGGCCGTGGACATGGGCGAATGCTCGAGGAGCGCCGCCACGGCGTCGATGACCGCGGGATCCATCAGCGGCTCGTCGCCCTGGATGTTGACGACCGCGTCACAGTCCACCCGTCCGGCGACCTCGGCGATCCGATCCGTGCCGCTGGGATGATCGCCGCGGGTCATCTCGACCCGAACGAAGGGCCGGACGGCATCGGCGATGCGGGAGTCGTCGGTGGCCACGATCACCTCAGCCAGGCGTGAGGCGAGACGGCAGCGTTCAACGACCCGCTGGATCAGCGTCCTGCCGGCGATCAGGTGGAGGGGTTTTCCCGGGAACCGGGTGGAGGCGTAGCGGGCCGGGATGACGCCGAGGACTCTCATCGTGCGGCCTTGGCCTTCGGTGTGGGCTCCGGTGCGGTCACAGCCCAGGCCAGACCGGCATGCCGGGCTTGATGAGCGTCCCGCCGACGAGAGCGGAGTTCGGACCGGTCGAGGCGACCACGGTCTCGATCCGCTCCGGCCGCTTCACATCCTTCACCTCGAGGGTGAGCGTGCCCTCCTCGGTGCCCTGGTGGATCTTCCAACTGAGGTCCTTTGCCGTCACACGAAACTCGCCCGGGGTCTTGCCCTGGATCTCCTGTCGCTTGCCATCGGCGATGAGAACGCCGCTGTAGCCAACCGGGGTCGCGCTGGTCAGCTGGAGGACATATTCCGTGGGAGCCTGGGTCTGGCATCCGGAGGTGGCCAGGATCGCAACGGCACAGAGCGGCAGAATGGGATGGAGATTCATGGGTTCAACGCGCTTGACGAACCCGGACGGTAGAGGAGGTCGCGGTGTTGTTCAACGAGGTGAATTGGACCGTCTCGGTGGCGTTCTCGGTGAGGATCAGCGTCTCCCACGGGGTCTCGTCCCCGTTCCCGAATCCGACGGCGTCCTTGAAGACACATTGGATCTGGACCTGGATCCGGCGGTTCTCGCGATTCAGGACCTGGCAGACGACCTGCAACCGTCCATCGGGCAGGCGGATCTCCTGCAATCCCGTGCTGGTGACGGATTTCCGGGCCCCCGGATCCATCAGGACGAACTTGGCCGCAAGCTGGTCGGCGCTGAGGTTCGCCGGCTTCGGAGTATAGGCCCCGGTATGGCGGGAGCATCCGGCAGCGAGGGCCACCAGGAGGACACACGGGAGGATCGGACGGAGGAGGTGGGGGTGTTTCATGGGGAGTCAGGAGTTTCGATCGCTCAGGAAAAGGACGGTATCCCGGCCGGGAACCACGTGGAAGGTGGCGTCGCGGGTGACCACGACGCGGCCGCCGGGGTCCCTGAATTCGACCCGAAGCGAATGCGGTCCCGGGGACATCTTCAGCGCGGCGAAGCTCAGGAGGTTGGGGAGATTGGACCAGCTCCGGGTGTCTGCGGCGGGAGTGGTCGCGGCGCTGATGATCTTGCTGACCAGCCCCGCCGCCACGAGTCCCAGGCCAACGCCCTGCGCCGTGTTGGACTGTCCCGCGATCGCCACCCCGGCCCCTGCGATGATGGCCCCGGTGCCGAAGGCATCGGTGCTCTCCTTGAACACCGCCTTGCCCTGGAGGACGTGGTCCATCACGCGCCCGCCCCGGGTGGTCGCCTGGTAGGTGATGTCGTCAAACGGGCCCACCTGGACACTCTCGGATCCGAAGATCAGAACCGCCACGGGATCGGAGGCGGTGCCCGGATGGAACCGCAACCGCTCGCCGTAATCGCCATCGGCATACTTCACGGGCCCCTGCCCCATTTCGAGGAAGACGAGGACATTCGCCTCGCGGGTGTAGGGAGGCGGCTGGTTTGCCCGGGCCTCCGCGACGGCCCGCTTGAACCCATCCTGCCCGTCACCCCCCAGCTTCAACGTGGCCAGGCCCTCGAGGTAGTCCAGGAGCACCCAGTCGGCCTTCGTGATGCCCAGTTCCGGATTCTGGTCCTGGACGGCCGCGCTCCGGAACGCCGCCCGGGCGTTGTCGGGCTCGCCGTCCATCCAATACAGGATCCCGCGGTAGTAGTAGGCCATCACCCGCTCGTAGGGTTCCCCTTTGAAGGCCTTGACCGATTCCGGGTTGAAGGCGCCACGGGCCTGTCGGGCGCTGCGATCCCCGGCCGAGGAGGCACCCATCTGGAGCAGGGCCTCGTCGAGATCCAATCGTGCGGTGGTGGTGTCGCCTCGACGGAGGGCGGTCAGGCCACTTTGGACCAGCGTCAGCGGACGGTCCCGAAGCGCCTGCTGCTCCGGACTGACGGAGGCGCAGCCGAGGGCGAGCAGGCCCAGCAGCGCCCAGACCCCGGCCTTCAGGAGGTTTCGGTTCACCGGTAGGCGGCGTCCTCGACCGACTGCTTCTTCATCTCCGCAGAATCCTCCCAGAGGATGTCGCTCGTGCGGGGATCGATCAGCTGGAAGGTGTAGAGGACGTAGTCGCTGGTCCCGGCCTTGGCCTGGGTGGTCATGCCCATCAGCTTGCCGGTGAGGAAGAAGTCGGCCCCGCGGAACTCCTGGACCTGCGGGTCCGAATTGGCGGTCACCTTCCCTTCCCGTTTGAGCTGTCGCTCCTGCTCAAGGGCGGCCATCCGATCCCGCGCGAGGAACCGCATCTTGCCCTGGGCCTTGCTGTTGAGGAGGGCCTGGATGCGGGCCGTGAAGATGTCCTTGTTGATCGGGAACCGGGTGTTGTTCTCCACCGGCAGGATCACCACCCGGGGGGTGCCGTTGGCGAACTTCTGGATCTCGGGGGTACCGAGGAGGCTCCGGGCCATCCGATCCGAGACCGACACAAGGTCCTGGGACTCGATGCCACTGCCGGCCACAAAACCCTGTTCATCGGGCTTGAGGACCGTCACGGGGACACCCGAGGGATTCTTCACCCCGGAGGCACAGCCCGCGGCCAGCAGGCCAGCCAACACCGGGAGGACGGAAAAGAGAGGGATCGATCGCATGAGCGTCAGAAGGAAGGGCACAGAGGGAAAAGGGTCAACCCGGATCCCGGAAGGGTCTCGGTAGGGGACTCGCGACGGTCGCAGTCTGGGCAGCTCCCACCGGGATCCGATCAGGCTCAAGAGGGCCACGGCGGGGATGGACGGGGATGGTAGGCCATTATTCGAACCGCATCCACAGCCTCCCCGCTCCACCGCGGGCTTGGTCATTCTCCGCAGGCCGCCTAGAGTTGGCCTGCCATGCTCGCCCGGAGAGTGATCCCCTGCCTCGATGTCCACGACGGACACGTCACCCGCGGAGTCCAGTTCGGACGTGCCGAATCGGGAGGACTCCGGAATGTCGGCGACCCCGTCGAGCTCGCCGTCCGCTACAACGACCAGGGGGCCGACGAGATGGTGTTCTTCGACATCACGGCGAGCGCCCATGGGCGCAGCACGATGGTCGATGTAATCGAGCGGACGGCCGACCGCTGCTTCATGCCGCTGACGGTCGGGGGTGGAATCCGCACCGTGGAGGACATGGGAACCATGCTTTTGGCCGGGGCCGACAAGGTCAGCATCAATTCCTCCGCCCTCCAGAATCCGGACCTGATCCGCGCGGGGGCCGAGAAGTTTGGCAGCCAGTGCATCGTGGTCTCGATCGACGCGAAGCAGGTTCAGCCCGGCCGCTGGGAGGTCTTCGCCCGTGGCGGACGTCAGGCCACGGGTCGTGAGGCCATCCCCTGGGCCACCGAAGCCGTCCAGTTGGGTGCCGGGGAGATCGTTCTCAACTCCATCGATGCCGACGGCACGCGGAAGGGATTCGATCTCGAGATCACCCGGCGCGTGAGCGAGGCGGTCGGGGTGCCGGTCGTGGCCAGCGGCGGAGCCGGGACGCTCCACCACATGGCCGAGGTCCTCCTCGCCGGCCGGGCCGACGCCGTCCTCGCCGCCAGCATCTTCCACTTCGGCGAGTACACCGTCGGACAGGCGAAGGACCATCTCCACGGCCAGGGCATCCCGGTCCGGCGGGTGGTGCAGGCGGGTTGAGCGTCGGAGGTTGAAAGCGGAGAGACACATGCACACGTGGACCCAGTCGCTGTGGTTGCCCATCCTGATGTTGGTGGCGAGCAACCTGTTCATGACCGTCGCCTGGTACGGTCACCTGAAGTTCAAGTCATCCCCGCTCTGGATCGTGATCCTCGCGAGCTGGGGCATCGCATTCTTCGAGTACGTCATCCAGGTGCCCGCCAACCGTTGGGGCAACCACCGGCTGACGCCCTACCAGCTCAAGATCGTCCAGGAAGCCATCACCCTGACGGTGTTCATGGGATTCGCGTTCTTCTACTTCCAATCCCGTCCGCAATGGAATCACATCGCCGCTTTCGCCTGCCTCGTGGGCGCGGTGGTCTTCGGATTCCTCCCCTCACGCTGAGCACGCCTTACATCGACCGCCTCCCAATGAGCCTCTACGACCAGCTGAAATGGACCGCTGACGGACTGATCCCCGCCATCATCCAGGATCACCGGGACGGGCGGGTTCTGATGATGGCCTGGATGAATCGGGCATCGCTCGAGAAGACCCTGTCCACCGGCAAAACATGGTTCTGGAGCCGGTCGCGTCAGAAGTTCTGGATGAAGGGTGAGTCGAGCGGAAACGTGCAGGTGGTCCGGAACGTCGCCTTCGACTGCGACGGCGACGCCCTGCTGATCCAGGTCGAGCAGAGCGGACCGGCCTGTCATGAGGGATTCCGGAGCTGTTTCTTCCGGACGGTGGGCGAGGCCGGTGCGACCTGGACCACGACCGAGGAGCGTCTGGAGACCCCGGAGAATCTCTACGGGAAGAAATCCCAGTAGGAACCGCCTCGCCGGGGCTCCGGCACTTCCCGGAATGCTCTCGCTAGACGACTTTCTCCTCCCCGGATCCACCCTCTGGTGGGTCTTCCTGGCCATGCTGACGATTGCGCGCGGCCTCGACCTGCTGTCCACCTACATCGCCACTCCGAACCTGAGGCTCGAAGGCAATCCGGTGGCCCGGTGGCTCGGCTGGCGGGGGGGACTGATCACCAACCTCATCCTGGTCCTGCTGTTCGCGACTTGGCCGCTTCTGGCGATCTCGCTCACCACCACCAGCCTCCTCGTGGCGGCGCGAAACCTGCAATCCGCCTGGGTCATGCGCTCGCTGGGAGAGGTGCGCTACCGGCTCTGGATGTCCGACCGTCTTGCCGAGGCTCCTCGTGGCCTCCCACTCCTCTGTTTCCTGGGTGAAGCGGTGTTGTTCGGCAGCGTCGGCCTCGGCCTGATGGCCTTCTCCGAGGAACGGCTCATCCCGTTCGCCGTCGGCATGGGCATCTGCGGCTACGGAGTGGCTGTTGCCGTATTCACATCCCTGTCCCTGTGGCGGGCCACGCACTGACGCCAGAATCCCCGTTCCATGCACCGGCACATTCTCCTCACGGCCGATCCGATTGACGAGGTCGACCTGATCCGATCCCGCCCGGCCTCCACCGGCTGCGGTGCCGTGCTGGTGTTCAACGGGATCGTCCGAGGCGAGGAGTCGGGCGCCGCCATTGCTGGACTGGACTACGAAACGTTCCGGCCGATGGCGCTCCACCAGTTCGAACGACTCTTCGACGCGGTCGAGTCCCGCTGGCCCCAGGTGGACTCCGTGCGGCTCATCCATCGGACAGGACCGGTCGCCGCGGGCGAGACCAGCCTCTGGCTGGAGATCCGTTCCCCCCACCGCGCCGAGGCTTTCGCCGCCGGCCAATGGCTGATCGACGAGATGAAGCGGGTCGTGCCGATCTGGAAGCGGCCCATGCCGGAGACAAACCGGCCGAGGCAGTCCTGATCGTCCCGGGGACCTTGAACCCGTCGAGGTTCCCAGTCCGATCCCATCCCGCTACCGGAACGCGACCGGTGCCGACCCGCGCGCGGCGGAATCGAGACAGGCGTCGAGCAGACGCTGGGCGTTCAGGGCCCGCTGCGGCCAGTGGGTGTTGAGCTTTCCGGAGCGGACCTGGTCGGCAAAGTGCCGGAAGAGGTTTGTCTCCTGGGCCGTCGGATGATTGTTCGCGTGTTCCGGAACGATCTCGAGGCGGCGGTGCGACTCCATGTCGAACTGGGTGCCCTTCACATGGAACTGGGCCTGATCGATCTCGAATGATGATTCGGCACCGAACACAGGCAGGACGAAGTCGGACACCCGAAGGTTGCCCTTCGTGCCGCTGACGCTGGCCCACTGCTGGTGCTCGGTGATGAACGAGCAGTAGAACGAGGCCGAAACTCCGTCCTCGTAGAGGAGTTCGGCCGAGAACTCCGATGGAATGACATCGGTGCTCTGGGCATGGCTGAAGTGGGAGAGTCGGCGTCCGATGACCGTGTGGGGGAGGCGTCCCTGGAGCGCCTCGAGCGCGAAGGTGATGCAGTACCAGCCGAGGTCCCCGACGCAGCCCTGGGGCTCGAGTCCGCTGCGGGACCGGATGTTGTCGGTGAAGAACGCGGCATCCCCGCGGAAACTGAACTGCGAGGTCACGCGGCGGATGTCCCCCACCGCCTCGCCGGAGGCGAGGACCTGACGCAGGCGTTCCATGCGACCGCTGTGGACGAACATGACGCCATCCATGAACTGGACCCTGTGCTGGGCGCAGGCGCCGATCATCTCCTGGAGATCGGCTGCCGTTGGGGCGCAGGGTTTCTCGCAGACAACGTGCTTCCCGGCACGGGCCGCACGGACAACCCAGTCCTTCCGGAGTCCAGTCGGGAGCGGGATGTAGACCGCATCGACATCCGGACTTTCGAGCAGGGCTTCATAGCTGCCGAGCGCCTTGGGCGGCGTCGGCAAGGGCACCTGGGACTGGCACTGCCCGATGAAGGTCTGGGCACGGGCGACGTCCCGGCTGGCAACCGCGGTCAGGACGGAATTGCCGGTGTTGTGGATCGCCTGCCAGTTCTTGCGGGCGATGTTGGCGGTGCCGAGGAAACCCCAGCGGACGGGATGGGTGCTCATGAAAATTGGAACCCCGAGGATCCTCGACGACACCCCGGGGTTCCAGATCTTTGCCGTTGTTCCCATCGGTACCTTCCGACGGGACCGCGGGGGGGGCTGTCAGACGATGACCGCCTCGCGGGTCACGGTCGTACGGCGACGGAGCATCTGACGTCCCGCCAGCAGGGCGAGTCCGATCCCCGCGAGACCCGGGCTGGCCTCGGGCACCGCGGAGAAGGTCTGGTCGAAGTCGCTGACGAAGACCCGCGCGCCCTCGGCGGAACCGGTGCTCATGACGAAGTCCTTCCGGACCTGGACCGAGCTGTAGGGGCCGCCGACGAAGACATCGTGATCCACCAGCTGGCTGCCCAGCGCGTCGGTGTAGACGTATTTGTTGGCCAGGGTCTCGCTGTTCAGGGGATTGATGACCCCTTCGGCCACCTGGGCTATGCCGCTGCCGAGGGCCGATCCTGTCAGCGCCAGCGTGTTGTCCGTGAGGACCGGGGACAGGAAGGTGTGGCTGACGGTGAATTCGAAGCTCAGGTCATAGGTCTGCCCGGGTCCTATCAGGGTCCAGAGAGCGGACTGAAAACGGAGTCCGGGCTCGTTCTGCGCCCCTCCAACACCGCCCCAGATTGGGAAGACAAAGATCTGGTTATAGGGCACGGCCAGGGTCCCGAGTTGGGTGACGTTCTGGAACCCGGAGAACGTCAGGTCGTACTGGGCTCCCGGGTGGTTGATCGGGTCGAAGACCCGAATGGAGGCTCCATTGATAAGGTCCTGGAGCGTGGTGTCAGCAGCTTGGGTGGCGGAGAGACCGCCGAGCCAGACGACCGCCAAGGCGGCCGCCAGTTGTTTTGGGCTACGGTTCATTGGGTATTGAAGTGAGGTTTTGGAATCGCCGACCGGAATGGACGGCCCAGGTCCACCCAGCACCCCAGGGACCACGACCGGTTTTGGTCCCAAACGAACTGCATAATCAAATGGCTATTAGGCACTTAAGCTGCCAACGAATCGAAGACCCGTTCGTCTCGCGGCGGCAAGCCTTGGGCATGGTCCCCCAGGAATAAGGCGCTGCATTGGGGGCAGATCCCCTGTGACGGAGGAACGCGAGGCAGACGGTCCTCTCGGTGAAGGATCTTCCGGGCACATTGCTCGGTCGGCATGGGGGACATGTCGACAGGCAAGCCGCACTTCGATCTGGGTCCGATCCGACGCAACCCCGACAACAAAAACGGCTGGTGCACTGGCACCAGCCGTTCGTGGGAACCCAGGGACCTGAGCCTCAGAACTTGTTCTTCCGATAGGCACCCATCTTCGGGGCATCCGGGTTCACCTCCGGGCCGAAGTAGCGGAGGGTCACCAGCGGCTCGGTCTCGCTCGTGTTCTCGAAGGTCACGCCCGCCTTGGCGCCGTCCTCCGTGCAGAAGTATTCGTCCTCGGTCAGCTCGGTGAACCGGATCAGCTTCGGGCTGTTCAGCGGCTGGCCGTTGATCTTGCCCACGCCCTGGACGCAGATGAGACCGTAGGCCCCGGTGTCCTTCACCGTGACCTTCGTTCCCGGATCCACGGTGAGCTCCTTCGCGGTGAACAGCTGCTCGCCGTCGATGGTGCCATAGACGATCCAGCGGTCGACATAGCCCTCCTTGCGGGTGTTGGCGACCGGAACCGGCTCGAGGTAGTGGTTGTCCTTGAAGTTCGGGTCGACGTTCTTGTCCCAGTCCAGCTGGTCGACGATGAAGTCGAGGTCGTGGTGATACTTCTTGGGCATGTCCTTCACGAGAAGGCTCCACGGGACATAGCGACCCTCGACCATGCTCTGGTACATGCCGAAGACGTCGCTGCCCCACTGCGGCTCATAGGTGCAGAGGCTGCCCGGGGCGTGCAGGACGCAGGGATCGATGAGCCATCCGGTGCCGGGCTTGAGACGGTAGGCCTTCGAGAGGTCGAGGATCCCGTTGTCGCCCCGGTTCCAGTCCTCCAGGCATTTGCGGACCTGCGCCTTGGTGGTGCCGGGCTCGAGTCCCATGAACGTGTACGGGAAGTTGTTCCCGACGCTGTTGTGCTGCGGCGGGAAGTAGTAGCTCTCGGGCTTGCCCTCCTGTCCGACCAGCTTGGCCTGCTTGGCCGACTGGTGCATGTGGTGGGGGATGGGGCCCATGTTGTCGAAGAACTTGGAGTAGACCGGCCAGCGGCCGTATTTCTTCCAGATCGCCTTGCCGACGATCGACGCACCGCAGTCCTCGACCGCCTTGCGGAGGGTGAACCGTTCGGAACCCACCACGACGTAGCTCAGCCCCTCGTCGGGAACCCGACCCTCGTTGGCGGCCTCGGTCGTCGAGGAGAACCAGCGCTCATCGATGCCGCCACGGTTTGCACCGTAGGCATAGATGTCATCGGGATGCAGCTTGAGGCGGAGACCCGGCTGCAGGAAGGAACGGGGAACCCAGGCCGGGGCCAGCCGGAGCAGGCCCCCGGTGCGGGTGAGCTCGGCGGCGACCTTGTTGGAGGTGTTGCCCTTGACGGTTTTCAGCTGTGTGACGGAGGTCATGGAACAATGGTGTGAACGTCCCCTGTCCCGGGACAGAAACGCCTCACAGGACCCGCCTGCGCTGCGATTCCACGGGTGTCAGGAATCCGCAAAGCCTAGGAGGTGTCCCGTGAAAGAGGAAGAACGGTGTTGGACGGTGCCGATGTTGGAAGACCCGGCGGATGGCCTGATCAGCGGTTGGTGGACCGAGGACCGATTGGGAACCTCGCTCCGGGCACCCTCGTTCGCAGGCGATCAGGGCGAGGTGCGGATCTGACCGTCGGGAGCCACGACCAGCGCCGTGACCCCAGGCTGGAGCGGATGTCGGATCAAACGTCCCCCGGGTCTCCGGACCTCCACCGCTGTTGCTGTTGCCGTTCCGGGCAGGGCAAGGACCTGGGTTGAGCTGTCGACACTCCAATAGCCGGCCCCGAGGTGCCATTCACGCCAGGGACCGGATCGGTCACCGAACACCAGTCTGACCTGGGTCCCGGCCCAGCTTCCCGGAACGCCCCCCTCCTCGACCTCCACCCGCAGTCCGGGGCGGGCGGCGAGATTCCGCAGCAGGTGGGTCGATGCGCCGTTCTGGGAGACCACAAGGTCGGGTCGCCCATCCCGATCGAAGTCCGCAACCGCCGCACCCCGCTGGTCGCCGTGGATCGCCACCCCGGTCTGGAGCTGCGGACGAAATCCTCCGTGCCCATCGCCCCGTAGCCACAATCCCCGGCCGGCATCCACCCGGGCGGTCAACGGATCGGAATGCGACCAGTTCTGCGCGAGGAACAGATCCTCCGCTCCATCCCCATCGGCATCCGCCACGGCCAGCCCAAAGACCGGGGACAGCTGGGCCACATCCAGCAACGGACGTGCCTCCCAGTGGTCGCCCCGGTTCAGGAACAGGGTCGACGCGAGCCAGGTGATCTCCGCCACCCGTGCATCCGCCAACCGGGTCCCGAACACCTGGGCCACCGTCATCGTCCCGAAGGCCGCATAGGTCGGCACGGCATCCCGGATCCAGGGAAACGCCCGCGACCACATCGGCAGCTCCCGGGCGGGCAGATCGCCATCGGCCCCCGGCAGGGCTTCCACCAAGTCGAAGCCCGTGACCCCGCCGAACGAACCCCAGTACAACCGGCGCAAGGGACGCGGCGGTGCCGACATGCCGACGATCGAGGGACGCTCCGATGGGGGCAGCGCTGCCACCCACGCGTTGTTCAGCCCCCAGTTCCCCGCCACGAGATCCAGGCGTCCATCCCCATCGAAATCGCCGGCGGTGACGCTGTTCCAGAGCCCGGAGAACCGGTCGAGCGGGAGCCGTTCCCCTGCCAGTTGGACCGACGGCGTGGTGCGGGTCAGCCGACCCGTGTCATTCCGCCAGATCTGGATCGGACCCCAATCCCCCGCGACCACCAGGTCCGGATCCCCATCCCCATCGATGTCCGTGAAGCACGCGCCACTGACGCGTCCCATGGAGTCGAATCGCTCCGCGATGGCGAAGCGTCCCCCGTCGTCGCGCAGGAGCACCGACGGCACCGGTTCAGGCCAACGTCCAGCGCGCGCGCGTCCACCGACGAACACCTCCAGCGCACCATCCCCGTCGAGGTCGACCGCGGCCAGCGGACCCACGGCGAACTGGACCCCAAGAACGGCCTCCCCGCTCCGACGCGACTCCATGTCGTACAGCCGGATCATCCCCCCGTTGGTCTGTCCATCCTCCCAGTGGCTCGATCCGGAGAGGAGAGTCGCCCCGAGCGGCAGGATCGTGGTCAGATCCCGTCCCAACGGCCGGTTCAGACCGGGATCCTCGATGCGACGGAACCCACCGCGCTGATCGTTCTCGAACAGACCCACGGATCCGGAACGTCCTGCCCCGACCGCGAGATCCGGGAATCCGTCGGCATTCCAATCCGCCCACGACACTCCTGGACCCAGCTGGCCGAGCCCGTTGGGCAGGAGGGGCTGGCGGCTCCCCTCCTCGAACGGCGCATCGGTGGCCAAATGCTTCAGACGGTCGGAGACATCCTCGAAGCGGAGGAGGGATGCCGGCAGGGCTGCTGCAGGTCGGGTCGCATCACCGCCCGAGGGCTCCTCGATCTCGACCAGGACGTCGACCGGGATCCGCGTGTGACGGCTGAGATTTCCGGAGGGCCACCGCACCGTGACCTCGACAGTGGATGCCGTGCCCACCGCAAAGGTCCGCATCGCCTCGTCCCCGCTGAGATAGCGTCCGCCGGCGATGACGTTCTGGGACTGTTCCGTCGGAAACGCCGACCGGGGCTCCGGAACGATCACAGAAATCCGGGATCCGATCCCGCGCGAGTTTCCTCCACGCCCCCGG
>VHCG01000080.1 GCA_016871805.1 Verrucomicrobiota bacterium
AAAAGGTTCAATCCGCAGGGTCGCTCCGTCGACAACGTAGACGAATCCCTGAAGGATGTAGGTGTTGGTGCTCTTCCAGGACACCTCGCCCGTGAGGTATCCTGCGGGCACGTTGACGACGTCGGCGGCGACCTGATGACCCAGGGCCAGGCCCGAGATCAAGGCAGCGGCCCCTCCGACGAGACGCTTCCAAGTAGTGGTGATTTCCATGGTGAATTTAAAGCCCAGGGACCACCCCTGAGCTTCCGACCATGGCTTCCTCGGCGCGACGGTCTCATGGCTTCGAGGTTACGAAACAGGAAACCCCTGTTCACACCAGCACCCCAGAGATACCGCCGTCGGCCGTCATTCAAACGTCCCAAGGCAGTTTTTTCCGGACCACTTCAACCTCGCCAGTGTCCGACAACCGCAGCTCCAGCCATCCACCGTCCTTGAGGAGCTGGATCCCGCTCGGAGAGGGACACAGGACCGTGCGGAACTCCTTCCATACGCCCGCGCGTCGGAGAGCGGTCGAATAGCGCCGGACCGTGTTGCCCAGGAAGGGGATGACCGGCATCCCGGCGAGGTGGGATCCAAGTCGGAACACGGCCGGGGTGTGCAGGTGCCCCACCACGGTGCACGCGATCTGGTCCATCCGAGCCCGCACCTCCGGGAGTTCCGACAGAAACGGCAGCGCCGAGGGATCATGGACGAAGAGGACCACCCTCTGTCCGGGCTCCAGACCGCCGAAGGTCTCCCGGACCTGTGCCCACAGCCCGTCGGCGATCCGACGCCACGCCTCGGTTTCCGAGGGAAGCATCTCCGGCAGGAACACCGGGAGGGCGAGGGGGGTCGAGGCCAATCCGACCAGCACGAACCGGCCCATCTGCTCGCACCAGAACCCGGGAATTCCCAGACCACCGACAGCCCGTTCCCAACTCGCAAGGCGCACCCCACCCGCCCCTCCAAACAGGCTTTTCTTGCCCAGCTCGTGATCTCCGAGGGTGGTCCTCAAGCGGGATCCGTACGCCTCACGAAGCTGTTCGAGGGCAAGGCGGGCACTCTCGTAGGCCTCCGGGTCGCTCACCCCGATGAATCCGCTGTCGAGAGAGAAGTCCCCGTTGGCCACGACCCGATCCGGGAGGCGGTTTGCCTCGATCAACCGCTGGAGCCGGTGGTTGTGCCCATGCGGTTCACGCAGCCAGATCCAATGCCGCAACATCTGGCTCGCCCTCCTCAGCAACGGATTTTCAATCACCCGTGCCTCATGCCCGCACCGCGCCGCCTCCCCGTCCGAGGCGTAATGGATATCCGAGATGACGAGGATTTGTCGCATTATCGACACAATTTCGTAACAAACGAACCTCGTTGTGAAGAAGTTGAACAACTTTTGTCGAGCGGCGCGAAACCCACATCCATAGCCTGACTTACATGTTCTCGTTGCAACGATTCTTCGGTCGTAGCGAATTGTTCTTCGACCTTCTCGAGCAATCCGCCCGGGAGGCCCGCGAGAGTGTCGACCTGATCAAGTCGACCCTGATCAATCCGGCTAAGGGCCAATCGCCTCTCGATGAGTTCGCCCTTCTTCGGAAAAAGGACAAACGGATCACCGAGGAGATCCGCGAGGCGCTGACCCAGACCTTTGTGACGCCACTTGAGCGAGAGGACATCGAAGCACTCGCGATCGCCCTCTACAAGATCCCGAAGACGCTTGAGAAGTTCTGCGAGCGGCTCCTCCTGAGCCCGGATCGGTTCCACGCCGAGGACTTCTCCCGCCAGATGCAGCTGCTGGAACAGGCAACGGAGACGGTGCTCAAGATGACCCGCGCCCTCCGCAGCTCCCCCGGGATCGAGTCGATCAAGGAGCAGAACGAGAAGCTTCAATACCTCGAGGGGGAGGCCGACAAGCTGATGTTGGAGCTGCTCCGTTCGCTCTACTCGGGCAAGCAGGATCCCGTCACGGTCATCTCTAAGAAGGATCTCTATGACCTGCTGGAGAAGGTGATCGACCGGTGCCGAGACGTTGGGAATGTGATCTTCCACGTGGTCCTGAAAAACTCCTGAGCCATGACGCTGCTTCTGACGGTCGTCGTCGTGGCCTTGGTGTTCGAGTACATCAACGGGTTCCACGATACGGCCAACTCCATTGCCACCGTCGTCTCCACGAAGATCCTCACCCCGCGCCAGGCCATCGTCCTGGCGGCCGGGACCAACCTGGTCGGCGCCCTGGTGGGCCATGCCGTGGCGAAGACGGTCTCCTCGGGACTGGTCGATTCCCAGTTCGTGACCAACCAGACCATCGTGTGCGCCCTGCTGGGCGGCATCGTCTGGAATCTGCTGACCTGGTGGCTGGGCCTGCCCAGCAGCTCCACCCATGCCCTGGTGGGGGGGCTATGCGGGGCAACCCTGGCTTCGGCCAAGGGAAACTGGGGCGCCATCCTGTGGTCGGTGACCAAATTCGACGACAAGGGCGTGGCGAAGCACGAGGGCGTTCTGCACAAGGTCATCATTCCTATGGTGACCTCACCTCTGATCGGGTTCACCGCGGGGTTGATCCTGATGTCGCTTCTCTACCTGCTGCTGATGCGGGCCCGGCCCGCCTGGGTCAATTCGACGTTTGGCAGGCTTCAGCTCGCCAGCGCCGGCTACATGGGCTTCGCCCACGGCCTGGCCGACGCGCAGAAGACCATGGGCATCATCACCCTCGCGCTCGTCACCGCCACGACCGCGGGGACTCTCGACACCCTGCCGGACGGCCTTGGGTTCCTCCGCATGGACAAGTCCAAGATCTCCGAACAGCAGATCGTGGCCCTCGAGAAGGGGACCGTGTCCCCGGCGGACAGTGCGCGGATCCTTTCGTCCGAGGCCCAGAAGCTCTCAACCGGTGAATTCAAAGAGGCCTTCCATGCCCTCGCCCACCAGGCCTTTTTGGCTGCCGGTGACAGTGCATCCGCCGAGGAGGAAGCCAAACGGGCCAAGGCAACCCACGACAAGGCAGTCCAACGCGAGAAGGCCCGCTGGGCCCCGAAGCTGCCGATCCTGGGCCCCATGGTGGCTGCGAAGCCCACCGACTGGATGAAGTCCCTCAAGTCGGAGTCCGAAAAGGCCCAGAAGGCCGGCAAGCCTGGCCTTCCCGCGGCCGCCAAAAAGGTCAAGGGACTCGCACCCGACGTACCCTCCTGGATCAAGATCGTGTGCGCCTTGACCATGGGCGCCGGCACCGCGGCAGGAGGCTGGCGGATCATCAAGACCATGGGGCACAAGATGGTGAAGCTCCAGCCGGTCCATGGATTTGCGGCCGAAACCACCGCCGCCACCCTGCTCGCCGTCACCGGTCAGCTTGGGATGACCGTATCCACCACCCATGCCATCACCACCAGCATCATGGGCGTCGGATGTGCTCGACGCTTCCGGTCGCTGAATCTTGCCGTGGTCGAACGGATCCTCTGGGCCTGGGTGCTGACCCTGCCGGCGACGGGACTGCTCGCCTATCTGCTAGGACGGCTGATCCTGTAACCCATCCGGGATGCGGCGGTTCTCCTGGACGGATCCGAAATGAGTTCGAAACCCCAGCGGCTGCGGGTCGACCAGCTGTTGTCCCGCTTTGGCTACTGCAGCCGAAGCGAGGCCCGTGCCTGGCTCAGGAGGGGACGGGTCCTGCGGGGCGAAGAGATCCTCGACGATCCGTCCGAACGGGTCCTCGCGAGTGAGGTCCTGGTGGATGACCAACCCGTTGAGTTCCCGGACGGCCTGCTCGTGGCCTTCCACAAGCCGGCGGGCTACACCTGCAGCCACGATCCAAACGATCGCCCCACGATCTTCGAGATCCTGCCGCCCAGGTGGACGGCCCGGAACCCGGTCGTGAGCCCGGTCGGGCGACTCGACAAGGATGCCACAGGGCTGCTGCTGTTGACCGATCAGGGCGATCTGATCCACGAGTGGACGTCCCCACGCCATCATGTCCCAAAGCTCTACGAGGTGACGGTCGACGCGGACCTTCCGAAGGGCCTCGAAGCGCTGTTCGCCTCCGGAACGCTCGTCCTGGAGGGCGAGACGAAACCGTGTCTGCCAGCACGACTTGAGATCCTGGGACTCCGGAATGCGCGAATCGAGCTGACCGAGGGCCGCTACCACCAGGTGAAGCGGATGTTCGCAAGCCAGGGATGTCCTGTGCTCGGACTGCATCGAACCCGCATCGGAGCCCTGAAGCTTGGGGATCTCGCAGAAGGCCAGTGGAAACCTGTTTCTCCGGACGCAATTCACCCCGCATCCTGACAGCCCCAAGGAGTCGACCGCGCTGTCATGGGGCCGTCCTGAGATCCTTCAACCCCGTGAAGGTGATGGAGAGCCCGTCCAGTTCACGGGTGTAGGCCTCAGGAACATCCGGTGCGACAACCCAGACGACGCTAGTCGTTTTTCAGCTCGATCTTGCCGGCCTCCCGGATCTTGCCGAGCAGCTCGTCGCGTTGGGTGGTGTCGGATCCGGCATCGGTCCCCGCGTGATCGTGGTGGCCGTTGCGTTGGTAGACCGACTTGGCGCCCGCCATTTCCTTGCTGACGGCAGCCTTGGCCTCGGCGAGGTGGCCCTTGCCGATGGTGACACCGTTGTGGGCCCTCGACTCCAGTTCAGGGGAGGCGGGGAACGGGGCCGGGCGGGGGAGGAAGTTGTACTTGAAGTTGATCCAGGTATCCCGGGGCTTGTTGCTCAGGGCCCCGCTGGGGTCATAACCACAGTGGACCATGCAGTTCTCGCACCGCAGATCCCGCGCGACGCCATCAACAACGCCGTACTTCTCCCAGTCGACCTTCTCGAGCATTTCCTGGTAGGAGGGATAGTGCCCGTCGGTCATGAGGTAGCAGGGCGCCTTCCATCCCCGGACATTGAAGGTGGGGATCGCCCAGGCCGTGCAGGTCAGCTCGCGCTTCCCAGCAAGGAACTCCTGATAAACCGGGGTTCCAAAGATCGTGAACAGCTCACCCCAACGCTCGATGTCCTTGAACTTCTGGCGGGTCAGGTCCCGGGTCAGGAAGAACTCCTTGGGGTCCCGGCCGAGGCGCTTGACCATGTCCTTCTTGGCGGCGTCGTAGTCGTATCCCGGCGAGATCGTGTGTCCATCGCACCCGAGGGAGCTCAGGAACCGGAACATCTCCTCCAGCTCGGAGGGATTGGTCTCGCGGTAGACCGTGGTGTTCGTGGCGACCTGATAGCCGAGGATCTTGGCCATCTTGATCGCGGCGACGCATTCCTTGAAGACCCCCTCACGCTCGACGATGAGGTCGTGGGTGTATTCCAGACCATCGACATGGACGTTCCAATAGTGCCACTTGCTGGGCTGGATGGTCACCTTGCTCCGCGCAGCGGCGTCGGCATTGCGGATCGACTCGGCCTCCTTCTCCGTGACGAGTCCGGCCTCGACGAGCTGGACCAGCTTCGGCTCCAGGGCGGGACCAAAATGGGCGGCCATGTAGTCCCGCATCTTCTTCCGCATGAACACGCCGTTCGTGCAGATGTAGATGATGCGGCCCTGGGCCCGGAGACCGGCGACCAGCTCCTCGATCTTGGGGTAGATGAGGGGCTCACCGCCGCAGACCGACACCATCGGAGCATCGCACTCGGCGGCGGCAGCGAGACACTGCTCGAGCGGGACGATGTCCTTCAGGCTGGTGGAATACTCACGGATGCGTCCACAGCCGGTGCAGGTGAGGTTGCAGGTGTGGAGCGGCTCCAGCTGCAGGACCATCGCGAACTTCGGGGTGCCACGGAGGCGATGTCCGACGATGTGCTTGGCGATCTTGGCGGTCAGCGCGAACGGAAAACGCATGGAAGGATCAAGGATGAATGGGTTCCGAAGCGACGGCCACGGGAGAGGTCGGAGCGGGCTGCCCGCTGAGCCCAGGCATGAAGAAGGTGGCCGGAGAGACGCTGTGGCTTCCCTGAAGCCCACCGCAACCCGAGCCGATCAACCCCAGCACGACCACAGCGGTGAGGATGATCCACTTCGAAAGGTTCATTTGAAGCTGAGAGTGCCTTCACAGGGCGAGTCCTGCCAGCCAAAACACGGCAAACGAAACGGGCGGGACTCCATGTCCCGCCCGGCTCGAACCCACCCGAGACCGCTCACCGGTTGGCCATCCGTTCCCGGCTCTCGATCCGGTCCCGGAGCTTCTTCAAGGCCACCGCCTCGAGCTGACGGATGCGCTCCCGGGTCAGGCCGAAATCGACTCCGATCTCCTCGAGGGTCCGGGGCTCCCCTCCATTGAGGGCGAACCGCTCCTGAAGGATCCGCTGTTCCCGGGCGTTCAGGGTTCCCACGAGTTGGCGGATGAGCTCGGCGTTGGTCTCCTCACTCACCCCGCTCCACGGCATCTGGGCGTTCTCGTCAGGGACCAGATCTGCCACGCGGCCGGCATCAGGATCGGTCCCGAGAGGTGCCTCGAGCGACGTCGTGCCCACCGTGGCACTCTCCCGCCAATGCTGGATGTCGTCCTCCCCAACCCCCAGCACCGCCGCCAGCTCCGAATCCCGGGCAGGACGGCCGTTCCTGGCCTCAAAGGCCGATTCGGCGCGACGCAGCTGCGCGATCTGCTGGACCAGGTGGATCGGCAGTCGGATGGCCTTCACCTGGTTGGAGAGGGCCCGCTTGATGGATTGCTTGATCCACCAGGCCGCATAGGTCGAAAGCTTGGCCCCCTTGGTGGGGTCGAACCGCTCCACAGCGCGCATCAGGCCGATGTTCCCCTCGTTCACCAGATCGAGCAGCGGCAGGCCGTAGTCCTCGTATTCCCGGGCAATCTTCACCACGAGGCGCAGGTTGGCCTTGATCATATGCTCCCGGGCAGCCGCGTCCCCGGCCTGCACCCGGTGCGCCAGCTGGACCTCCTCCGCCGGTGTCAGAAGCGGGGTTTCCACCGCATCACGCAGGTAGAGCCTCAGGGATGAGTTCTCGTCCCAACGAGGCAACGCCCTCTCCACGGCCGGTGCAGCCTCCCGGTCGGCGGGAGCCGAAGCCGCATCGGAAAACACCCTCGGGACCTCGACGGCCCCGATCACAACGGGCCGTCCCCCCGCATGCCTCAACCTGGAAGCGGGCGGTTTGAGGCGCGGAGACGGGACGTGGGCCAACCGGGCTCGGGTCGGGACACGGGCCGCTGACCTGTGGGTCGGGGCACCAACCCGGGACACTGGAGCATTCGGATGGGAACTGGGGATCCGCGACGGCGATTTTTTGGACGGCAAATGGGTCTTCATGGTGCTGATTCCACGATGAAGGACCGCCGGCCCACTGCTTTGTTCAATCCTCGGCAGCAGGTGTCGGCGAACCTTCAGGATGGGGACCTGACAAATCCCCTACCCCAGCACGAACGACACCGGAGGCGTCGATCTTTCAGGAATTCTCGAGTTCCTCAGAAAACCCGGCAGACAGGGCAGACACCGTCGCACTGCGGAGGGTCGATCCTGGGACGCCGGCACCGCCCAGCAGGTTTTCGGGGCACACCCTGGCGCGGAATGGATCGACACAAGATCCCGACGGGGATCCGCCGGGGTGGGCCCAGACGCCGCCGGATCAGACGGCCGCAGCCACCGAGGACGGACGGGCGGCCGACCCCTCGGCCTGCGCGAGGATGTCCTCGACCAGCTTCTCAACGGTCAGCCCATGCCTCTGCCGGAGGTAGTCGACGGAACTCGCATGCTCGACAAACACGTCGGGCCAAGCCAACCGAACCACCGGCGTGTGGACACCCGCCTCGTTCAGAGTCTCGAGCACCGCCGAACCATACCCACCCATGGCCACATGATCCTCCAGGGTAGCTACCACGTCCGAGGTCCGGCCATAGTACTCATGGACGGAGCGGTCGAGCGGCTTGAAGAAGCGCGGGTTGATCACGGCGACGTCCCAGCCGGCGGCCGCAAGACGGTCGGCCGCCTCCCTGGCGAGGCGCAGCATGGGACCAAGGCCAAAGAGGGAGACCTTTCGCGCACCCAGGACGTCGGCGAAGTGACGGACCACCTCTGCCTTGCCCATTTCAATGACGACCGGCTGTTCCTTGATCGGGACGCCCTCTGCATTGCCGCGGGGATAGCGAATGGCCACCGGGTGCTGCTGGAAGGTCGACGTGAACATCATGTCCTGCAGCTCGTCCTCGGTGGCGGGAGCCATGCCGATCAGATTGGGCAGACAGCGCAGGTAGGAGATGTCGAAGAGACCGTGGTGGGTCGGACCATCGTTGGCGCTCAGTCCTGCCCGATCCATGCAGAAGACCACCGGCAGGTCCTGGAGGCAGACATCATGGTGGATGCAGTCATAGGCCCGCTGCAGGAAGGTGCTGTAGATGGCCACCACCGGGCGGAACCCCATCGTGGCCATGCCGGCCGCGAAGATCACCGCATGCTCCTCGGCGATGCCCACATCATAGTATTGCTTGGGGAAGGCCTGATCGAGGAGCTTGAGACTGGTGCCCGTGGGCATGGCGGCGGTGACACCGACGACATTCTTGTTCTGGGCACACAGCTTCACCATCGTCCGGCCGAAGACCTCCTGCCACATCGGCGGGGAGCCGGGCTTCGGTGCCGGGGTCTGGCCGGTCTGGACATCGTAGGGTCCGAGGCCGTGGAACTTCTCGGGCTGCTTCAAGGCCGCCTCAAACCCACGGCCCTTCTGGGTCAACACATGGATGACCACCGGCTCATTGCAGGTCTTGGCAAACTCCAGCGTGCTGATGAGCTGCGGAAGATTGTGGCCATCGATGGGCCCGAGATACCGGATCCCGAACTCCTCGAACAGCAGGGCCGAGCCATGCCCGCCCTTTCCGTCCGAATCCAGGGTCGATCCGGTGTGCTGGAGACCCAGTGAACTCACGGCGCCCTTGATCGCCTCCTCGGCCTTCTGGCCCAACATCGACACGACCTCACCCTGCGGCAGCTTCCGGAGCCAGTGCCCGAAGTCTTCGCGCAGGCGGTTGTAGCGGGGATTGGTCGTCAGCTTGCCCAGGTAGGTGGCAATGGCACCGACATTCTTGGCGATCGACCATTCGTTGTCGTTGAGGATGCCGATGAACTTCCGGGTGGTCCCGGCGATGTTATTCAGGGCCTCGAAGGAGATGCCGTTGGTGAGTGCCGCGTCCCCGAAGATACAGACCACATGCTCGCCGGTCCCTCGCTGATCCCGCGCCGCGCACATGCCCAAGGCGGCCGACAGTGCCGTGCCCGCGTGACCGGCCCCATAGCAGTCGTGTTCACTCTCGGTGCGGAGGGCAAAACCGTTCAGACCGTCCGTCGTCCGGATCGTGTGGAACCGGTCCTTCCGGCCCGTGAGGAGCTTGTGGACGTAGACCTGGTGGCTGACGTCCCAGACAAACTTGTCGCGTGGCGTCTCGAAGCAGCGGTGGAGGGCGATCGTGAGCTCCACCACACCGAGGTTGGGACCGAGATGGCCGCCGTTCTTGGCGAGTTTGGTGATGAGCTCATTGCGGATGTCAGCCGCCAGCTCGGTGAGCTGGTCCGGGGTGAGCTTCCGCACGTGGGACGGGTGATCAACCATGTCGAGGTAGCGACTCATGCAGTTCAGAAACGGGGTCGGAGAATGGCGTGCAGGCGACCGGGAGCAAGCCCTCAGGCGGGGTCATCCGCGCTCCTCCACACCAGGATCGGCCGGGCGGGTCTGCAACTCGCCTCCCAGATCCTTCTCCAACTGGCGGATCCGGATCTCGGCGGCGGCGAGCTGAGTCTGGCAGATGCGGGCCAGTCGGGTGCCCTGTTCGAATTCGGCCAACAGGGTTTCCAAGGGCAGCTCGGAGGACTCCATCCGCTCCACGATTGCCTCGAGATCCGCCAAGGCCTTCTCGAAGGGCACCTCTCCGGCCGGGGCCGGGGACGATGCCGTGGTGTCGGATGTGGATCGGGATGCCTTGGACATTCCTGTGGGGAAACTAGGAAACCGCCCCCGCGATTCCCAGCAGCTTTTTCAGAGGAAACGCGCGACCTCCCCGGCATCAGGACTCAGGAACCAACCCGCCGGCGACGTCGGTCCGGTAGGCCTTGATCGCCGGCAGGACCCCCGCCAGGGCGCCAAGCAGGACCATTGCGATCGGAGCCCAGAGCCAGACCCACGCCGGCTGCCAGGGATCCAGGACCACCCCCGTCTGGGATCGGATCACTGCGGCCGCAGCCCCCAGGATCATGGCATAGACGAGAAAGCCCAGGCCCATCCCAAGCGCGGCAATGGTGGCCGACTCGAGGATGATGGCCGCGAAGATCGTCCTGCGACGGGCCCCAAGCGCCCGGAGGATGGCGAGGTCTCGTCGACGGCTGTGCATCGAGTTGTAGAGACTGGCCAGGACGGCCCCAACCGCGACCAGGGCAACCAACCAGGCCACCATGGCCAGGACGGCGTCAAACCAACCAAACTTCTCGAACAGGTCGGCCATCTGCTTGGCGATCGGCCACGCAAAGGTCATGCGGTTCCCCTGCCGGTTGTAGAGCATGTCCAGCTGCTGTCCCGCCATCGGGGACCGGAGCCTCACGAGCACGGCGCTGACGTCGGTCGCCGTCGCGGCATCGTGCCCTCCCATGTTCTGCAACCCCGCAAGGGGGATCCAGATCACCCGGTCGGCCGGGGTGTTGGACGGCTCGAGGACGCCGACCACGACATAGGTCTCCTCGTGCTGGGCCTTCGGATCGAAATTGAGTCCGTGGAAGGGCCTGAACTCGCTGCCGATCGTCAGCCCCAGCTTCCTCGCCGCGAAGCTGCCCACCACCGCCTCGCGGAAGCCGTCGTCGAACAGCCGCCCGCCGGGCTGCAGACGGAAACGCTGCCCCTTGGAATACTCGACCTCAAACTGGTTGGTCGTGGTCCCCACCAGCCGATACCCCCGGTAGTTGTCCCCCACCGCGATCGGCACCGCCACCGCCACCGCCCGGTTGGTCCGGATTCCTTCATAGTCGTCGAACGTGATGTTCCCGGGCGAGGCCTCGAGGTGGAAGATCGCGTTCAGGACCAGCTGCAGCTTCGCACCCCGGGCCCCCAGGACCGCGTCCCATCCGCCGCTCTGCCCGGTGAAGGTCGACCGTGACTGGTCCTTCACCACCCAGACCGCCATCAGCAGCCCCCCGGCCAGGGCGATCGAGACGACCGTGACCAGTGTCGACAGCAGGTGCTGCCGCAGACTCCTCCGGACCAGGAGCGGCAGCGTCATCGGACACCTCCCTGTCCCGCCGCCGCGTTCAGGGTCCCCAGCGACGCGGTCGTCTCAAACGCCCCGAGAACCTCGCGGTCATGACTCACCAACAAGAGGGCTGCGCCATTCTCGGTGCACGCCTCGCGGATCAGCGCCAGGGCGGCCCGTGCATTGGCATGATCCAGGTTGCCCGTGGGTTCGTCGGCCAGCACGAGCTTGGGACGGTTCGCCAACGCACGAGCCACCGCCACCCGCTGCTGCTGACCGGTGGAGAGCTGGCGCGGATAATGGTGGATCCGTTCGGCAAGTCCGACCCGTCCCAACAGCTCCAGAGCGCGCGTGCGATCTGCCCCGGGTCCGAACGCCATCCCGAGCAGGACATTCTCCAGCACGGTGAAACCCTGGAGCAGGTTGAAGGTCTGGAAGATGTAGCCGATCGCACCCGCTCGGAGACGGTCCCTATCCGACTCAGAGAGACGGGCCACGTCCCGACCGTCGAACAGGATCGATCCCGAATCCGGTGTCAGAATGCCCGCGATCAGGTGGAGGAACGTCGTCTTGCCGGTTCCGCTCTCGCCACTCAGGGCCAGCTGGGACCGCGACCCGAGCCGAAACTCCGGGATGTGGACCACCTCGTGACGCGACCCGTCGGGCGCGACGAAGGACTTTCGCAGATC
>VHCG01000081.1 GCA_016871805.1 Verrucomicrobiota bacterium
GGGGGCCGCCCGAGTTTCCGGGCTCGATCGGCATGGCGAGCTGGAGCATCTCGATCTCGTCGAAGATGCGTCGACCCGACAACACCCCGGCCACGACGGAGTTCTCGAGGCCGAGGGGGTTGCCCATGGCGACGACCTCCGCCCCGGTGGCGAGGGCGGAGTCATCACCAAGGGTCAGGGCGGGGAGATTGGTGGCGGCGACGCGCAGGATGGCGAGGTCGGCATGGCGGTCGAAGGCGTGGAGTCCGAGGACCTCGACGGTCTCACCCGAGGCGAGTCGTGCGGTGACGGGTTGGGATTCCCCCACGACGTGGAGACTGGTGGCGACGAGTCCGGAGGGGTCGATGACGAATCCGGTCCCGACGCCCTCGCCGGCCCCCCCGCGGCTGCGGGTGGACAGCACCACAAGGCTGGGTTTGACCCGATTGACGAGCTCGGCGGTGGAGAAACCCTGTGGGGTAGCGGGGTTGGTGGAGCCCTTCTTTGAAGTGGCAGGGCTCTGGGGACGGCGTTGGGATTTGTCCGCGCCCTCGAGTGTAGTGAGACAGAGGCCCAAACCAAGGCAGGCGATGGCGGTAAGCAGCGTCCCCCGTGGAATCATGGGCCGACGTTACGGGCGTCCGTTGAATTGAAAAGGGGAGGTTCCGAGCGGTGGACTCATTGCTCCAATTCCCAGGGCCGTCAGGCCGGTGGGTGCCGCAGTGCCCTGCGGCATCTGGGCGCTCCGGCGTCTCCCCACCCCAGGCGTGATAGGCCTCGGGCTCTGGGAATCACGGACGCTCGGCTGCCCCCCTCAATCCAGCCGTCGCACGAACACGTTCGCCCACTGCATCGCGCGACCCGCGGGGCGGAGTCCGATCCGACCAGACGAGGCAATTCCTTCGTGAAGTGGGTCGCTCACCGTTTCGACGCCATCGACGGTCATCGAGACCCGATTGCCACGTAGGGTGATCCGGGTGCGGTGCCAGGCCTTGGACCCTTTGCCTGAGAGTGTCAAAGCACGTTTGGAATCCCCGCGGAGCACAACGGCCCCTTCGCCCGGTCCGTCGTCCGGATACCTCCAATCCACGATCATCTCGAAATCCCCATGCTCCGGGTCGGACCACAGCGTGCCGGAATCCCCATCGGTCTTGCCGTCGTGCTCAAGGGTCCAGTCGTTCGCCTTCCAGTGATGCATCACCTCGGGCTTCGCAGTCCATCCGCGCAGGTCCATGCCGGTGTAGAGCGACTGGAAGCCGACGTCGGGTTCCGCGATGTCGTCCGGTGCCAGTGCGGTGGCTGCGGGGAGTTCCTGGATCCGGAGATGCCGGAATTCGATGGGGGAGCCCTCGGATTCGAGGCAGATGTAGCCCTTGCGTGGGCTGCCCTGGACCCCGCGGGTGACCACCTGGCCGTTCACGGCATGGGTGAGGCGTCCGTCGATGCAGGTGATCCGGTAGTGGTTCCACTCGGGCGAGGGCCGCATGCGTCGGGTGACCGGGAAGGCTCGGTCGCCGCCCCAGCCATACAGTGGGGTGAGCCGCGCGCCGTGGATCGGGAAGACGTCGCCGTCGGAGGTGTACCACTCGCTCTCGAGTCCATCGAGGACCTGGACTTCGACGCCCCGGTGGAAGGGTTGCCCCTTTGCCGTGATCGCATCGGCCCAGACAAACACCCCGGCATTGCCCTTGGGCTTCAGGTGTCGCCATTCGAGCTCGAGGATGAAGTTTTGGTACATCCGGGTGGTCCGGAGTTCCCCGATCGGTTCGCCGGTGCAGGCGATGACTCCGTTGGTGGCCCGCCACGTTTCGGGGGCACAGTTGATGTTCACCCAGCCGTCGAGGTTGCGGCCGTTGAACAGCGAAACAAATCCGTTGGTGCTGGATCGCAGGTCTTCGCCGAAGATCCAGTCGAGGTCGATGCGGACCAGCGTCAGCGCGGCGTAGCTCAGCGGGCTGTCGGGACTGTTCTCGTAGAGGCACCAGAGCGAGCCGTCGGGTCCTGCGGCGAGGTCACTGTAGCCGGAGGGACCTGGATCCAGGACGCGGTGGAGGGGCCAGGTCTGTCCGTCATCGGCGCTGAGACGCACGGTGAGACCGCGACGGTCGCGGGAGCCGGCGGCATTTGGGGAGGAACCGGGCCGGTTGTCCGGGTTCGTGAAGACGAGTGTCGCCGCGGCTTCGCGAGGATTCCCGGGGACCCGGATCAGGCTTGCGGCGCAGGTGGGATCGAACAGGGAGTCGGACCGCTTCAGAGGCGTCCACCCGGTGGCGCCGTCGGGGCTGGTGGTGATCGCGCGCCGCAGTCCGGGTGATTCGTTGCGGACGTTGAGCAGGACTCGTCCGTCCGCGAGTTCGGCGAGCGTGGCTTCGCTGGGGTCTGCGATTGGATCCGGATCCGTGGCAATGAGGTCCCCGGCCTTCCAGGTGCTGCCGTGATCGTCGCTGATCAGCGTGGCGATGCCTGAGGGATGGTGTCCGCTGCCATGGGTTCCCGGGGAGAGCCAGATGGGAACCACGAGTCGTCCCGCGAGGGGATTGGTTTTGCCGGGGCGGCCGGCACTGAGTTCGAGTCCGTGACCGGGTCCGGGGGCCACGACCTTCCAGTCGTAGCGGGGGCGAAGGGTGTCACAGGCTGAGGTCAGTTCCTGGGCTGGCCCAAAGGAGGCACCGTCGTTGGTGCTGCGGCTGTGGAAGACCCGGTTGTATTCGGCGCCGAAGATCAGGTGGACGGTGCCATCTCGGGTGGAGATGAGGACCGGGTTGTGGAGGGTGCGTTCCTCGGCGGTGCCCTGGCGGTGGGCGAGGGCTACGGGATTGCGGGTCAGGTTGGGCGGGGTGGGGACGATCCGGCTGGCGGTGGACCAGATCTTCCCGCCATCGGTGGAGCGGCGGAACAGGAGATCGGTATGGGACCAGTCGGAATCCGTGCGGGTCCGGGCCTCGCAGACGGCGAGGAGGCTGCCTTGGGTGGTGCGGGTCAGGGCCGGGATGCGGTAGCGGGGATAGCCCCCCTGGCCGGACTGGAAGAGGTTGGTCCGAAGTGTTTGAGCGTGTCCGGGCAGGGGCCAGAGCAGCATTAGGCCGATGAGAAGGCACACGGTTCGGGACATGATCAAGACCCTGGCATGCAGCCCCTCGGCTTGGCGATCCCGGGGTGCCTTGGAAATGTCGTGACACTCTGGTGACGATGTGGGTACCAGGGAGTGGTCTGTAGTCCTCAGAGAGGCATTGGATCCGGGGTCTCCGACTCCCTCGATTTCGGTTCACCGAGGAGGGCTTCCCGGGCGAGCCAGAAGACCAGGCCGAGCCCTGCCAACCAGACCAAGCGGATCGCCCAGCGACTCGCTGGGCTGAGGCTCTTCAACTCTCCAGTGACCCAGACCATGCGCATGGGAGGATTTCCGGCCACCCATGCATCACCTGGCAGGGTCATCTGTCGCCAGAGGTCGGCGATGACCCCCTTAGGCCTGTCGATGAATCGCCAGTCCGTGTGTCCATCCGGCTCCTGCAGTGGAAGGCCACGGGTGTAGAACTCCGAGGTGCGTCTCACGTGTTCTGGACCCTTGCGGTGGACACATTCGACATTCTCATGGTAGCCGGGCCACCAGATTCCCGAGATCTGGACGACAAGGAGACACCCGGCGACTCCTGCAAGAATCCGGGTCCGCCACGCTCCCCTTGGCAGCTGGGAGACAACCCACGCCGCAAGGGGAAGTTCTGCCAGGAACGCGGTGCTGGCCAGATAGCGAGGACCCCAGTTGGGTTCCGAATCCCAGTAGTAGAACTGTGCCAGTCCCACTATCGTCCCGAGGGTGGCCACCACCCCGGTGAGCACCAGCGCCCGTGTTCGGGGACTCGATCGGCTCCATGGCGACAGCCCGAACACGATCGCGGCCACCAGCAACGGCTCGTAGAACAACACACCCTTTCCTGGTGAGACGAGCTGGAGGACGAGGCCGTCACGGAACGGCACGGAGAACGGGAAGCCCTTCGGTAGCCCCCCGAAATTGGACGTGGCCCAGTTCTGGAAGATGGTCATGTAGGTGCCGCTCCAGGTGCCGAAGCGCACCAACTGCCACCATCGATCGGCCGCAAAAGCGACCACCAACCAAGGAATCGCCACGGTGGCAAGTCGGGCCGTCTGCCGGAATTCTCTTCCGGGGTCCAGCGGACGTGACCGGTCGAGAAGCCGCGAGAGCAGGGGTAGTCCGAATAGCGGTAGGACATAGGCGAGATTGGTGACCCGGATCAGGATGCTTTCCGCCTGCGCTGCGCAGGCGAGATTCAGCCATAGAAGCGAACCCGAGTCGTTCCAGCGAAGGATCCCGACAAGGGCGGTGAGGGCGCAGACGAGTGTCAGGGGGTTCTCCTGGTTGTTCTGGAAATGGAAAGGAAGAGTTGTCACTCCCAGTGTCACGAGGGTTCCGAGGACGCAGTGGCGGCTGCGGAAACCCAGGAGCCGGAGTGCGTCCCACGACAGCACGAGGACCAGTCCGTTCGTCAGGGGATAGAGGAGACGCGCTGTCACCGAATAGCGCGTGACGAGGTTGGTGACACCCAGGGCGGATAGGGCGCGGTCGAATGGAATGAAGACCAGGGATTGACCCAGTCCATACCAGTAGTGTGTCGCGCCACCCACCCCAGGAAGAAACCCTCCCGGGTTTTCACCTCCGATGATCCAAGATGCGCTGCGGAACCGCTTTAAGCTGTCGGACACCATCAGCAGCGGATTCATGGGGATGATCAGGATCGTGAAAACGAATCCGATCCAGAAGAGGGCATGTCCCGGGTTGCGCCTGAAATGGTCGGCCAGCGAAGGTTTTGGGAAGCTGCTCACGCGGGTGGTCGAAGCTTCAATGGGAGCACGGTGTTGGAAAGGGAAAACACAGGGGCCAGTCCCAACCGTGACGCGCGTTCCTGATCGAGGGCCCGAGGTGCATTCGGTTTTCCTGCCGATGTCGGTCGCCGTGCGCCGTCGAATCCATGTCCGCGAGATTGCTAGTCCCGCAACGGACACTCTATTCTGTCTCAGCGATCGATGTCGGCATCCGGATCTCAAAAGGGTTTCGAGACGTTTCGGGAGGCGTTCTGTCATGCCTTCCGATGCGACGATTCCGCCTATCTCCGGAAGGCCTTCGTCAGCGGGGTGTCACCATGGCGTCGATTCTACGTGGTCCCGATGTCCTGGATCCTGCCGGGGCTTTTTGAGATGGACCTTCACATTATCGACTACCTTGGCGACACCCGGACCAAGAGCGAGTTCAGCGGGGTCGTGGATGAGTTCCACAAGGCGGTGCACGTCTCCAAGGGGATCTCGAAGCGGGTCTTCGGTCTTCGGATGTCCGGTGCCACCTTGGTCGCGCTTCGGGATCGGCTGGACGGGATGATCGAGAGGGGGAGGTGACCTTCTTTGGGCGGCAACTCAGGCTTCGATGTGCCTGTCGATGAGAACGTCGAGATCGAGAAAGACCTTCCGGTTGAGGGACCTTTCGAGTTCCCGGCGTGCGGCGGTTCCGATGGACCGGATCATCTGGGCCCCGACGCCAATCAACATCCGCTGGTAGCGGTCGCTTGGGGTGAGCACCGCGGCCTTGATGTGGAGGAAGGGTTTCCCCTCGTTGGTGACCGCCTCCTCGACGGCATCGAGCTCGATCACGGTCCGATAGGGAACCTCCTCATCGGTGAGCTTGTACACCTGTTCCCGGATGAGCTCGGCGATCTGGAAGTCCCGGTGCATGTTGCTGACCTCCTCGAATGGGTAGAGCGGGGGATGCTCGGGGAGGAGTCCTGCCAGGATCTGTCGGAGCTCGGGGAGCCCGGCTCCAGAGCGGGCCGAGATCTCGACCATCCCTGCGTAGCTCTGGGCACGGGCCCGCCAGGCGTCGCGGGAGGTCTTCCGGGAGAGGTCGGATTTGTTGAGACAGAGAATACGGGGCTGGCGGATGGGACGGAGGACGTCCTCCACCATCTGATCCTCCTCGCCGATCTCCCGGGAGGGGTCGACGACATGGATGATGAGGTCGATGCCGTCGAGTGCCTCCCGGGCCTTCCGATGAAGCTCGGAGACAAGGCGGCTGGTGCGCGTCCGGAAGAAGCCCGGGGTGTCCACCAGGACGAGCTGATAGGCCGGGTCCTGGACGATGCCATGGACGACATGTCGGGTCGTCTGGGGCTTCGGAGTCACGATTGTGATCTTTCGTCCGACGAGGGCGTTGGTCAGGGTGGATTTGCCGACGTTGGTGCGTCCGACTAGCACGGCGAGGCCTGCGCGGAATGCCGCGGGGTGGGATGGGGTGTCCGACATGCGATTCAGCGTTTCCGAGCGGTTCCCAGAAGGCGCTTTAATGCGGCGGAAGGATCCTGGACGAGGGCCTCGTTGACGAGGAACCGCCTCACTCCGCTCGACGGAAGCCGGAACTTGAAGTCCCGGAAGACCCGTTCGCAGATGGTCATCAGTCCCCGGGCACCGGTTCCCTCGCGGGCGGCGAGGGACGCGAGGGCCCGGAGACTGTCATCGCGGAACTCGACATCGATGCCGTAGGCGCTGAAGGCCCGCACATACTGGTGGATGAGGCTGCTCTCGCTCTTGCGCAACACGTCGAAGAGATCGTCCTCGTCGAGCCCATGGCAGGCGACGCGGACGGGGAGGCGGCCGATGAACTCGGGTTCCAGCCCATAGGCGATGAGGTCCGCCGTGGCGGTCTGGCTGATGAGGTCATCGGTGGAGGCGGCCGCAAGACGGGCAGCCCGCCCCGTGTTCAGGTCCCCGAGGAGGCGTCGCCTCACGAGTGCATCCATGCCGGAGAACGCACCGCTCACAATGAACAGGATGTGGCGGGTGTTCAGGGTCTCCTTGGTGGGCACCCCGCCGCGCATGGTGCTCATCGCCGCCTGAAGCTGGCCGGTCACGTCGTTCGGGGAGACAAGCGGCACCTCGGCGTCCTCCATCAGCTTCAGGAGATTGGTCTGGACGCCCCGACCCGAGACATCCCGTCCAGCCCCGGCGTCCCGGGTGGCCAGCTTGTCGACCTCGTCGAGATACACGATCCCGTGTTCGGCCTTACGGATGTTGTTCCCGGATCGGCGGTACAGATCCCGGATCAGATCATCGACGTCGCCACCGACGTAGCCGGTCTCGCTGAACTTGGTGGCGTCGGCCTTCACAAAGGGGACGCCGATCAGCTCGGCGGCGGAGCGGATCAGGTGGGTCTTGCCGACACCGGTGGGTCCCAGCAGGAGGACATTCTGCTTCTGGTAGAACGGGACCGACTGTCCGGATTCGGTGAGCCGGACATGCTGGAAATGGTCGCAGAGGGCGACACTCAGGACCTTCTTGGCCTCGGTCTGGCCGATCACGAACCGCCCAAGGTGTCGTGCAATCTCCTGGGGGCGCAGACTGAAGTGGAACTGGGGCTCCGATTCCGCCGCGGTCTCTGCGACGCCGGGCTTCGTCACCACTTCGGTGACCTTCGCTTTTCGAATGCGGCGAGGGATGCCCTCGGAGGTCGGGCCCAGGGCGCTTGGAATCCCGCTGGTTGGAGTGTCCATCAGGGGAGGCTACGCCCGCTTCCGGGCCCTGTCATTCGATCAATGCTCGGCAGGATCGTATGGAGCCTCGCTGTTTCGATCTTTTGGGGTCGCGGTCACATCGGTTTTCGACAGAGCACCAGATACTGTCCACCCAGGGGAACAGGCCTCAGGAACGGGTCAAGGCAGCGAAGTGCTGCCAAGGCCTTAGGGAAGAAGAACAAATAATCGGTGCGTGCCACCTTGAAGCCTGCATTACAGAGCATTCGGCGGCTTTCGAGAGGAGTCAGAGTGATGGCGTCCCGATCAAAAGGCACTCGCGACATGATCCATCTTGTTCCCGGGTTCCATGGATTGTTTTCCCAGAACGCGAATAAGCCTCCAGGCCTTAACGCTCGAAAGACGGTGCGACACGCCTCAGCTCGTGAAGCCGGGGGTATGTGGTGAAATACGCCATTGCAGAATGCCGTGTGTATCGAGCCGTCCGTGATTCCCGAAGCTGCCGTCAGAAAAGTCGCCTTCATGGCACTCCAACGTCGCCGGGCAACCTCGATCGATCTCGCGGAGGGATCGAGACCCACAATCTGTTCGGCACCTGGGAGTTGCAGGAGGAACGGTGTTGCGGTGCCGGTGCCACACCCGAAGTCGAGGATTCTTCCAGCGGCGACGCCGGAGAGGCATCGGGCGATATGCCGGACACGCTCCTCCGCGAAGTAGTCCATGGACTCTCCGGAGAGGGACAATCCCTTCTGAAGAGCCTCCTCGTAATTCTCGGAGAACTCGTCGAATTCCGCTTCGTTTGGTCCCATGACTTTGGTGGGGTGTGCTCGAGGGCCTGTCGCTTGGAGGCTGGCCTAGTTTAAAACCGCGTTCGGGGGGATGTAGCAAAACGGTGACGGGTCGAAAACCCCGCTCCCAATAGGGAAAAACCTTGGATCTTCTCACTGACGGCGCATCCGTTCCTTACCCCGGGTCTCTGCCGTGGTCTCGGATTCGGATTCGGATTCGACTTCGTACCTCAAGAGTCAATCGGCCTCAGAGCGAGCCTCACGGCAAAACCTCGCGGCTTACGGTTATCGAAGACGACGGAGCCACCGCATGCCTCGATGCAGCAACGGACGATCGACAGACCAAGTCCCGAGCCTCCCGTCTCCTGGCTTCTTGCGATGTCAGGTCTAAAGAAGGGTTCTCCCAATCGGGGGAGATCTTTCTCCGGTACTCCGGGTCCTTCATCGAGGATGGTCAGCAGGACATGGTTTCCCTCGGTCTGGGCTGCGAGGGTGATGGGACCCGAAGAGCCGGCGTATCGAATGGCATTCCGAACTCCATTGCCAATGGCCCGCTCTAGTAGTTCCCGGTCTGCCTGGACCTTCAATGTGGTTGGCAACTGTAGTTTGACTCCGAGGTGGTCTCCCCCCTCGCGCATGACAACCTCTCTGACCACTGGAACCAGATCAACCGCCTCAAGTTTCGGTTCGTCGCGACGAAGTCCGGCTTTTGAAAACTGAAGGAGTTCGTTCACGAGCTTCGACATGTGACGAACTTCCTCCCGGACGTCGTCGAGGCGTTCCCGTTCGGTCCTGGGTACCCGGTTTTCGAGGATCCCCAGCCCCATCTCCATGCGGGCGAGCGGGGAGCACAGCTCGTGGGCGGCGTCGCCGAGGAAACGCTTCTGTCCCGTGACCAGGTTCGACAGCCGTTGGGCCATCCGGTTGACCGCCCCGCCAAGCCGCCCGAGTTCGTCGGTGCGACGGTCGTCGACATGGACATCAAACCGCCCCTCGGCGATCCGTTCCGTGGCGACGGTCATCTGCCGTACCGGGGGGGTGATGCTGCCGACGAACGGGAGCCACCAGAGGGCTGAAACCAGCACGACCGCTCCGCCCGCCCACCACCAGGGAGTGAAGTCGATGAAGAGTCCCCCACCCCCCAGGCTTTCCGAAAACACGACGAGTCGACCGAAGCCGGGGCGTCCGTGTCCGCCCCGTTCAGGGCTGTCCAGGGGCGCCCGGACCACGGCCCAGTAGCCCAACGGATTCTGGGTCCTGAAGAATGCCGCCGGAGGCCCCCCGCCAAGGCGGCGGACTCCGGGACGCCTTCCGGGTTCCCCACCGGGGCCGAACTCCGGTGGAGGACCTTCGGGCCCTCCGCGAGGACCTGGCCCCGGTCCGGGTAGGCGCCGCAGGACCGATTCCGGCAACGTCAGAGGCACGCCCGCCACGAGCTGGTTCCTGTCATCCAGGAGGCTGAATCGGATGCCATAGGCCTCCTCAAACCGGCCCAGCACCGCGGTCCACTCCGAGCGGGGTCGGGTCTTCAACTCTGCGAGGATCACGTCGGCCACCGGCTGCACCCGGTCGGCCGCGAGGCTCGACAGGATCGACTCGACCCGGAACTCGGTGCGGAGCAGCACACCGATGATGGCCGCAAGGAGCAGCAGGTTCAGCGCGAACCAGAGGAGAAACCGTGCGTAGAGGGGGAATCGCCAGCTCATTCGGCGTCGGGGTTGATCAGCATATACCCGGCCCCACGATAGGTCCGGATGAACCGCGGCTCCTTCGGGTCGTCATCGAGCTTCCGACGCAGCGCCGAGATGTGGACGTCGATCGAGCGGTCGAAGACATCGTAGTTCCGATCCCGGATCTCCTCCAGGAGTGCCTCTCGGGAGCGGACACGTCCCTTAGCCCGCGCCAGCGAGGTCAGGAGGTCGAACTCCACTGGGGTGAGGTCGAGCGGTGTGTCGTTCAGCAGTGCCTTCCGGGTGTCCGGGAGGATCCGGATCGAGCCCACCCGGATCTCCTCAGGGGCGGACTCCTCGGAGGGAGTCGATCGAATGGACCGTCGTGTCACCGCGCGGAGACGGGCGAGAAGTTCCCGGGTCGAGAAGGTCTTCGGCAGGTAGTCGTCGGCCCCGATCTCGAGGCCCACGATCCGGTCGGCCTCGTCCCCACGGGCGGTGAGCATCAGGACCGGCACCTCGGAACGGGCCCGGATCCGTTTCAGAACCTCGAACCCATCCATTCCCGGCAGCATCAGATCGAGGATCACCGCCTGCCAGGTCTCGGCCGTGGCCCGTTCGACCCCCTCGGGTCCGGTGTGGACGGCCTCGACGTTGTAGCCCATCGGCGAGAGATAGTCCCGGATCAGACGGCAGAGTTTGCGGTCGTCGTCGATGATCAGCACGCGGGTCCCGCTGGGAGTCGTGGTGTCCATGGCTCGATCCGAGGATACGGACTGCGTCACGAATGTCCGCCCCGTTTACCCGTTCTTTACAAAAATCGCGGGAATCCTCATCCGGCCTAAACGCGGGGCCGTGAATGCTGGGTCCGTTGAAACCGCGGCCCGATGAACGGGTCTCGGGTTTGAGTCCAACCGCATCCATGAAACCTCTTTTCTCCTTCGTGCCACGCTCCGAGGCGTGGCTGGTGACCCTCCTCATGTCTACGGCGATCCCAACCGCCGGACTTCAGGGCCAGGACGCCCCACCTCCTCCGCCACCGGGACAGGGCCCCGGCGGCCCCTTTGGACCTGGTGGAC
>VHCG01000082.1 GCA_016871805.1 Verrucomicrobiota bacterium
TTGCTGATCGCGGGGCCTTCGGCCGGCACGCCGGCGCCTGATGTCGCCCTGTACCGTCAGCTCGTGTCGCTCGGCGGCCCCCTCTTTGCAGGAGTTGGCACAACGCCAGCGACCTCCGAGTCCGGAACGGCGGCATCACGATGGGGGCTTGACCCGGGACTCTTCGGCAAGGGCCGCCCTGGAGCGCAGGTGGGGGCCACCGACCTCGTGGTCACGGCACCCTCGGTGCTCGAGATCCGGCTTCCGGCCGACCTCGTCGCCGGGTGCGACCTTGTCACCACCGCGGAGCTCGAACCCACCCTGGGCCGGGCGGGATCGGTCCAGATCTTCGCCCAGACGACCCGGCCGACCCTCGCCGGTGCCGACCCGGGCACCGAGTTCCTCGTGGGACCCGATGGTCCGTCGCGGCAGCGTCTCGAGCAGTCGCTCGACGGATTCCGTCAGCTCTTCCCGGCCGCGCTCTGCTACCAGCGGATCGTCCCGATCGACGAGGCCGTCACCCTGACCCTCTACCACCGGGAGGACGAACCGTTGCGACGCCTGTTCCTCACGACATCGGAGGCGGCCGAGCTGGACCGCCTCTGGGACGAACTGTTCTTCGTCAGCCGGGAACCGGTGCTGCTCCAGGCCGCCTTCGAGCAGATCTACGAGTACGCGACCCAGGACCGGCCCGACATGGTCAAGGCGTTCACCCCGATGCGAGAACCGATCCGAGAGCGGACGGCGGGGTTCCGCCAACGGGAGATCGAGGCCGAGCCCCGGCAACTCGAGTCGGTCCTCAACTTCGCCACCAAGGCGTTCCGACATCCCCTGGGCACCCACGAAACCGCGGAGCTCCGGGACCTCTACACCACACTGCGGACACAAGAGATCCCCCATCGGGAGGCGATCGAGCTGACCCTCGCCCGGATTCTGGTGTCGCCGTCGTTCCTGTACCGCTTCGAGGAGCCCGCACCGGGAACCCAACCCCGCCCGGTGTCGGCCTGGGAGCTGGCCACCCGCCTGAGCTATTTCCTGTGGTCCTCGACGCCCGACGACGAGCTCTGGGCCGCCGCCCAGTCGGGCGACCTGCTCAAACCCGACGTCCTGGCCCGCCAGGCTCGACGGATGCTTCAGAGCCCCAAGGTCCGACGCCTTGCCGAAGAATTCGGCTGCGCCTGGCTGCATCTCCACGGATTCGCGACTCTCGACGAGAAGAGCGAGCGGCACTTCCCCACCTTCGCAGCGGTGCGCGGGGCGATGTATGAGGAATCCGTCCAGACCTTCATCGACCTTTTCCGGAACAACCGCTCCGTCCTGACCCTGCTGTCGGCCGACCACACCTTCCTGAACGAGGCGCTGGCCCACCACTATGGGATCCCGAACGTGGTCGGGCCGGAATGGCGTCGGGTCGATGGCGTCGCCGCCCATGGCCGAGGCGGGATCCTTACCCAGGCCGCCGTGCTGACGAAGCAGTCGGGGGCCTCACGGACCAGTCCGATCCTGCGCGGCAACTGGCTGTGCGAGACCGTCCTTGGCGAACGGCTGCCGCGTCCGCCCAAGGACGTGCCGGTGCTGCCCGAGGAACCGCCCGCGGGACTCTCCGAACGCGCCCTCACCGAACAACACACCCGCGATCCCCGGTGCGCGGGCTGCCATGCACGGTTCGACCCCTACGGATTCTCGCTCGAGGCCTACGACGCCATCGGACGGCGCCGCTCCAACGACGCCGCCGGAAACCCCATCGACACCCGGGTTCGACTCGCCAACCAGACCGAGTTCGACGGACTCCCAGGCCTCCGCCACTACCTGCTCACCGAGAAGCGCGAGGCATTCCTGCGACAGTTCGAACGCAAGCTCCTCGGGTACGCCCTCGGACGGAGCGTCCAGCTCTCCGACGAACCCCTTCTCCGCTCGATCTCCGAGCGGCTGCGGCGCCGCGACCACCCGGTCGCCGAGGTCGTCGAACTCATCGTCCGGAGTCCCCAGTTCCGCGAGATCCGCGGCCGTGATTCCATCGCACAGGATTGACCCCATGAACACCCACCACTTCTCCCGCAGGAATTTCCTCCGAGGCGTCGGCGTCACCATGGCCCTGCCATGGATGGAATCCATGACCGTGTGGGGCGACACCGCCACCTCGACCAAGGCCCCTTCAAGCCAGGCGCCCGTCCGAATGGCGGTTCTCTTCTCAGGCAACGGCTTCCACTCGAAGGAATGGTGGGCGAAGGGAGAAGGACGCCAGATGGAGCTGGGCAAGGTCCTCGCACCGCTTCATCCGCATCGCGAGAAGCTCCTGTTCCTCCGGGGCCTCTACAACGCCGAGGCCATGAAGGGGAACATCCACAGCTCCCAGACGGGCAACCTGCTTTCCGGGGCGCCCCTCGCCTCGGGTGGAGAGATCCGATCCGGGACCAGCATCGATCAGCTCGTCGCCCAGCGGCACGGACGCTCCACCAAGGTGCCAAGCCTCGTCCTCGGCTGCGAGAAGTCGAACCCGTCGGTCCACAAGAACTACTCGATGCTCTACAGCTCCCACATCTCGTGGAGCTCCCCGACCACCCCGACGCCGCTCGAACTGTATCCGGCCCTGGCCTTCGACCGACTGTTCAAGGACGACGCCAGCCGGGGCGACCAGAGCGTTCTGGATGCCGTGCTGGACGACGCGAAGGACTTCCGGCGACGCATCAGCAGCGCCGACCAGCGGAAGCTCGACGAGTACCTCGACTCCGTCCGCGAGGTCGAACAACGCCTCGAGGCCTCCGGAAAGAAGGGGGAGCTTCAGGGATGGCGACCGACACTGTCGGCCCCCAACATCCCGCGTCCCCCCAACGGGATTCCCCAGGACATCGCCGAGCACATGCGGCTGATGTGCGACATCGTGGCGCTGGGGTTCCAGACCGACACCACCCGGATCGCGACCCTGAAGCTGAACAACGACCACAGTTCGCTGCGGTTTCCCAACCTCGGTGTGGACTACATGATCCATCATCTCCTTTCGCACAGCGACACCGAAGACTGGCTCAAGGTGAACCAGTTCTTCCTGCAGCAGCTGGCCTATCTGGCCTCGAAGCTGGATTCGATCCGGGAAGGCGAGCGCACGCTGCTCGACAACTCGATGCTCCTCTACTGCTCGAGCATGATGACCGGCAACCACAACAACGATCAGTTGCCGGTGGTGCTGCTCGGAGGAGGCGGCGGGAAGATCCGAGGCGGGCGCATCCTCGACTACACCGGCAAGCCCAACCGCCAGCTGTGCAACCTGTACCTCTCGATGCTCGACACGTGCGACATCCACCTCGATGCCTTCGGGGATTCCACAGGGCGTCTCGCAGAGGTCTGAACCTAGAAACGGCAGTTGTGGGGGGGTGTTTTCTTGGGTGTCGGATTCGTTGCAACTAATTGAAAACCAATGCTTTCCAATTCTTAAATCCAACTGCGGAGCAGTTGGAATCTGCCTCACTTTCCGGATGAGACTTTTTTGAACTGAACTCATGCTGGATCGCCCTCCTACTGACAGGCTGAAACTCACTTTGGAAGGTAATCGAACTGCCGTTTCTAGGCTGAACTGGAGCAACCCTAAGCCGCAGGGGTCGGTGGAGGCAGCGGGTCACGATCTGGTGACGATCCCCTTGGACCAACCGGAGCGATTACAATGGCACTGCACCTGCTTTAAACCTTATCTCATGCCGATTCCATTCCAGATCCACAACCCACGACGCGGCAAAAGGTTGCAACAGATGATCCCAGGACTGTCCCTGCTGCTGGGACTCCTGCAGTGGGTCGCATCTGCCGAGAGCGGTCCTCGAAGTCACGATACTACGCCGGGAGATCGGATCGGAAACTCCCCGGAGATCGCGCTCGCCCCCGGAGATCTCGATGGGGACGGGTTGGACGACTTCGTAGAACTCCGCTTCGGAAGCGACCCGACCAAGAAGGACACCGACGGAGACGGCTGGGATGACAAGGCAGAGTTCGATGCCAAGACCTTGCCACGAAACAAGGACAGCTTCCCCCTCTTCACCCTCCTCGCCAAAGACCAGCAGCTGCTCGCCAACGACCTGATGTTGCTAAGGGTCCGGATCCTCACGAACGGAATCGTCACCACCAACCTCACCGTCGTCACCAACGAGACCCCCGTCCCCATCGGTAAGCCGGTCGACACCGATGGAGATGGCATCGACGACGGATGCGATATCGACGGTGACGGTGCGCCGGACGTACCAGGTTCCTGTCCGGAGAGCTTGATCACCACGAACCGGCAAACCGTCACGAACTACGTCGCCTTCCAGTGGTTCCACGGGACCAACCGACTGGAGTCCCAAACCAACGCCTCCCTGGTTCTTCATCGGGTCCGCACCAACGAGGCCGGCACCTATTCACTCAAGGCAACCTTGGTGAAGAGCTTCCAGACCAGCGAAGCGATCCCGGTTTCCGTGCTGGACCTGGCTCCGCGGATTCGTCTGCTCCAGCCGGCCGGTCGGGTTCTCGCCTGGGGCACCAACCAATTCGGACAGACCAACGTGCCGTTCAGCGTGGGCGACAGCATCAGCCTCGCCGCTGGCTACGGTCATTCCGCTGCGCTGGCCGAAACAGGTCGCGTCATCCCTTGGGGGACCAACGACCTGGGACAGCTCCTCGTGCCGGCCGATGCCACCAATCTCGTGTCGCTCTCCGCCGGAGCCTCCCAGACCATGGGTCTCCGGACCGACGGCACCGTGGTCCATTGGGGCACCAACGCCTACCCAGGCGCTCCCAAGCCGGAATCCCTCGACCATGTCGTGGAAATCTCGCAGGGCTACTTCCATTCCGTTGCCCTCCGTGACGACGGAACCGTGGTGTGCTGGGGGGACGACACCTTCGGACAATGCCAGGTTCCTGAGAATATCGGCCGCATCGTCACCATCGCCGCGGGAGGACTCCATACCCTCGCCCTGACGGCGGACGGCAAGGTGGTGGCTTGGGGTGGCAACCACGCTGGACAATGCGAGGTGCCCAAGGACCTCGAGGAAGCGGGGCTCGTGGCGGCCGGCGGAAACCACTCGATCGCCATCCTCCGCAACGGCGCCGTCGTTGCCTGGGGCGACAATTCACTCGGACAGCTGAGGGTGCCTGCCACCGCGAAGAGCGTCGTCTCCGCGTCGGGAGGATTCGATTTCACCGCAGTCGCGAGGGCCGAAGGACTCGTCGACATCTGGCCCAACCTCAAGAACGGACTCCTGCCGGTCCCCGCCGGCGTCTCCAACATCGCCCTCGTTGAATCGGGCTACTTCCACGTCCTGGCACTGCAGGGTCGCGAAGACGTGGACAACGATGGCCTCGACAATCTCGCCGAGCTTCGACGGAAGACCGATCCGAAGGTATCCGACACCGACGGAGACGGACTGTGGGATGGCATCGAGGCGCGGTTGGAGTTGGATCCAAGAAATGCGGATACCGACAGCGATGGCTTGCATGACTGGATTGAACTCCAGGAGGGATTCGATCCCCGAACGCCAACAGAGTCTCCTGATGCCTCGCTCTGGATCCACCCGGCGCTTCAGTTGGACCTCTTCGGTGTCGACGGATCCCCATACCAGCTCGAGCGGTCCCGTGACGGGGCGGGATGGGAGGCCGAAGGTGCAGCCTTCCGACTTAGTGGCTGGTCACGACGCCTGGTCGCCCCTCCCGAAGGCATCGCCAGCTACAGACTCCGACGACTCGAACCACTGCCGGTAATCGAAACCCAGACCGCGCCCCCGGTCATCGGGACTGTCCGGGTGCTGGGTGACTCCTCTCTGGAACAGAATCGGGTGCCCAACACTGTGGTTGACGTCCGGTCCCTGTCCGCTGGGGCCTGGCACACCCTCGCGCTCCGCACGGACGGAACTGTGCTGGGCTGGGGCTCGAACTCCGACGGGGAATGCAACCCACCGGCAGGGATGGGATCTGTCCGTGCACTGGCCGCGGGCGGACATTTTTCCCTCGCATTCCTTGAGGACGGAACGGTGGTTGGCTGGGGACGCAACGACCTCGGCCAGATCTCCCCGCCAACCTTCACGGCTCCAGTCGCCCAGATCGCGGCAGGATTCAGCCATGGCCTGGCCAGGCTTGCGGACGGAACGGTGGTCGGCTGGGGACGCAATGATTATGGCCAGGCGACGCCTCCGCAGGGACTCCACAGCGTCACTGCAATCGATGCCGGCTTCGACCATTCGGTGGCCCTCCGTGGCGACGGCACGGTGGTAAGTTGGGGCGCCAACACCTTCGGACAATCGCGTCCCCCTGAAGGACTTGGAAGGGTCCGGGCCATCGCAGCGGGTGCTGACCACACCCTTGCCGTGCTTGAAGACGGACGGGTCGTGGGATGGGGCAACAACGAGGATGGGCAAGCGAGACCGCCCGCGGATCTTCGGGATGTGGTGGCCGTCGATGCCGCCTATCACCGCAGCGTGGCCTGGACCACCTCGGGGAAGGTTGTGGTCTGGGGCGCTGATGCCCAACGGCTCCAGAATGAGCTCCAGGCACTTGGTCCAATCCAGTCGGTGTCGACCGGCGGGTTCCATATCGCGGTTCTGACCCAGCCGTCTGACCAAGACGGAGATGGGCTCGATGCGCGATTGGAGGAAAAGCTGAAGACGAGCCCGGAGAATCAGGACACCGATGGGGACGGACTCGGGGACCTCCTCGAATACCTGTTCGGGTTCAACCCGCTCGTCCCAGACCAAGCGTCTGATACCACGGTCCGATCTGGATTCGCGGTTCGTCTCCGATATTTCACAGTTCCTTCAGGCATCTACCGAACAAGCTCCTCCACGGACCTGCAGTCTTGGACGCTGATTGGCGATCCCATCCAAAAGACGGGAGGCTACTCCGAGCGCCTGCTAGAGGCTGGCCAGGTCCAGACCTACTACCGGCTAGAGCGGGACCCGCAGGAATTTTGAGACTGAAATCTGCGACCCGAAGGGATTCGTGTGCCAAGAGGTGAATGAACCTCGGGGTCAGTTCGTAGTTCTGCGACGTTCCGCAGCTCTCGCAAACGGGTAGTATATCGCCATCGCGACCAGGATCGATACCGTACCCCAGACCGCCGCACGCCAGTCGCCCCCCGTGGCCAGGAAATGACCGACGATCGGCGGGGTGGTCCATGGGACATTCACAAAGGGTCGCCGGACCAGACCCCAGTCCATGAGCAGATAGCTGCATGTGGTCAGGACCAGCGCGTTGACGATGTACGGCACCATGAACACCGGGTTCAGCACGATCGGGAACCCGAAGAAGATCGGCTCGTTGATCTGGAAGATCTGGGTCGGCAACGACAGTCGACTGATCTTCCGGTAGCCCGAATCGCGGGAGTTCAGCATCACCAGCGCCAGCGCGATCGTGGCCCCGGTTCCGCCGACGTTCACGAACGTCGTGAAGAAGCCGAGCGCCGTGATGTAGGGCAGTGGCAGCCCCTTGGACATCGCCTCCACGTTGGCGCCGAGGTACTGGAGAAAGACGGCACCGACGATCGCATCGAGGGTGTTGTCCCCATTGATGCCCACCGACCACAGCAGGGTGACAAGGAACGCGAACAGGAGGATCCCGGGCAGCGTGTTGAGCGCGACCAGCAGAGGCGAGAACGCCTTCTGGATCCCGGCATTGATGTCGAGCCCGGCCCCGAACCGGAGGGCCCAGAAGAGCACCACGAGAAAGATCATCGGGGTGAGGGACACGAACGATTCATAGACCACCGGAGGCACGTTCCGGGGGAGCCGGATCACGAGATTGGCCCGGTGGAAGGCCCGCTGCATGGCGACACAGACGAGGGCGATGAGGATCGCCGTGAACAGCCCCTGCGACCCCAGCCCCTCCATCGCGAGGGTCAGGTCCTCGCGGCGGATCTGGATCATCAGGAACACCAGCGTAGCCATCGACCCGCTCACGGGCGGCTCGAGTCCGAATTGCTTGGCGAGCTCGTAGGCGACCGAAAAGCAGACGAAGACCGCCAGCAGGCCAAAGGTTGCGGTCACCGGGATCTGCAGCAGCTGGGAATACGGGGCGATGCGGGCCTCCCAGCCCGGGAACGGCAGGTAGACCACCGCCGTGAACAGACCCCCCAGGATGGTGAGCGGGGCCACCGACACCATCCCGTTCCGAATCGCCGCCATGTAGGGGTTCTCCCCGACGGCGGTCAGGAACGGGACCAGCCAGCGGTTCAGGAATTCGAACAGGCAATGCATGATGGGAACGCGCTCAGGAGAACCGCATCCCCATGTAGAGGCAACCTCCGGTACCCTCCCCGACCCGCATGAGATCCCGGAATCCGAGGTGTCGGTAAAACCCCTGGGCGGCGACGTTCACCAAGCTGACCCCCAGATGAGCCCCGGGTGAACCGTGGGACCGAAGCCGGTCCATCACCCCCTGCAACATCACGCGTCCCAACCCCCTCCCCTGAGCCCGATCCAGCAGATCGATGTGGAGATGTGACGGATACACGCCGTAGGGCTCAGGACAGAAGTAGTCGGGGCTGTGATACCACGAATGGACCTGTTGGGTCCGGGACCAGCCCGTCGGATCCCCGACGGGCATCGGGTACCGGGCACACAGATCGGGACGCCATTCCGTGTCGTATCGGGCGTAGAAGGTCTTGGAGTCGAAGGCGCCCAGGGCATACCCACAGAGGCCATGGTCGTCCTCCACCACCAGACCGAACTCGGGCTCGAAAGCGAGGTAGGGTCCCACAAAGATCCGGCCCAACGCATCGGGGTCGTCCCGGTAGAACGGCTCGCCATCGCGACCATAGTCGCCGGTCTTGAGACAGACATGGTAGGTGCCGGCCTCGTCGCCCAGCCTCACAGGACGGATGCGGAAGGGGGTCATCGGAAGAACAGCTGGGCGGTGGCAAACTCGGGGTCGGCAGGGGATCTCGGGACCAGTGCCCCGTCGTCCCGCTGCACCCAAAGGCGCTGGAGGTTGGCTGCCATGGATCCCCGGTAGGTCCGAGGTTGATGGAAGTCCGAGGCGAAGGGCTGGCCTTTGCGGGCTGGATCGGAGTGCCAAGCCCAATACCGCTCCAGCAGGTCGAGTTCCTCCCGAAGTTCCCAGATCCGACGTCCCATGGCGCTGAACAAGGACCTGTCCCTCAATTCGGTCAGCCGAACGCAGAGTTCACGGAGCCGGGCGACACCCGTCCGGAGGCGTTCCCCGGCCTGGCCCCAACCGGAGGGATCCCGAGGCATCAGATCGACGGCGAGCCGGAACAGCTCCTTCGCCTCAGGACCCAGCCCGTATGGCAGGTAGAAGCAGTCCATCAACAGAACGAGATCAGGGAGTTCGATCGGTTTTCCGACCGAGGCAAAACCCGGAAGCCACGAACGGAGACTCTCCAGGTAGGCGGCCCGGGAATCCCAGGCACCCTCGCATCGCACGAACGCCCCGAGGGTCTCGAAGGCCACACGGTTGAGGGGATACTCGGTGTTCGGGTTGGTGAGGATTCCGGAGAGTTCACTTCGAAGTTCAGGCGAACGACCCGAGTAGGGGCCGCAGAAGAAACGGTGTCCGTCGTAGTCGTTGGCGTGAAGGTTATCCCACAGCAGCGGTTTTCGACGAATCAACCGGGCCAGCTCCCGGATGTGGGCGACAGAGATCTCCTCCGAGACAATCTCCGGACCGGTCCAGAAGATGTCGATCTGCGCGTCCAGTTCGCGTCCGACAGTCGCGAGATAGTCAGGTCCGCCCAGCTGTCGGCTCGCCATCCGACCGCAGTAGGGCGTCGGGCAGAACAGGAACCGTCCACCCGGGTTCCGAGACTGGACCCAGCGGAACACCTCATTCGCAACCCCGGCGTGGGCTGAGGCAAAGGACGCCCAGCGTTCCCGATCCTCGGGGTACATCACGTCCGGGATGTCGTCGAACAAAAGGCAGAAGTCACGGCATCCCAGGTCCATCAACTGCGAGAACCGCCGCAGGATGGCTTCGACGTCGCCGCGATGGGCATAACGGATGTCGAGTCCTGGACCGAGGGCATAGATGAAACGGATGCCACCCTCTGCACAGGACCTGATGAAGCGTCCCAGCGTCTCCGCGTGGGCTCTGCCGTAGGGTTCCCTCCAGAGGGCCCGGTGATGCAGGTCATCCTTGGGACCATGGAGGTAGGTGTTGAAGCCCCACCCTGGGGCATGGTCGAGCAGGTCAGCCCGTTCCGCTGGGTTCCAAGGAGTGCCATAGAACCCCTCGATGACTCCCGTGAGGAACGTCGTACCGTTAGTCGTGGACATGGTGGAAATCCGAGAACGCACACTAGGCACTGGGCGTCGACCAAGGCAAGCGAAGGACCAGAGGCTGTCCTGACTCTTTGAAAATGTCCCCGTGTGAACTCGATAAGAATGTCCCCATGGGGCTGGCGCCGCAGCGCGTCGCGAGCCCATGGAACGACATCTGCGAATGAGAGCGAAGGATCGCCGCCGATTGGTGGTGCTGAGCGAGTGGCAGGTCGGGCGGCTGAAGTTGGTGGCGGAAGTCGAGGCCATAGGGGTCAGTTACCGTCAAGCCAAGCGGATTGGACGACGCTACCGGCAACAGAGCGCGGGTAGTCTGGAGGGCCAAGAGCGGAGAGCAGGGTCAGGTCATCGATCGCAGGTCAGGTGCGGGGCCAGGTCATCTATCACTAGATTTAGGGAGGGTCTGGGCATGGCGTGAGGGGCTGCGACCATGATGGAGTGGGGGGGTATGCGAATACCGCGATTCAAGGCCGCGCCCGAAGAGGAGGCCGGCTGCTACCACTGCATCTCCCGTGTCGTGGAGAAGCGTCATGCCTTCGGGGAACGGGAACGGGAGAAGTTCCGCGCC
>VHCG01000083.1 GCA_016871805.1 Verrucomicrobiota bacterium
CGGACCGGTGCCTCCAAGCGCCCTGACCCTGACCCCCACGGGTGGGGAATACCTCCTCCAGTGGACCTCGGGTGTGCTTCAGTCGTCGGCCACGCTCACTGGGACGTACTCGGACGTCGCTGGTGCCGTGTCGCCGTTCCGGATGATCCCCTCCGATGCCCAGGGCTTCTACCGGTTGCGATCGAACTGATCCGTCATGCTGTCAACGACCGGCCGGCAGCCCTGCTGTCGGCCGGTCTTTTTTTGGTTTTCCGCGGATTTTCCGATGGGTGGGTCTCCACGACCTGGCGGGACTTGATGCCTCCGGGATCAGGAAGGATTGACCCGAGGCGCCGTCCCCAGGGTGCCACCGAACGTCCACGGGGCATCCTCCCGATTCCTTGAAGTCCCTCTCGTCTCGTCCTCCGTGTCCCCGCGTGAGTCCCTGCGTTGGCTGTTGTCGGCCAGGGGCGAAACCCCTTCACTCTCCGCACCATGTCCACGCATCGCATCGGCATCATCGGGGGATCGGGTCTGTACCAGATGGAGGGGTTGACCCGGCAGCGTTGGCGGACCGTCAAGACCCCCTTTGGACCGCCGTCCGACCAGTTCCTGTGCGGGGAACTCCAGGGACGCGAGGTCGTGTTCCTGCCCCGCCATGGTCGGGGCCATCGGATCCTTCCCAGCGAGCTGAACCACCGGGCGAACCTCTGGGGAATGAAGTCGCTGGGTGTGTCCTGGGTGATCAGCGTCAGCGCGGTCGGATCCCTGCAGAAGAAATACCGGCCGCGGGATGTCGTCCTGGTCGACCAGTTTGTGGACCGGACCAAGCGGGACTTCGAACACACCTTCTTCGGCTCGGGCATCGTGGCGCACATCGCCTTCGCGGAGCCGATCTGCGAGGAACTCCGTCGGCTGCTCCTGCAATCCGCGAAGACCTGTCGGGCCCGGGTCCACGATGGGGGCACCTACCTCAACATGGAGGGGCCGGCCTTCAGCACCCGCGCAGAGTCCCGGTTCCATCACGAGTGCGGCTTCGATGTGGTGGGCATGACCAATCTCGGGGAGGCCCGCTGTGCCCGGGAGGCGGAGATCGCCTATGCGACCCTCGCCATGGTGACCGACTACGACGCCTGGAAGACCGACGAGGCGCATGTGACGGTCGAGATGGTCCTCGACAACCTCCACAGGAACGCGGCCCTCGCCCAGGCCATCGTCCGGGATGTCCTCCCGCGGATCCCGGCCGCCCCGGGGTGGTCCTGTCATGAGGCTCTCCGATACGCGATCATGACCGCGCGGGACCTCTGGCCGAGCGCAACCGTCCGCCGGCTGCGTCCGATCCTCGCGAAGTATCTCTGAACCGCCACGGGCTCAGGAGCCGGTTCCGTCCTGGACCCACCCTCAGGTCCAGAGCTGGCGGTCGAGCGACCGGTATTGGACCGCCTCGAGGAGGTCGTCCTGGTTCGGGTGGTCCCTGCCGGCGAGGTCGGCGATGGTGCGGGCGACCTTGAGGATGCGGTCATGCGCCCGGGCGCTCAGGTTGCGATCCGTGACCGCGTGCTTGAGGAGCTCGCGGGCGGAGGCGTCCAGATGGATGAACTCCTTGAGTTCCCGGGAACCCATCCGGGCGTTGCAGGGAATGCGGCGGGATCGGAACCGGTCCAGCTGCCGTGCCCGTGCGGCGATGACCCGGGCCCGGACCGTGGCGCTCGATTCCCCCGGGGCGGCCTGGCTCAGGTCGGCAAACGGGACCGACGGAACCTCCACGTGGAGGTCGATCCGGTCGAGGAGCGGTCCCGAGATGCGTCCGAGGTAGGCCTGGATCTCACGCGGCGAGGAGCGGCTCTCGCGCGGCATCTTTCCGTCGGGTGTGGGGTTCATCGCGGCCACGAGCATGAACTGGGCGGGGAATGTCATCGTGCCGGCGGCCCTCGAGATGGTGACCCGTCCTTCCTCGAGCGGCTGGCGCATGGTCTCAAGGACACTCCGTTTGAACTCGGGGAGCTCGTCCAGGAACAGGACCCCGTGGTGGGCAAGGGAGATCTCGCCGGGTGTCGGATGGGCATTGCCGCCCAGCAGGCCTGCATCGCTTGCCGTGTGGTGCGGCGTGCGGAAGGGACGCTGCGTGACGAGGCCCCGACCGGAGGGCAGCAGCCCGCAGACGCTGTGGATCTTGGTGGTCTCCAGCGCCTCTTCGAGGGTGAGTGGCGGCAGAATTCCGGGGACACGACGGGCCAGCATGCTCTTGCCGGTCCCGGGCGGCCCGATGAGCAGGAGATTGTGCCCTCCCGCCGCGGCGACCTCGAGGGCCCGCTTCACGGATTCCTGTCCCTTCACATCGGCAAGGTCGAATTCCTCGTCGGGCTGGGCCTCGAAGAGAGCCTCGATGTCGACCCGGGCCGGTGGGATCTCGACGGAGCCTTCAAGGAACAGCGCGGCTTCGTGGAGGTTGGCGACCGGGATGACATCGAGTCCGGAGACCACGGCCGCCTCGGCGGCGTTCTCCCGGGGCACCAGTACCCCCCGGCGTCCCTCGGCCCGGGCCTGTAGCGCCACCGCGAGGGCACCGCGGACGGGTCGGACCGCCCCGGTCAGGGCCAGTTCGCCAATCATCAGGTAGTCGTCGAGACGCGTCGGTTCGATCTGGTCGGTGGCGGTCAGGATCCCGATGCCGATGGCGAGGTCGAAGCTCGGCCCCTCCTTCCGGGTGTTGGCAGGTGCGAGGTTGATGGTGATGCGGTTGTCGGGGAACCGGAACGACGAGTTCGTGATGGCGGTGAGCACACGGTCCCGGGATTCCCGGACCGCGGCGTCGGGGAGTCCGACCACGACGATCCCCATCTGTCCGTAGCCACTGTCGACCTCGACCTCGATGGGGGCGGCGTCGACACCCTGGACCGCCGCGGAATGGATTTGAGCGAGCATTGGACCAGTATCCAAAACCACGGCCGCTCGTCCTTCCCCAGATTTGGGGATGCCGACGGGGACTGTTTCATTCGGAGAAGAGGCTCACGCCGAGACGCGGAGACCCGGAAGGAGACAGGGAAGGGGATGAACTTTGGAGACACCGGAGCCGATCATCTGCCCGGTGGTGAGACCTGTTTGGGTGGGTGCCGCAGTGCCCTGCGGCACTGGGTGCGAAAGCACCCACCCGTGGAGCCGTCCTGCGAACCCGGGCTCCAGCCGGAAAACGCGCAGGCACCGAGGGAGGTGGAGCGCACACGCCCAGGGGGATTCATGCGGATGCGCGGAGGGAGACAGGGGAGTTGAGACGCGGGAACCGGGATTGTGAGGAGGAGCCCGCCTGTGGATGCCTTGGGACGCCGTCCGGGGTTTGTGGAGTTCCGCCACCTGAACGCTTCAATTCTTCCCCAAATGCCTTTTCCCTCCTCCGTGTCTCCGCGTCATTGCAGGAGTCCCCATCGCCTTGCCCTCCCACGTCGTCACCTGGTCTCCGTCGCTGACCGTCCCGCTCACCCACGACTGTCCGTGGAACTGCCGGTATTGCGGCTATCGGTCGGATCGACAAGGCCTGATCTCCGAGGCGGAACTGGAGCGCCTCCTGCAGCGGGCGGTCCGGCAGGGGGCGACCGAGGTGCTGTTCCTTTCGGGTGAGATCCCCGGTTCGCTCCCGCACATCCGCCAGGAGCTGGAATCCCGGGGGTTCCGGGATTTCATCGAGTTCGCCCGAAGAGCCTGTGAGCGGGCCCTCGGACTGGACCTTCTGCCTCACTGCAATCTTGGTGCGATGTCGGCCGAACAGTTCGCGCGACTCGGTCCCGTGAACGCCTCGATGGGCCTGATGCTGGAGAACGTGGACGAGGCGTTCAACCGGACGGTGGCCCCGGAGAAATCGGTCGCGGGTCGGCTCCGGACTCTCCGTGCCGCCGGCGAGGCGCAGATTCCCTACACAAGTGGCATCCTGATCGGACTCGGCGAATCCCGAGACTCGCGACTCCGATCGCTCGACGCCCTTGCGGAACTCCACGCCGGGTTCGGTCACCTCCAGGAGATCCTCCTCCAGAATTTCATCCCGAACACCGGCTCCGCCATCCGGGGATCTCCCCAGCCGCTCCGGCTTGAGGACTATGCCGAACTCATCACGCATTGGCGTCGGGTGGCCCCCGGGGTGGCGATCCAGATTCCGCCGAACCTGAACCCGTTCTGGCGCGAGCTCCTGCCCCTCATCGATGACCTCGGTGGCATCAGTGCCGATGGAGACCTCGTCAACCCGGACACGCCGTGGGAGGTCCCTCAGGTCTACCGCGAGGCCTGCGAATCCCTGGGAATCGCCCTCCGGCATCGGTGGCCGGTCTACGATGGGTTCGTGCAGCGCGGCTGGATCAGCTCCGAGGTCCGTCGGGTGATCGACACCCGGACCGCCGACCGGCCCGGTGGCGTCGGCATGACGTTCCAGGACCGGGTCCAGGACCGGGTCCGACTGGCGCCGGAAATCCTCTCGAAACCGTTCCTGGGACAACGGCTCACCGTGGAGGACTGCCTGGAGCTGGTGGCCCGGGATGGAGCGGCGGCGGAGGAGATGAGGGTGGCCGCGGACGAGCTCAACCGTCGGATGCACGGGGCCGAGGTGACCTACGTCGTCAACCGCAACGCCAACTTCACGAACGTCTGTGTCACGCACTGTTCCTTCTGCGGTTTCTATCGCCCGGCCGGGCATCCGGAGGCCTACACCCGGAGCATTGGGGCGGTCGTGGAACGCATCGCCCAGACACCCTGGGTGACCGAGGTCTGCCTCCAGGGAGGGATCCATCCGGAACTGGGGTTCGACTACTACGCGGAACTCCTGGGGGCGATCCGGGCCGCATTTCCAAGGGTCCATCTCCATGCCTATTCGCCGATGGAGATCCATTCCCTCGGGTCCAAGACCGGGTGGTCCTGCGACCGGATCCTCGGGGCCCTGATGGAGGCCGGGCTGGGTTCGATGCCGGGGACGGCGGCGGAGATTCTGGACGACTCGGTCCGACAACGGGTCTCCCCCGACAAGCTCTCCGCGGCGCGGTGGGTGGAGATCGTCCAGACCGCGCATCGGCTGGGTCTTCGCTCGACGTCGACCCTGATGTTCGGCCACACGGAGACCTGGGCGGACCGGTTCCGTCACATGGATCTGCTGCGTCGGCTCCAGCTGGAGACGGGCGGGTTCACGGAATTCATCCCCCTGGCCTTCGTGCCGTACCGGAACCGTCTCGGGGCCCGGCTGGCGCGGGAGGAGGAGGGGGGATTGGAGGCCGTGGCGCGTCGGGGGGAGTCCCTCATCCGGACCCTCTATCCGATCTCCCGCCTGTTCTTTGGAGAGGCGATCCCGAACCTCCAGACGAGCTGGGTGAAGCTGGGTCCGGAGCAGGCGGCCCGGATGTTGCGTCACGGCTGCAACGACTTCGGGGGGACCCTCTATGAGGAGAGCATCACCCGTGAGAGCGGGGGCGCGCACGGGGAGTGTCTGGAACCGGAGGCGATCCGATCCTGGATCCGTTCCGCCCAAAAGAATCCCCGCCAGCGGACGACGCTCTACGGTCCCGTGGCGCAGGCGGCGGATACGGTTGGGGTCGGTGCCCCTCTCCTCACTTGAGGAAGCGCACCGCGCCGGCCGTGACGTCGTAGACGCCCAGCAGGATCTGAAGGCGTCCTTCCTCCCTGGCCTTTCGGAGGATCTCGCTGCGGGCCAGGAGCTGCTGGAGCTGCCAGCGCACGTTGATCTCCACCGCCTCGGTCTGGCTCTTGATCGCGGAAACTCCACCCGTGTGGGCCTCCAGGGCCGGGCGGATCGCTCGGATGAACACCGGCATGTTGCCCGGGGGATTGGCCCCATCGAGGGCGGCGTTCACGGCACCGCATTTGGTGTGGCCCAGGACGAGCAGGGTGTGGACCCCCAGGGCCTCGACGCCGAATTCGAAGGTCCCGGCGGCGTCCGGACTCTGATAGTTCCCGGCGACGCGGACGACGAAGAGGTCCCCGACGCTCTGGTCGAAGATCATCTCCACGGGGACCCTGGAGTCGGCGCAGCTCAGGATGCCGACGGAGGGGGATTGGCCGATGTCCCCGGTCACCTCGATGCGTTCCTGGAGCCACGAATGGGTCATCACGCCGCCGCTGAGATAGCGTTTGTTGCCTGCCGCGAGTTCCTCGATGGCCTTGCCTTTCGCGATGCCGGTGGCGCTTTTGCGCGGGGCCGCGGGGGCCGGTGTGGGGTCGGCGGCCTGGCAATTGGAGGACACCAGGAGACCGAGCAGGAGAGAGGCTGCGGGCAGGAGGGATTAGAGATTCATCACCGTCACTAGGATCACCGCATCCACGACCCGTCAAACCGAGGCCCCACCAACCAAGGCCCCAGCACCATCCATCCGGAATCCCTGAGCATCGGGTAGCGCCGGGTTGGACATTTCTTCTTTAAATATTCCGACCGCCCCGGTAGTCGACCTGCTCACCATGCGTTCCCCTCTCATTGCGACGGCGTGTCTGATGGCCTTGGCCACCGTGCCCCAGGCCCAGGAAACCCAGGCCCCCACCACCGGCATCGCCTCGGTCTTCAAAGGCGACCATTTCCTCCCGCCCGAGACCTCGTTCCGCAAGGTCGTCCTGGACGAGGACCGGACCGTGGACGGTCAGGTCCGCGACACCCTGGTCGATCCGATGGAGCTCGCGGTGGCGAAGGATGGCCGCGTCTTCTTCGTCGAGCGCAAGGGCACGGTGAAGATGCTCAAGCCCGGAGCCAAGGAGGCCGTGGTCATCGCCGAGATCCCGGTGTTCACCGGACTCGAGGAGGGCATGCTGGGCATCACCCTGGACCCAAAGTTCGGCGAGAACGGCTGGGTCTACCTCAACCACTCGCTGCCCGAGACGACCACCGATAGCCAGGGCAAGGTCGGTACGATCCGGGTCTCCCGGTTCACCCTGAAGAACGACAAGCTGGATCCGGAATCCCGGGTGACCGTCTTCGACAACGTGGTCCAACGCGAGCAGTGCTGCCATGTCGGCGGGTCGCTGGCGTTCGATCCCAAGGGCAACCTGTTCATCTCGGTGGGCGACAACACCAACCCGTTCGATTCCGACGGCTACTCACCCAACGATCCCCGTCCGGGTCGCTACCCCTGGGACGCGCAGCGCGCCCCCGCCAACGCCAATTCGCTGGCGGGCAAGATTCTCCGGATCCATCCGAAGCCCGAGGGTGGATACTCGATCCCCGAGGGGAACCTGTTCAAGCCCGGCACCCAGGGAACCCGCCCGGAGATCTATGTGATGGGCAACCGCAACCCGTTCCGCATCTCCGTGGACCCGGCCAACGGCTACCTCTACTGGGGCGAGGTCGGGCCCGATGCAGGAGGCCCGGATGCCCAGCGCGGACCGGCGGGTCACGACGAGATCAACCAGGCCCGTGGACCGGGCTTCTTCGGCTGGCCGTACTTCGTCGCCAACAATCGACCCTATGCGCCGGTCGACTACGTCGCGCGACAGAAGTACAGCGATGGCCGCCGCGCCTACGACGAGGCCCGCAAGAAGCAGGAAGCGGTGAAGAAAGCCAACGAAGTGGCTCTGAAGGAGGGCAAATCCGAGGCGGAACTGCCTCCGCTGCCCCCGCAGCCCGAGGCCTGGATGGCGAAGGACTTCAAGCCGGTGTTCTACGATCCGGCCCGTCCGATCAACGACTCGGTCAACAACACGGGCATCCGCGAGCTGCCGCCCGCCCAGCCGGCCTTCATCTACTACCCCGCGTCCCCTTCGACGAAGTTCCCCATCGTGGGCAGCGGTGGCCGCACCGCCATGGCCGGTCCGGTGTACCACTATGACGAGTCGCTCAAGTCGCCGAACAAGCTGCCGAAGGAGTTCGACCGCACCCTGTTCATCTACGAGTGGACCCGCGACTGGATCATCGCGGTGAAGCTCGACGAGAACAACCAGATCGCCCAGATGCAGCGGTTCATGCCGGGCACGAAGTTCAAGCGGCCGATGGACCTGGAGCTGGGTCCTGATGGCTGCCTCTACCTGATCGAGTTCGGCACCAATTGGGGAGACAACAAGGACTCGAAGATCGTCCGCCTCGAATACGCCCCGCAGGGTGCCGAGGCCTCGAAGTGATTCGAGGATCCGATGGTGTGGGCGGGAGCCTGGGTCCCGCACCACTCCCTATTCCTTGAGGAACTTCGCGATCGGCGGGGCGAGCAGCTCCGCCATCGCCGGCTCGTTCATGTTGGCCTTGGTGACGAGGGAGACCCCGGTGTCGACCCGCTTCTCGACGGGTTTCCCGCGGAGATGCTGCACCAGGGTCATCACGCCGAGGTAGCCCATCTTGAGCGGGTCCTGGACCACGAGGGCCTGGACGTCCCCGTTCTTGAGGTCCAGCACCGACTGGGATCCGGAGTCGAATCCGACGAGCTTCACCTGACCCCCGGCGCGGCCGATGTCCCGGAGGGCCTTCGTCATGGCGATGGTGGCGGTCTCGTTCGGACAGAAGATGCCGTTGACCTCGCGTCCGAACCGGTTCAGCAGGTTCTGCGAGGCCTGGTAGGCGGTCTCCCGGGTGGCGCCGGCATGCTGGTCGGAGGAGATGAGCTGGATGCCGGAGGCCTTCCTGATGGCATCCAGAAACCCGGCCTCGCGGGCCTCGGTGCTGGCGCTCCCGACCTGGTAGCGGAGCAGGATCACCTTGCCCTTGCCGCCGAGCTGCTGGGCGAGGAACTCACCGGCCATCTGGCCGCCCTTGAAGTTGTCCGTGGCGACGAAGCTGATCTGTCTGTCGGACTTGAGGTCGGAGTCGATCACGACCGTCGGGATCTTCGCCTGCGCCGCGCTGGCCACGGGGGCCACGAGGGCCTGGGAATCGAGCGGTGCGAGGACAATCCCGCTGACACTGCGGGCGGTGAAGTTCTCGACCACCTGGATCTGCTGGTCGCGGTCGTCCTCGCGAAGCGGCCCCTTCCAGAACAGCTTCACCTTGGCACCCTGGGCGGTCAGCTCCTTCTCGGCCTTGACCGCGCCGGCGTGGATCGACTTCCAGAACTCGTGGGTGGTGCCCTTGGGCACCACGGCGATGGTGTAGGATTCGGCGGCCTCCAGAACCAGGGAGGCACAGAGGACGAGGGAAGCGGTCAGCGCCGCCTTGAGTGGGGAGATCATGGGGAGAGGCTACGGAACCGGATCCCGTCCCGGCAAGGGTGTCGGTATCGGTCTGTCGGTGTCGGTCGTGGCGGCACGGCCCGCTTCGCCGTGCACCCTGGGCGGTGCCATGGCAGGCTAGAGGCCGATGCAACCGGTGCACCACCCGCTCCTCTACCAGGTCAACACCCGGGTCTGGCTGCAGGAACTGTCCCGGAGATCCGGGCGGCCGGCCACGCTGGACGATGTGCCGGACGACGAGCTCGACCGCTGGAGGGATTCGGGGTTCGACTGGGTCTGGCTCCTGGGCATCTGGAGGCTGGGACGCATCGGTCCGGAGATCTCGCGAAGCCGACCTGAGTGGCGTCATGAGTTCATCGGGACCCTTCCGGATCTCGGCGAGGCCGACATCGGCGGGTCGTGCTTTGCGATCGTGGACTACGGAGTGGCGGACGGATTTGGCGGGGAGGAGGCCCTGGCCCGGTTCCGTGCCCGTCTCGCGCGGCGGCGCATCCGTCTCATGCTCGACTTCGTTCCCAACCACGTCGCGATCGACCACCCCTGGGTCGGTCTTCATCCCGACTGGTTCATCGCGGGGACCGTCGCGGATCTCGAACGGTCCCCGGCCAACTTCGTTCGACTCCCCGATGGACGGATCCTCGCCCACGGACGGGATCCCTATTTCCCGGGGTGGCCCGACACCTTGCAGCTGGACTACTCCCAACCCGGGCTCAGGGAGGCCATGGCCTCGGAGCTGGTGTCGATTGCCGGACGCTGCGACGGGGTGCGATGCGACATGGCGATGCTGCTTCTGCCGGAGGTTTTCGCGAGTACCTGGGGACGGAGCCTGCCCGCCTTCTGGCCGGGGGCGATCCGGCGGGTCCGCGAGGCACGGCCGGACTTCGTTCTCATGGCGGAGGTCTATTGGGACCTCGAATGGACCCTCCAGCAGCAGGGGTTCGACGCCTGCTACGACAAACGGCTCCACGATCGCGTGTGTCATGGTGACGCCGCCTCGATCCGTGCGCACCTGTCGGCCGGTCAGGACTATCAGGATCGGCTGGTACGCTTCCTCGAGAACCACGACGAACCCCGGGCCGCAGCGGTGATGCCGTTCGAGCGCCATCGCGCCGCGGCGGCGCTCACCTTCCTGAGCCCCGGGATCCGCTTCCTCCACCAGGGTCAGGACATCGGCCGAAGGATCCGCGTGTCCCCCCATCTCATCCGGGCCCCGGAAGAGCCGATCGACAAGGCACTCCGATCCTTCTACGCGGACCTCCTGGCCACGCTCCGC
>VHCG01000084.1 GCA_016871805.1 Verrucomicrobiota bacterium
AACTGCTTGCCGACCCAGGTGCCCAACGCGCCGGTGCTGGCGGCGCGGAGGCTGCCGGCCTTCCAGTTGGCATCATACGTCGGGATCGGCGTCCCGCTGGAATCCTTGTACACCGGCGGCTGGCAGCCGCTGAGCCCGCTCCACTCGTAGTTCTTGATGTCGGACGAGGGCGTCACCGTCGTCGTGGCCCACTTGATCTCGGAGATCTCCGCGTCCCACGCGCCCATGTTGGGCCATGCTTTGGCAAGGGCGTTCTCGGTCCAGCCGCCGCCCAGCAGCCAGTCTGGCCAGTGCCGGGCCACGTAGGTCACCGTCCAAGCCACGCCGTCGAGCGATGTGGCGACCTTCACGGCGTCGCACGACTCGTCGTACTGGGCGCTCCAGGTCAGGACATGGTCCACGCCGTTGTCCACCAGCCGGCAGTAGTCCGGGTCCTTGGCTGGGTTGCCCATGTTGAAGCTGTTGTACAGATAGGTCTTGCCCGCCGGGGCCTTGGTGCCGGCGGTGTTGGGGTTCATCTCCCACTTGTTCCAGTCCCCGTTGCCGCCCGGCCGCCAGTTGCCGGGGCCGAGGTCCACCGTGCTGTCGGAGCCCATGAGGGTGAGGAGGGCGGGGAGGCCGTTGGCCCATGGGGCGTTGAACTGGAAGAGGCGGATGCGGTTGGCGGCCGCGTTGCCGTTGTTCTCGAGCCCATTGATGCGGAACTTGAGGGAGCCGCTGACCTTCTCGTTGTTGGCCAGGGCGCTGGCCATCGGCCAGTCAAACTGCTTGCCGACCCAGGTGCCCAACGCGCCGGTGCTGGCGGCGCGGAGGCTGCCGGCCTTCCAGTTGGCATCATACGTCGGGATCGGCGTCCCGCTGGAATCCTTGTACACCGGCGGCTGGCAGCCGCTGAGCCCGCTCCACTCGTAGTTCTTGATGTCGGACGAGGGCGTCACCGTCGTCGTGGCCCACTTGATCTCGGAGATCTCCGCGTCCCACGCGCCCATGTTGGGCCATGCTTTGGCAAGGGCGTTCTCGGTCCAGCCGCCGCCCAGCAGCCAGTCTGGCCAGTGCCGGGCCACGTAGGTCACCGTCCAAGCCACGCCGTCGAGCGATGTGGCGACCTTCACGGCGTCGCACGACTCGTCGTACTGGGCGCTCCAGGTCAGGACATGGTCCACGCCGTTGTCCACCAGCCGGCAGTAGTCCGGGTCCTTGGCTGGGTTGCCCATGTTGAAGCTGTTGTACAGATAGGTCTTGCCCGCCGGGGCCTTGGTGCCGGCGGTGTTGGGGTTCATCTCCCACTTGTTCCAGTCCCCGTTGCCGCCCGGCCGCCAGTTGCCGGGGCCGAGGTCCACCGTGCTGTCGGAGCCCATGAGGGTGAGGAGGGCGGGGAGGCCGTTGGCCCATGGGGCGTTGAACTGGAAGAGGCGGATGCGGTTGGCGGCCGCGTTGCCGTTGTTCTCGAGCCCATTGATGCGGAACTTGAGGGAGCCGCTGACCTTCTCGTTGTTGGCCAGGGCGCTGGCCATCGGCCAGTCAAACTGTTTGCCGACCCAAGTGCCCAACGCGCCGGTGCTGGCGGCGCGGAGCCTGCCATTTGAAATGGCATAGGTCGGGATGGCTGTCCCGCTGCTGTCTTGGTACGTGGGAGGGAGTGCCTCGGGGGTGGAGGCACCGCTCCATGAGTAGTTCTTGATGTCCTGTGCTCTGGAGGGTGCGATCCCTGCAACCGCCATTGTGAGCACCGCGACTAACGGGCTAAGGATTCTCTTCATGTTTTCCGACGATTTTGAGGTTTCAACCTAGCGGGCGCGGCCACTGGCCACGCCAAGTCCCACCATGACGGCCTTGAGACCCATGCCAGACAGGGCAGGGCACACCTCATGCAACTACATGCCTTCGGGGAACTTGTTTCGAGGATAGGCCAGGCAAGCCTGGCGTGTCTTGTCGTCCATTCAGACGACAAACGAGGGTGGAGGGGAGTGGGCCGTAAGAGGGTCGGCCGAAGCCATCGCCACAGGGCGGCCTGACGGCGGCTAGAAGCTTGCAGACTTCCTTGGGGTGCGTTGGCGCAGCCAGTTGATGTCGTTGAACACCACGGGCTGCGTGAGGGCGTTGTCAAAGCCCTTGATGCGCACTGGCACGACGCTGGTCCCCTGCCACCGCTTGATTTCCGAGTGGCCATCGATGAAGGCCAGGCCGCCTGCCCCGTTGTGGTAGCTGGCGGGCATGTCCATCCAGCGGTCTGCGCCCGGGGCAAAGAAGCCGGCGTCGTTGATGCTGTCTGGGTGCTCGTCGAGGTACATCCACGTCTCAGAGGGGCCTGGGAAGATAATTTCAGACGACTTTCGCACGTGCAGGTAGGCGTCGCTCCACGGGCCATCTTCGGCATTGCCCTCTCCGATGGCGATGTTCCCCGACACGCTGCGCGCGCGAGCCGACCAACCCTTGGACCTCTGGACGGGGCTCACGAAGCGGTCGGCGGGGCAACGATAGATGTTTCGCGATCCCGCGTAGTAGGGAGCTAGCTTGGAGTAGTTGGGGTCGGTGAAGAGGGCAAAGTTGGTGTTTTGGGGGCTGATGTCCCAATCCAGCCAGCCGAGCACCCATGGAGAGTACTTGCTGGTGATCGATTGCGTGCTGGCCGCCGCCAGTGACCCGTGGACGGCCCCGGGGAACCGGTCCGCGTTGTCACCCAGGTACATTTGGCACGCAAGCATGAGTTGTTTGGTGTTGTTCATGCAGGCGATGCCTTGCCCCTTGGCCTTTGCCTTGCCCAAGGCGGGCAAAAGCATTCCTGCAAGGATGGCGATGATGGCGATCACCACGAGGAGTTCAATCAACGTGAAGGCAGTCCCGCAGCCGCGGGCCACCCTCTGGGTTTTTCGCCCCTCGCTCCTCTCGTCCGACCCTTGCCGCAAACGCACGCGCCGGTTGTCCCGTCTCATCCGCTAGATTTGTATCAGAGGGCAGGTCTGCGTCTTGTCGTCCGTTTAGACGATATCCGTGTGCACGGCCTCGGAACCGCGTAAAGGCTGCCGGAGACGGCAATCCGTCGGCCCGGAGTCTGCGGAACGATGCGCGCATTAACCCCAAGGGTTCAAAGTCAGCGGCGAGTGGTCGGCGAAGCGCCGCCGCCGGATCACGCCGTAGCTCGCCCTGACAACCCAGCTCGGCTTGCGCCCATCACCCGGCATACTTCGCTTTGATCTGGCAACGCAGGGCGGGGTAACCGCGGGCCTTCAAGTCCGCGAAGTCATTGGTGCTGGCGAGGCGTTTCTGGTCCGGCGCGAGCAGCCAGAGGCGCACGAACACCCCAACTTCGAGTTTTCGCGGATGGTCCCGGAGTGTCAAGGCGTCGTTCAGCTTCACGGATGCCTCGGGGGCGAGTTCCTTGGGGTCGGTCTTATCGGCGGTTTCCGGATACCGCAGCTTGAGCGGACAGTCGCCGGGGCCGGGGACCTGGAGCGGTGCCAGCTCATTGAGCTATTCCACTTGGGCCGGCTGGAGATGTGCGTGGAACGCCCGGCGCAGATTGGCGGCCTGCGCGTCCTTCCCCAGCGCCATGCCATGAAACGCGCGGATCAGGGCGGCGCGCAAGGCCGGGGCATCGAAGGCGGGGAATTCCAGGTCTGGCTCAGCGTGCGCGAGCAGATTCACCCGGGCGATGAATTGCTTGAGGGCATGGTCAAGCTGCGGCAATTCGAACGCGCCTTTCGCCAGGGCATCCGCCAGCACCGTGGCCGAGGCGACCGGGTCCACGGTGCGCTGATACTCCTGTCCGAGAATCAGTCCGAGGAAGCGCGTGCGCCGGATCGCGGCCACGGCCTTTTGCTGGCGCTCGAAGACATGTTCGACCGCTGCCTCGAAGTGCTGCGAATAAAGCTCCTCCAGCCGCTCGCGCCGCACTTCGGTGGCCACCGTGAGCAACTTGAGCCAGCTGCCGCGGCTTTCGACTTCCCGGATTCCCGCGGCGACGAAAAGCGGGGCCGTGACGACGCTTTCCCGGACCAGCGTGCCGGTGCGGCCGCCGGCGAGCAGGCAGTCCAGCGTGCCGGCGTCCTTGCGTTGGGCGAGCTGATCCACGAACCCGGCCGCGAGACACACCTGGAGCGGGTCCGGGGGCCCCAAACGCGAATCTTGGCAGAAACGGGGGTGGGGTCGGTGTCGAGACCCGCCGCCAACTGGCCGGTCCAGATGGAACCGTTCAAACCGCATCGAATTCGGACGGGGTGGGGGTGGTCTCTGGACCTTGGAACGCATCGGATTTCGCTGACGGATGGACGCCGAAACGTTATCGATGACGTATTTCCCGGTGCGCTCGATTTGGAATTAAGACCGAGCTCTCAGCGGGAAACCTCAAAAACAGGGGGAAATCGGCAGATTGGTGCAAGATGCATTACATTCACTTGCTATGACAAAGATCATTTCGAAGCCCGTCTTTATTGGTCGAAATGCATTTTTGCAGGGTTGAAAACCACCGCCACAAACCGGAGGAGGGCAAGCATGTCTTCCATCAGGTTTGGTTGATGCGTCATCGTCGCACTCGGCCAGTCCGAGCGCATCCCAGGCTCCGCGGGGGCCCCCATCACGTCATAATAACTCGACCCCCGAGCGCAGCGTGGGCGGGGCCAGAGGCCAAAATGGGTCCTCGACGGCGTTCGGGACATCGACTTGTCGGTGCTCCCGCCAGATTCCAAACCCGCTGAGCTCCCGCCTCGATAGCCGCTCTGACGCGTTGGCGCTCTCATCGCAATGCCACGCCAGCGACCGCTGTTCTACGGCGAAGAATGTGGGTGCTGCGGGAGATGCAGGAGATGCAGACCTTGTTTTAAGCCATACACTGAAACTGAGTCTTAAACTTTTGCTTTGGGGGGACTGAAAATACCCCCGCATCTCCTGCATCTCCTGCAGGAAAATAGCCGTCCACGGCGCGCTCAGCGCATCGAGCCGCACGCCGTGGGCGTTTCAACCGCGATCATACACTGGTCACTCCCCAATAGGAGCATCCGGTCCGGTCGTCCGCGTCGCTCTTCTGGATTCTCCGTCCGCCGATGACTCGCCCACGGTTAGCTTTAAGGAAGTGGCCAAGCTTCCGTGAATTCACCTCTGGGAATCCCTCCTTATTTCGGAAGGCGCCTCTCTGCTCGCAGAGGCCCTCAAGTGCGGCAACCCGAAGATCCTCTCGGACCGCGGCCGGGCAATCGGGATCTTGGACGTCTTTGTGATCGGCGGTCTCGATCAGCGCAAATGAGACGTTCCTCGCGGTCTGGTAATCTGTGGCGAATCGCGCCTCGAACCATCGGAGGAACCATTTCAACACCTCTTCGACGTCGCCCTTTGAAGCGGCCTCTAGGTTGGCAGTGATCGGGTCTCCCAGCCGGAGGCTGAAGACGCCGGGCCAGATCAGCGGATCGTTCTCCCTGGCGGGAACGGCGTTGCCGGCGGGGACGAACCCGCTAGCGACGGTGAGCTTTCCGGGCGCGCAGCGTGCCGATGGCGTTGGCGACCTCGCTGACACCGCAGATCGAGAGCCTGAGTTCACCGAGTGGGGCGGCGTTGTCGACGGGCAACGCGGTGGTGTCGGGCGAGGGCCGGATCCTTCCGCGGAGGATCCGCGGCGACAACAACGCCAACCAGCGGATCGACGTGGGTGACGCGGTGCTGATCAGCCGTCTGCAGGTGGGGCTGGAGCCCGTGCGTGCGTGGGATGTGGCGCCCCACGATCTGAACGACACGAAGACGATCGGCAGCGGGGATGTGGTGAAGGCGTTGCGGTTTGTGGTAGGGCTGGATCCGCAGCCGAAGGCGGCGCCGCGGGGGGGCGAGGGGAGCGAGTTGAGTGTTGAGAGTGGAGTGTGGACAGGAGAAGGCGCAGTGATTGCTGAGGTGCAGCAGGGGGTTGGGCCTGGGGTGGAGTGGGCGCTGTCGCGCCCAGTGCTGCAGGGCACGGCAGCACCCACCGGGTTGAGGCCTTTGACCTCTGCCAGAGACGGACTACGGCCTGTGGGCGGGTCGGATGTTCCGGAGGGTGTCGAAGAGACAGAAGGTGCTGTCTCTCAACTCTCAGCTCTCAACTCTCAACTGAACGCCCGCCGCCTGCGGCCTGCGGGTGCCAACACCAACGACGTGGCCACGCTGGAGTTCCCCGACGGACCCGTGGCCCAGACGGGCAAGCCGTATCGGGTCGTGGTGAAGCTGACCCGCGCCAGTGCGGCAATCTCGGGACTCAGCTTCACGGTGAACTATCCGTCGGCGCTGACCCTGACCGACAAACAGGTCGGGGCGCTGGTACCGGCGGATGCCCTGCCGTTGTGGGCGGAGTCGGTGGGCAGCGTGAACCTGGCGGCGGTGCGGTCGACGATCTGGCCGACCAGCACGGGCGTGGCGGCGGTGCTGACGTTCCTACCGACGGCGGCGATCAACGCCCAGGCTGCTTGGCCGATCGAGCTGGTGAAGGCCGAGGTGACCGGGGCGGGCTTTGACATCCGGGCGCTGGACAACGTCACGGGTGAGATCCGGAGCTCGAGCACGCCGCCGACCGAACCGAAGGTGGTGGTGCCGACGCTGCCGACGGAGGGCGGGCCGCTGGCGTTCGAGGTCGAGGCGGCTGCGGGTGCGGCGATCGTGCTGGAGATGACGACGGATCTGGGGTCGTGGTCGGAAGCGCAGCGTCTGACGGGTCAGGGTGCCGGCAAGCCGGTGCGGGTGACGGTGACGCCGGATCCGAACGCGTGGGCGCGGTTCTGGCGCGTGCGGGTGCCGTGAGGAAGCAGAGAGATACGGGCGGGAGCTCGTTCGGTTGGGCTCTTTGAGCAGATCCGTCCTGGTGGAGGACGCGAGCTGCTCCTTCCGACCGGGTCAACCGGGCCGATCGTGTCCTCGGATCAAAAGGAGTCGACGCGACTCCGGGGTGACTTTGAACAGCTCCCCAGGCGGCAGGCTCTCGACCCAGAAGATTTGGCCAGCGGTTGTTTCCCCGATCGCGAGGCGTCGTCGAACCGCCGCCGGAATCTTTCGGTTCACAAAGAGATCCTGGAGCTTGGAAAGCCTCTTTCGCCCCAGCATCTGGAAGCGGTCTCCCGGTCTCCAGTGCCGGAAGAACACCGAGGGGCCAACGGCCTGGGCGTCCAGACATTCCCATCCCGGGATTCCAACGGGCAGGGGATCGGGGCGACGCGTCGGCTTCAAACGCCACTCCACGGATCGATCCCCGAGCACCTGGGTGCCGCTGGACTCCAGGGTGGTCTCCACACGTTGGGACGAGAACCTGCCGGGGGATTCACGCCGGATGAATCCACCACCGGAATTCCATTCGAGGTCGATCCCTGGGGCGAGGGTGACGCCTTGCCGCCTCCGGAGGCGTTCGAGCTGGTCGAAGCCCACGTCGTGTCCGAGTTCCCAAAGCTCCTGGCGCAGCACCCAACGCTGGAGGGCAGGGGACAAGGACGCGAACGGGGGACGATCCGGATTTCCACGCCAGGTGTTTGCCTCATCCGCGAGGTGTTCCGCCTCGTCGCCCAAAAGCTCGGCGGTGCGACACAGCACCCCACGGATGCCGGGATTGAACTCCTGTTCCAGGAGCGGCAGCAGTTCGTGTCGGACCCGGTTGCGCAGGAGGGTTCGATCGGCGTTGGAGGAGTCCTCCCGAAAGGCGATACCCTCGCTTGTTGCAAACCGGAGCAGCTCCTTGCGGTGACACCGCAGCAGGGGTCGGATCAGCGTGAGTTCCCTCGCTTTGGGGATCTGGAACGGTGCGGGACTCCTCCAGGTCATGCCGGCGAGCCCCTCGCTTCCAGCACCCCGGAGCAGGCGGAGCAGGAGCAGCTCCGCCTGGTCGTCGGCATGATGGGCCGTCGCCACCGTGCCGACTCCCTCCTTGGCGGCTGTGGACGCGAGGAATCGGTGACGCAAGCGCCGCGCCACCATCTCGAGAGATTCCTTGGAACGCTCGAGGGCTTCGCGGACCCGAAGAGTGCCGACACGACACCGGATTCCAAGGTTCTGGCACGTCGTCTCGACGAACGCCGCGTCGGCATCGGATTCGGCTCCACGAAGCCCGTGGTTCGCATGGGCGACCACGAGGTCGAGCCGAGGGCTCCGAATCCGGGCCAGAACATGGAGAAGAACCACCGAATCCAGTCCACCCGAAACGGCCACCACAAGCCGTCGATCCTCGGGCAGGAGCCGGTACTGCTCCAGCTGCGCGGCGATCTGGCGTGGGAGATCCGACACGGCTTCAGGCTAATGGGCAGGGCCTCGACTGGGGAGCCCAGAGAAAACAGGGCAGGGAACCGACATCGGCTCACTTCCCCGCTTGGCGCGTGCTCCGGCTCTTCGTAGCGTCGCGGTCTCGAATGCGTCTTACCCCCTGGGGACTTGCCATCCTGCTGACTGCCTCCGCCGTCGGACAGGAGGCGTCGTCTTCGCAGGCAGACTCCGAGGTTGTGATCACCTCGGCCGACGGCATGGGGGAGGTGGAGATCGACCGGAAGACCAATATCGCAACGGCGCGCAACGGCGTCGTGGTCCGCTTCCGCACCGCCATCCTCACCGCCCAGCGCGTGCGGATCAGTGCCGACTCGGGAACCATCGAGGCCGAGGGGGATGTCTCGATCCAGGAGAATCGAGCCGATGGCGTGGCAGTCCTCTGGCGGGGTGAGCAGGTGAAGTACGACTACGTCAATCGCAAGGTCGAGTCGGAGCGCTTCCGTTTTGGTTCTCCGCCGTACTTTGTCGGCGGTGAGAGCCTGAGGGCCGGGTCCACCAACCAGGTCCAGACCGCCACGAACGCCTTCGTGACGACGGATGACGTCACGGAGCCCGGCATCCGGATCAAGGCCCGGAGCCTGACGGTCACCGACAACAAGACCCTCACCGCACAGGATGCCACGGCCTTCGTGGGGCCGGTGCCGGTGATGTATTATCCGAAGTTCACCGAGTCCCTCGGGGAGCGACGGTTCTCCTGGAGCGCGAGCCCGGGCTATCGCAACAGCTGGGGTGCCTTCGTCCTCGGCTCGTACAACCAGAACTGGAACGAATCGCTCCAGACCGCGCTCGAGTTGGACTACTACAGTCGTCGTGGTCCCGGCATCGGTCCGACGGCCAAGTACGATCTCGGCCAATGGGGGCAGGGGCAGGGGCAGGTCTACTACGTCAATGACCGGCTCGGTGGCACCAACTTCTTCGGAGGTGCGCTTCCCGAGAACCGGGGAAGGGTCAACTACAGCCACTTCGCGAATCCCTACCAGGATTTCTATCTCAAGGGCACGGTCCGCTATCAGAGCGATCCGAACATCGTCCATGACTTCTTCGACAACGAGTACCGGTCGGACACCCAGCCGCTCACGCTGTTCGAGGCCCAGCAGCTCTGGAAGAACTACACGCTCGGGGTCATCACGGTCCCGCAGGTCAATCCGTTCCAGCAGCAGGTCGAGCGGCTACCGGAGGTGACCTTCAGCGGGAACCGGCAACAGATCGGCAAGACGCCGCTGTACTATGAGAGCCAGAACCGTGCGGGGTATCTGGAGTTCCGCGGAGGCGACTACACTTCGACCAACTACTCGGCGTTCCGTGGGGACACGTTCCATCAGGTCACGCTGCCGTACACGGCGTTCGGCTGGCTGAACGTGATCCCGAGGGCAGGGGGCCGGTTCACGGCGTACTCCGAGACGACGGGCCTGCCGCTGGAGGCGCAGAACCGTTGGATCTTCAACACCGGGGCCGAGGTCACCGGCAAGGCGTCGGCGCTCTGGCAGAACACGAAGAGCGGGTTCTGGGATCTCGACGGACTGCGGCATGTGATCCAGCCGTCGGTGAACTACGCCTACGTGCCGACGCCGAGTGTCCAGCCGTTCCTGTTGCCGCAGTTCGATCGCCGGACACCGTCGCTGGAACTCGGGG
>VHCG01000085.1 GCA_016871805.1 Verrucomicrobiota bacterium
TGCCGTAGTTGTCGAGAATCAGGTGCAGTTCTTTGCCCGACGGCAATTCCCTGTCCAACCGCCTGAGGAATCTGAGGAACTCCTGATGCCGGTGCCGTTGGTAGCATTCTCCAATCACACGCCCCTCGGCCACTTGTAGGGCGGCAAAGAGGGTCGTCGTACCGTGGCGCTTGTAGTCGTGGGTAAAGGTCCCGCAACGCCCCGGCTTTAGGGGTAGTCCGGGTTGCGTGCGATCGAGGGCCTGAATCTGGCTCTTTTCATCGACACAGAGGACAATCGCGTTTTGCGGAGGCGTCATGTAGACGCCGATGACGTCGGTGAGTTTCTCAAGGAAGCGTGGATCTCTCGAGAGCTTGAAGCTGCGCGTCAGATGGGGCTTGAGCTGGTGATCATCCCAGATGCGTTGAACCGTGCTTTTGCTGAGGCCTTGGGCCTTGGCCATTGTGCGAGTACTCCAATGGGTCACTCCGCGGGGTTTATCGTGGAGGGTCGACTTTACCAGGCGGGCAATCCGCGACTTATCGTACGATGGTTTGCGACCCCGACCGGGTGCGATGTCCCACACCGCACCAATGCCCTCTCTGCTCACCCGGTCCCGCCACAACCTAACGGTGGTTCGCTGAACTCCAAGAATGCGAGCGATCTGGACGACAGTTTCTCCACGGCTGGCCAAGAGGACGATTCGGCATCTCAGGGCGACTTGCTGAGGAGTGGATCCAGCGGCGGCCCATTGTTCGAGACGCTGGATTTGAGACGATTCGAAGTCCGGTAACGACGTGGAGAGCGGCATGCAACCACGTTAGCTCCCCGAACAGGGTGGATAGCTATTTGCGGGACACTACACTAGGAGCCTCGGCCGATCGGTTATCAACAACCGATGGACATTGCGGTCTTCGTCGGTACCCAGCTACAGGTGCCGCGGAATGCTCAAGGCAGGTTCCGTACGGGAATTTTTCCAAGGTATGGTGAGGACGGGACGGGAGCCTCTGGTCGTCGTTTCGGTTACCAGGGTCAATTCTATTCTCGACGGCTGGGCGCTCAGCCAAGAGACGTTATCCGCGGTTCGTTCCGTGCGGAAAGCTGACCGGTAAACTGACCGGTAAAGCGGGTGGTGGAGGGTCCTGGAGACTTGCCGAGACTTGTTGATTTTCTCAGCAAATCTGAGATTTTTCGCCAGTTCATTAGGTTGAATCGGCCAATCCCGACCACCGGCTCCAGTGCGTTTTCCCCAGCATTTGGGGTTTTTGAGCGTCCCATCGCTCCCAAAACCCCAAACTGACCGGAAAACTGACCGGAAAACTGCAGACACGGTTTCGGCACTCCGGGGCCACGCCCCGACTCCATACCAGCCCAGGGCGTTGCCACGGGCTTAGGTCGCCAATGACACCCAGGCCTGTAAGCCCGGCCCAGATCCGCACGGGTTGAATCGGGCCTTCAGCCCTGGGTTCTTCGGGGAACAGTGTCTGGGGCGTTGCCCCAGGCGGATATGGAGCCGCGCAGTTGGCGCTCGGATGATGGACCCGTGGAGACGGTTCCAGCTGATGGACCGTTGCCACATGGCCGTCCGCTATCCCTCGGATCAAACCTGGGCTCAGGGCCTCAACGCCGTTGGCGTTGCTCCGGTGGATGCTCCCGCACCCAGTGAGGCAGGGCACTGCCTCACCCACCCAGCCGGCATTGCGGCAACCGCCTGCCGGGCATCAGACCCGGTCACCGTCCCGCGCGCTTCTTGCCGGACAGTGCCGGACGCCCTCCGGGGCGTTTTCCTGGACGCTGCCCGGGACGACCCAGCGGACGCCCTCCGGGACCTCTCGCACCGGGCTTGGACGACTTCGCCCTCTGGAACTTGTCCCGCCGGATGGGCTCGATGGTCTTGATGCGGGACCGCGGGTTCAGCACCAGCGGGCAGCCTTCGAAGCCAAAGACCCGACGCAGCTCGCCAGCCAGGTACTTCTCGTAGGCCGGACTGAACAGATCCTTCCGGTTGACGAACAAGAGGAACGTCGGCGGCGCCTGCTGGACCTGGGTCCCGTAGAAGAACTTCAGGCGATGCCCCTGCTTGCTGACCGGCTGCCGATGCTCGATCGCATCGGCCAGGGTCCGGTTGAGGACCGCGGTGGCCACCTTCTGACGCCACTGGGCCGACACATAGCGGATCGCCTCAAGAAGCCGGTCCAGCTGGAACCCATCCTTCGCGGAGGTGAACAGGACCGGGGCGTGGTCGAGGAAGAAGAGCCGCGAATGCACCCACTCCCCGAACTCGGCAAGCGTCAGCATCTTCTTCGGCTTGCCGAACTCCGGACCGTGCTTCCGCTTCGAAAACTCCTCCTCCTGGGCCGCGCGGACGGGTTCGGCGACAAGGTCCCATTTGTTCACGACCACGATACAGGCCCGGTTCGCCTCCATGATGAGGTCGGCGATCTTCTTGTCCTGCTCGACGATCCCCGACTCGGCTTCGACCACCAGGAGGGTGATGTCGGACCGCGCGATCGCGTCCCGGGTCCGCTCCGCACTGAAGTGCTCCACGGAGTCGTCGATGCGGCGGGCCTTGCGCAGTCCGGCGGTGTCGACCAGTACGAACTGCTCCCGTCGGCCCTCGGTCTCGACCTCGAACGGGACATCGACCGCATCCCGGGTGGTACCGGGAATCGGGCTCACGATGACCCGATTCGAGCCGGTCAGGGAATTGATGATGGAGGATTTGCCGACGTTGGGTCGCCCCACGACGGCGAGCCGGATTGGTCCGGGCTCCCGGGGCGCGGGTGGCGAGTCCTTCCGGATCTCGTCGGCGAATTCCCCGTCCTCCTCGGAATCCTCAGGGGTGGCGATCGGGGTCTTCGGAAGCCGGGAGAGCGCCGCATCCATCAGCGACTCGATGCCGCGTCCATGGATGGCGCTGACGGGAAGGCTTTCACCGAAGCCGAGTCGGTCGAACTCGATCAGCCCCTCCTCCGCCCGGGCGTTGTCGACCTTGTTGGCGACCACGATCACGGGCCGGTTCGCGGTCCGGAGCCGACGGGCCACCTCCTCGTCGAGCGGCATGAGGCCGTCCTGGACGTTCACCACCAGGAGGGTCACGCCGGCCGATTCCATGGCGATGCGGGCCTGTTCGAACGCGGCCTCGGCAAGCACATCCTCGGCACGTTCGCCGCGGAGGAGTCCGATGCCGCCGGTGTCGATCAACGTGAAGGGACGTCCCCGCCACTCGGCCTCGGCGGCGACGCGATCCCGCGTGACACCCGGCTGGTCGTGCACGATGGCGATGCGACGACCGGCGATGCGGTTGAAAAGGGCTGACTTGCCAACGTTGGGTCGACCCACGATGGCGATGACATCCTGCATGGGCCCACCCTGACCGAATGGCGGGCGCCGGGCAAAAGCCAATCGTGTCGGATCAGCGGACGAAGCCCTGTCCCTTCAGCCAGAACACGAGGTCCGCGGCCCACGGATGCGGGTCGGTGAACTCAGGCGGCTGGGTGGCCAGACCGATCCCGTGGCGTCCCTTCTGGTAGACATGCAGATCGAACGGCACGCCATTGCGCTCAAGGGCTGCGGCAAATTCCAGGGCGTTGCGCACCGGCACCGCCTCGTCTTCCCACGTGTGCCAGATGAAGGTGGGCGGAGTGCCCGGCGACACCTGCTTCTCGTTCGACAGCATCCGGATGTCCTCCGCCGAGGGGTGCTCGCCCAGGAGGTTTTTCCGGGAGCCTGCGTGTCCGAAGGACTCCATGGTGATGACCGGATAGCAGAGGATCCCGAGGTCGGGACGGGAGCTGAAGCGATCCACGGGATCCGCGGCCTTCGGATCGCCGGCGTCGAAGTGGGTGAGGAGGGTCGATGCGAGGTGTCCGCCGGCGCTGCTGCCCATGACCCCGACGCGTTTGGGGTCGACCCCCTGCTCCGCAGCGTTGGCACGCACCCAGCGGACCGATCGTGCGGCATCCTGGAGCATGATCGGGTGTCGGTAGCCCTGGGAGCCGAGGCGATAGGTCACCACGAAGCAGGCGATGCCCGAGCGGTTCAGAAACCGGGCGTAGTGATCGCCCTCATGGTTGGCGAGCCCTCCATAGCCTCCACCGGGAAAGATCACGATCGCCGCATTGGTGGCGGTTTCCTTGGCGGGCAGGTAGGGGGTGATCGTGGGCACATCCGTCGCCTTGTCTCCAAGGGCCCCGGGGGCCCCGGACGGCCAGAGCGGAATCGCGGTGCCAGGATCGGCGAGGAGCGGCAGGGAGATCATCAGGGTGACGAGCGAACTCAGGACTCGGAGGTGTTTCATGGGAGCCCCGAAGCCTGCGTCGTCCCCGGACTCCGGGGCAAGCGCGCGGGTCGGGTCCTGCGGGCCACTTCAAAGGGAGGAACTCAAACACCCGGCAGGAGGGTGGCGGACGGAGGTGACTGGTGACGGCGCTTCGGCTCCCCTGACGCTGCAGGCTTGCATCTCCAATTCTCTCGTCCCGTGCACGCCGAGGACCGGCTGCGGCACGTCGTGCGATGGAACAAAACCCTGTACCTCCCATCCTGGGAACCCCCAGGTTGGCCCCGATGACCCCGTCCCTCAGCCGTCCACGTACCGTCCATCCGGTTGTGAAGGGCCTCGCCTACCTCGGCCTGGCTGGGGTCGTGCTCTGGATCGGGTTCAACCCGCCCGACCGGGATCCGGACACCGACCCACAAGCCGTGCTGGTGGCCGTCGACTCCTCGCTGGCGGCCGCCAAGGCCACGATGGGACTGATCGAGGAGAACAGCAGGCTCACCCGGTTGATCCTGGACACCAAGGGGAGCGTGGACCCGGACTCCCTTCGACGGATCCAGGAAACCCTGCGAACGAATCAGGCGGCCCTTGAACGACGGGTGGCCGAACTACGGCGGGAGCAGGAGGCGACCGATCGGCAGACCGCCGGCAAGGCGCGCGCCCAACTCTCCGCACTCCGGAAGCAGCGTTGGTTCGCCGGGATTGCCGGAGTCCTGTTCCTGTTCCTGGCAGGTCAGTCGTGGATGGCCTGGCGTCAGGCCCCACGTCCTGCCGGAACGGGCGGCTGAAGGAGGCCCAAGGTCGGAATCGGATCTCCACCCCGCTTTCCTGGCCCGTTGCCCTCCGACTGCCGCCCGGCCCACACTCGACCGATGCGCCAGACCGTTCTCGTCACCGGATCGTCCGGAAAACTCGGCCGCGCCGTCGTCTCCGAACTGGTTCGACGTGGGCACGACGTCCGCGGGTTCGACCGTGTCGCCTCGCCTGCGCTGGTCACGACGCAGGTCGGGGACCTTGGCGACCGCGCGGCGCTCGACCGTGCCATGGTGGGTGTCGACTGCCTCGTGCACCTCGCCGCGACACCCGACGACGCCGACTTCCTGACCGAGCTTCTGCCGAACAACCTCGTCGGCCTGTACCAGGTTCTGGAAGCCGCCCGTGCCGCCGGGGTCCGTCGCCTGGTCCTCGCCAGCAGCGGACAGGTCAACTGGTGGCAGCAGATGGCTGGCGACCTGCCCGTCCTCGAGCACCAGCCGGTCAGTCCGAAGAGCTGGTATGCCGCGACCAAGATGTTCCTCGAGGCGATTGGACGCAGCTTCAGCGAGGTGCACGGGATGAGCGTGCTGGCCGTTCGGATCGGCTGGTGTCCGCGTCCCGAACAGGAGGCGGAGTTCCGCGACACCCCGTCGGCCCACGACGTCTACCTGAGTCCCGGGGATGCCGGCCGCTTCTTCGCGCACTGCGTCGAGGCCCCGGAGACCGTCCGGTTCCTGATCGTCAACGCCACGAGCCGTCCGGTGCGCGAGACCCGTCTCGATCTCACCGTGGCCCGACAGGTCCTGGGATTCGAGCCCCGCGACCGATGGCCGGAGGGGATGTGAGGGTTCGACACGCGGGTTCCCGTGGGGCTGCCCCACGGCCCCACGGCCCCGTGGTGCGGGACACCTCCGCCGCACCCGGTCCCGCGACTCCCGGATCCGTCGGCCGTGTTCCGGCTCGCCCTCGACCCGTGGGAGACGGTAGCCTTTGATCGTTACGACCGGCCCGCGGGGCCCGATCGGGCGCCTCAGCCCGAAGCGGGAGACGTCGCCGGCCCCCCTTCACGGTGAACCTCCCCAACCAGCTCACGCTCGGACGCTTCGTCCTGACCCTCCTGTTCCTCGGGGTGGTGTTCCTGCCCTTCCCGGGACATGAAACCGTGGCACTGGTCCTCTTCAGCGCAGCCGGGATCACGGACTACCTCGACGGCCGCATCGCCCGGGAGCGGAACCTGATCACACGGTTCGGGACCCTCATGGATCCGCTGGCCGACAAGATCCTGACCTGCTCGGCGTTCATCGCCTTTGTGGGACAGGGGCTCGTCCCGGCCTGGATCGCCGTGATCATCGTGGCCCGGGAGCTGGCGATCACCGGGTTGCGGCTGCTTGCGGCATCCAACCAGGTCGTCCTCGCGGCCGAACGCTACGGCAAGCACAAGACAATCTCCCAGATCGTGACGATCATCCTGCTCCTGGTGTGGCTGGCCGCTCCCGGATGGGGCCGGTTCGGGGATGCCCTGATGGGCCTCTCCATCGCCGGCCGGTCCGTCCTGCAGATGGCAGTGGTGGGTTCCCAGTACATCACCGTGCTCTTCACCCTCTACAGCGGCGCGGTCTACCTCTGGCGGAACCGGGCCCTCTACCTGCGGGACCTGTGAGCCGGAGCGATCCAGTCCGCGGCCCGACATCCCGAAGGTCCGCGGTCGATGCCGCCATCCTCGTTCTTGCCGAGGGATTCGGCTCGGGAAGGATTCCCTTCGGTCCGGGCACCTGGGGCAGCCTCGTCGGAGTGCTGTGGCTGGCAGTCCTCCTGCGGATGCCGGATCCTCTCTGGGCCGGAATCCTGGCCCTCGGTGCGATCGGCATCGCCATCCCCATCTGTTCCCGTGCGGAGCGGATCCTGGGCCGGGAGGACCCGGGATCGGTCGTCCTCGACGAGATCGTCGCGGTGCCCCTGACCTTCCTTGGCCCGCTCCTTGTCCTGGGCACCTGGCCTGCGGCCTCGGGCGTCGCCGAACTCTCCCATCGGTTCTGGCCGGAGTGGGTCGTGGGATTCCTGGCCTTCCGGGTGTTCGATATCGCCAAGCCCGGACCGATCCGGCGGATCCAGAACCTGCCCTCCGGCTGGGGTGTGGTGGCCGACGACGTTCTGGCCGCGCTGGCCGCGGCCGTCCTCACCGCGGTTCCCACCCTGCTGCACGCCCCACGCTGAGCCTGGGGTCGACGCGCTAGAGCGGGTGGAACCGGACCCGGGGTGGCTTCCCGGCGACGACATCGACCGTGGCCACGGAACGGGGCTGGTTGAACCGGGGCCGACCGGCGTATCCGGGGTTCAGATAGACGACATCGCGTCGCGTCTCGTGGAACGGCCGATGGGTGTGACCGAAGACCACGACGCCCGGGCGGCTGTTGCGGAACCGTTCGCCGATGCTGATGTCGGGATCCTCCACGTCGACGATGTGGTGGACCAGCCATGGGGTTCCCTCGAGCGGGGCCACCTCGGTCAGCGGGAACTCGAGTCCCCAGTCGTTGTTCCCGAGGACCGCCGTCACCGGCGCGATGCCCTCCAGTTCCGCCACGATGCAGGGCGAGCCGATGTCGCCGGCATGCAGAATCCGGTCGACGCCGTGGAAGAGGGCTAGCACCCGGGAGTCGAGGTGCCCATGGGTGTCGGAAATGAGTCCCAGTCGCATGACCTGTCGGATCGGTGGCGGGACGGGGACGGGACTTCGGGCCCGGGTCAGGCGGCGGCCTCGTCGGTCTCGGCGTCGTCGGCCGGTTCCTCCCCCTTCTCGACCGGCGATTCCGCGGAGGCGGTCAGACGCCAGGTGCCGGCGAACAGGGCGGTGAACAGGCCGCCGCTGAGCAGGGTGTTCCGGAAGAACTCCCAGGTCTGCGGGTATCCCCCGGTGCCCTTGGTGAGGGCGATGATCCAGCCGGCGAGGTTCCGGGTGTACTCGGGGTTCCGGAACGGATTGAACAGCCAGGCGGCGGTGTTGGAGACGAGGTAAAAGAGGATGGCCCCGAGGAGGCCTCCCCCCAGCAGGGTGAGGAACCGGGACCGGGGTCCGACGAACCGCCCCAGCAGAAAGACCATCGCGAAGGCGCCGTAGTTGAGCATCATCGACCCGAGGTTGGCAGGCGTGAAGACGGGCCAGCCGCCGACGAGGGTGAAGTAGAGATTGAGGGCGAGGTCGGTGGTCAGCATCACGCCCAGCGGAAGAATCCAGCCGATCCGACCCGGAAGGAGGGCTCCGGCGCAGAAGACGAAGGCGTACGCCGCGCTGAAATTGGGCGGAAGAAGCCCTGGCCAACGGCTCAGGGCCAGGACCACGGCAAACACCCACGGCAGCACGGAATGCGGACTCAATCTCACCGGCGCGGGAGCGTACCCCGGAGTCGACAAACGCCAAGAGCCAAGTGCCCGCCCATGCGCCTGCACGGCCCCGACGGGGCGAAACACCCTTCAAGAGCGGGATCGAGCTTGATCCGACCCCACTTCGCCGATATCCCGAAATCATCACAGCCTCCGCATCCATGCGTCACCGGATCCGGGCCTTCACCCTGATCGAGTTGCTGGTGGTGATCGCGATCATTGCGATCCTCGCGGGGATGCTCCTGCCCGCCCTCAGTCGGGCGAAGGAGAAGGCCCGCCAGATCAACTGCTACAGCAACCTCAAGCAGATGGGGCTCGGGGCGCTGCTGTATGCCGACGACTACCGGGGCTTCATCCCGCGGGGCAACCAGCCGTTCTGGTGGATCACCTTCATCCCCTACCTCGGTGGCACGGCCGCAGCCCGCGACCAGTACGGTCGGATCAAGGTCTACACCTGCCCCAGCTATCCCAACAAACGCCAGGTCATCTGCTACGTCGTCAATGCCTGGCAGTTCTCGGGTCCCACCGATCGCACCGGCAGCGAGATCACCGGCATGACCCGCATCGGACGTGTCCAGCAGCCGACCGAGACCGTCTACCTCGGCGACAATGAGAGCGCCCCCTGGCGGCCCGTGTTCACGCTCACCAACATCATCGGCAGCGACGACCTGAACGACGTCTGGTCCCCGAACCACCTCCCCTACGGCGCCTCCGGCCGGACGCTCAGCGGGGAGCGCCGGGTCGCGGCCAAGCGCCACGGGGCGGGAGCCAACTTCATGCACTTCGACGGCCATGCCGGATGGAAGGCCGCCCGGCTCATGACGGTGGACGACTGGCGGGAGCAGCGCCGCTGATTCCAATGCGGTCCCCGGCAACCCCGGATCGACAGCCCCGGGTCCGCCCCGCCAGACTCCGGTCCATGCGCTACCGTCGTTTCGGTCGGACCAACCTCCAGATGCCCGTCTTCTCCTGCGGAGGGATGCGCTACCAGCAGTCGTGGTCCGACATCCCCTGGAGCGAAGTGAAGTCCGAGGTGCAGGCCAACCTCGAGGCCACGATCCACCGGTCGGTCGAACTGGGCATCCACCACATCGAGACCGCCCGCGGATACGGCTCCTCGGAGATGCAGCTGGCGCCGGTGCTCAAGCAGTTCCCGCGGGAGAAGCTCATCATCCAGACCAAGATCCCGCCCAAGGCCACCCAGAAGGAGTTCCAGGAGGTGTTCGAGACTTCGATGCGCCTGCTGGAACTCGACCACGTGGACCTGCTGTCGGGG
>VHCG01000086.1 GCA_016871805.1 Verrucomicrobiota bacterium
TTCGGTCCGTCGGATCGGTTCCGGAACTGGTTGAGGGGGTGGCTCCAAGGATCGATTGAGTTCTGTCGTCGACGACCGCGCGGTGCGGAGGGCGGTCTCCAGTCGACGGATCTGACTCCCGGGATCCTGGAACCAGTCGAGGCTCCAGATCCGATGGATTGTCCAACCATGGTCCTCCAGAAGAGCCTGTCGCAGGCGATCGCGATCGCGCGCCGACCGGGAGGAATGGTAGGACGCGCCATCGCACTCGATGCCCAGCAGGTAGCGTCCGGGGCGATCGGGATCACGGACACCGATGTCGATGAAGAAACCGGATTGCCCGACCTGGAGGTCCCCGGAATAGCCGAGGGACTCCACGGCCCGAAGGACGGAGGTCTCGAACGGAGAGTCCGCGCCGCGACCGGTGGGTTGCGGCGTTCCGAGGATCCCGGTCTCGGCGTAGCGGAGGAATGATTTCAGCGCAGCGACTCCACGGCCACCGGCACGATCGAGATCGATGTCATCGGCAGTGATGGAGGCGAACACCAGACAGCGGCGCTTGGCCCGGGTGATGAGGACGTTGAGACGTCGCTCCCCGCCCTCGGCACCGAGCGGACCGAAACGCATCGCCATGTAGCCGCTGGCATTCCGGCCATAGCCGACGGAGATCAGGATGACATCCCGTTCGTCGCCCTGGACACTCTCGAGATTCTTCACGAAGAACGGCTCGTGGGGATGGGCGGCGAAGAAGGGTTCGAGGTCGGGATTCCCGCGACGGAGGAGCTCGAGTTCATCGAGGATGGCCTGCTGTTGTCGGGCGGAGAACGAGGCGACGCCGAGGGAAAGCCCAGGACAATTGCGGGCGTGCTCGAGGATTTCCTGGCACACGGCCGCAGCCTCGATCCGGTTGGTCCCGCTACCGCCGCTGTCGAACACGCCGGCCGGGACATGTCGGAAGTCGAGTCCCAGTCCGGGGTTCCGTTCCTCGGCACTGGGGACGATGAACAGCTGGTCCTCGTAGAACTCGCGGTTCGAGACGGCGATGAGGGATTGGTGGCGGCTCCGATAGTGCCATCGAAGCATCCGCTCAGGGAGTCCCCGGGCTCGACACAGTCCAAGGACGCTCTCGATGTCCCTGGCCCCTGCCATGGAGGACTCCTCCTCGGGGTCCTCGGACTCGGTCTCATTGGTGGTGAGGCGTGAAAAGAAGCCCGTCGGCGGGAGCTGTCGGGTATCGCCGACCACAACGACCTGTCGACTGCGGGCGATGGCACCGAGGGCGTCGACCGGCTCCACCTGGCTTGCCTCGTCGATGACGAGCAGGTCGAACTCAACGGCACCGGGTTCCAGGAACTGGGCGACGGACAGGGGACTCATCATGAACACGGGCTTGATGGCCTGGACCACCGAACCGGCATCGCGGAGCAGCTTTCGAACGGACCGGTGTCCCCGCTTGCGCTCGATCTCGCTCCGGACGATTCCGACGGCACCGACACCACTGGCCCCTCGGGGAATTCCGCGGAAATGGGTCTCGAGAACCCGGTATCGCGCCACGTTGCGGCGCTCGAGGTCGAGCGACCGGAATTCCTCGATCCGCTTCTGGTGGAGGTCCCCGACGAAGCCCTCGAGGTGATCCCGCCCCCGCATCAGCTCCCCGAGGATCTGTCCGAGGTACAGGCGGTCGTACGCGGTTCCGGCCAGATCGGCTGGGATCCGGCCCGACTCAAGATGATGCAGGAGCGACGCCATCCCTGCCGATCGGATCTCGCTGCGGATCCTGTGGAATTGGATCCATTCGGGCAGCCGTCCGCGTCCCTGTCCCCAGTCGCGAAGGCGTCCCGCGAGGATGGAGATGTCGAGCGCCATGGGATCATCACCACCCAGGGCCTCGACCGGGTCGAGGTCCATGGCGCCGAGCGCCCTGCCCAGGGCGACACGAACCTCCTCCAGCAGGGTCCCAAGGGAAGCCGATGCAGGTGCGAGACGGGACGCCGGGACGTCGAGGGCTGCGAAACAGGACAGGACTTCCTGCCCAAGGTCGGAATCCCGCTGGGTCTGCATCCACTGGAGGATGCCCGCCAGCCGGTCCCAATCGGACCCCTCACCCTGCCAGAGGCTGCCGAAGGCCTCCGTCCCAAGGGAGTCCGAGGACCGGATCCGGTGTCGGAGGTGCTGTCCCTCGACCACACGGTCGAGGAGCGCGAGTCCGCCTTCATTGGGCGCGGGCATCGGATTGCGGAAGGTGGTGCGGGCGGTGACGAGGGCGCGTCGGTAGTCGCCGGAGAGGAAGCGGAACCACGAGGTGGCCCATGCGGCGATGGAGGTTCGGGTCGACTCGAGGTCGCGGTCCCAGGTGCCGTCGACAACGAGGGGATCCAGCTCCTTCCTCAGAGCGGCCCATCGTCGTCCATCGGCCACGAGTTCGGTGACGGTCTGGAGGTTGGACCTCCATGGGGCAGCGAGGACGAGGGTGCGGTCAAATGCCGGTGCCGAGGCGATCGTGGCGGCCTTTCGGGCCAGCACATCGGCTTCCGCAAGGCTGCGGGGGGATGGAAGGCGGAGTTCCTGTCGCAGGGATTCAACCGTCCCGAGAAGCCGTTCCATGGCCTCGGCGGCGACATCGATGGCGTTGGCGAGACGGTCCAGATCCATTGGAAGCGTGGAGGTCAGGCGGGTCCCGCGCCACGGATGTTCGGGGATGGGGCCGATCGTACCGATGCGGCAGGCGGCGTCCTGGAGCAGGCCCCGAAGCTCAAGACGCCGGTCCGCGGACCAGGACTCTGCCCCTTGGAGAGGCTCGACGGCCCCGAGGTTGGGAGTCGCCTTGAGAGCCGCAATCTGGCCGAGGACTTCGAAGAGGCTGAGTCCCGAGGCCGGGTGCAACGCGTGGAGCGCCTCGGCATGGCGATTGAGGATCCCCCGCTTCTCCTCGAGCCGGGAGGGGACCTTCGCGGTCCCGGATGGGACCGGTTCGCCCAGCTTCCAGGTCTGGTCGATCTCGGCGAGGACGGCACGCTTGTTGGAGCGGTTGCTGTGGAGCTCGAGGCACAGGGCCCCGAGCTCTTCCTTCTCGAGGCGGCGTTTGACGACCTCAAGGGCGGCCAGCTTCTCGGCGACGAACAGGACTTTTTTCCCATCGAGGACCGCGGTGGCGATGATGTTGGTGATCGATTGGCTCTTACCGGTGCCAGGAGGTCCCTGGATGACGAGGTTGGCGCCGCGTCTCACCGCCTCGATCGCCCGGGTCTGGCTGCCGTCGGCGTCCACCACGTGATCCAGGCGCTCCGCGGGGATGATCTCGTCGAGGTGGACATTCTCCGGGACCGGGGAATCCGCCGCGGGAAATCCGTCGCGGAGCAAGCCGACGACGAGAGGGTGCTCGAGGAGCCGTTCTGGGGAACCCCAGTTCGTGGGATCGAGATCCCGGAACATGAGGAACTTCGCGAACGAGAAGAATCCCAGCACGATCGCGTCGGGCTGGACATCCCAGCCCTCCTGCTGTCGGACCTGATCCCGGATCGCCCCAAAATAGGCCTCAAGATCGATCTCATCGTCGTCCGGAAACGAAGGCATCACGATGCCGAAGTCGGTCTTGAGACGGGCCCCAAGCGACAGGTTTTCCTCAAGGTCGTCCCCGGTCCAACGGATAAGGAACTGGTCGGAGGCCGTCTTGCGGACGAGTTCGACCGGGATGAGGAGCAGCGGCGCAGTCCGAGGCCTATCCGAGGACTCAGCCTCGAGCCAGGTCAGCTGGCCGAGGGCGAGGTAGAGGATGTTGACACCTTGTTCCTCAAGGAGGGTCCGCGAGGTGCGATAGAGATCCAAAAGTCGGCGGTCCAGCGCCTCCGGCGCCATCGCGGTCTGGAGCTTGGAGTCAACAAGGTGACGCGGTTTGACAGCCGGGTCTGTCGCCCCCGCCGTGACACGTCCCCTGGAGGTGAGGGCCTTTGGCGAGTTCTCCAACGACTGGGCACTCCCTCGTCCGGAAGTGCCGTCGTCACTGGGAATGAAGACCAGTTCCTTCTTATCCTGGCAGAGCATCCGCAGCACCTCGACGCCCGATTCCCGCACCACACGTACGACCCTGGCGCTCCGGCTCTCGTCAGGAATCGAGAGCAGCCGGTTCCGGGTCGAAAGATCGAGCAGCTCCTGTCGGCTGTCTTCGAGGGACTTGGCAACCTGTTGCATGGGGTGGGAGGAGTTCAGCACGACCTCAGACAACCACGCCAGCCCTCGATGCGGAAGACAGGTGGAGCTCCCAACGATGCATCCAGCTCAGAACAGCAGCGAAAGAGCCCCGATCCCGAGGGCTGCGAGCCAGAGGACCAGCACCGCCTCGGAACGACCCAATCCGGCACGGGTCAGACGATGTGAGAAATGGTTGGTGTCCCCGATCCAGAAGGGTCGACCCAGACGTGTCCGGATCCAGACCACCGAGACCAGATCCGCCAGCGGCACGGCCAGGATCAGCAGCGGACACAGCACCGCCCAGCGGCTGGGCTCGAGCTGCTTCGGGGAATAGAAATGGGGCAGGACCGCCAGGACCGATATCAGGTAGCCCACCAGGTGGCTGCCTGCATCCCCCAGAAAGACCGACGCCTTCGGGTAGTTGTACGGCAGGAACCCCAGGAGGGATCCCAGGACCAGCAGGGCCATCGAGGCGACCAGATACTGCCCCTCGCGGCCGGCATGGAACGCGATCCACCCGGAGGCGATGGCACCGAGGCCCGCGCACAGGCCGTTCATGTTGTCGTTGATGTTGAAGGCGTTCGTGACCGTGAGGATCCACAGGACGGTCACGGCGTGACTGAAGACGAGGCTCGGGACGAACAGGGTGATCCGGATGCCCGACAGCGAGACCGCCAGGGCAATCAGGCACTGGCCCGCGAACTTGGCCCTCGGGCTCAGTTCACGGCGGTCGTCCCATCCGCCCAGCGCGAGCATTCCGACAGCACCCAGGAGGAGGGTGGTGAGCTCGACCGAACGACGTCCGAGTCCATAGGACAGCTTCGCCAGGGGCTCCGCAGGCATCCACTGGAACACAATGGCGAGGACCGCCGCACCGAGGACCGCAGCCATGCCGGTGAAGACTGCGAAACCACCCGCCAGAGGGACCGGGACATGATGGATCTTGCGATGGCCGGGGTCGTCGACCCAGCCACGTCGACGACACCAGCGTCTCCAAAGCGGCAGGGATCCCGCCGAGACCAGGAACGCCATCAGCAGGACGGCTCCGTAGAGGTTCGTGGGAAATGCCATGGATCCGACACCCTTCAGTGGGCCGCGCCGTTCCTATCCTGGGGACCGATCCGCCGGTAGAGGGTTGCCAACCCCTCCACCATGGTCTCGACCCGGAACCGTTCCGACACCCACTCCCGCCCCACCCCTCCGAGACGCGCCCGGAGACCGGGATCCCGGATCAGGTTCTCGAGACACTCCTCCAGTCGGACCCGGTTCCCCGGCGGCACGAGGAATCCGGTGCGTCCGTCGAGACAGACCTCTCCGGCCCCGTCGCAGTCGTAGGCCACCACCGGGCGACCCGCGGCCAGGGCCTGCGGCAGGGCCCGCGGGAGACCTTCGCGACGGGACAGGTGGATGAGGAGGTCCATCTGTCCCACCATCTCGGGGACCCTCGAAGGGGGAACCAAGCCCGAGAAGACCACCCGCCCCCGGAGATCCGGCTCCTGGGCACGCGCCTCGAACCGCGCGCGCCACGGTCCATCCCCCACCAGCAGAAACTTCAGCCGGGGGTGCCGTCGAACCAGGGCCGGGGCGAGCTCGAAGAGATCATCATGCCCCTTCAACTCGAACAGGCGCGCGATCATCCCCACCACGATGTCGTCGGGCCCGAGTCCCAGGCGACGGCCCACCCCGGGATCCCGGGTCACCGAAAGATAGGGATCGAGGTCGAACCCGCTGAAGATCCGCGTGTACTGGTCCGGACGTCCGATTCCTGCCGCCAGGTACTGGCGGGTCATGGCCTCGGCCACCACGACGAAGTGGTCCGTCACCCGTCCCGCCAGGCGTTCGGCGAGGGTGAAGGCCAGATTGGCGCCGGTGCCCTGGAACGGACCGAAGCTGGGTCCGTGGATCGTGTGGATGACGCAGGGGACCCCGGCCCGATGGGCGGCGAGCCGGCCGACGAAGCCCGCCTTGCCGCTATGCGTGTGGACGATGTCGGGCCGGGTGGACCGGAACCGCCGGAACAGCGTCCGATAGGCCCTGAAATCCGCGAGGGGCCGCACCGGACGGATGAGGTCCGGGATCACCGTGAGACACCCGGGGTGGTCGTCGAAGACGGGCTCAAGGGTCCCCTCGGGACCGGTCGTGGGACCGGAGATGAGATCGACCCGGAGACCGGGACGGCGTCGCAGACCCAGCACCGATGAGACGGTGTTCTCCTGGGCCCCGCCCACGATCAGGCGGGTGATGACGTGGGTGATGTCCATCAACGCCCGCCACCGCGGAGGACGCCGAGGCGCTGGGAGACCGTCGAGTACTCAACGGTGTTGGTCGGAGCCAGCTGGAGATACTTCTCGAGGTGCTCGATCGCCGCGTTGGTGCTCTTGCGGCGCAGCGCGATCTCCGCCAGGCCGTACTGCAGGATCGGGAGATCCGGGAACTTCTCCTCGATCTCGAGGTACTGCCGCTTGGACTCGTCGAGCCGGTCCAGCTTCAGAAGGCAGACCGCCTTGTTCAGACGGGCCGCGGTGTTGTCGGGCTGGAGGACCAGCAGCTGGTCGAGCAGCTTCAGCGCAGGCTCCCATTGGGACCGGCTGATGTAGATGGCGGACAGCCGCACCGTGGCCGGGGGGTCGTCTGCACGGAGCTTGCGCCACTGCTCCAGCAATGGGATCGCCTCGTCCAGTCGACCCTGTCGGATGAACAGTTCGGTCAACAGATCGAGCAGGGAGGTGTCGTTGGCGAACTGGGTCCGCGCATTGGTCATGAGCGACTCGGCCCGCTTGAGGTCGCCCTGTGTGAGGGCGTAGTAGATTTCCAGCCGCTGCTGTCCGGCCGAGAATTCCCGGGTCGGATCCTTGGCCTCGGGCGACCGCGCGAGGGCGTCGAGCTCCTGTCGGACCCGCGGATACCGCTCCGCCTGGAGGAAGGCCTCGATCTGGCCAAACCGGGCCGTCGGATCCTTCGGATCGAGCTGACCCAGCCGCTGGAACGTCTCCCAGGCCTGGCGCGGGAGGCGATCAACCGAGACGAGGAGGCCGCCGCCGAAGTTCCTCAGGAAGACGGGTTCATCCACCGGTCCATCGGTGCCCAGCACCTCCTGCAGCACGGTGTCGGCGAGCGGCTTGTTGTCGTCGGCCCCGGGGGCGCGCCCGGCCCGCAGGGCCGCATTGACGTTGGCGTTCGCCTTGGCGGCGCGGTTGTCGGGATTGAGCCGCAGGGCCAGGTCGAAGAACCCGGTCGCATCGGCCAGACGGTTCTGGCGTTGCAGCACGACCCCCACGCCATTGGCATTGCGCGACCAGAACGAGGCCAGTTGTTTGCCGTCCTTGGTGCCGAGGGCACGCGCGCGGACGAGGGCGTCGAACGACGGAGCCATCGCGGTCCAGGACTTCACAAGACCATCGAGCTGCGCCGAATCGAGCGGCACGGCCTCGAACGCCTCGGGTTGGGGGACGATGGCGTACACGGGACCGTTGGGGACCGCCCTGAGCTGCTCGAAGAAGAATCCGAAGCTGGGATGGAGATAGGCCGCCCGTCCCTGGGTCGCGAGCTGGGAGAGGACCGCGATCGAGGCGCCGGCCACATTCTCCTGGACGTCCTTCAGGACCGCGAACTCCGGGAGGGATTCCCGGGTGCTCTCGGCGAACCAGCGGCGATACACCGGGTCCGATCCTCTGGAAGTATCGAAGAACCCATGTCGGGGCGCCTCCGGCAGCACCACCCGGGCGGCCCGGGCAAGCCGGGTGAGGGTCGGCTGGTCCGAGAAGACGGCCGTGGGCTTCGATGGCAGCGACTTCACGACATTCTGGAAGAGCTCGAGCGACTGCCGGCCGTTGGCGGCCTGGATGACGGGCCAGTTCTTGGCGAGCAGGGCGATCGGGATCCCCACGCTGGCCACCACCACGATCCCACCGGCCAGCCGCCCCAACAGGTCCAGCAGCGGATTCGGCTTTTCCCAGACCTTGGTCGGGGGCACGAAGCCCACCACGAGAAACCACCCGGCGAGATATCCGGCGGCCAGCGCGCCGGTGAAGGAGAAGGTCAGCAGAGGAAGTCCGCCCGAGGCCTCGTCGAGATACATCAGGCGGCGCGCGCTGAACGGCGTGTCGAAGGCCACGAACGAGATCGACACCAGCCAGAGGACCTGCAGGAGGATGATGCCGCCGATCGTCATGTACCGCTCGACGGTCGAGGCCTTGGTTCCCTGCCATCGGACCCCCGCGAAGACCAGCGGCAGCACCAGCACCAGGCCCAGCAGCAGCGGACGTCCTCGTGGGATCCCGAACAGGTAGGCCTTCTCCATCATCAGGTTCGCCCGGAGCGACCACCAGAACCCGAGTCCGGAATGGTCCCCGAGGGACTGCCCGATGGGCACGACCAGATAGGCCACCAGTCCCAGCAGCCCCCACAGGATCAGCCGCGTCAGGAACACCGCGTTGAAGAAGGACCAGCCGCGCACCCCGATGATGGCGGAGAGGTAGAGGGGAAAGAATCCGAACATCGCCCAGTTGGCGGTCATGGACACCCCCCAGACGAAGGCCCCCGCGAACAGCCACGATTCCCTGAGGTCCAGCCGGTATTCCAGGACGCAGAGGGCACAGAAGGCGAAGAGGAGCAGGTCGAGCATCTCCCCGGTCTGGAGCGTTGCGTTCTCCCAGAAGGTCAGCTGGAAGCCCAGGAGACCCGAGGCGAACACCACCGGAAGCGCGGAGAACCATCCGTGGAGCATCGCGCCATCGGAGTGGCCCCGGACGCGCTGCTCACGGGTGCGATCATGGGGCATCAGGGCGACACACCGGGCGAGGATGACGATCGTCAGCGCCGCAAAACCGGCCGAAAGGGCGTTCAGGACCTGCGGCAGGCTCCGGGCCGGCAGCACCCCGAGAACCTTTCCGATCAGGTAGAAGAAGGGCTCGGAATAGGGGGCATCCGGCTCCCATCCCAACATCTGACCCACGAGCTGGATGTTGCTGGGGCCCACCCAGGGATGGGCGGTGAGGAGATAGAGGACCAGGAATCCTGCTCCCAGGATCCAGGGCAGGATCCGCGCGTTGAAGGACCGCGACGGAGGCACATTTTCTTCCATAGGGACGTTGTCCGACGTTGAGCGCAGCGCGTCCCGGAGGCAAAGCAAAAGGCTGGAAGACCCTGGGTATCCCCCCCGCTCGAGCACCTCCGCAACCCCGCCGTTTCGCCCTATCGAAG
>VHCG01000087.1 GCA_016871805.1 Verrucomicrobiota bacterium
GATGAGGCGGTCGGGAACAAGCAGAACTACGAGACGAAGCAGATCAAGAGCCTCTTCCACGGCGAGGAAGGCCGGGCGGACATGGAGGCCACCGTGGCCCTGACCGAGAAGGCCCGTGCCCCCTTGGCTGCCGCCATCCGGGAGGCACTCGTCCCCGTCACGCACACGGTGAAGATCGAGACGGTCAACTGACTCGGCCCATCGGCTGGCTCTCCGACGGATCCCGGACCGATCAACCTCCGCCACAAGTCCAGGAGTCCAACAAACAACACCCGCCGAGGTTCAGTTGCAGCCGCAACCGCCCCCACCCACGCCCGCCCCGCCGTGGGTGCCCTCACGGCTGAAGTACATGTGCTCCGAATAGGCCAACCCCATCGGATCCCGCCCTCGGTTCATGAGGGGATCCGCCAAGGTGCCCCGCTGCCACGGCTTTACGCGGGCGCAGCCCGTCGCCAGGAGCGACAGCAGGCAGAGTGTCAGAAGGGAGCGGTGACGGGACATCGGGTGACCGGGGTGGAGGGCCCTGCGACGACTACTTCTTGGCCAGAGCCTTCTCGATGTCGGCGATGTAGGCCTTCTTGGTCTTCTCACCACCGAAACCAACGTGGATCGACTGGATCTTGCCATCGGGCGAGATCACGAAGGACGAAGGGATCGACTGCACCGACAGCTTCTCGGCGAGCTTCCCCTTGGCGTCACGGAGGATCGGGAACTCCGTCTTGCTGCGCTTGAGGAACTTGTCCATGTCGTCCTTCGACTCGTCGAGACTCACGCCAATCACCACCACGTTCTTGTCCTTGAATTGGGTGTAGACCTCCTGGAGGGCCGGAAACGACTGACGGCAGGGTCCGCACCACGACGCCCAGAAATCGACGACCACCACCTTGCCCTTGAGATCCGGCCCCTGGCCCTCGAGGCCGAAGGAGCCGAGATCCGGGAAGGTGTCGCCCACTTTCGGGGCGGCTGCCGACAGCAGGGACGTAACTAGGAGGAACAGGGTGGCGATGAGGCTAAGACGCGCGGTGTTCATGGAAGCGACGGGATTGGAGGGTTTGTGTGGGGGTAAGAATGGCCCCGGAGACGCCGGGTGTCGACTCGATCAACCGCATGCCCTCGACAGGACCCAGGACGAGGGCGGTTGTGCTGAGGAATCCGGCCTGCGTGCAGGACGGTGCGATGACGCTGACCGAAAGCACTTCGGACGATGTCGGCCGACCGGTCCGGGGATCGAGGATGTGTCCGTATCGGATCCCACCGACCTCGAAGAACCGGAGATAGTTCCCGGAGGTCGCGACCCCGCCCTCGCGCAGGGCGAGACCGCACCAGACGCGTCCCGGGGATCGCGGTTCCTCGAGGCCGATGTGCCAGCCCAGACGCCCATCCGGGGGCAGTCCCAGAACCCGGATGTCGGCCCCGAAATCCACCAGCGCCCCGGTCAGCGGGAACCCACGAGAGAGCTGCGCGACCTGATCAACGGCGTACTCCTTTCCAATGCCCCCGAAATCGAGGGCCATCCCCGGCTCGGGAAGCCGGATCCGTCCCGGCGTGCGCTGGACCCGGGACCACCCGACCCGCGCCATGGCCTCCCGGACCGCTTCCTCAGTTGGAATCACCGGGGGCTGCGCCTTCCAGTTCCAGACCCTGAGCAGGGGCAACACGGTCGGATCCATCACGCCCTTCGACAGGAAATGAAGCTCGTGACACAGCGCCAGCAGCCGCTCGGTCTCGGGATCGATGGCCACCCAGTCCTTACCGGCCTGGTCATTGATGCGCGAGAGGAGCGAGCCGGGTAGGTATCGGGAGTACTTCGACTCAAACCGGGCCATCCAACCCAGCGTCTGCCCCACGAAGGCCTCCGCGGCAGGCTTCGGTCCCGCCAAGGTCATCCGGCACAGGGTGCCCAGCGCGTGGAATTCGATGCCGAATCCTGAACCTGGCAACGGAGTCACCCTGAGAGTGGGGCGGACCCGGTCCCAGACGGCACGCACCCCGAAATCCTCATCCGTTCCGGAGGCAGACTGCCGGGGTGGCGGTTGGTGGCGGTTCAGAACCATACGTTCAGTCCGGCGCTGATGACATTCGCCTGGGGATAGGCGCTCTGCCAGGTGACCCCATCGGTGCCCACCATCCGGTAGCGCTTGTAGGAGACAATCACCGAGGCCCAGTCGGTCACCTTGGCCTCGATGCTGAGGCCGTACGTGTAGGTGTTCATCTGGGAGAGGCGATAGTCGGCGGAGTAGTAGTTGGGCCACGCGGGAACGTTTCCGATCTGCCCCCCGCCCGGATACCCGGGATCCGTAGGGAAAAGGAGGGAGCCATCCGGCAGCACGGAGTAGGGACCTCCGTAGGGATTTGAAGGATCGCCGGTAAAGCGCACGGCATAAAAATCAGCGGCCGACTGATGATAGAACCGGAAGAGGGGGGAGACCGTGATGCGTCGGCCCAGCTTCTGAAACCAAGCGACCGACAGGGTCTCGCTGGTGAGACCCCAGCTGTCGGTCCCAACCCGGAAGCTGGCCTCGAGGGCACCGTCGATCGACTTCACATAGTGGTTGAGACCCAGCCATGTGACGGCTCGGACCCGATGGCCCGGCCGATTCTCGGCCGGGAATCCAAAGGTGCCCAGCTGATCCTGGGAGTTGATCCCATAGGGTGATGGATCATAGGACGGGTCCGGGTAGGCATAGTAGAAGTTGACCGCCTTGTAGGGATCGCTGAGGTAGCCCTCGGAGTAGCCGAGGGTGACATTGAAGGTCAGCGTGGTCTGCGGCCCAAGCACCTGGGTCACCCCAAGCAGGAGGTCGGAAACACCCTTGTTGACGAACTCGCGCTGCCAGATGCCGTTCAGAGAGTCGAAGTTGTGGGACAACCCGATCGCGAGCGTCGTGTGCTTCTCATTGAGCTCGATGAGCTCGTTCCAGGCTAGACCGATGCTCCTGTAGTCCCTTTCCCAGCTGTAGGCGAACTGCGGCTGATGGGTGAACCGGCCCTGCTTATAGTCGACTTCGACGTAGCCGGCATAACGACGATCCCAGAAGTTGAAGAGCTGGACCTGGTCGCTTCCCGATAGCGGGGGGCCTCCGGTGGGGGTGGCACCCGAGATGGCGTCGTAGACGAAGTTGCCTTTGAGGATGAGGTCCGGGTTGAGGTCCTTCTCGACATACACCCCCTGGGTCGTGACGTCGGTCCGGTTGTTGTCCTCGAAATAGCCCTCCCAACGATACTGGACCTTGTCCTCCGCCCGGGGACGAACCGGCTCGAGCAGGATCAGGATCAGCGCCAGGAACGCCGCCCGCCACCCGCCGCCCGCCTTGGGAAGTCCGATCATTTCTTCCCCTTTGGATCGAGGTTCTGCTTCAGATCCGCCTCATCGATCCGGGATTCCAGCCCGCCGATGGGCACCTCCACCTTGGCCAGCCAGAGCAGGGCGTTGAGGAGGAGCTTCCGCTGGTTCGGATTCCCCCAGGTCTCGTGGGTATGCCCACCAGTGAACCCGAATCCACGCCCGCCATCCTTTCGCTCCAGCACCCACATCATGACCTCAGGCCGACCGGAGTCGGCGAGGATGTGCGGATAAGGACCGTGCGGCCAGACGTAGGGTCCCCTGCGGACGTCATTGGACGGCTGGGCCACGAGGATCGGCGTGATGCCATTTGTCGCCGGCGCCCAGCGCATGTTGAAGTACCATTCGTCGCGAGTGGCGAACGGCTGGACGCCTTGCGTCACGGGATGCTTCGGAAGCGTCTTGAAGTCCGGCTTCCACATCGGATTTACCGAGAACTGGTGCTCGTAATACCCACCGATCCAGCGCTGCAGGGACGCTCCGGGATCCCCTTTAGGAACCTCGACACCGTAGTGGGCGAATCCAAGCCCCTTGCCCTTTGCCGCCAACGCGTCGAGGACCTTCACCCGGTCCGGCCGGATGGCCGGATGCCCCTGACCTCCATCGCAATAGACCAGGACGGCATCGGCATCGTTGAGCACCTCATTGGCGTCCACCGTGGCGTTGCCCTCGACCCGGGTGGGCCAGCCATTGGAGTACACCTGGACCTGCACGCCCGGAAGGCCCGTCAGGCATTTCTGGAACAGCAGGGTGCCGGCGCGGAACTCATGCATGCCGGGCGGATGACTCGGGGTTCCTGCGATGAGGACGATCTTCCTTTCCGCCGCTGTGGCGACGGAGGCGAGAAGACCGAGAAGACCGAGAACCAGGCGCGTGGAGCGACTCATGGACAGTACTTTCTAGAATTGCCTGACCGAAGGATGAGGCAAGGCGGTTTTCACGGCGGTGGAGTCCGACAGGTTTCGGCCCAGGGAGGGTTCACGGCACCGGCACCCGATGGCCGACGAACGTCCTCTCGATGTCGAGGATGTCCGGCGCCGTCAGCACGTGGCGGAGCCCGCCCTCCACAAGGACCGTCCGCTCGTCGAGTACGGTGTAGGACTTTGTCCAGCCCACCACAGTCCCATCCCGCAGGATGCAGCGGCGGTCCGGAGTGAACTCCCGGGTGTATCCCCTTCCAGCATGGGTGTAGGACCATAGGCCCACAATGGGATGCACCCCTCTGTCCGGAGCCGCCTGCGGAGCCAGGATGCCCGGTCGGCTTCGGATCAAACCCTCGGCGTTCGAGACCACGCAACGATACTCGCTGCCACTGTCCCAGAGCGTCGTGGCCGGGGTCGTGTAGGTGGGCGAGGTCGCCCCGGGGATGTCGACCCGGTTCTTCTGCCACTGGTACCGGAGGCCGCGACCCCTCGCGGTCACGGAGAACGCGGCTGGAGCCGGCAGGAGGACGGTGACATCCGCGGGCTGTGACGCGATCACCGGAGCCCCGCGGGCGGCCGGCCGACACGGGTCACGCTGGATCGCGTAGGTGACTCCCTCGACCGTTGGGAACCGCACCTCATCCTCATCCTGCTCCACCGCGATCCTCCGATTCGTGTCCAACCGGACCACGGCGACGCAGGCACCCTCGAACGGATTCTGCACCACGCAGGTATTGCCCCTCTCGCTGAGGATCCAGACCCGGTCCACCACGCGCTCCCGGGCCCGGTATCGGGCCTCGACCAGGAAGGCTCCTACCGCCCGGAGCCGCTTGAACTCGGCGTCGCGGGACCGGTCCCAGTTCGGGAAGATCCGCAGGACGCCGTCGTGGCTCTGGAGGAGCATGCTGTTGATGGCCTCGACGATGCCTGCGGTCTCGATGCCGCCTCCGTCCTTCTGGGAGACCACCCCGTTGGGTTCGGGTTTCCAGGCCCGGATCGCCTCGAGAACCCGGTCCGGTCGATAGCCCGCCCGCACCGCCATCACGAACATCATCCCGAAGTCATTTCCGTTCTGCCATCCGCACCAGCGTTGCGGATGGAACATGTTGCCCCGGTCGAGCGTGTTGCACGTGGCGAGCCGATAGGCCGGGAGCGACCGTTGGCCGATGTTGTCGAAGGTCGTGGTGAACATCACACCGGTGTTCCGCGCACCCCCCTGGTAGTGCAGCGCCTCCATCACGTCATGCACCGCATCTGGACGGAACGTCACCCGATCCCCCCAGAGCTGGAGGGGATAGTCGGCCATGTGGTCGAGGATGTCCTGCCAGTGGACCCGGCGGTCGGCATCGCAGTCCAGCTGGACGCTTGCCGCGATGATTTCCCGATACAGGAAGCGGATCGCGCCAAGGCTGAACATGTCGTTCTTCGCGAACCAGTCGGCTCCCTCATGGACGGACCCGTAGACGTCGTAGCGTCCATCGACCGGTTTCCCGATGTAGTCGTCGTAGAAATCGGCGACCTCCCGCATCAACGGATACGCCGTCGTCCGCAGGAACCCAGTGTCCCGTCCATACTTCCACTTCCAGACGATCGGCAGGATGGCGAACACGGCGTTCGTGGCCATGCAGCAGTCCTCGGCCCCCACCTTCCCGTCGCCGGTCGCCGGGGTTCCGTGGGACGTGAAGGAGCCCTCGAACTCGACGCCTCGGCATCCGGGCGGCATCCGGGCGGCGATCTCCGGTGAGACCCATCGGTTGATAACGCGCTTCCGTCCGGTGTTCTCGGCGTAGTAGCGGATCGTCTCGATGTAGGGATCAATGAGGTCCACATGGTTGGCGGCGAAGGTGCCGTAGTAGGGATTCTGGGCGTTGTAGTTCATGCCCAGATTGCCGAACCACTTCATGTCGTCGGCCCGGCTCCACGGACCCCAGTGGCCCGGGGCCTTGCCCGGGCTGTTGTCGACGCCACTCCGGGCGGCCGAGCCGATCATGTAGAGGTGGTTGTACCAGTAGCGTTGGACCTCGTCCCCGAGGCGGACATAGGACCTGAGCCAAAACCGTCGCCACCATAGCCGGTTTTCCACCTCCAGCCGGTCGAGCCCCTCCGAGGTCATGCTTCGGACCCCGGCCAGGACCCGCGGCAAGGGGGATGGCGCGTTCTTGGTGTGGTCGGCCTGGACAAAGAGGCGCACGACACCCGCGTCCGCAGGCAGGGTGAAGACCAGCGTCGACTGGGTCGGGGTCTGACAGAACACCTCCGAGGACGCTCCGACCACTCGGGCGGCCACCGCGCCCTTCACCCGGAACGGAGCGCCATCGGCATTCGGTTCCTTCGAAACCCACGCCACGGAGCCCTCAACGCCAGAGTCGAGGGCCATGGAGACATTGCCGATGACCGAGAGCGTCGCCTTCACCCGGAGATCCGACCCGCCGCGGGTCGACAGCTCCACCACGACTGCATTGGTTTCCGGAGCCAGGAAGGCGCGGGTTCGGACCGGCGCACCCGCCATCGTGCACTCGGTCCGGATCTCCGCATGCCTCAGGTCCTGGGTCACCCGGTAGACGTCTCCGGACTCGATCCCGTCGACGGCATCCACGGTCAACCGGGCCAGATTGAGGATGTGCTGTTTGTAGGGGCCCGGTGCGGGATCGTCACCCGACCGCAATCCCACCGTGTCGTTCCCGGCGTGGAATCCATTCTTCCCGAGGTAGTAGACCAGTGAGTGCCTCGTGCCGCCGAGGTGAACCCCGAGGTCTCCGTTGCCCAGATACCCACCCTTCATGAGGGTCCGACACGTGGCATCGTCCCAAGGCTCCGAAAAGGTCGATGAGGCGTCGTTGAGCAGCGCGGAAACAACCTCCCAATCCGGGGCCTCCGAGCCCCGTCCAGGGTCTCGTAGGCCTTTGGACGGCCGGCCGACGGCAGCCTCATCCGCACCCCAGAGTTCCGACGACAGGCACGCGGCGGTCCCGCTCTGACCGAGGACCTGGAGGAAGGTTCTTCGTTGCATGAAGGCGGCAAGGAGTTGCCGAGGATGTCGGCTCCGCCGCGCTGTGGCATCAGAAAGGTGGGGGTTTGCCCTGGTTCTGGAACCGAGGACCCGAAGGCCTGGCGATTCCACCGGCAATTCCACCGCCGCATTGCAGCCACCACGGCTCCAATCGTAGGTTCCCGGACTCGATGTCCCAATCCCGCACTCCCTCATGGCGCACGCTGCTGGTGCTGGGACGTGTGTCGAATATCCCGACGGTCTGGACCAACGGTCTCGCCGGCTGGGGTCTCGGCGGAGCGGGACCTTCCATTCTCCCGCTGATCCACGTCCTGATCGGGACCTCCCTGGTGTACATCGGTGGTATGTACCTGAACGACGCGTTCGACGCGGAGTTCGACCGCCAGTATCGAAAACCGAGACCCATCCCGAGTGGGGCCATCCCAGAGTCCTGGGTCTGGCGGATCGGCTGGGGACTCCTCGGGGTCGGCACCCTGCTCCTGATGCTGCTGGGCTGGACCTCGGCAATCCTCGCCCTCTTGCTCGCCGTCGCGGTGGTTCTGTACGATGCCTCGCACAAGGCCCTGTCGTTCTCTCCCGTCCTCATGGCGGCGTGCCGATTTCTGCTCTATCCGCTGGCGGCCTCGGCCGGGGTCCTGGGGGTCACGGGGGCTTCGATCTGGTCCGCCATGGCCCTCGCCGGATGGATCATCGGACTCAGCTACGTGGCGAAACGGGAAAGCACCACCGGTCGACTCCAACGCTGGCCGCTCCTGGCGCTGGCCCTGCCGCTCCTGTTCTCGGCGCTCTACAACGGCGGAGCCTACCGGCTCTACGGGTCGGCCATCGGGTTTCTCGTGGCAGCCTGGGCCGTCTGGTGTCTCCGCCACACCTTGGGTACCGGCGGACGCAACCTCGGCCTGACCGTGTCGGGACTCCTCGCAGGGATCTGCCTGGTCGACTGGCTCGCCCTTCTCCCGACTCCTGGGCTTGCGGTCTGGTTCGTCCTCGGCTGGCTCTCATCGCTGCTCGCCCAACGCTTCATCCCGGCCACGTAGGCACTCGTCCATCGGTGCGCCAGGACGGACGGTTACCCAACACCCAGAGCCGTTGCGCCAAACGGGGTGTCGCCAAAGCCGACCCCTGGAGCGCCCTCCGCCCGGGTCGGCGGAGCAAGATCCGGGAAGGCTGCAATACCGCCGCCGGCGCCTCGTCCTCGCAGAGGCGGTTTCCATTCGGCATCGGTTTTGCTACACTCTCATAACCCGTTCATGCAGCCCATCCGATACCGCCTTTGGTCCCTCGCCGTCCTGATGCTCCTGTCCTTCCCGACCCGGGGCTGGACCGAGGAGCTGTTCCCGTCGGGATCCCAGTGGCGGTACCTGAAGGGGACCGGTGAGCCTTCCGTGCCGGATCCCAAGGCCTGGAGGACCCCCGAGTTCAGCGACGCCACCTGGCCCCAGGGACCGGCGGCGTTCTACTATGGGGACCCCTTCACCGGCACCGAGATCACCGATATGCGGAACAGCTACACCACGCTGTTCCTTCGTCGGACCTTCAAGGCCGGCAATCCGAACGACTACCGGTCCCTGACGCTTCGGGCTGCCTGTGACGACGGGTTCATCGCCTGGATCAATGGCGTTGAGGTGGTCCGGTTCAACGTACCGGCAGGAGAGCTCGGATTCACGGGCACGGCATCCAGTGCGGTCAGTCCCGATCCCGCGGTCTTTGACGACTATCCGATCGCCACTCCCGCGTCGGTGCTCCGATCCGGGGACAACCTGATCGCCATCCAGGTCTTCAACGCCAACCTGACGAGCAGCGACCT
>VHCG01000088.1 GCA_016871805.1 Verrucomicrobiota bacterium
CTCCTCTTCGGGCGCGGCCTTGAATCGCGGTATTCGCATACCCCCCACTCCATCATGGTCGCACCCCCTCACGCCATGCCCAGACCCTCCCTAAATCTAGTGATAGATGACCTGGCCCCTTCCCCAACTTCCCATATGGCAGTTCGACAGATGACCTGACCCTGACAGTTTTTGATGGCGACCTGGCACCAAATCCCTTCCTCGCCGCCTTATGGTGGAAACTCAACATGCCCACCGCTTGGCCGATCCGCCTCCGGCGATGCATCCGCCTGGCCCCTGATAGCGCCTCCGAAGCTTGGCCAAAACCGCCTGTCGCATCCCTGAACCCATCGTCTTGGCAATTCCGGCCAAGGTAATAGCTTCTTGGCCCAACAACCCTGCCAATCCCTCCCCACGTCACCCTCACCGGCAACAAAAATTTGGGTGCAATTTGCCTTCCGTCCCTCCTCGCGTCCGCCCTTGCACGGCCTCCGAAGTGAACCAACACTCCGCGTTAGCTTCATCCCAGAAACACCATGAACTCTCTGACCCGTCGCCAAGCGCTGAAGAGCACCCTGCTCCTCGGCGGTTCCTTCTTCATAAGCACCCGTGTCACCCGGGCTCTCGCCCAGGCCGCCGCGCCCTCGGGGCCGTTCAAGCTCACACCCCTGGGCTACGCGTTCGACGCCCTCGAGCCGTACATCGATGCCCGGACGATGGAGATCCACTACACCAAACACCACGCCGCCTACGTCAACAACCTCAACAAGGCCGTGGCCGACTACCCCGAACTCCAGAAGATGAGCGTCGAGGAACTGGTCACCAACCTCGACAAGGTTCCCGAGAAGGTCCGCACCGCGGTGCGCAACAACGCCGGGGGCGACTACAATCACACCCTGTTCTGGAAGTGCCTCAAGAAGGACGCGGGCATGGAGGAAGGACCCCTCCGCGAGGCGCTCGGCCAGCTGTTTGGCGACGAGGAGTCCGGCAAACAGGAGTTCCTTTCGAAGGCCCTCGGCGTCTTCGGCAGCGGCTGGATCTGGATCAGCGTGGACAAGAACAAGGACCTCGTCCTCGAGACCACCCCGAACCAGGACACCCCCCTCTCCAAGGGCAACAAGCCGCTCGTGGGCATCGACCTCTGGGAACACGCCTACTACCTCAAGTACCAGAATCGCCGGAATGAGTACGTCGGCGCCTTGATCAACTGCATCAACTGGCCCTACGTCGAAGAGCGCTACCGCAAGTTCACCGCCTGAGCCAAAACACGGTTTCCTTCCAACCCCCGATGCCCCAAGGCGTCGGGGGTTTTGTGTTTCGGGGACGATCTGATTTCACCATCGAGCCCGAGACGAGCGGACCCGTCGGCCCAGATTTCGCCAATCCATCGCGGCTCCGACGCCGATTCCGACCCCATAGGCGATTAGGTCTGGGATATTGAAGGTGGTGCCCAGTGCAAGTCGACCCAGCCGGGTCGATTGTGAAGCCTCGAGCCAAGCCCCGTGGTGGAGCTGGAGGAACTCGACCGTCCAGGCGATCCCCATCGCCACCGCGGCAAGCAGAAGTGTCCGGCTCCGTGGAAAGAGCACCGTGAGTCCAAGGAAGACCATCCAAGCCCACAGCGCATCGCCTCCGTACTTCGCCGCGAATCCCGGGAGCGGAAGATGCCGGAAGCGCCACCCAAGGCCCATTCCGACCACCGCAACCATCGCCAGGGCTTGGAGTCATCGGTTCCGTCCCCGAGGACACTCCACCTCGTCCCGCTCCCTCATGCGGCAGTCAGTGTCTTCACCAGCACCTTGGAGTGGCGGCCGCTGGAGTCGTATTTCTCACGGCGCGCCGGTGGCAGGTCCGCAGGGGATCCTTCGTGGAAGCCCGCCTTGCTTTGGAACCAGGTGAACGCCTGCGTCGAGAGCGTCACAAGACGCGCCAGCTGGAGCTCCTTGGCCCGATTCTCAGCGAACTGCACCAGCTTCCGGCCGATTCCCTGGTTCTCATGCGCCGGGCTGACGAACACGAATGCCAATTCCCCTATGTTGTCCTCCGGGTACACGTGCAGCGCCACACAGGCGACCGGGTTCTTGTCGATCTCGAACAGGTAGTAGTCGCCGATCCGACGCTCGATGTCCGCACGGGTCCGCTTGACCAACTCCTTGGAGTCGACGGAGTTCTTTGTCAGCCGCAGCAGGCTGCGGATGTCCTTCTTCAGGGCGCGCCGGATCTGCTGGTACTCGTTGGCGTAGATCAACGTCCCGACCCCCTCGTTGGAAAAGACCTCGGCGAGCAGGCCTTCGTCCACGGTCCCGTTGAGGATGTGGATCCGGGAGACACCCGCCTCACAGGCCGCCACGGCGTGGCGGGCCTTGGAGACCAGTTCGGGCTGCAGATCGGAGGCGCTCTGGGCGAGGACCTGACGGAGTTCCGCGACCGGGACCTGTTGGAGCAGGCGTCCCTGGCACGTCAGTCCGTCACGCGCGGTCAGAAAAAGGAGCTTGGCCGCCTTGAGCTGGTCGGCGATGGCCACCGCGACCGCGTCGGAATTCACCCGATAGGTCTTCCCGTCGCCATCGAAGCCCAGCGGCGGCAGCACCGGCAGGATGCCCTGCCCCAGCAACGCCTGCAGGAACTCCACATCCAGCCGCTCGACCTTGCCCGTGAACTGGTGATCAACCCCATCGATGATTCCCATCGGATGCGCCGTGATGGCGTTGGTGGACACCGCACGGAGATCGTTGGTGGCGAGGCCCTCGAGGATCTCATGGGTCAGCCGATTCGCTGCCGTCAATGCGAGGCCCAAGGTGTCGGCATCCGTGATGCCCGTGCCGTCGATGTTCGACGGGGTTATGCCGCGCTCCTGGCCCAGCGCTTGGATCTGGGCGGCCGCGCCATGCACCAGCACGATGCGGATGTTCAGCGAACGGAGGACCGCAAGGTCGAGAAGGAGGTTGGGGAAATTGTCATCGGTCACCACGGCTCCATCGAGGGCCACGACGAAGACTTTCTCTCGGAACCGGGGAATGTATCGGAGGATGCCCCGCAGGTCGGTCGGTTTCACAGTGCAGTCACAATCTGTCGTTCATTGGCGGTCACATCGGGACGGGATTCAACAAAATTGACGGAACGAGACGCACCGCCGGACGTGTCCCCGAAAACTCACCGACGAGCGACCCTAGCACTGCCACTGTTCCGTAACTTGAACTGGGGGGATCCGGATCCATACCGTCGTCTGGCGCAATGGCCTCAACCACACAAGCCTCCACACTGATCCGCCGACTGGACCTGCCCACCGGGATCTTCATCGTGGTCGCCGGCTTCAGGCTGTTGCGTCCCGACCTCTTCGACGCCAATCCGTTGGTGAGCCGTGCGGACGCGCCGCGCTGGATTCCTTACGTTCTCGAGTCCGCCCTCTGGATCTCCGGCGCCCTGGCCCTCCATCGGTGGCTGTCGCTCCTGGTCCTCGAAGGCGTTGTCACCCGAGCCCTGGGGCGACCCCTTCCTCGAATCTTCCAGGACCTGCTCGGCGTCGTCCTGATGACGGGGGCTACCGTGGGCGTGCTCGTCAGCGTCTTCGACCAGTCCATGTCCGGGTTCTGGGCTGCTTCCGGGGCCATCGGTGTGGTCCTCGGCCTCGCCCTTCGACCCATCATCCTGGATTTCTTCTCCGGCCTGGGTATCAACCTCGAGCACGCCTACAGCATCGGCGACTACGTCTCGATCTCCACGAATCGGGGAGAACCCATCAAGGGGTGGATCGAGGAGATCCAATGGCGGACCCTCCGGATCCGCACCCGCGACGGCTTCATCGTCATCGTCCCCAACAGCGAGCTCGCGACGAGTGCCGTCACCAACTACGCCCTGCCCCGACCGGAAAGCCGTTTCCATCTCGAGGTCCGCCTGGATGTCGATGTGCCCACCGATCGTGCCCTCCGGATCCTCCGTTCGGCGGCCCATGAGGCGACCGGGCTTCCCGACGGCCCTCAGCGCTCCCCCGCCCCGGATGTCCTGATATGGTCGGCCGGCGACTCGGGAGTGCTATACCGCATCCGGTTCTGGCTCGATCCCGCAAGGTTGTCGTCGGACACAGCCACCCATGTCGTGTGGATCTGCGTCCTGCAGCAACTGGCCAAGGCCGGCCTGTCGCTGGCCCAGCCCCGCGAGACGGTCTTCCTCGCCCGTCTGCCCCGCGACGCCTCCGGGGTCCATTCGGTTGAGGATCGAGTCGCCTTCCTGCGCCGGGTCGCCCTGTTTGAACGGTTCCCCGATGCCAGCCTGCGATGGCTTGCCACCGAAACCGTCCTGCGTCTGATCCGTCCTGGACAGGTGCTGGTCCGGGCGGGTGACCCAGGCGACTCGATGTTCCTGATCGCCGAGGGCTGCGTCCGTGTGATGTCCGCCCCGAGCGGCGACACCGCTCCGATTGAGCTCGCCACTCTCCAGGCGGGCCAGGTGGTGGGCGAACGATCCCTCCTGACCGGTGAACCCCGGAGTGCCTCCGTTCATGCGGTCACGGAATGCCTGGTCCTCGAGATCACACGGACCTCCCTCAGTCTGCTGATTGAACGGGAGCCGGATCTGCTCCGCCATCTCGAGGAGACGGTTTCCGCCCGTGAACAAATGAACGCGGACCGGATCGCCGCGAGCCAGACGCCGGGATCCACCGAGACACCCGAAAGCCGAACCCAGGCCCTGCTGCGCCGCATGCGGGAACTGTTCCGGCCGTCGTCGAGGTAGACCTCCCCCCACGCTCTTCACCTCGCGCGGCGCGGCACGAGGTTTTTCCTGCTCCGTTCCGTCGAGGTGTGGTGGAGTTGCGGACCCGGCCGGGGGTGTCCCGGCTGGATCCCATCCTGATCCTGCATGGCCGAGCCCCCTTTCCCGGACACCCGAGACGGATTCCTCCGCCTCGTCGTCGCCTCCGCCGTGGTCGGCGGGATGACCGGACTGCTCGTCTCGCTGTTCCGCGAGACGCTGGCCCGGGCCGACCTCGTGCGGTCCGCGCTGTCGGCGTGGCGACCGGAGGGATTCCCGATCGGCGGGGTCCTCCTGGTGCTTGGCGCGGGAGTGGCCGTCGGATTCGCGGCTTGGGGCGTCCAACGCCTCTCGCCGCACGCCAGCGGGAGTGGCATCCCGCAGGTGGAAGCCGAACTCGAGGGCGCGCTGCCTCCACCGTCGCTGATGCTCATCCCGGTCAAGTTCGTCGGTGGCGTCCTCGCGATCGGATCCGGTCTCCTCCTCGGACGCGAGGGTCCAAGCGTCCAGATGGGAGCCTGCATCGGGGGCTGGCTCGGACGGAGGCTCGGACTCGACCCTGCAGCGGTGCGGACGCTGTTGTCCTCCGGGGCTGCGGCCGGACTGGCCACGGCCTTCGACGCCCCCATCTCGGGTGCCGTCTTCATCCTCGAGGAACTGGTGCGTCGATTCGATCTCCGGACCACCGCGTCCACGCTGACCACGTCGGTCACCGCCGTCGCGGTCAGCCACGCCCTGCATCGGCCCTCCCTGATCTTCGAGGTCCCGTCCAACCCGGACGTCGGGCTGCCCCAGCTCGGGCTCGCCCTCGGGGTCGGACTCGTCTGCGGCATGGTCGGCTGGGGCTACAACCGACTGCTTCTCGGCTGGCTGACCCTTGTGGGAGGGCTCCGTCGGATTCCCATCTGGGGCACAGCCGGAGCGATCGGCATGGGGGTCGCCGCATTGGGCTGTGTGGTGCCCGACGCCGTGGGCGGCGGCGAATCCCTGGCACGGGGACTCATCCTCTCCCCGGCCAGTCTCGTCACCGTGGCCGGCCTGGCTGGGCTCCGATTCCTATTGGGAGGGCTCAGCTATGCGGCGCGGACGCCCGGCGGCCTCTTCGCCCCCATCCTGGCACTGGGGGCCCTGACTGGCGGCCTTGTCGGAACCGTCGGCCAGCAGATCCTGCCGTCGCTCGAGGTGGCACCCACATCCCTGTCCTTTCTCGGCATGGCCGCACTGTTTGCCGCCATCGTGAGGTCTCCGGCGACGGGCATCATCCTCGTGAGCGAGATGGCCGGGACCACCGCCTACGTCCTGCCCCTGATGGCCGCCTGCATCGGTGCGGAATGTGTGGCGGTCGGCCTCGGATCCGAACCCGTCTACGACAGTCTCCGTCGTCGCCTCACGGGCCAGAAAACCCCGGGCCCGTGTCCGTGAATCCAACCGCTTCAGACCGATGACCCTGCTCCTCTCATGAACATCCCCGCTTGGATCGGCGTACTCCTCACCCTCTGGCTTGCGGCACCGGTCTGGTCCGCACCCGTCCCACGCGGCGAGATGTTCGGCTATCTGCTGTTCGACGGTGAACGGGTGCCCAAGGAGTTCAATGGGGGCTTCTCGCTCTACGCCGCCGCGTGGCCGCTGGTGGACCACTACCCCGGTCACGACTTCCAGACCGGTCTGCTCAGCACCTGGATGCATCCACTCTGGGAGGCCAACCAGAAGCCGAAGGAGGAGTGCTACATCGACATCGAGGGCGGGCTGGGCTGGTGGCGCGACACGCATTTTCCCACCCCCACGCCGAAGTTCATCATGGGAGGTGTCGGTCCGAACTTCTCGGTCATCGCGAACGGCCCCGGCTATGGGGCAGGCACCTGGGAGGACGAGCGCGGCCTGTATGGCGTGGCCCAGTTGAGCCCGTGGCTGTTGTTTCCCCTGGATGGACTCAACCTCCGGCAGGGGGTCCAGGGCGACTGGTTCGGCTATGGATATCTGCCCCTGCCGCTCACGGATCCGAAGCCGACCACCGCGGGCCGACCCGTGCCCACCGGCAACCAGTGTTGGACGCTCTTCCTGAACACGGCGAACTTCAAGGGACCCGCCGCCTTCTTCACCCCGTTCTTCTGGTCCCGTGCCCTGCTCAAGGATCCGCAGTGGGCGGGCAGGCTCCTCGACTCGGCCCCGTCGGATCCCAACAAGGCGATCCAGATGGAGACCCAGCACATCCCGGCGGTCTTCGGGACGAACCACGACGGCACCGTCCATGCCCGCATGGCCCGGACCTCCTTTCCGGTCACGCCCGACGGCCACTCGGCCCTGTTGCACCGCCACACCGTCTACACGAAGGCGGCGTTGTGGGAGGCCGTGGAGCGCTGGTTTGCCGGAGGCCCGGCGTCGGATGGCCTCGTCAAGCCCTCCGCCTCGGCCACCCAGCGGTTCAAGGCCACGGGCGGCTCGAGCTGGAGCTTCTTTCCCCCGGATGTCGCCCGGGAACGGGCTGCGTCGGTGGCCTGGAAGTCGTTTGCCACCCCGATCACGCCAGACCCGTCGACGTTGGGCTTCCGTTGGGACAGACAGCTCACCCGCCGCAGCGGGTCCCTCGTGACCCTGCCGGAGTTCTTCCGACTGGGCAGCGACCGTGGGAAGCCCCGCTGGAATGTCGTGCCCTCCAGCGAGGTTCCCGGGAACCTCGGTCTCACCCAGTTCCGCTTCGAGACCCCCAGGGAGGACCCCCAGGAGCCGCGGACCACGCCCGATGCCCCGGACAGTTCCTGGAGGAAGCCCGGCCCGGTCGCGGGTCCCTTCAAGGTTCGTCTCGGCGACGGCAGCGTGGTGACCTACCACTGGTACCGATTCGCCGACCAGCCTGCGATGCTCAACGCCGACCTCACCGCCGCGGAACGCGAGGTCGTCCAGAAGCGCGTCGAACTGCTGCATCGCACCTGGACGAAGGACCGCGAGTATCTCGCGCCGCCGGACCACGGACGGCTTGCGGCCATTGATCCAGCGCTGATCGTCACGCCTCCGAAAGGCCTTGAGATCGGATACGTGCCCATCGCGACCCGACAGGAGCTGGAGTGAACCCCTCGGGTGGAACCCGACGGCGTCCCGTCCCACGCCTCACCAGCGTCCGCCCCGGACAGCCGCTCCCACCCCGAGCCCAGCCGCACCGATCCCGATCACCACGGCCGCCCAGTGCTGTTGGGCAAGGTTGAGCGCCAGCAGCCAGGCCATCAGACCGGTCCAGACCACCAGCGGATGCCAGTCGGTCGGCTGCCGGATTCCCTGTTTGTTGAGGAACCACGGCGTGGTGAACGCGTAGAGGACCAGCGTGGTGAGGACCCAGCCCAGCATCGAGGCCCAGGGACACTCGTACCAGGTCCAGGTGCCAGGCCGGTTCTCCCGTCGCCACCACCCGGCTCCGCCGCCCGCCGCCTCGTGGGACAGCGCCAAGGCCAAGGCGAGGAGCGTGGCCACCGCCATGACCCAGATCCCATAGTACTGCAGCTTGCGCCAAGGACGGACGGCGAGCCGAGCCACTCCACGGCAGGCCATCGCCATCGCGAGCCACAGGAAGGGCCC
>VHCG01000089.1 GCA_016871805.1 Verrucomicrobiota bacterium
GTGATTCCGCCCGGTCCTTGGCCCCCTGGGACTCCCCACCGGAGGATGGGTGACAGCCGTCCCCCTTCATTCAACCTCTGGAGCCGCTCCGCAGCATAACACTCCCGGACGAAACCTCCCGACTCCAGGACTGCACCGACCCGGTAGACACCGGGGAGAGCGCGATTCCTGAGCTGCACCAGGTCGAGTTCGACCACCGCCGGACGATCCCCGGTCGGGGGCAGTGAAGTCTGAATCACAATGTCAGAACCGTTGAACGAGTTCTCGTCCCCATCGAGGAAGACGGTGAGCTTGGCGTTAAAGCTCCCTCGGAGCAGATAGACCAGCCGACCGATCAGTGGTCCTGACAACGGAGCGTCGACGGCGACGCGGATCGGGGCTCCGTAGGGGAACGGTGTTGGAACTTCATCGCGAATGGGCAACCCAGCGAGGTGGAACTCGATGAGGTTGGGACGGTCTTCCGGGAGCGGATCCGGAATCGGAGTGCGGTTCGTGCCCGGAGGAATGCCGAGGGCCTCGCCCCAGACCTGGTTCAGGCCCAGACGAGGAAACCCGCTCAGCCCGTCGATCGGCTCAAAGACCTCCCGCCGGTCACCCCCCCGCCCGGAGCGAGTAGTGGTAGCCCGCACGACGCCCCTGATCCTCCACCGGCGCATACCACCTCGATCTCGCTTCGGCATTGAGAGACGCCGTGCCATCCGAGGTCACCGGAAATGCGACCTCAACCGTCCCGTGATACCAAAGATGGGCATCATCATGCGGCAACAGGTGTTGTCCCCATCCGTCCAGACCCCATCCCGTCAACGACCGCACATAGGCACCCCGGGCACTGCTGCCGATCGGGAAGAAGACCGTCTGGTAGATGCAGTCGACGAAGAGAACGTTCTCGTAGACTCCCGACGCGGCGGTGCCATCGACCATGGGCAACGGGTCGACGAAGCCATCGTTGTTCGATGCATGCGGATCGATGAGGGTCAGGTGGTCGACCACCACCTGGTGCTCCCCGAGGCGCTTCGCGATCTCGCAGACCAAGGAGCCGCCCCGGGAGAATCCGACGAGATGCAGGGGCAGGCGGGTGATGGACCCCGGAAAGCCCGGCAGGAGATTCGGCGACAACAGCTGTTCCGCCACGATCGGCCCGATCACGGTGGTGTTCTCGGCAGGCGGACTGAAGGGGTTGAGATCGCCGGAAAAGGGATTCCAATCCAGGAGCAGGATCACGTCGCCTGAGCGGTTCTCCAGCGGGGACGGACCCGTCAGCAGGGTGGCCTGGAGGGTGCGATCGGGGTTGAACCTGAGAACATAGACGGTCGCCCCATCGGGTCCGAACTCATGCAGACGCCGAGGATGCCGGGCGGCCGCCAGCCCCATCGGAACGACCCAGTCCTCGACCTTGTGGAGAAACCCATGGGTGATGAGCGTGGCCCCACCTCCCAACACCTCGGAGGACAGCATCGACCCGAGGAAAAGCGTCTGCAGGGCCGTTCGGAGTCGGGGTGAGGAAGATCGATCCATGGATGATCTCGATCCCTGACAGATCCAGGGGCGAAACGCAAAGCGCAAGGACTCAGGAATCCATCTCTCCATTCCGCCGAGTCCGCCCGGATGTTGTCGCCCACGAACCCGGGACCGGTAGTCGAAGGTTCGACAACTAGGTCACGGAAAAAGCAGGGATTAGCCAAAAACGATACCCATCGGCCAGGAATGCTGTTTCATTCGGTGTCAGCATCGACCCGACGAGGGACCCATGGCTGCGGACCAAGAGGCACAGGAATCCACCCAATAAGCCATGTCCCCAAAAACCCACGGTTCGTCACCGCGTAAAGAACGTCTGATCGGGCTCGATCTGCTTCGATTGGCAGCCATTGTCCTGGTTCTGGGAAGGCACCTCCCCGATCCCCCGAGCGATTGGCCAGATTGGGCGAGGTCGGGAATCCTCACCTGGATCCGAGGTGGCTGGATCGGAGTCGACCTGTTTTTTGTCCTGAGCGGTTTCCTGGTTTCGGGACTTCTCTTCGCTGAGCACAAGACGACCGGAAAGTTGGGCATTGGGCGTTTCTACATGCGTCGCGCATGGAAGATCTACCCTCCGTTCTTCGCGATGATTTTTGCCACGATGGCGCTCGGGATGACCCGAGGAACGCCCATGCCAACCTCGTCGATCGTCTCCGAGATGCTCTTCCTCCAGAGCTATATCAAAGGCCTCTGGTTGCACACTTGGTCACTGGCCGTCGAAGAACATTTTTACCTGCTGATACCCCTCGTCCTGGCGGTTCTCACGAAGATGAATCGGACCTCGCCGACCCCCCTGAGGCCCTTGGTCTGGATCATTCCAGTGATTGGCCTGGCCTCACTTGGGATCCGGATGTTGACGTGGCACCTGATCCCATCCTTCGGGCTCTTCACCCACATGTTTCAAAGCCATCTGCGATTCGACTCTCTGGCGTTCGGGGTGGCCATCTCATACGCCTATCATTTCCATCATGACTGGTTCACCCATTCTCTCGAGCCGTTCCACAGAGGCTTCTTCTGGATTGGGATCCTGTTGCTGACTCCGGCATTCATCTTCCCAGTCGAAAGCACGCCTTGGATGACGACCGTGGGCTTCACCCTGTTCTACCTGGCCAGTGGCCTGTTGCTGACCGGAACCCTTCTTTCCAAGCTCCCAACCCAGGGGTTGCTGAACTTCTTGGCCACCATTGGAGCCTATTCGTACTCCATATACCTCTGGCACGCCGCGGTTCTTATTTGGGGTGTCCCTATTTGCGAGAAATTCCTGAAGATGGCCGGGCTCGGACTGACCTACGGCCTCGTCATGGCAATCTATTTCGGTGGTTCGATCGGTTTCGGGATGGTGATGGCCAAAGTGATCGAGAATCCCTCGCTCAAATTGAGGGATCTGTTGTTTCCCTCCCGGGGACCGAATGCCCTTGAGACGGGCATGACCTCAAAAAGGTCGTAACCCAATCGAAGGAGGAGGACGGGGCCGTCCAAGGACTGATCCCCACAGAAATTTTCGAGGGTCTCCTCGCCCAAGGAGTCCCATGCGGAGGACGACACCGGTAGACGGTGGGTACCTCCCGGATTTCCGGTCATCGTTGAAGGCACATATCGACCCGTTTCTGGCTCCGGACCGCGGCACTGTGGCGACTTCGACGGCAGGGATGGAGTCGAAGACCAACACAGCCCCGCTTCGGATCGATCCCATCTTCCATCCCGTGTTGCTTCTTCCTCTGGGCCTCCGCGGCGCCGCGGGAGTCTCCCTTCGTGCACCAGCAGGCCCCTCCCATGACCCGGAGCGGGTCCCCGGGACGGCACGAGGGGCGGCTCCGGTTTCGCCCCCGGCAAATCGAAGGTAGGGTGCCCCCGGATGTTCCGGACCGACTTCCGATTCCACCGTGGCGCGCTGCACTTTCCGGCAGCCCGCCTGTGGCTCGATGCACACGAACCCATCGGTCCGGAAGAGACGGTGTTCGTGTCCCACGCCCACAGTGACCACACGGAATCCCATGCCCGTGTGGTCCTCACCGAACCCACCCGGCGCCTCATGCGTTCGAGGGTTGCCGGTGAACGCATCGAACACGTCCTGGAGCCCGGCCGACGCCATCCCGGATCCGAGCTTGGGATCGGGCTCCAATCCCTCACCCTGTTCCCGGCGGGACACATCCTGGGCTCGGCCATGTCCCTGCTCGACGACGGTCACGGAACCCTGCTCTACACCGGGGACTTCAAGCTCCGGATCGGTCGGAGCGCCGAACCCTGCACCCCCCACCCGGCCGATGTCCTGGTCATGGAGACCACTTTCGGGCGCCCCGGATATATCTTTCCGCCCACCGGGCAGGTGGTGGAGGACATCCTGAGGTTCTGTCGGGACGCCCTCGCGAACGACGAGGTCCCGGTGCTCCTCGGCTATTCCCTGGGCAAATCCCAGGAGATCCTGTCGAGCCTGGAGTCGGCCGGGGTCCCGGTGATGCTGACGGATCCCGTGGCGCGGTTGACCCGGATCTACGAGTCCCTCGGCCATCAGTTTCCACCCCACGTGTCCTGGAACCCCGGCAAGGCCTCCGGCCACGTCGTCCTGGCACCCCCCTCGGGGAACACGGCCGTGCTGCGTCGACGCCTCGGAGCCTGCCGTGTGGCGATCCTGACCGGTTGGGCGCTCGACCCTGGATGTGCCCCACGGCATCAGGCCGATGCGGCGTTCCCGCTGAGCGACCACGCCGACTTCACCGACCTCGTCGAACTGGTCCGGCTCGTCGCACCGCGCCGGGTCTACACCCTGCACGGATTCGCCACCGAGTTCGCGTCACACCTCCGGGGACTCGGCCTGGATGCCCGGGCACTGGGCCACCTGGAGCAGTTGGATCTGCCCACCGTGTCGTCGCCGGTCCGTGCGGTCGCGCCCGCCGCCGCACCCAGACCGCAGGTGAACCCGATCCCACTCCACGAGGACCGGGGCGGAGCCGACAGCTTCGGTCGATTCGCCGCGACCTGCCGACTCGTCGGCGAGGAGGCCTCGAAGCTCGGGAAGGTGCACCATCTGGCCACATTCCTCTGCGAGGTCTCCGCCGCGGATCTGGGGGCGGTCGTGACCTGGTTCACAGGCCGCGCCTTCCCTGCCGCCTCGAACCGATCGACCGAGGTCGGCGGAGCCCTGCTCCGTGCCTCCATCGCGAACGTCCTCGGGATACCCACGGCCCGGTTCCGTCAGACCTATGCCCGATTCGGGGACACCGGGGACACGATCGGTGCGCTGATCGCGGAACACGCCGGACCCCGACAGCTCCCAGCACCCAGCCTCCAGGAGGTCGGAACCCTGTTCGACGCCCTGTCCAGGGCCTCCGGGCCCACGCAGCGGCAGGAGCTCCTGTCGCAGTCGCTCCACCGCTGCGACCCGACGGAGGCCCGGTTCCTGGTGAAGATCCTCACCGGCAATCTTCGGATCGGACTGAAGGACGGGCTGGTCGAGGAGGCGGTCGCACAGGCATTCGAGGTCCCCATCGACACCCTGCGTCAGGCGGTCCAGGTCCTGGGGGACCTCGGCGAAGGAGCCCGGATGGCCCGCGAGGGTCGATCGCACGAGGCGGCCCTGATCCCACTCCGGCCCGTCTCCGTGATGCTGGCCTCCCCGGAGCCCGACGCGGCATCGATCCTCGAGCGGACCACGGAATGGGCCTCCACCTCCGGCCAGATTGACGTCTGGATCGAGGACAAATACGACGGCATCCGATGTCAGCTCCACAAGCAGGGCGACCGGGTCGGGCTGTTCACCCGGGACCTGAAGGAGGTCACGGCCACGTTCCCGGAACTCGTCGGCGCCGCACGGCAGCTCCCCGGGTCGATGATCCTCGACGGCGAGGTTCTCGGAATGGAGGGCGAGCGTGTGATCCCGTTCACCGTTTTCCAGAGGAGGCTCGGCCGGTCCGAGGGCGACCTGTTCCTCCAGAACGAGGTTCCGGCACGGTTCCTCGTCTTCGACCTCCTCCATCACGACGGCATCGACTGGATCCACAGACCGCTCCGGGAACGCCGATCCACCCTGGAATCGCTCCGGCTCCCAGGGCGGTTCGCCCTCGCGAGGGTCACTCGGGCCCTGACGAAGGAGGCGGTCGACCAGGCCTTCCTGGAGGCACGTGCCCGGGGACATGAGGGGCTCCTGATCAAGGACCCGGATTCGCGATACACACCCGGTCGACGGGGGCTCTCCTGGCTCAAGCTGAAGAAGGCGTATGCCACCCTCGACTGCGTGGTGGTGCGGGCCGAGTACGGACACGGTCGACGTCACGGGGTGCTCAGCGACTACACCTTCGCGGTGCGGGACGACCTGGACGGGCGTCTCCGGGTGATCGGCAAGGCGTACAGCGGACTCACCCAGGAGGAGATCGCCGGCCTGACGACCCATTTCCTCGGGCGGGTCCTGCGACAGGAGGGACGGGCCCTGGAGGTCACTCCGGACGTCGTCCTGGAAATCGCGTTCGATTCGATCCAGCCGAGCCCACGACATGACAGCGGCCTGGCGCTTCGTTTTCCGCGGATCGTCCGGATCCGCACCGACAAGACGGCCGCGGAGATCGACACCTTGGACACGGCGCGGAAGCTGAGCGGAGGGGAAGAGAGGGGACTCACACGGTGACGCGGAGACACGGAGGGAAGACCGGGGGGAAAAGGATAGAAGTAATGCCGGTAGGGCCGTGCTCCGCCACAGCCCCATCTCGATCCGCTGCGCGTGGCGCACCCGTGAGGGGGGACGGGGTTGTCTGCAGCCTAAGAGGAACCCGGCTGGAACCACAGATCGGTCAAACCCCTCGCGGGGAAGATGGGGACGCCACGGAGAGAGGCCATGCCGGTAGGGCTGTGCTCCGCCACGGCCCCATCTCGATCCGCCGCGCGGGGTGCACCCGTGAAGGGGGACGGGATTGTCTGCAGCGTCAGAGGACCCCGGCGGGACCGACAGATCGGTCAAACCCCTCGCGGGGAAAAGATGGGGACGCCACGGAGGTCGTCCCTACCGGAGGGCGCTCCCGCGCCCAGTGATGCAGGGCACTGCATCACCCACCAGGACAGGCCCAAGGTCTGCAGGGGCGATGGGATGAGTCCGAGCGAGGCCGATCTGAACCCTCAGCTCTCAACTCTCACCTCTCAACCTCTTCAAGGCACACGCACACGCCAGAAACGCACCCGCGCGTCGGGATCCGGAGTCACCGTCACCCGCACCGGTTTGCCGGCACCCTGACCCGTCAGACGTTGCGACTCCGACCACGCCGACAGATCTGTCGTCGTCTCCAACACGATCGCCGCACCCGCCGCCGCCTCGATGTCCAACGCCAATGGACCACCGTCCGACGGCAGCGTCGGCACCACCACCTTCGGCTCGGTCGGCGGCGTGCTCGCGCTGCGGATCTGGCCCACGACGTTGTCCACGCCCCGGATGTCGAAGCCCACTCCCGCCACCTCACCCGTCACCAGCTCGATTGGCCAGGTCGCCTGCGCATGGATCCCGGCCGTCGGCAGGAAGGTCAGCACCGCCGCCACACCCGTACTGGTCGGCCAGAGCGTCGACCGCACCGCCGCGAGATTCAAACGACCCACCGACTCCGCCCACAGCGGCAGGGCGTCGGCCGGGACCAGCGCCCCGACCTGCCGGTCGCTGAGGGTCAGGACCGACGGATAGTTCACCGTGAAGCTGAGTCCCGCGATCGCCGCACTCGCGCGCGTGAGCTTCACCACCACGCGATACGGCTTGGCCACCTGCGCCACGGGTCCGTCGGGGAACTCGAGGATGGCGACATCATTGGTGTTGGAACCCGCAGGCCGCAGGCGGCGGGCATTCAGTTGAGTGTTGAGGGTTGAGAGTTGAGAGACAGAATCCGAAGCACCTCCGGTTCCTCCGACACCCTCCGGGTTGTCTGACCCGCCCGCAGGCCGCAGGCCTTCCCTCCCTGAGGCCACAGGCCTCAGATCGGTGGGTGCAGCAGTGCTCTGCGGCACTGGGCGCGACAGCGCCCACCCCACCCCAGGCCCAACCCCCTCCTGACCGATGTATGGACCGGGCGCACCCCCAGCACCTGCTGCGCCCTCCCCTCTCAACGCTCCCCTCTCAACACTCCACTCGCTCCCGCGCGGCGCCGCCTTCGGCTGCAGATCCAACCCCACCACGATCCGCAACGCCCGGATCACATCCCCATTGTCGATCGTCCCGCTGTCGTTCAGATCGTTCAGCGGCACATCCCACGGCCGCGCCTCCTCCAACCCCACCTGCAGTCGGCTGATCACCACCGCGTCCCCCACGTCGATCCGCTGGTTCGCGTTGTTGTCGCCGCGGATCTTGCGTGGAAGGATCCGGCCGCCGCCCGACACCGCCGCGTTGCCGTCCTTCAAGGCTGCCCCCGACGGCGTCCCCAGGCTCACGATCGTCGGGGTCAGCACCGCCTGCGTCACCCCCGGCACGCTCCGCGCCCGGAAACTCACGGTGGCCACCGGGTTCGTCCCCGACGGCAACGCCAGACCCGCCAGCGAGAACGCCAACCCCATCTCGCCGGGAGTCGACAGGTTCACGTTGTTCACGCTCTGCCCAACCAACGCGCCCCACTCGAACTGCGGATCCGCCAGCAGGACCGGATCGTACCGCAGCTGGAAGGTCATGCCGCCCACGTCCCCCG
>VHCG01000090.1 GCA_016871805.1 Verrucomicrobiota bacterium
TTCGGTCGAGGCGGGGGTCAAGTACCTCATCTTTGGAGCCTTGGCTGCTGCGTTCATGGTGTTTGGCATCGCACTCATCTTCGGTTCGGCCAACACCACGAACTTCTACGAGATCGCCGCCAAGCAGGGTTCCCTTGCGGAGTCTCCGGTCTTCCTGATCGGGTTGCTCCTGACCTTCGTGGGGCTGGGCTTCAAGATCTCGGCAGTCCCGTTCCAGATGTGGACTCCCGACGTCTACCAGGGTGCCCCGGCACCGGTGACGGCGTTCCTTGCCACGGGTTCCAAGGCGGCGGGTTTCGTTCTGATCCTGCGCCTAGCCTACTCAGTAGTCCCGGAGCTGGTTTCCCGATGGGGACACCTGCTTGTCGCGCTCGCGGTCATCACGATCCTCTACGGCAGTCTCTGCGGTCTTGCCCAGCGGTCGGTAAAGCGTCTGCTTGGATACAGTTCAATCACCAATGCAGGCTTCCTGCTCCTGGGTGTGGCGGCCATGAATGGCACCGGGGCAACGGCGATCGCGTTCTTCATCGCGGCCTATGTCTTCACAACGCTTCTGGTCTTCGCCGGGGTCACCGCGGTGGTGTCCACCACGGATTCCGACGACATCACCGCGTTCGACGGCCTCGGGTCCAGGTCGCCATTCCTGGCAGGTGGATTGACCCTTGGATTTGCCAGTCTCGCCGGGGTGCCTCCTCTGGCAGGGTTCTTTGGAAAGTTCTGGCTGTTCAAGGCGGTCGCCGCACGTGCTGGTGCTGATATTTGGTTTCTAGCGGCTCTCCTTCTTGCCTGCATCGGCGTGGTTCTCTCGATGTATTACTACTTCGGGGTGATCCGCTCGATGTTCTGGCCGCGCCTCGACAGTCCGTCCTCCCGCATCGAGGCCGGAGGTCCGATCGCGCTGACGACCCTTGCCTGTGCCGCAGCAATCTTCGTCATTGGACTCTTCCCGGCAGGTGTTGTTGGCCTGTCGCGTCAATCGGTTGCCGGGTTGTCCGGAGATGCGGTGATTTCAGCCCATGCGGCGGCGCCAGCCTCAGGACACTAGCCCTGCGTCGAGTGGACTCGGCGCCGATGCGTCGCCACGACGCATCCACCTTGGCAGCACATTCCTTCCCCGCCGTTTTTCTTTTCTCCTCGAGACCTCCAGTGCCCGGGCCTTTCACCCGGGCAGGCAGCCGAGTTGGCGGGTCCGCATAGAAAATGGATGGTCTTCTTCCTGAGGCCTTCATGTTGTCTTCACCGAGATGCCGTTGGGAATCGGTCCTGTTTTTGCTAGAGTGCCGGGTGGTTGGTCTTTGGCATGGGGTCCGGATGGATTCCACAGCTGGAAGGGCCACCCGCAAGGAGTTGGAAGGCCATGCAGATGACACATGCTATTGGTGATCTCCCCGGTTTCCCGTCGTGGATCCTAAGGATTGCGAGTCCACTGGGATTTCTCGGGTTGATGTTGGCAGTCCAGCCTGATGCGGGGGCTGCCGAGGCGAACGATCTCTTCAGGTCGCGGTCTCGGATATCGGTTAATCGGGCTGCTATCGCCTCAACCACGATCGGCGCGACCCGAGAGCCCGGCGAACCTCTCCATGCCGGGGTGATGGGGGGCTCCTCGCTCTGGTGGCAGTGGACCCCTGACACTTCGGTGGCACCCCAGGGGGGATATGTCGTCATCGATACTGCAGGGAGTGAGTTCGATACGCTGTTGGCCGTCTATTTTGGTAAGGCCTTCGACCAACAGTTTGATGTCATCGCCTCGAACGACAACGCCCCTGGCCTCAACAGTAGCCGGGTCGCCTTTGATGCGTTGCCCGCGGTCGACTACAGCATTGCGGTCGATGGACGGGCCGGAGCCTCGGGCCCCCTCAAGCTCAATCTCAGGCTCTATACCTTTCCCGAATTCCAGCGGCAGCCCGACGCCTTGGAACGAATCGAGGGCGAGGCCGCCGTCTTCTCGGTGGATGTCCTGGGCAAGACGCCACTGACCTACCAGTGGCAACACGCTGGTACGAATGTGCCAGGCCAGACGGGTCCTCAGCTCCGGATAGCGACGATCCGCAAGGCGGATGAGGGAGCCTATCGGGTGGTGGTCCGGAACGCCTATGGCCAGACCAACAGTGCCACCGCGAATCTTGTCGTGCTGCCGGGGCCCAAGATCGTGACGGGTCCGGTCGGTTCCAATCCCGAGCCCGGCTCGACGGTGACGCTTCGGGTGGAGGCCGTAGGGTCACCGCCTCTGTCCTACCAGTGGTTCGTCGCGAAGGCGGCGGGAGGATCTGCAACCGCCGTGGCTGGGGCCACGGGTTCTGCATTGGTGATCGAGAACATTTCCACCGACCAGGCGGGGAACTATACTGTTCGGGTCTCGAATGGGAGCGCTTCCCAGACGAGTGCGCCCGCCGCGGTGGCCGTTGATCCGTTGCCCCCTCGTATCACCACGGGACCCGTGACGGCGATCGCCGACATCGGGTCCGACGCCGTCTTCCAGGGCGAGGCCGCGGGTCATCGACCGATCGCGTGGCAATGGTTCTTCCGTGATCCGAAGTCTGGGACCCCCAGGCCCATACTGGGTGCCACGTTGCCGAAGCTGATCGTGACGTCGGTTGATCTGGCCAAGGATGGCTTCTACAGCTTTTCGGTCTCCAACCGATATGGTGTGACGCTGAGTCAAGAGGCCCGGTTGGCGGTCCAGGTGGGTCCGGCGAACGACCTGTTTGCAAACCGGACGCTGCTGGGTTCGGTCAGCACCGTGGCCTACGGATACAACCGCAACGCATCCGCCGAGCTCGGCGAACCCAATCATGCGGGACAACCGGCCCGGAACTCCGTCTGGTGGTCCTTCAAACCGACCGAACTGGGTTTCCTGACCCTCGACCTCGCAGGCAGCACCATCGACACGGTGCTGGCCGTCTATTCGGGCACCAACCTCGCCCAGTTGAGTCCGATCATCTCAAATGACGACGGTAGGGATCCGGTTACGGGAGAGGTCCGGACCCACAGTCGGGTGGCTCTGGTGGCGGAGGCGGGTCGGGATTATCTCATCGCCGTTGATGGTAAAAACGGACAGGTGGCGGACAGCGCCGCAAACGGGAATCGAGGTGGACTCGTGCTCTCGATCGTCATGACCAACCAGTTCCCGGTACCCGTGCTCACGAACCAGCTTCCCGAGATGCTCCTGGTTCCGGGGACTCGTGCCGGGGAGGCAGGCTGCGGCTCCCAGACCTATTCCATCGACGCCGGCGGGCTGCTCCCGATCGTGTACCGCTGGCAATTCAACCTCAGGTCTCTGACGGCGGAGGAGCTTGACGGCAGCAAGGCCCGGGGCCTCGGGGTTCCTCCGGGTTTGCAGGCCTTCCAGGCACCCGTTTCGTGGCTGGGTGTCCCGAGGACCGGGCCCGACTCCTGGGTGGACATCCCCGGGGCCACCAACAGAAACCTGACCTTGGCCGATCTCACAGTGGCCCAGTCCGGTCAGTTCCGGGTCATTGTCTCCAACCAGGGCGTCCCGGGATCCGTCACCAGCGCTCCGTCCACGCTTGTGGTCAGCCCGTTGCCGATCCTCCAAGGCCATCCCACGGGATTCACCAACCGGGAGTGCGACCTTTCCCGGCCGCTCGAAATTGCCGTGAGGGAGGGGTGTTATCCCCAGACGGTGGAGTGGTATTTCAACGGCAACCGGGTCGACAACCAGTCCAGCCCTCGATTTTCCTTCCAGCAGGGGCGGGTCGACGAGTCCGGGGAATACCAGGCCGTTGTCCGGAACGCTGCCGGTTCCACGACCAGTCGGGTGGCCCAGGTCGTCTTCGATCCAAAGCCGGTCCTGCTTGGAAAGCTGACCCTGTCTGCGCCACGGGTGTTCGACTGCGAGACAGTCCTTGCGGAGTTCAACTACGCACCGAGGTGCCGTGCCACGGCAATCGAGTGGTTTCTCGACGGGAGGCCGATACCCGGCGCTGGTGAGGATTTCCTGCTCTTCAATGCAGAGCCCCAGTCTGCCGGCAGCTACACCGTCCGCATCTCCAATGAGTTTGGATCAGTGACGAGCGAACCCGTGGCGCTGACAGTGGATCCCAGCCCGGTTGTGCTCACCCAGCCGGGCACCGGGAGGCTTCGTCGCGTCCTCGTCGGCACCGCCTTCACCACCACGGTGACGATCGGAAGTTGCCGGACCCTGACGTTCGAATGGCGCAGGGATGGTCAGCCGCTTTTGGACGGAGGACGGGTTGAGGTCGTGACCGTGAAAAATCCAGCCGGCGACCAGGCCAGCTGCCAACTGGTGATCCGGGGCGCCCAGCTGTCCGACACCGGCAACTACGATGTCGTGGTTCGGAGTCCCAACGGTTCGGTCACCAGCCGTTCCGCAGCGATCCAGGTCATGCTGCCACCGCCGAACGACTTCTTCGCCTCGAGGCTCGCTCTCACCAACGTCATCTCGACCCTCGGTGGATCGAACTTCTTCACCTCCAGCGCACTTGGGTCCAACTACTTTGCGACGGCCGAGTCGGGTGAACCACCCCACGCGGGTCAGAATCCGCTCCACTCCGTCTGGTGGACGTGGAAGGCCCCGGCGCCATCCCAGGTCACGGTGAGTCTCGACGGCAGCGACTTCGACACTCTTCTCTCGGTCTTCACCGGCAACGAGTTGGCCTCATTGACGGTGATCACCAACAACGACAACGCCGGTGGCAGGACCACCAGCCGGGTCAGTTTTCTCGCGGCCAGGAACCGGGAGTTCCAGATCGGGGTGGATGGTCGTCGTGGCGACCCTGAGGAGGGACTGATCCGGATGTCGATCCAGGCGGAGGAAATCATCTCGCCGCCCATCATTGTCTACCAGCCGCGCCACCTGGCGGTCAGGCAGGGGGGAAACGCCAACTTTTCGGTCGGTGTCTGGGGAAGTCCCGACATCCAGTTCCAATGGCAGTTCAAGGGTCAGTCCATCCCCGGGGCGACCAACTCGACGTTGCAGATCCGAAACGCGCAGCCCGCCAATGAGGGTGGATACCGGGTTCTGCTCTCCAACGAGTATGGCGCCACCAATAGCTGGGAGGTCCAGCTGACCCTCGGGACCATTGTTGTCGGGCAGGTCACCGATGCGACAACCTCCCTCGGCGTTGCTGGCGCGAAGGTGTCGGTGGGATCCTACTCTGCGGTCACGGACTCGGTCGGGAATTTCCTTCTGATCGGTCCACGAAGCTCGGGTGCCCGGGTGGATTTCGACAGCCACAAGCGTCGCGTCCGTCTTCGCGAACCGGTCCGCTTCAACAACCTTTCGACCGACTCTCGGGTTCTCCTTCGGTGCGAGCGGGAGGGCTATAGCACCTACGAGGACCGGCAGTTTGACGCCCCACCCGGACAGTATGTCACCAATCGCGTAATCCTCTCCCCGTTCACCGATGGACTCAGGATGGTCCTTGGCTGGGGACAGAGTCCGGCGGACCTGGACCTTCATCTCTTGGTTCCTCCGATCGATGGAAAGCCTCGGCATGTACAGTATATCGATGCCGATCGGGGCAGCCTTGAGGCGCCGCCGTTCGCGAGGCTCGACGTCGACGTTCAGAACGGCTTCGGCCCAGAGACCATCACTATCAGCCGGCTGTTCGATGGGGTCTATCGGGTGTATGCCAAGAAGTTTGATCCGGCCGCCTCTGGTTCCCTGGCGGGATCCCGGGCGACCCTGCGGGTCTATAACCCCTCCGGACTTCTGGGTGTCCGGGAGGTTCCCAACGATGGAACCGGCTCCGTCTGGCATGTCGCCGACTACGATACGGCGAGTGGCGTCCTTGTCTGGGCAGACCAGATCCAGACGGGTGATCCGACATGGCCGACCCGGATCGTCTTCCCCTCGGATGGTGGCGGCTCGACGATTACGAACAGACCGGTGACACCCTCCGGAGAGCCCATCATCGGGGCCACCTATCTGTGGGATTTCGGGGACGGGGAAACGAGCGCCGAATACGCCCCGTCGCATGCCTACGGAAAGGCCGGAAGCTATACGGTGCGCCTCACCCTGAGTGCGCCCGGCATCCCGCCGATCACCGAGACCAAGGAGCTCTTCATCACCGCCTACAACGAGCCGCCGGTTGTCGCGTTGACCGAGCCGCGGGCGGGCGGACTGATTCGGGCGGGCGTTCCGTTCACCCTCCAGGCGAGGGCCGAGGACTTCGACGGTTCCGTGGCCAGGGTGGAGTTCTATCGGGTGGAGGCCGGAAAACCAATCGGGGTCGGACAGGTGCTGTCGACTCCCTTCGCCCTCGAGCATCCGGTCCTGGCACCGGGCCAATACGAGTTCTTCGCCCGTGCGTTCGACGATCTCGGCGCCACGACCGACAGCGCCCGGATCGGGGTCGAGGTGGTCGACCTGGATGGTGACATCCTGTTGATCAGCAGGGCCAGTGACGTGGAGACCGATGTTGTCCTGAACTACCTCATCGATCTGGGTATCCCCGACGGTCCATTCAGCTTCCGCTCACCGAATCTGCGGATCACCACGCCGGAGACGCTCCGCCCCGAGATCCTTCGCCACTTCAAGCTCGTCCTCTGGGATGATCTCGGAAACGTCGAGAATGCTCCCACCGACAAGGAGGTGCAGCTTCTGGGTCAGCTTCGTTCGGCCGGTGTGCCTCTGTACCTCATCGGTGAGCATCTTGCGGCCAATTCGATTCGTCTCACCGAAGCCTCGTCGCTCTGGCGTGCCCTGACCCAGATCGGCCCGGTGCCCGGCAAGACCTCGACCGGTCCGATCGGCTTCCTGGATCCCGACCGGGATCGCCCGCGCTTTGGCAATGAGTATGGGACGGTCCTCGGGTTCACCTACCCGAACCCGACCGAGGCGACCGTCCTCCTCGAGGAGGAGCTCGATGTCGTCCTGGAGCGCGAAGGTCGCCCCGTGATGTTGTCGGGACCGAAGTCCGACGATCCTGACCTTGGGGATGCGCGTGTGGTCTCCCAGGATTTCCTTGTGGCGATCGGCTCCGAATGGGACTCCCTCGCGGAGCGTCGGGCCTTGTTCCTCAACGCGGCCTCCTGGCTGATGCGCCTCGGGGATTGTGACTCGGTCGGCCTGGAGGTCTCCACCGACCGGGTGCCGAGCAACGTCGGCGTCGGACAGCTCCTTCGTGTCGCGACCGATGTCCTCCAGGTCGGAGGATGTGATCGAGGAGCGATTCTGTTCAGCAACCTCATCTCGACTGGCTTCGAGGTGGTGGGATTCCAGGTGGAATCCGTCGTGCCTTCCGATGCGACAAACCTGGTTCGCATGGAGCGGACCTCCGACGGTGTCCTGACCCGGTTCGCCCGGACGAAGGATCCCGTGGCCTTTCGGCTGGTCTACGACCTGGTGCCCACAACGACCGGCTTGCTCACCAATCACATGGCGATCCGGTTCAACCCGTTCTATGCAGCCCAGCCGGTCGCGGAGCAGGTCTTTTCGGTGGGAACCTCGGACTGCGCCTCGCAGACCGCCCGTGTCTCAGCGAGGGTCGGTCCGTCGGGTGTCTTGGAACTGGTGGTTGCGGGGTCCGGCTCCTGCACGTTCCAGATCCAGACCTCCTCGGACCTCGGGATCTGGAGGCCTGAGGGCGACGTCACTCCCTCCGGCTCCGGGACCGTGGTGCCGCTCGGGACCGTCGACTCCGAGGTCCGGTTCTACCGGGTGATCCCGAAGCCCTAAATCCGGTAACGCCTCAGAGGGCGCTTCCTGCCGCGT
>VHCG01000091.1 GCA_016871805.1 Verrucomicrobiota bacterium
CCGTTCTCAAGGGACTCCAGAGCAGCCTGGTGGGCGGTCCAAGGAAGAATGCCACGGAGGTGATCACCTGGGACCCGAGAGGCGAATTCGCCTCGGGAGAGATCCTGTCTTCCTCCGGTTCACAGGGGCGTACAGCCACCCGGAATTCGGGGAGCCAAGACCCTTTGCGTCCTCGCAAGAAATAGAAGGAAAAGCCGATGGGAAAGGCCCGGCATCCGTCGGGTGCCCTCAACCCTGACCCAATTACGACTCCACATCGCCGCCCGACCGACGCTGCGCCCGGCGCTTCGCCTCCAGCAGCCGGCTCGTCGGGGTCGAGGGTTCCCCAGCCACTGAGCCCGATCCTGTCTCGCCCACCACTCGATCCGGTTGGGTGGCCGCACCGCGTGGGTCAGGAATCTCTGGTTTTCCCGAACCGCCCGACGGGCTCATCCCCTCCGCGGCGGTTGGGTCAGGTCCACCGACTGGGACCACGGCCTCCCCGGCCTGACCCACGCGGGTGCGACCTTCGCGGACCCGATCCCGGGCCGTGAGCAGCGACTGGAGCCCTTCCTCCACGGGCGACGGGGTCTTCAGAGAACCCCAACCCAGCCGAGACCGGATTCCGGCCCACCAACGGGCCCATTCCGACGGGTCGACCTCCACCCGACGCACCCCCACGTCGATCACCATCAGCACCACGAAGCACTGCAGCAACACCTGCCAGAGATCGCTCGCACGGAAGGTGCGTCGGCGATTCCGCAGGAACGGGTTGTCGGTCTCGGGATCCAGGACGCTCCCGCCCCCCGCATCGGCAAGGCGCTGCAACCGGGCGCGGTCCGGTCCGTCCGTCTCGAACTCCGGCGAGTGGTTGACGCTGGCCCCCAACACCTGGGATCCGACCGGACGTCCGTCCTTCATCTCGAGGAGGTTGACCAGATAGGCCCCGACCTCGGCAGCGGCAAACCGGCCCTCGTAACGACCCGGACCCGTCTGCTCCAACACCAGGTCCGTCCGACGCCCCCCGGGCCCCACCACCGCCGCCCGCAGGTCGAGGAAGTTCCGGAAGTTGCCCTCGGCGTCGAGGGATTCGACCGACAGGACCCCGACCCCGTTGTCGATGCCCACCTTCGCAGCGTGGTCCGAGGAGTCCACCCGACGGAGGGACCATCGAACCGCCTGCGACCAGAACTGCTGGTACTGCGACCAGCCGATCCAGTCCCGCGCCCAGCGACTGCGGGCATCGCTGGTGAACGCCACCGACCGACCCAACCCGTGCTGCCAGTGGGCCAGCAAGGGATCCCCGTTGCCGGTCAGAAGCGGCACCTCGGCCCGTGGCTTCGGGGTGGTGGCCACATGGCCCTGGAGCATCGGCCAGGATCCGATGCCCCGGGTCAGCTCGCTGCCCGCCGCCACCTGCGGACGAAACGGTTCCTCGGAGATCGCCGATTTCAGGATCACCGCCGCCTCCTTGATGAAGATCTGGGGCAGCTGGGCCGCGGAGCGGACGTCGTAGAACCGTCCACGTCCCTGCTGCGCCATGCGCTCCATAGTCGTGGGTTGGACATGGCCGCCGATCATCACGGTGCTGACGGTAATGCGTCCGGCGAGGTACTGCTGCATCAGGGCGTCCGAGGGCGCGCTGGGATCGCCATCGCTGAAGACGATGAGATGCTTCAGGTTGGCGGTGGACTTCTGGAGGTCCCCGAGGGCGAGCGTCATAAGCCCTTCGAAGCCGGGGAGATCTCCCTGGTTCATCCCGGCGATCTGTTGGGCCAGCGCTGTCTTCGACCCCACGGACTGAAGAGGGAACAGCGGCTTCTCGGTGCCGTCCCAGAGCCACACGCCCATCTCATCCGTCGGCCCCAGCGCATCGAGCGCCGCGAGGGCGATCTCCCGGGCCACCTGGTTGCCGTTGGCGAACTCCATGCCGTGCATGACGAGCCCGAGGGCACCCTTCGGCAGGACCTTCCTCGACGACAACTCCATGTCGAGAGGCAGCGCCTCCTCGAGCGGGGTGCTCCGATACCCGCCCGCGGCAAAGGACTGATCGCCGCCGATGCAGACCAGTCCCACGCCGAAATCCCGCACCGCGCTCTCCAGCAGGCGCATCCCGTCCGGACCCAGATCGCCAGCCGAGACGTTGCCGAGGACGATGGCGTCGTGGCTCTGGATCTCCGCAAGGGTCGACGGCAACTCGGTCTCACGGACCACCCGGACCTCAAGCCGTGCCGCGCGGAGGGCCTGCACGAGGAACCGGTCGGCCTCCGGATCACTGCTGACCACCAGGATCCGGGGATCGCCACGGATCTGGATGAAGCCGCTGGCCCGGTTGTTTTGGGCCACGGTGTCGCCGGGGGCGTCGACCACGACCTCGTAGGCGTGGAATCCGGGCTCGTCGAGCTTCTGCGGGACCGACAGGAGATTCCGTCCCGGCTCCAGGACGACCTCCTGCTCCGCAATGGCCCGGTTGTCGCGGTACAGCCGCACGGTCGCGGTGCGGGCCTGCTCGGTCCCCACCACCAGCCGAACGTCGAACGCCTGTCCCTGCTTCACGGAGGCCGGGACCTCGACCTTCTGCACCGAAAGGTCCTCTCCTCGACGGGATCCCAACGCCACGACGTCTAGGTCCACACCGAGGGACCGAGCCGACCGGATGGCGGCGAGGCCGTCGCTGACGTTCTCGTTGCCGTCTGAGAGAAGCACGAGCCGACGCTGTCCCTGCTCAGGAAACGCCGCGGTGCCGAGTCGGATCGCGGCGGCGATGTCGGTGCGGTCGGTGGGCACCACAGTCTGGATCCGTTCGGCCTCGGCGACCGAGGTGGCAGTGGTCTCGAGGGCCGCCTCGGAGCCGAACACGAGGAACCCGCCCTTATCGGTCCCAGGCTTCTCCCTCGCCCAACGATTGGCAAGCTGGCGGGCCTGTTCCTGGACGGCTCCCGGAACGGAGTCCGACCGGTCGAGGAGGAAGAACAGGTTCATCCCGAAGTCCGGCCGTCGCCACTGGAGGCCGGCAAGGGCGAGGACGAGAACCAGAAGTCCGGCAAGCCGCAGGGCCAGGGCCCATCGGAGCCGTCGTGGCGCGAGGGAGGAATCACTTCTCCGGGCCCACCCGAGGGTCCAGACCGCCGCCACGGGCAGGAGGATCAGCCACTCGGGATGGGAGAGGTGGAAGGGCACGGATGACGTCACGCCCACCGTCCCGAAGATGCCCCCGGGGATCAAGCGGGAGAACCCAACGGAATTCCGGCCTTTAGCCCGGGGTTGCCGAGCCCGCGAGGCTAACCTGGGTCTCCAGCCCGAAGGGTGTCCAACCGCAACGCGGTGGAGCGCCCCGATGGGGCACACGTTCTCCGGCTTCCCACCGCCACCACCGGGTCTGGGTCATGACAGAGCCGGACTCGGTTGGCCTCCCGGCTCAACCGCCCCTAAAACACAAAAAACTCCGGGGTTCCAGGGAAACCGCTGACCGGGTATTGGCCCAAGGACGTGGTGACCAGCCGACCGTCCAGGTGGGTCCTCGCCGCCGCACTCATCATGGCGGCACAGTTGAGTCCGCCGGCGAGCTTCTCGATCCGGAACGTGAAGTTCACCTCGGGCCCCGACAGGTTCTCCTCCCCCATCGTCGGACCGCCCCCCAGAATTACCGAGCCTTGGTGCAGGACGATTCGGAAGGCGACCGCGCTGCTGGCCTGGAGCTGCTTCAGCGCCAGCAGGCCTTGGATGAGCAGGTCGAGATCCGTGCGGGTCGCCGGCCAATACGCCAGGAACCCATCCCCAAGAAACTTGTTCACCGCCCCCCCGTGGCGCTCGATGACCTGACGACATTCCGAGAACCAGCGTCCCGTCAGCCGGGCCAGCTCCTCGGCAGGCATCTCCTGGCTGAGACGGGTGGATCCCTGGAGATCCGCCAGCAGGAGCCAGCTGCGCACCATCCGGACATCCATCAGGGTTCCGGAACCCGACTCCTCAAAAAACGAGGAATCCTGGACGACGGGCTGGCGGAAGGTGAGGTGTGTCTCGCCGATCTGGATCTCAACCCCATCGGTGAGCCGTGTCGGCTGCACCACCCTTTTGCCGGCGACATAGGTGCCATTGCTGCTGCCGAGGTCAACGATGAAGAACTCGGCATCACCCTGCTCGTGGATCATGGCGTGGTTCCGGGACGCCTTCCGGTCCTCGAGGACCAGTTCGTTGGACGAGGAACGCCCTATCGACAACGAACCCTGGATGGCAAGGGGCCCTTTCGGACCGTTATCGATCCACGCGGTAGGCTGGGCGGAGGGTTCCATGCCGATGATGCCTGAGCGTGCGGGGAAACCGGGAATCCCGCAATCTCTGCAACCGGCCTTGACGACACCGTGCAGGCCAACAGCCCCGCTTGGGCCAAAGAGGCTGGCCCTCGTGAGACTAAAGAGGCTGGCCCTCGTGAGACTATGGGCCATTGCCCCCAAGCCCCAAGCCCTTTGGTGCGCACCTCAATCTTCCTTGGCACCCTTCCGGCTTCCCTCCCAAAGATGCGAATGCGTCCTAAAATTGCCTGCCACCAAAGAATTGCCCTGTCCCCCAAATAATTGGCCTCCAGTCACGCCGATTCCCGTCACATGGCCCACTGAAACGAATTCAGCTGAATCGTTTAACCCGAAAGACACAACGTCCCCAGAAACGACTTCATCTCCCCAACCTGTCCCGTTAATCATCCAAAGGGAGTGGGTTCAAAGGCTCAAGAGGCAGAAAACGACTGCATCACGGAACCCGTTTTCCCGTTTTCGAACAAATGCCCTCAAAAGAAAAAGGACCAGCAATTGGTCAGGAACCCAATCCAGAAACGTGGGATCTCGTCATCCACCCCACGGCCCCCTGGTGGGACCTCCACCTCCGGGATGTCTGGCAGTATCGCGACCTCATGTGGATGTTCGTCCGTCGGGATTTTGTCTCGGTCTACAAGCAGACCGTCCTCGGTCCCGTCTGGTTCTTCGTCCAACCCCTCCTCACCACTGCCATGTTCACGCTGATCTTCAGCAACGTGGCCAAGCTGCCAACCGATGGGCTGCCCCCGATGCTGTTCTATCTGGCCGGGGTAACCCCCTGGAACTATTTCGCCACCTGCCTGACCAAGACGTCATCCACGTTCGTCACGAATGCCCACATCTTCGGAAAGGTCTACTTCCCAAGGCTGATCACACCGCTGTCCATCGTGATCTCCAATCTCATCCAGTTCGGGATCCAGTTCCTCCTCTTCTTCGGATTCTTCCTGTTCTATTGGCTCAAGGGCGCACCCATGAATCCAAACTGGATCGGGATCGTGGTGCTGACTCCTCTGCTCCTTGGGCTGATGGCCCTGTTGGGACTGGGCAGCGGAATCATCATCTCATCGCTGACGACGAAGTACCGGGATTTTACGTTCCTCGTCGCATTCGGAATCCAGCTCGCCATGTATGCCACGCCGGTCATCTACCCGGCGAGCCTTGTGCCGGAGAAGTACCGTTTCTGGATCGATCTCAATCCAATGTCCCCCGTCATTGAAGCCTTCCGCGCCACATATCTCGGGGGACCGATCCCCTGGACCAGCCTCGCCATCGCCACAGCCGTCACCCTGCTGAGCCTCGTGGTGGGAATCCTGGTCTTCAAGAGGGTCGAGCGCGACTTCATGGACACGGTCTGAGGCAAGGTTCGACGGCACTTTTCAAGACATCGCACACCGATCCCTCCCAGACCGCCCCTTTCGTCGAACACATGAGCGACACCGTCATCTCCGTCGAAAACATCTCCAAGATCTACCGGCTTGGAGAGGTGGGCACCGGTTCCCTTGCCCATGACGTGAACCGCTGGTGGCATCGACTCCGCGGCAAGGATGATCCCTATCTCAAGGTCGGTCAGGTCAACGATCGAACCCAGGTGGCCAAAGCCACCAACTCGAAGAAAAAAAACGCCGAGGACTGGGTCTACGCTCTCAAGGACATCAGCTTCGAAGTCAAACGAGGTGAGGTCCTGGGCATCATCGGCCAGAATGGAGCCGGGAAAAGCACTCTCCTCAAAATCCTATCCCGCGTCACCACACAGACCACCGGACATATTCGGCTAAAAGGTCGTGTTGCATCACTGCTAGAGGTTGGAACCGGCTTTCACTCCGAATTAACCGGCCGAGAAAATCTATATCTCAATGGCGCAATTCTCGGAATGCGCAAACGCGAGATCATCCGGAAGTTTGATGAAATTGTGGATTTCTCTGGATGCGAACGCTACATTGACACACCAGTGAAACGCTATAGTTCAGGCATGTATGTCCGTTTGGCATTTGCCGTAGCCGCGTTTCTCGAACCCGAGATCTTAATCGTCGATGAAGTACTTGCTGTTGGAGATGCCAGCTTTCAGCGAAAGTGCCTCGGAAAAATGAAATCGGTGGCTGAATCAGGTGACCGGACCGTGCTGTTTGTCAGTCATAATATGTCTGCTGTCAAAAGCCTGTGCACCACAGCCATTTACCTTGACAACGGGCAACTCACAGGCTCCGGAGCCCCAGGGCCATTGGTAGACCAGTATCTCCAAAACAAGACGACAAATCAGAATTCGGTTGAATGGCCAAACGAATCGACCGCTCCAGGTAACGAATCCGTACGCCTCCATCGAGTCTCTGCCAAACCACCAACTGGATTTGAGATACCCAACATAGATTCAGGAGTCGATATCGAAATTCTTTTCACCCATTTTCTGAACGGAGCCAACCTGGATGTCACATTATACATTATCTCCAACAGCGGCGATGTTGTTTTTGAAACTGGAATTCTTGTAAGCTGCGAGAATGATTCCGTTCCAGGAAAGTACCTCGTCACAGCCCCATTACCTAGTCACTTGCTAAATTGCGGAAAATACCATATCAATCTCGTTTTTGGACAAGACCAAAGGCATGTTTTACTGAAACACGACGCAGTTGTCGGATTCGAATTAGAGAACACCAATACTGGCCGCGGCCGAAACATGCATCCAACTCCAGGTGTAATTCGCCCAATGATACACTGGCGCATAAAAAGAAAATCGTAACGATCTTTGGATAATGTTTTGAATAAAACTCGTTCAGCTCAATACTACTCGGAATCAAAACTGAAATCCAACAAATCACCCTTTACTCTCATCGCTAAATGCCAAACTCACCAACAAAAACCCGTACACCTAGGGCAAGCAAAACCACCCGAATTGGAAAATTTAGCGAAATCCACCGCTCAGCAAAAATCGGCGCCTCTTGTGAAATAGGCTCGCACGTTCAAATTGACAAAGACGTAACAATAAAAAACCATGTTAAAATAGGGTCAGGAACAAAAATTCTATCGCAAACAACAATCGCTGACGGCGTAGCTATCGGACCTGACGTGACCTCGCAAAACTGATCCAGAGGGAGTGAGAGTCTGGGCGACCAAGAAAGGGACCAGACCATGAAAGGAAAGCGACACACGACAGAGGAGAAGATCCGAGCCTTGAGGGAGGCGGACGGCGGGAAGCCGATCCGCGAGGTATGCCAGGAGAGGAACATCTCTGAGGCAACCTACCACCGGTGGCGTCAGCAGTTCGGACGGATGGGGGTGGATGAGGCCAAACGGCTGAAGGAGCTGGAACGAGAGAACAGCGAGTTGAAGAAGATGCTGGCGGAGTCACTGCT
>VHCG01000092.1 GCA_016871805.1 Verrucomicrobiota bacterium
CGGGCCCGGGGAGTTTTCAGCAAGCATGCGGGCGGAGACTCACGCGCAGCCAGCGGAAGCCGACGGCTTCCATCGGTGGGTGCCACCGTGCTCTGTGGCACTGGGCGCGGGAGCGCCCACAGACCCCAGGCGTGACCCACCATCCCACTTTTGAACCACCCGGGTCTCACCCAGCCCGGCAGGGCCAACCCCTCCTTCGTGGCCACCTGTCCGTCCGGTGGGTACACCGCGTACACCCAGTGATGCAGGGCACTGCATCACCCACCCGCCTGGGCCGGCGGCCCATCCCACAGACCGGATCAGTGGCTCCGACCCCACCGGCGTCTCGATGTGAGCGCCCTCCAACCTCCCGGGCAGTTGAGGGTTGAGCCTGGCGGCCTGCCCTCCGACCCTGAGGCCGGTGATCGGAATCCTGTTCAACCCCACCGCTCAGGGCGAAAAGGCGCTTCGGTTTCGGGACCGGCTCTCGGCGCTGGGCTCCGGAGTCCGCATCCTCCCCACCCGGGGCCCTGGGGATGCCCGCGTTCTCGCGGCGCAACTCGCACGGGACGGCTTGGAAACCGCAGTGGCCGCAGGAGGTGATGGCACGGTCAACGAGGTGTTGAACGGCCTGGCCGACGTCACTGGAGCCCTCGACCACACCCGCCTCGCCCTGATTCCCCTCGGCACGGTCAACGTCCTTGCCAAGGAACTCGGGATTCCACACGACTTCGATGCTGCGTGGCGGGTCATCCAGCAGGGACGCGAACGTCGCATCGATCTTCCCCAGGCGACCTTCGTGGGTGAGGACGGTCGTCCCGAGACGCGCCACTTCGCTGTGCTCGCCGGAGCCGGGCTTTCGACGCGGGCGATCAGCAGTGTCGACTGGGCCCTGAAGAAACGACACGGACAGCTGGCCTACCTCCTCGCGGGAATCCGCGCGATGCGCCCTCCCCATCCGCTGATCACGGTCACCTGTCCCTCACTCTCCACGGCGGGTCCCCTCGTGGAGATCGGATCCGGCCGCTACTTTGGTGGACGACTGGAACTGTTTCCCGGAACCCGGCTCGACGACGGCCGGCTGGGCGTCACGGTCGTCACCCGCCTGACCTGGGCCACGGTGATCGGGACCTGGATCCGGATGGCGCTCGGGCGGATCCAAACCTCATCGGTCCGCCAGGTAATCCAGACCGATCAGCTCCATCTCTCCTGCGCAGAACCGATGGGGTTCCATCTTGATGGCGATGGGGTTGGATGCCTCCCCGCCTCGATCACCGTCCGCCCGAGGGCCATTCGGATCGTGGTGCCGTGACGGGGCCCGGGAGGCGACAGGAAGCCTGGCCTAGAACGAGAGAGTGATCCCACACGACACGAGGACGAAGGGGATCACATTGAAGAGGGCATGAGCCGCGATGCTGGAGGCGAGGTTGCCCGTACGCTGGTAGAGCCAGGCGAAGAAGGCCCCAAGGACGCAGAGCGGCAGGAACGCAGCGACGTTGCCATGGATGAATCCGAACACCAGTGAGGTGCCCCACCATGCCAGCCGCTGGAACCCGAGATCCCGCAGCATTGGGAAAAAGATCCCACGGAACAGCAGTTCCTCGACGACCGGGGCAAGGACGACCGCGAAGAACCCGATGACGATCCGATCCTTCCAGTCCGACTCCATGAGCATCCGCACCGGGGCCTGAACATCGGGCTGGATGCCCAGCCGCGGCAGGATTTCCACCACTCCCGCGTGAAGCAGATAGATGCCGGGGGCCACCACCAGCAGACATCCCACCCCGAACGTCACGGATCGTCGCCACTGCCGGTCGAAGCCAAACGCCTCCGTCCAGGTCCGTCGCTCCTGCCGGAGCAGAAAGGCCACCGCGACCAGTCCAAACCCATGGAAGGCGATGCCGACCACGACCAGGGAGGCCAGCAGCGAGAGGGACTGGCCCTTCGATCGCATCGCACCCGAGACTGCGCCCGCGATCAGGATGGAGCACATCCAGGCGAACAGGATCGCCGTCACCATTCGTACCACCCGCTCTGGATTCCAGTCCTTCCGCGCCAACACACCCTCAGTCAACGGACTGGGGACACACAGGGGAATCCAATTCCTTCATCGGCGCACAACGCGCCGTCGATCACCGCGGGACCATGCCCTTCAACACCGTCGCCTGGAGCAGGACCAGGATTCCCACCAGGACCGCGAGGGTGATGCTGTGCCAGAAGACGGACCGCAGAACCGTGCCGGCATCCGGACTCTCCGGATGCCCCCCGGTCGCGACGCTCGCCACCACGATGCTCTGGGCATCGATCATCTTGCCCATCACACCGCCCGAGCTGTTCGACGCCGCCATCAGGACCGGTGATAGACCCAGCTGCTGCGCGGTGACGTGCTGCAGGTTGCCGAACAGGACATTCGACGAGGTGTCGCTCCCGGTGAGCGCCACACCAAGCCATCCGATGAGAGGCGAGAAGAACGGGAACCAAGCCCCGGTCGCGGCCATCGCCAGACCCATCGTCGTATCCGTCCCGCTGTACCGCGTGGTGAACCCCAGGGCCAGCATCAGGGCGATGGTCAGCAACGAGATCCGCAGGCTCCACAGGGTCTCACCGTAGATCCGCACCAACCGCACCGGTCCCAACCCCAGCACCGTGCCCGCGCACAGGCCCGCCAGGAGCAGGGCGGTCCCGGTGGCCGAAAGCAGATTGAGGGCGAATACCGCCGCCTCGGGTTCTGGATGCGCCACCACCGGGGGCACCTTCATCACCACCTTGTGCAGACCCGGCACCTCGAACGACGGGGACAGGATCCCGTTCAACGCCGTCTTCACGGACGGCAATCCCCAGACGAAGACGAAGACGGTCAGGAACACCCAGGGCACCCAGGCCCGCCATGCCGGACCGAAGTCGGACTCCTCCGTCGGGGACTGAGCCACCTCGGGGACATCCGACGGACGCCACCAGCGCATGAAGACGACGAGAGCGCCCATCGAGCCGACCGCACTGATGATGTCGACCAGCCACGGTCCGTGGAGGTTGGAGACCACAAACTGGAGCACCGCGAAGCTGAGTCCGGACACGAGGCATGCCGGCCAGACCCCGATCATGCCCCGCCACCCCGCCTGCGCCCCCACCAGCCAGAAGGGGACAATCAGGGAGAACAGAGGCAGCTGGCGTCCGACCATCGCGCTCAGGTCCCCGAGATCGAGGTTGGTCACCTTCGCGAGGGTGATCAGCGGTGTGCCCAACGCCCCATAGGCCACCGGGGCCGTGTTGCCGATCAGCGCCAGCTTCGCCGCCTCCAGCGGACGGAACCCGAGCCCAATCATCAATGCCCCGGTCACCGCCACGGGCGACCCAAACCCGGCCGCCCCCTCCATGAACGCGCCAAAGCTGAACGCGATGAGAAGGGCCTGGATCCGATGGTCGGTCGACACCCCCGCGACCTGACGTTGCAGGACCCGGAATTGTCCGGTCTGGACCGACAGATTGTAGATGAAGATGGCGTTGAGAATGATCCAACCGATGGGAAACAGCCCGAAGGCGGCCCCATATCCGGCCGAGAGGACCGCCAACGGGACCGGCATGTGGTAGACCCCCACCGCGATCACCCCTGCGGTGGCGAGTCCGGCCAACGCCGCGATCTGCGCCCGCACATGCCAGAACGCGAGCAGGCCCAGGAGGACCACCACGGGAATCGCCGCCACGAGTGCCGACACCAGGAGGTGCCCGAGCGGGTTGTAGTCATGGGACCAAGTCATGGCAGGAGACAGGAGAACTCAGGGACTCGGGAACTCAGGATCCAGGTCGCCGATAGGTGTCGCGCAGCAGCTGCAGGGTGTGACAGACACCGATCGGCGAACCGAGGCGTTTCAGATGGGACCGGATCTGGGTCAGGCAACCGATGTTGCCACTCGCAACATGGGTTGCTCCGGAGGCCATGATGGCCCGGGCCTTCCTCTCCCCCAGTCGAGCCGCCAGCTCGGGCTGGTCAATGTTGTAGGTCCCCGCGCTGCCACAGCACTGGTCGGCATCCGGAAGCTCGAGCAGTTCCAACCCGGGAATCGACCTCAGGAGGTTCCGAGGCGGCTGGCGGACGCCCTGGGCGTTCCCGAGATGACAGGCATCCTGATAGACCACCCGATACGGCAGGCTCGCCGGAGGATTCCGGAGGCCCAGCCTCTCGAGGAAGACGGTCACGTCCTGGACCCGTTCCACAAAAACCCGAGCCCGCCCCTCGTCAGCGGTGCCCTTCAGGATCAGTCCGTACTCGTGGAGGGCTGAACCGCATCCGGCTGCATTGGTCAGGATGGCATCCACATCCCTCGGGAACGCGAGGAGATTGCGACGGGCCAGCGTGCGGGCGGAGTCCAGATCTCCGGTGTGCCATGCCAGTCCCCCACAACACCCCTGAGCCTGCGGGGCGACCACCTCGACCCCGTTCTCCGCGAGGACCTCGAGCGTCGCCGTGTTGAGATCCGGATCCAGCACCTGCTGCGCACATCCCAGCAGCAACGCCACCCGTGCACGCCGAGTTCCTCGGGCCGGGGTCACCTCCGGCCAGAGCACCTCGGCAGGCACCCGGTCCGGCAGAAGATCCAGCATCGGACGCATCGCGGACGGCACCCAGGGCAGGCGTCGGGCCCAGGTGCCGAGGATCGCCGCCGGACGGAACCGTTCCGGATAGGGAAGGGTCATGGACACCAGCTGGCGTCGAAGCCGCTCCTGCCATGTCCGCGGAGCCTGCGAGAAAACCAGGGCCCGGAACGGACTGATCAGGTCCCGATATGGCACCCCACTCGGACAGGCCGGTTCACAGGCGAGGCAACCGAGGCACCGATCGATGTGCGGCTGGGCCTCCGCCAAGGAGATCTGTCCCTCCAGCACCTCCTTCATCAGAACGATGCGACCCCGGGGGGAATCCATCTCCTGCCCGAGTTCCCGATAGGTCGGACACGCCGCGAGACAGAACCCACAATGCACACAGCGCGAGACCGCATCCGCCATGGGTTCACCCAGGGCGCCAAGCCGGTCGGTGGGGATCGAGTGCAGCATCTAGGTGTACACTCCGGGAAACCGATCGTCGGGGTCGAGGGCGTGTTTCACAGCGGTTCCGATCCGCTGATCCGGTCGGGCGCCCCAAAGGAGCGGAGCCGCACCGTCGAGGGTCAGCGCCGTCAGCCCCCAACCGACCAGGAGGCTGGAAAGCCGTTCCAACCCCTCCCCGGACCCTGGGGTGGTTGGGACGGATACGAAGGCCACGTTGAATCCTGCGCTCCAATGGACCCTGGCCCCAGCCTCGCGGAGGGCCACCTCCAAGGGCGCCACGACGCCGCGATGACATGGGATCTTGCACAGGACATCCCCGGGCCGGCGCCACGAGAACCCGTTGAGCCGCTGCCACAGACCCGAGGCCACCGCCTCCGGGAGGCATTCCCCGGGATGACGTTGGAGCAGATCGGTGGCGAGCGCGTCCATGGCCGCTTCCGGACCCGCCAACCGCACGAGCAGTCCCCCTTCGTCGGGCAGGACATCGATGGCTTCCGGATCGAAGCGGGATCGTCCCAGCGACCCAGCCAGTTCCACTGCGGCGGACAGCGATGGGACCGCGAGCCGGAGCGTCCGGCGCGCCTCCGGTCGAGGGAACACCTTGAAGGTCGCCTCGGCGATCACCCCGAACCGACCAAGGCTGCCGACGAGAAACTTCGGGACATCAAACCCCGCAGCATTCTTCACCACCTTGCCCCCGAACCGGAGGAGCCGTCCCGCACCGTCGACCATCCGAACACCCAGGATGAAATCCCGGACGCCGCCATAGCGGAGTCGTCCCGGCCCGCTGATCCCCGAGGCGATCACCCCACCCAACGTGGAACCCGCCTCCACCTGAAGCGGATCAAACGGCAGGTACTGACCCTTCTCCTCCAATGCAGCCACGACCTCCCGGATCGGCGTGCCCGCCAACGCGGTGAACGTGAACTCGCCGGGATCGTACTCCAGAACCCCACGCAGACCGGCCAGGCTCACTCTGGAGGCATCCGTGGCCACGAGCCGGGGCTTGGTGCCCGCACCCACCGGAAGAAGCCGGGGAATCGACCTCACCGCCTCGGTGAGTACCTCCAGGGAATCGGGATGGACGACGGTGCTCATTCGCGGGAGAGCAGACCCGCCCGTTCCAGCGGATGGGCTCCCCGATGCTGCAGCGCGGGCGCCGTGCCGTCGGGGAACATCTTGCCCGGGTTCGCGATCTCCAACGGATCGAACGCCGCGCGCAGTCGACGCAGGACCTCGATCTCGTCGGCACCAAACATCTCTGGCAGGAAGGCGCTTTTCTCCACCCCGATTCCGTGTTCGCCGGTGATGGAGCCACCCATTTCGAGACACATCCGCAGGATGCGTCCGGCCAGGACCTCCGCGCGTTCGAGGGCTCCGGGCTGGCGGCCATCGAACAGGATCAAGGGATGCAGGTTGCCGTCCCCGGCGTGGAACACGTTGGCCACCCGGATGCCGGCCTCCCGCCCCATGAGATCGATCCGCCGCAGCGCCTCGCCCAGACGCTGACGGGGGACGACGCCGTCCTGGACAATGTAGTCCGGCGACAGCCGTCCCACCGCGCTGAAGGCCGATTTCCGACCCTTCCAGATCGCCAGGCGTTCGGCGGCATCCCGGGCTGGACGGATTCCGACCGCCGCGCTCACCGCAAGGATCTGGTCGAGCCGCGCCCGTTCGACCGCCACGGTTTCACGCGGGCCCTCCAGCTCGACGATCAGGACCGCCTCGCATCCCGGCGGGTAGTCCGCATGGACCGCGGCCCGCGCCGCCTCCAGCGCCAGGGCGTCCATGATTTCCATCGCCGACGGGAGCAGACCGCTCCCGATGACAGCGGCCACCGCATTGCCGGCCTCCTCGAGGGACCGGTATCCGGCGAGCACCGTGTGGACGGTTTCCGCCTTGGGCAGGAGTTGGAGGGTGATCTCGAGAGCGATTCCGAAGAGGCCCTCATTGCCGGTGAACAGGCCGCACCAATCCGGTCCCACCCGTTCCCGACTGTCACCGCCCCACGACACCACCTCACCGGTTGCGAGAACCGCCTTGAGACCCAGCACGTGATTCGCGGTCATGCCCGTCTTGAGGCAGTGGGCGCCGCCGGAGTTGAACGCCACGTTGCCGCCGATGGTGCAGATGGTCTGGCTGGACGGATCCGGCGCGTAATACAACCCGTGCGCGGCGGCAGCGACCGAGACGTGGGTATTGATGACGCCCGGCTCCACCACGGCGATCCTCTGGCCGGGGTCGATCCGGAGGATCCGGTTCAGGCGGTTGAGTGTGATCACGATCCCATCCGCCACCGGCAGGGATCCACCGGAGAGGCTCGTGCCACTGCCCCGGGCGACAAACGGGATCCGGGCGTCGTGACAGGCGCGGACGAGGGAAACCACCTCGTCGGTGGTCTCCGGAACGGCCACGGCGACGGGTCGGGTCCGGAATGCCGTCAAGGCATCGCTTTCATACGCCGCCAGCTCGACCGGTCGGGTCAACCAGCGTTCGGGCGGCAGGACGCCCACAAGACGGTTGGGGAGGACGTTCCCCACGGCCGGTCAGCGGAGC
>VHCG01000093.1 GCA_016871805.1 Verrucomicrobiota bacterium
CCCGAATCTGTGGCCCAGACCCTCCCTAAATCTAGTGATAGATGACCTGGCCCCGAATCTGTGGCCCCGAATCTGGGAATCCCGGAGCTACGTCCCCTAAGCCTGCGAAAGCGGGGTTGAGCAATTCGCTCCCAGCCACGTCCACGACTTCAGACTAGCCGAATGGACACTCCGACAGTAATGTAACCCCAAGATGAAGACTGGCGCCTCTCTATTCCTCCTGTACGGACTCCTTTCTATCTCTCTGCTTGCCGACTCCAACGCCAAGCCGAAGGCGGCCTCCAAGGAGAAGCCCTATACCCTCGAGACCTGCATCGTGTCCGACGAGAAGCTGGGCGAGATGGGCGAACCCTTCGTGACTTCCTACAAGGGCCAGCAGGTCAAGATGTGCTGCAAATCCTGCAACAAGGACTTCACCAAGAATCCCGACAAGTATCTGAAGAAGCTCGCAGCGGGTTCGACCACCAAGAAGTAGTCGATCGCCCGTCACCTCCTCTCGGTTTCCCATGAAGACGTGGATAGTCCTCTGCCTGAGCCTCGTGCTCTGCAGTGTCCACGTGTTCGGAGGACTCGCCACGCCGGGCCCGAACCCTTCCGAGGAGAGGGGTTCCTGCTGCAAACCGTCCAAGGGAACCCATTGCCCCGCCACCTGCTGCGTGGACCGGGACACGTCGGCCCCCTCGGAATCCTCCGCTGCCGGTCTGCCGGCCCAGACCTCCCGGGTGTCGGTCGACACCCCCGCCCTCCTGACACTGGCCTGGGTGCTTGCCGCACCCCGCCCCGCCCTCAGTCTGGACTTCGCTGACCTCGTTGCCGCGACGTCGGACACCGCCATGCCCCTCTTCCTCCGGCATGGCGTCCTCCTGATCTGATCCGATTCATTGCCACGGTCGAGGTGTGCCCGGCGCGGGCGCACCTTGAGGCCTTTCCGTGTCCGCGCCACCTGTCCGTCGTTCCCATGACCGCAATGAATTATGAACTTCCAAGCAAACCGTCACAGACTTGTCGAAGGCTGGCGCTCCCTCCTGGGAATCGCCCTGACCCTGCTGGCCTCGCAGCCTGATCTGCAGGCTGCCGACCCGACCTCTGAACCACTGAATCCGGCGACGCTGCAACGCTGGGTGGCTACGATGGCCACCAACCATCCATCACTGAAGGCCGCCGCCGCACGATCCCTGGCGGCCCGCCTTAACGCCGAGGGAGCCCGACGGATCGGGGAGCCAGAGTTCCAATTCGCCGGCACGACCTATAGTCCAAAGGGCCAGGAAGCCTATCAGCAGGGCAACCTGCTCTATAGCGTGCAACAACCCTTGCCCCTCCTCGGCAAGGAACAGGCGGGGCGCACCGTCGCTCTCCGCGCTGCTGAGGTGGAGGAGGTCCGGGCCGACATCCGATTCCAAGAGCTGGAGCGGGATCTTACTGTCGCCCTGCTTGAAGCTGCCATAGCCCGGAAGGCCGTCGAACTGGCGGAGGCCGACCAGACCTGGATGACCGACCTTATCCGGAGCCTTGAAGCACAGCTGGCGTCGAGGTCCATCTCGCAGGTCGCCGTTCTCAGGGCCCAGACCGAACTGGCCCGGCGCCGCTACGAGGTCGAGACCCTCCGATCCCAGGAGGCCGAAGCCCTCGCAACCGTAAACCGTCGACTCGGACAGGATCCCGCCTCTCCATTGCCAGGGTTCGATCTTCCTCCTCCGGCACCCCCGGTCACGGTCACGGAAACCCTGATGGCCCGGGCGCTCGAATCGGCGCCCCGACGACGGGTGCTCGAGGCCGAGCGCCAGGAGGCCGGTGCCGTCGTCGAGGCCACCCGTCGCTCCGTGCGACCCGACATCGCCCTGGGTGTGCAGGGCAGGCAGTACACCGGCGACGGGGACTTCCGGTCCGGCACCTTCGGCGTCCTCGTCAATCTGCCCCTCTGGAACCGGAGCAACTACCGCAAGGACTTGGCCCGTGACCGGCAGCGTCTGAAGTCGGTCGAGGAGGAACAGATCGACACCGCGCTCGCGATCCGCGAGGAGATCCGGCGTCTCGGACTCCAGATCGCGGCCGCCCGACGTGGCACTGTGCTCTACGCCGACGACATCCTTCCAAAGGCCGAGGACGCCCGTCGGACCGCGCTGGCCCAATGGACCGCCGGGACGGGGAACATCCGCGATGTCATGGAATCCCACAGGGTCCTGCTCGAGACCCAGGCCCAGCTGGCCCGAGCCACGGCGGACCAATGGACCCTCATTGCCGACCTCACCTACCTCTGCGGCCTGCCTGGCCCGGGGATTCTGACCCAGACCGCGAAACCCGGCTCCCATTCCGAACCCCCTTCCGCCTCCAAGCCCTGACCCCACGCACCCAATGAACGCCTCCCGAATCCTCTGGATCCTCACCGTCGGCATCGCCGCCGCCCTCGGCTGGTACCTCGGCCGAAATCCCGGATCCGCACCCACCGCCAAAACAGGCACCGCGGCTCCGAGAATCCTCTACTACCAGTCTTCGATGCACCCCTGGATCAAGTCGGACCGGCCGGGCAAGTGCACGATCTGCGGCATGGATCTGGCCCCGGTCTTTGAGGGACAGGCCGGGTTCACCGGTGCCGAGGGCGTGGTCACCCTGAGCACCAACAGCGTCACGGTCAGCCATGTCCAGACCTCACCCGTCGTCCGACAGCCCGTCGTGCGCACTGTGCCGCTCAACGGAAGCATGGATGACGACGACTCCCGGCACCGGATCCTGAGCGCCCGGGTGGAGGGTCGGATCGAGCGGCTCTTTGTGAACTTCACCGGAGCCGAGGTCCGGGCGGGTGAACCCCTGGCGCTAGTCTACAGCCCCTCGCTGCTGACCGCGGTCCGGGAGTACCTGGCCCTTCTGAAGGGGCCCGCGGGGTCTGGCCCCATCCGCGATGCCGCCGCACTGCGCCTCGCCCAACTCGGCCTCCTGCCCCGCCAGGTCGAATCCCTGCCCGGGACGTTCTCCGACACCAACCTTACCCTCGAGATCCTGTCGCCCATGACCGGCACGGTGGTCGCCAAGACTGTGTTCGAGGGACAGGCCCTGACGGTTGGACAACCGCTCTTCGAGATCGCCGATTTCGACACCCTGTGGCTGAAGCTCCAGGTCTATGAGAACGACCTCGGCTGGCTCCGCCCCGGCCAGCCGGTCGAGATCACCTCCCCCGCCCTGCCCGGCATCGTCCTGACCAACGCCATCACCTTCATCGACCCCAACTTCAATGCCCAGACCCGCTCCACCCTCGCACGGGTCGAGATTCCAAACCCGCTGGAGTCGACTCCCTCGGGACCCCGTCGACGCATCCCGCACAGGGTGCTGGCCGAGGCCCGGGTCCGGGTGGCCTCCGAGCCCACCCTGACGATTCCCAGGAGCGCCGTGCTCGACTCCGGACAACCGCTGGCCTACGTCGAACTGGGGAATGGCGCCTACGAGCCCCGTGCGCTCCGGATCGGCCTCCGGGGGGATCGGGAGGTCGAGGTGACATCCGGCCTTGCCGAGGGGGAACGGGTGGTGACGCAAGGTGCGCTGCTGCTCGACGCCCAGGCCCAGCTCCACCAGCTGGTCCAACCCCAGACCACCCCCTCGGCAACCCTTTCCGGCACTGGGCAGGACCTGTCCCCAAATCCGGGTCAGGACCTTTCCCCGGAGCAGACCGCCGTGGTCGCCGACTTCCTCAAACGGGCCGATGCCGTCCGGGAGGCCCTGTCGAGCGATTCCCTTGCCGACTTCAACGCGGCCCTACCGGGACTCCACGAACAGGCCGACCATCTCTCCCGCACCCTGACCCCGTCTCCCGTCTGGTCCCAGGTCGCAGCGCGTGTCGTGCCAGCCAGCCACCTGGAGCCTGCCCCGGATCTCGAATCGGCCCGGGAGGAGTTCCATCGCCTCAGCGAACCTGTGGTCGCACTGGGACGCCTCCTGCGTCCGCTGCCGACCTTCTCCGGCCTAAAGCTCTACGAGTGCCCGATGACCCGACGCGCCTTCCCAGGCGCCCCCCAAAAGGCCGCCTGGTTTCAGTTGGGCGGCCCCGTCCGGAACCCCTACTTCGGGGCTGAGATGCTCGATTGCGGCATGGAGGTTCGACCATGATCCACCGACTCATCGAGGCGGCCCTGAGCAACCGATTCCTGGTCCTCTGCGCCTCGCTCCTCCTGTTCGGCTGGGGGTGGAAAGCGCTGCGTTCAACCCCGGTCGACGCCATCCCGGACCTCAGCGAGAACCAGGTCATTGTCTTTGCCGACTGGCCTGGTAGGAGCCCCCAGGAGGTGGAGGACCAGGTCACCTATCCGCTCTCCGCCAACCTCCAGGGTCTCGCCGGCGTGAAGGCGGTGCGGGCCACCTCGATGTTCGGGTTCTCGCTGATCACGGTCATCTTCGAGGATCGGACCGACAACTACTTCGCCCGATCCCGGATCCTCGAGCGCCTCAACTACCTGTCCCAACTCATGCCCGCAGGGGTGACACCCCAGCTGGGACCCGACGCCACTGGTCTCGGGTGGGTCTACCAGTACTACCTCGAGGTCGACCCCAACCGGGCCCCCGACGGGGGCTATGACCTCGGTCAGCTCCGGTCGATCCAGGACTGGAACCTGCGCTATCCGCTGAACGCCGTACCCGGCGTCGCCGAGGTGGCCAGCCTCGGCGGATTCGTGAGGCAGTATCAGATCGAGGTCAGCTCGCTCCGGATGCGCGATCTCGGGGTCACGATGGACGAGATCCTCACCGCGGTCGGCGGCGCCAACCTGAATGTCGGGGGCAAGACCATCGACGAGAACGGCATGGAATTCGTGATCCGCGGGGTGGGACTCGTGCGCGATGTCGCCGACCTCGAGGCCCTCGTCCTGAAGCAGGTCGACGGGGTGCCGGTGCTCCTGAAGCAGGTGGCCCAGGTCGGGATCGGTGGCGACTACCGTCGAGGAAGCCTCGACGTTGACGGCCGCGAGGTGGTGGGCGGGGTGGTTGTGATGCGCACCGGGGAGAATGCGATGGCCGTGATCCAGGCCGTGAAGGCGCGGCTCGCCCAGCTGGCCCCGAGCCTGCCACCGGGAATCTCTGTCCGACCCTTCTATGACCGGAGCGACCTCATCGATCGGACCCTTGCCACGCTGAGGGATGCGCTGGTCGAGGAGGTGATCCTCGTGACGCTCGCCCACATCCTGTTCCTGTTCCACTTCCGGAGCATCCTGATCGTCACCGTCCCGCTCCCGTTCTCGATCCTGATCTCGTTCATCCTGATGAACGGGTTCGGGATTTCGTCGAACATCATGTCGCTCTCCGGCATCGCCATCGCGATCGGGGTGCTGGTCGACGCCGGGATCGTCATGACCGAGAATGTGATCCGCCACTGCGAGCGGGCAGAGGAGGAGAAGCAGCGTCGGACCGGGGGTTCTGCTGGACCGGGTCGCCTCACGGCGCAGGAGACCTGGCAGTGCACGCTGGAGGCGGGGCAGCAGGTCGGACGCCCGATCTTCTTCGCCATGGCGATCATCATCCTGGCATTCCTGCCGGTGTTCGCGCTGGAGGGACAGGAGGGCAAGCTGTTCCACCCGCTGGCATTCACGAAGACCTTCGCATGCGTCGGGGCGACCCTCCTCGCGGTGACCCTCGTGCCGGTGCTGTGCTCATTCCTCGTCCGGGGTCCGTTCCATCGCGAGGAGGACAACCGGATCATGCGGGTCCTGATGGGCCTCTACGATCCGGCCCTGCGCTGGGCTCTTCGGCACACCCGTCTGGTGCTTGGCATGGCCCTCCTGCTGCTGGCCATCGCGCTCACCGTCGCCTTCGGTCTGCCACGACCCGTCCGCGATGCCCTCGCCAAGGCCGGGGCCCCACCCTCCCTCCAGCGGGCCGTCACCGGATTCGGCAAGGAGTTCATGCCCGCGCTCAACGAGGGATCGCTTCTGATGATGCCCGTGCTCATCCCCGCCAGCTCGCTGTCGGAGGTGAAGCGGATCATGTCGTGGCAGGATCAGGTCCTGCGCGGATTCCCGGAGGTCGAAGCCGTCGCCGGCAAGCTGGGCCGGGCGGAGACCGCGACCGATCCCGCACCCGTCGAGATGATTGAGACAACAATCACCCTGAAGCCGGAGTATCTGACCACGAACCGGAAGGTATTCGGGCTCATTCCAATCCCTTGGACCGTCCGCAACCCGGCCTGGCGCGAGGGCAAGACCCGGACGCAGCTGGTCGAGGAGATGACCCGGGCCCTGGGTGAGGTGCCGGGCTACGTCCCTGGGTTCCTCCAGCCCATCGAGAACCGAATCCTTATGATCTCCACCGGCATCCGGGCCCAGCTCGGGATCAAAATCCTCGGCGACAACCTCGACGCCCTCCAGAAGGAGGCCTTCCGGGTGCAGCGTCTCGTGGAATCCATTCCAGGCGCCGCCGGCGTCGCCCCCAGCCGCGCCCAGGGCAAGCCCTACCTCCAGATCGAGGTCGACCGCCCCGCCCTGGCCCGGTTCGGACTCACGCCCAAAGACGCACTGGAGGCTGTGGAGGTCGGCATCGGCGGCCGCACCGTCACGACCACCATCGAGGGCCGACAGCGGATTCCCATCCAGGTCCGTCTCGAGCGGGATGAACGTGACGATCTCGACCGTCTTGGATCCATCGTGATTGGCCGTCCCGAGGGCCCGGCCATTCCGCTCGCCCAGGTCGCCCGGATCCGTCGGACCCAGGGACCGAACGAGATCGGGAGCGAGAACGGACGGCTGCGGGTGTTCGTGCAGGCGAATGTTCAGGACCGCGACCTCGGCGGGTTTGTCGAGGAGGTCCAACGCCGGATCGAGGCCGACATCATCCCCACCCTGCCCCCGGGTATGACCATCGAGTATAGCGGCCAGTACGAGGAACTCCTTCGGGCCGAGCGGACGCTGAAGGTCATCGTGCCCGTGTCGCTCCTGATCATCTTCCTTCTGCTCTACGTGGTGTACCACTCGGCGAAAGAGGCCGCACACGTGCTGCTTGCGGTGCCGTTCGCTCTCAGCGGGAGCGTGTTCCTCCAGCATGCGTTCGGCTATCCGTTCAGCGTGGCGGTCTGGATCGGCTACATCTCGCTCTTCGGCATCGCGATCCAGACCGGTGTGGTCATGGTCGTCTACCTCGAGG
>VHCG01000094.1 GCA_016871805.1 Verrucomicrobiota bacterium
TCTCGACACTGGGCTCGCCGACGTAGACCGGTTGGAACCGGCGCTCAAGGGCGGGGTCCTTCTCGATGTGCTTCCGGTACTCGTCGAGCGTGGTGGCACCGATCGCTCGCAGTTCACCGCGGGCCAGCTGGGGCTTGAGCATGTTGGCGGCATCGGCCGCCCCCTCGGCCTTGCCAGCGCCGACGATGGTGTGCAGCTCGTCGATGAAGAGGATGATCTTCCCCTCGCTCGACGTGATCTCCTTGAGGAAGGCCTTCAGGCGCTCCTCGAATTCCCCACGATACTTCGCGCCTGCGACCATGGCCCCGATATCCATGGCGATGACCTTCTTGTCCTTGAGCGACTCCGGAACGTCGCCGTTGACGATCCGACGGGCCAGACCCTCGACGAGTGCCGTCTTGCCCACGCCGGGCTCGCCGATGAGGACCGGGTTGTTCTTGGTGCGGCGGGTGAGCACCTGCATGACGCGTCGGATCTCGTCGTCGCGTCCGATCACCGGATCGATCTTCCCCTGGCGGGCCAGCGCGGTGAGGTCGCGTCCGTACTTCTCGAGGGCCTGGAACTTCTCCTCAGGGTTCTGGTCGGTCACCCGCTGGTTGCCCCGGACCTCGACCAGGGCCTTGAAAACGCCGTCCCGGCTCACGCCGAGGCCGGAAAGGACCTTGCGGAGCGCGGTGCCGCCCTTGTCGATCAGGGCGAGGAGCAGGTGCTCGGTCGAGGCGAAGTCGTCCTTCAGCTTCGAGGCCTCCTTGGGGGCCGCCTGGAGGATCTGCTGGAACTCCGGGCTGGGGTACAGCTGTCCACCGCCGGAGACCCTGGAGCGTCGACCCAGTTCCACCTGGAGTTCCTGGGTGAGCCGAGGCATGGCGACACCGAGCTTCTGGAGAAGCTGTGGGATGAGGCTGTCCTGCTGCTGCACGAGAGCCAGGGCCAGATGCTCGCCGTCGAGCTGCTGGTGTCCGAGCTCCTGGGCCAGGTTATGGGCCGACTGGATGGCCTCCTGGGCCTTGATGGTGAATTTGTCGAAGTTCATCGCGGTCCCCCCGCATCGCGGATGCCGGGACGGTTGCCGACGATACCCGCCGGATTCCGAGGGATCCAATGCGATGCTGGGCCAGTGCGCGTCGGAACCACGATCGTCACGGGCCAGACTGGCCCTTGAGGGCGCTGGGCCGACGGGGTGTCAGTAACGCGGGATCGAAGGATCGACCTCGAGGCTCCAGCGATCGATGCCACCGGAGAGGTTCAGGAGGCATTGGAACCCCAGCTGCCTCAGGAAGCCGATGGCATGGGCGCTCCGGACCCCGTGATGGCAGTACACGACCACCTCCGCCGTACGCCAGTCGGCCAGTTCCTCGACCCGTTCCGCGAGTTCCGAGAGCGGCAGGAGGCGGGATCCGAGAAGGGCACAGTGGGCGTGTTCGTTCTCCTCCCGGACGTCAAGAAGATGCGGTGGAGACTCGGAGCGCAGGCGCTCGGCGAGTTCGGTCGGCGTCACGGTCACCAGCGCAGGATGTCGGAGGTCCACAAAACGGCAACCCAGGTCACCACCACAGGAAGGTAGGATCCGGAGGCGGTGCGGCGAGCCACTTGGGAGTGTCCTTGGGGAACTGGAAGAACTCCACGTGCCCGTCGCCAAAGAGCATGTTGTAGCGGGGCTGACCCCGATGGTTGTGCCAGGCGGTCCGGGCGTTGTAGACGTCCCGATTGGCGTGCCACGTCCAGTCCCCCTGAAGGATCTTGTTGGCCGGGCTGCGGGCGATCTCAGACGCTTTCATGGGCGTCGCCTCATAGGACCCCTTCGGCGCCTTGAGATCCCCGACCACATGCTTCACCCGGAACGAGTCGTGCTGGAATTGAGGCAGATAGCTATTGCCGTACTCGTTAAAGCAGTGCGTGGCCTTGTATTCCTCGTCCCCCTTGTCGGCCGGACAGAAGTACAGCTCAGGCGGGGCTGCATAGCGGTTCAGCGGACGATTCGTCGGATCGATGGAGACGCCGAACGAGAGGGCGACCCCGGGATCGAGCTTGTAGGTGCCCTTCTTGCCGCCCCCGGCGCCCCAACCCCACTGGACAGGCAGGAAATCGCCGTTGTCGTCGGAATACAGCAGGTAGGCCACGCCGATCTGCTTCTGGTTGCTGAGGCACCGGGTCTGCTGGGCCTTGGCCTTGGCCCGCCCTAAGGCCGGTAGAAGCATGCCCGCCAGGATGGCGATGATGGCGACCACCACGAGCAGCTCGATGAGGGTGAACCCCTGTCGACCCGGACGTCTCAAACAGGAAACCCCGCTGGATGCCATACCGAAACGATACCTCGCAGGCGGGAGCCCGATCAAGGTCACCGCGCCTCGGAGACGCCCCTGAAGGCCTCCAGAATCCCCGGAATTCAGCAAAACAGATGGAGGCCTGCGCCGTCCTCTTCTGAGGCGCCCCCCCTTTCGCAAACCCCAACAGGTCAACCTTGCAACGCCTCGGAACGTGTGTTATGCAACCACCATACAGTGTTAAAATTCACTTCCTCCCCGAAGCTTCCCATGCACTCAAGACCCCAACCTGCCTCCCGGAGTTCCGGCTTCACTCTAATCGAACTTCTCGTGGTGATCGCCATCATCGCCATCCTGGCCGGAATGCTCTTGCCCGCCCTCGGCAAGGCGAAAACAAAGGCACAGGGCATAGGATGCATGAACAACACCAAGCAGCTGATGATTGGATGGTTCATGTATTCCGGGGATTTCAACGACCAGATCTGTCTTACCGCGGGTCTGGACTCCTTGATCGACCGCGACAGTCCCACCAAGACCTACCGGCAGAACCAATGGTGCATGGGCACGATGCACACAGGCCCAAGCTGGACCAATACGATCCTCATCCAGGACTCGCTTCTCTTCAAATACGTGAACGCGATTTCGGTCTACAAGTGCCCTGCGGATCGGGCGACAACCAAGAGTCCGATCGGCGGCAGCGGCGCCCGGAAAGTCCGGAGCCTCGCGATGAACTGCTTTATGAATCCGATCAACCCGTGGGGATCGGGCAGGTCCTATAGGAAGCAGGGTGATTTTGTCCTAGGCCCCGCAATGACCTGGGTGACGATCGATGAAAACCCGTACTCCATTAATGACGGATGGTTCGTTCACACCCCCCCTCCGGCGCCGGTTGGCTCCGGGTATGTCGACTATGCAGCGACCTACCACAACAATGCAGGAGGGCTTTCCTTCGCGGATGGTCATTCCGAGATCCGGAAGTGGAGGGATCCCGCTCTGATCCGGTACGGCAAGCCAGGCGCTCCATCAAACTCGTCGAAGGCTGTAGACGATTTCGTCTGGCTCCAAAACCGGACAACGGTGCCGAGGTAACCGATCGAGACCGGACCTGAGGATTGCACCAAGCGGTCCGGACGTGTGGACGTCCCGATAGGTCTGTCACATCGGGCCCTCCTGCGCGGTCTTCTTGGCCAGACGGGTGGGGGACGCTCTTCGAAACCCGCATGGGCATCGCCTCATAGGAGTTCCTCGGCGCCTTGAGGTCCACGATCCATTCTACACATGGAAGTGCTAATTCCAGAATCGAGGCAAATACCGGTTGCTGTGCGTGTCGACGCAGTGCTTGCCTTTGGACTTCTCTTCCGCCTGGTCAGCCGGGCAGGCGCACAGCTCGGGTAGGATCGCACAATGGCTTGGTCGATCGTGGCTGTCCTTCCTTGAAGGTTCACCGGCCGCAAAAACAAAAAAACGCCGCGGAGACCGTGGCGGTTTGTTTGTGCCCGGATGGGTTGGGGGAGGATCTGGACCTCAAAGCGACTTCATCGATTCGTCGAGGGCCCCGATCAGCGACTGGATCGTCTCCGGGGTCTCGTCACCCATGTTCGAGATGCGGAACGTGGTGCCCTTGATCTTCCCGTAGCCGCCATCGATGAGGATGCCCCGGTCCTTCATCAGCTTCTGGAGCTTGGCGGCATCGACCGTACGCCCGGCCCCAGGCTTCGCGCCGTTGTTGAAGCAGCACAGGGTGACCGACTCGAACCCGGCATCCGGGAAGAGGGTGAGGCCATGCCGGGTGCCCCAGTCGCGCAGCATCTGGTTGGTGTGACGATGCCTTGCGTACCGGGCCTCGAGGCCCTCGGAAAAGAACTCCTCCACCTTCGCCGCGAGGCCGTAGACCAGGGAGATCGCCGGCGTGCTCGGGGTCATGTGCTCGCGGGCGTTCTTCTCGAACTCCACGAAGTCGAAGTAGTAGCCGCGATCGGACACCGTGGCGGCCTTGGCCAGTGCCGCCGGTGAGGCGGTGAAGACGGTGAGACCGGGCGGCAGCGCGAACGCCTTCTGAGTGCCGGCGAGCAGGACGTCGACACCGAGATCGTCGAACCGATGCGGGATCGCCGTCATGGAGCTGACGGCGTCCACGATGAACATCACATCCGGATACCGCCGCTTCAGCGCCGCGATCTCGTCGAGCGGCGACATCGTCCCGGTGCTCGTCTCGTTGTGGATGAGGGTCAGGGAGTCGAACTGTCCGGTGGCCAGCCGGGCCTCGATGGCCTCGGCACGGATGGGGGAACCCCAAGGGACCTGGAGCGCCTCGGCCTGCTTGCCGCAGCGCTTGGCCACGTCGAACCACTTGTCGGAAAAGGCCCCGCACATGCAGTTCAGGACCTTCTTCGTCGTGAGATTCCTCAGGGCTCCTTCCATGACGCCCCAGGCCGAGGAGGTCGACAGGTAGACGAGCTGCCGGGTGCCGAGGAGCGTCTGGAGCCGGGGCTGCAGGCCCGCGTAGAGGTCTTTGAATCCCTGGCCACGGTGGCCGATCATCGGACGACTCATCGCCTCGTAGATCTTGGGACTGACCTCGACCGGACCCGGGATGTGGAGTTTCACATGTGCCATAAAGCCCGCGACGTTTTCACAGGGTCCCCAAGGTGGCAAGGGCTGCAGAGGGAACAATCTCCGGAGGGCACGCCAGAGGGGCGATCCCCTGGGGGCACCCGGACGCGGGGTCATGGCTGCGCGTCAAAGCAGCGCTGCTCCGCCTCCAGGAACTCCCGATCGAACACGGCGGCCTCGTCAGCCGAGAGAGGACACCGGACGACCTACCACTTCAGGGCCTGTAGCCGTCGCGCGACCTCCTCGGCGTTTGCACGGCTGTTGAAGGCGCTGACCCGGAAGAACCCCTCGCCTTTCGAGCCGAATCCAGCCCCCGGCGTGATCACCACCTGGGCCTCGGTCAGGATCTTGTCGAACACCTGCCAGCTGCCGAGTCCGGGCGGGGTCTGGACCCAGATGTACGGGGCATTCACCCCACCGAAGACGGTCAGACCCGCCTTCTTCGCTCCCTCGACCAGGATGCGGGCGTTGCCCAGGTAGTGCTCCACCAGGGCCCGAACCTGCGCCTTACCCTCCGGGGAATAGAGCGCCTCGGCACCCCGTTGGACCAGGTAGGGGACACCGTTGAACTTCGTGGTGGTCCGACGCAGCCACAGCGGATGGAGGGGCTTCCGCTCCCCCTTGTCGTCCCAGGCCAGCAGGGTCTTCGGAACCACCGTGAAGGCACAGCGGGTGCCGGTGAATCCACCGCTCTTCGAAAAGCTCCGGAACTCGATCGCGCACTCCCGGGCGCCCGGGATTTCGTAGATCGAGTGCGGATAGCCCGGCTGGGTGATGTAGGCCTCGTAGGCCGCATCGAACAGCAGGATCGCCTCATGGCGGCGCGCATACTCCACCCAGGCCTCCAGTTGGGCCCGCGTCGCCGCCGCACCCGTCGGATTGTTGGGGGAACAGAGGTAGACGAGGTCGACCGGCTCCTTCGGCGGTGCCGGGACGAAGCCGTTATCGGGAACACAGGGCAGATACACCAACCCTGCATAGGCCCCCTGCTCGTTCGCCTCGCCCGTGTGGCCGGCCATGACATTGGTGTCGACGTACACCGGGTACACCGGATCGGGGATCGCGATGCGGTTTTTGTGGCCGAGGATGTCCAGGATGTTCCCGCAGTCGCACTTCGAGCCGTCGCTCACGAAGATCTCGTCGTCGGCCACCTCGAGCCCATGCGCCCGGTAGTCGTTCTGGGCGATCGCCGCCCGCAGCCAGTCGTAGCCCTGCTCGGGTCCGTATCCGCGGAAGCTCTCCCGGACCGACATCTCATCCACCGCCTTGTGCAACGCAGCCACCACCGCTCCGGGCAACGGCTCGGTCACATCGCCGATCCCGCAGCGGATCAGACGCCCTGCCGTCGCAGGATTGGCCTCCGTGAACGCCTTCACGCGACGCGCGATTTCGGGGAACAGGTAGCCAGCCTTTAGCTTGAAGAAATGCTCGTTGAGGAATGCCATAATCGAGGGCAGCGACGTTAGGGAAGCCACACCGGACCACGCAAGCCCCCCGGAGGCTGTCCAGGGGTCCCCATCGACCTCCCCACCCCGCGGCATGCCTCCGAGGATGAACCCGGACCCAGAATCCCCACGTCAGCGGTTGCGGCTTCCGGAGTCCGATGTTTAATACGCCTACGTATGAAATCGATCGAGACCTTCGACTGCGTGGTGATCGGCGGCGGCCCGGCGGGCTGCTCAGCGGCGACGATCCTGGCCGGCCACGGGCATCGGGTTCTGGTCCTCGAACGCGAACGGTTTCCCCGGTATCACGTCGGTGAGTCCCTCATCCCGTTCACCTACCCGTCGCTCGACCGGCTTGGCCTCGTGCCCCTGATGCGCCAATCGGGCTTCGTGAAGAAGTATTCGGTGCAGTTCGTGGCCCCCTCCGGACGGGCCTCGCAGCCGTTCTATTTCTACGAGCGCTACGACCGCGAGACGATTGCCCAGACCTGGCAGGTGCTCCGGAGCGAGTTCGACCAGATCCTGATGAACAGGGCCCGGGATGCCGGCGCGGATGTCCGGGAGGAACACAAGGTCGTGGAGCTGCTCCGCGAGGACGGCAAGTACGTCGGCGTTGTGGCCACCGATCGCGATGGCGAACGGCACGAGTTCCGGGCACCGGTCACAATCGATTTT
>VHCG01000095.1 GCA_016871805.1 Verrucomicrobiota bacterium
GGACGGCCGTTCGAGCCGACCTTGGCATCGCCGGTATAGGGCTGACCGTGGTACCGGGTGAGCGCCGGTTTCGGATCGAAGGTATCCACCTGACTCGGCCCGCCATTCATGAACAGGAAGACCGCCCGCTTGGCCTTTGCCCGGAAGTGCGGCGCCTTGGGAGCCAGCGGCGACGGGGTCGAGGCCTCGACCCGGGGCAACGCGCCCGTCCGCGTCATGAGCTCCGCCAATGCGAGCAGGCCGAACCCACCCCCCGCACGGGCGAGGAAGTCCCGGCGGCAGGTGAACCCAGATGAAGGGTGCAGTGGAGGGATCATCGGTGGGGACTCCTTGCAGAGGTCATTCCGGGTAGGCGAACTCGTTCAGATTGAGGATGACGCGGGCCACCTGCACCAGCCAGTCGCGCGGCACCTGCGGCTCGGCGGCGCTGAGAAACCCCAGGTAGGCGTCCCGCTCGGACACCGTGGGCGGGCGGCCCAAGGCGAGGCGGGACAGATGGTCCACCTGGCAGGCGGGATCCGTGCCGACCTCCCGCAGGACCCGGTCGGCCAGGCAGGCCGCCTGTTGATTGATGAACTCGCCGTTGAAGAGCGTGAGCGCCTGCGGAGCGACGGTGGTCACCTGGCGTCGGGGTGAGCTCGAGACCGTGTCGCAGAGGTCCAGCACCTCGAACATCGGGACCACCAGGCCACGCTTCACGAACGCATAGACGGTTCGTCGTGCCGCCTGGTCCGGTGAAGACGCGGACCAGATCGATTCCTTGTCGGTGTTCGCCTCCATAGCGGCCTTCGGGATCGGCAGAAACACACCGCGTCCACCCGCCTGACGGTTGAGCTCCCCACTGACGGCCAGCACGGAATCGCGCAGCGCCTCGACCTCGAGGCGTCGATACGGCTGATGCCACAGCAGCCGGTTCTCGGGATCTTCTGCAGCAGGCACCGGCTGATGGGCCCGCCCCATGCGCCAGGTGTTGCTGGCCAGGATGAGGCGATGCAACGCCTTGAGGGACCACATCCGGCGTCGTGCACGAACCAGTGCGCCAGCCAGTCCAACAGCTCCGGATGGGTCGGGGGCTCCCCCATCACGCCGAAGTCGCTCGCGGTGCGGACCAGTCCCGCCCCGAAGTGCTGCTGCCAGACCCGGTTCACAATCACGCGCGCGGTCAGCGGGTTGTCGGAGGACACCATCCAGTCCACGAGGGCACGGCGGCGGCCGGACGTGGAACCCTCGGCTCTCGGAACCGTCCAGCCCGTCCCAGGAAGCACCGACGGGACGCCGGCCGTGACCGCCTCGCCTGGCCGACCGGGATTGCCTCGGACCAGAACATGGGTCGGGGGCACGTTCCCACCGTTCTCGTGAAGGATATAGCCCGCAGGCAGGTCCGGCACCCCGAGCCGCAGCGCCGCGACGCGGGCGGTGATCGTCTCCGATGAGAGCTCGTTGGTCCGACGCTGGAGGGCCGCAATCTCGCGGTCCCGTTGGGCCACGGCTTCCCGCTCGGCTTGGGAACCCAGCGGCAGTGTGAGTTCTGTACGGCCGTTCTGCGGACGCTGCAGCGGGGCGAAGACCGCCACCATGCGGTAATAGTCCGCCGAGGTCAGCGGCTCGAACTTGTGGTCATGGCACCGCGCGCAGCCGAGGGTCAGCCCCAGGAGGGCTTGGCTGGTCGTGCTGACAATGTCGTCGAGCTGATCAAACCGGTCCGCTGCCGGATCCGCGGGCTCGTCATCCCAGTGCCCCAGCCGAGCGAACGTCGTCGCCACCAGGGTCTCGGCACGAACCTGCGGGAGCTCGTCACCCGCCAACTGTTCCTGGAGGAACCGGTCGTAGGGGCGGTCGGAGTTCAATGCCCCGATGACATAGTCGCGATACCGCCAGACGAACGGTTTCTCGGCGTCGCGTTCATAGCCGTTGCTGTCGGCATAGCGGACGAGGTCAAGCCAGTGTCGGGCCCAGCGTTCGCCATAGGAGGGACGCGACAGGAGGTCGTCCACGACGCGGTCGAGGCGGACGGGAGACGGGTCCTGAGCGAACCGTTCCTGTTCCCCAGGTGTCGGCGGCAAACCAGCGAGGTCCAGGTGGACCCTTCGCAACAGCGCCGGAGCGGAGGCTGCTGGCGAAGGGGTCCATCCGCGCGTCTCGAGCCGGGACAGGACGAACGCATCGATGGGGTTCCGGACCCAGGCGGTGTCTTGGACCGCAGGCAGAGGAGGACGTCGGACCGGTTGGAAGGCCCAGTGGGTCTGCGCCGCGGCGGCACCCGGCCGGGATGCGGCGTCGTGGGAGATCGTCTCGGCATCGGCACAGGCCAGCGTCGAAACCAATCCCAGCATCAGGGTCCAGATGTGCGGGATCCGGGGCATGGGTGACTCCCAGGACGCTAGCCATCCGGCCACAAGCTTGGAACCCTCGAATGCCCGGGAATCGATGGCGAGGAAGGGGGTGTCGGGAGTGGGTTGGACCGCTGGATCCCGCCCTCTCCTTCGTCCCATCCTGAAATGAGGGCTTGCACTCACCCTCACCGCTCGTCAATTTTGCGTTTCCCTTCAGGGGCGGCGGCTGGGTTCCCCATCGCCGGACGAGCACACATCTATGTCAGTCAAAATTCGTTTGAAGCGCGTCGGTGCCAAGAACAGCCCGGTCTACCGGGTTGTGGTGGCCGACGGCCGCAGTCCTCGCGATGGCAAGTTCATCGAGGAGATCGGCACCTATCAACCCCAGAAGAAGGGTGACAACGTGTCCCTGAACATGGACCGCATCGACCATTGGATCTCGGTCGGCGCTCAGCCCAGCGACACCGTTGCCAGCATGGTCCGCAAGGCCAAGCGCAACGCTCCGGTTGCCGCCTGAATCACCGGCACCTAGCCCCATGCAGGACTTCATCGAGTTCGTGGCCAAGCGCCTCGTGAACCATCCGGACGAGGTCCGGGTGGACTCGGAAGACCGGAACGGGGCGATGTGCTACCGGCTGCATCTCGCCCCAGGCGAGGTGGGCAAGATCATCGGGCGACGGGGCACCACGATCCAGGCCCTCCGCTCGATCCTGCAGGTCGGCGCCCAGAAGCGGGGCGTCCGCTGCACCCTCGAGCTGGCCGACGAGTGAGCCACGGCCCCGCGCGGGCGAACAGGACCGCGCGAACTGCCGATGAGAATCGATCTCCTGACCCTGTTCCCCGCGATGTTCGCGGGTCCCCTCGATGAGAGCATCCTGAAACGGGCTCGTCAGGGGGGAATCCTCGATCTGAGGATCCATGATTTGCGGGACTGGACCCACGACCGTCACCGGACGGTCGATGACACCCCCTACGGCGGGGGTCCGGGGATGGTCCTGAAGCCAGAGCCGATCTTTGAAGCCGTCGAGGCCCTTAAGGCCGACCAGGGGGAAACCCGGGTGATTCTGACCGCACCCAGCGGCCGGCCCTTCACCCAGTCCGTGGCGCGGGAACTGTCCAAGTCTCCCGGGCTGATCCTCGTGTGCGGCAGCTATGAGGGGTACGACGAACGAGTGCGGGCCCATCTCGCCGACGACGTGTTGAGCATCGGGGACTATGTCCTGACGAATGGCAACCTCCCGGCGATGGTGATCGTGGACGCCGTGACCCGGCTTCTGCCCGGTGCCTTGGGTGACGACTCAAGCGCCCTCGATGAATCCTTCAGCCACGGGCTGCTGGAATACCCGCACTACACCCGCCCTGCCGAATTCCGGGGCTGGGAGGTTCCCGAGATCCTGCTTTCGGGCAACCACGCTGCCATCGAGCGGTGGCGACGGGCCCAGGCGGTCAGACGGACCGTCGAACGACGACCGGACCTTTGGGAGAAGCTCCGATGGGAGCGGCCCGGCAAAGTGAAATGATTTTGAACGTCAGTTTTTGAAAACGAGGAGTCTGCCATGAACAAAGGTGCATTGTTTGACAAGATCGAGGCCGAGCAATTCCGCAAGGATTCGGCGAAGTTCAACGTCGGAGACAGCGTCCGCGTCCACACCAAGGTCGTCGAAGGCGACAAGGAGCGTATCCAGGTGTTCGCCGGTGTGGTCATCGGCGTCCGCGGTCGCGGCCTGAACCAGACCTTCACCGTCCGGCGCATCAGCTACGGCGAGGGTGTCGAGCGTATCTTCCCGACCCACTCCCCCCGCGTGGAGAAGATCGAGGTGGAGCGTCAGGGCAAGGTCCGCCGCGCCAAGCTCACCTACCTCCGCGGCCGCATCGGCAAGGGCGCCATGGCCGTCAAGGAGAAGGACACCCAGAAGACCGCCTGACCGGCGGACGCCCCTGCAAAGAACCACGGGACAGGAGAGAACCTCCTGTCCCGTTTTTGTTTTTCCAGGACCGCTCTAGAGCTTCCACCCGAGCAGCCCGTCCCGAGCGGCTCCACCCGGGATCGTCTCGAAGCGGCCAAATCCAACCTCCGCCAGCAGATCCTCCATCTCCCCGATGCCATAACAGCGCCCCTGGGTCGCATGCATGAGCATCACCGAATACTCCGCCACATGGAGAGGACCTGCGAGGGCCCGATCCAGGAACGCGTCATGGACCAGCACCGCCCCGCCTGCCGGCAGCGCGGCGTGTGACCGCCGCAGCAGCCTCCGCACCTCCGGGACGTCCCAGTCGTGGAGCACGTTGGAGAACAGATGCAGGTCATGGCCCCCGGGCCAGACCTCCTCGAACATGTCGCCGGCCATGACCTCGACCCGATCGTGGAAGCCACGTGCCCGGATGGCCTCCGATGCGATGCGATCCACCGGTGACTTCTCGAGCACCGTCGCCGTGAGATGCGGCGCGTGGGCGCAGAACGAACAGGCGTAGATTCCGGAACCGCCGGCGATGTCGAGCAGCCGCCCGAAACGATTCCACGGCATCCCCTTCGCGAGGGCCTGCGCCAGGAACACACCCCGACAGTCCATGGCCTCTGTGAAGCTCTGGGCGAAGCCTGGACGCTCCATCGCCCGATGCCAGTCCACCTGACCGCTCTGGCTTCCCCAGTTCGCCGGCCGATCGGTCTGGAGGACCCGAAGCAGATCCGCCGCCACTGGACGCTCCGCCAGCGAGGCGTAATAGGGCCCGATGTACCAGGCGGAACCCCGCACGAGATGCTCCCGCGTCATCGGGGTGACCTCCCACCGGTCGACAGTCCCCTCGATCAGACCCATCGCCCGGAACAATGTGACCATCACCCCGGCCGGACGGAGTTTCAGGCCGTGGCGGCCACAGAGGCCGTCGGTCCCCGTGGGCTCCGCCGCCAGGTGGGTGAACAGGTCCAGGTGGACCAGCCCCACGATCAACAGGTCCTCCGCATAGAGCGCATCCCGGTAGCGGTAGAGTGTTGTCGGATCGGTCAGCGGCGCCGCGGTCAGGGGGTGCATGAAGACATCAAAGTCGCACCCAAGCCCACGGTTCAACCCCCGAACCGGCCAGAACCAAAAATGGTCCCGCCTTGAATAGTACGCACCCGTAGTATTTCACGTTGCCAGTTCCGTCTCCGACTCGCACCGTGGTCATCTTGGTTACCTCGTTTCCTGCCATGAATCGTCTGGTCTTTCTCCTGGCCGCCTCGATGGCGGCACTCGGTCCCGTTGCCGCTGAGGTGACGGGTTGGCTCAACTGGCGCGGTCCGCTCCAGACCTCGGTCTCCACCGAGACCGGGTTGCCCACGAAGCTCGCGGCGCAGGACCCGAAGGACGGCGGAGCGGCCCCTCTCTGGACCGCCCCCTTCCCCGGCCAGAGCACCCCGGTCATCGCCAACGGACGCCTCTACATCAATGGCTACGTGGGGGATGGACCCGATCTTCAGGAGGTGGTGGCGTGCTTCGACGCCGACACCGGCAAGGAGCTGTGGCGCCACGCCGAGAACGACTTCCTGTCCGACACGATCTATCTGCGCTACTCGACCTCGTCGCCGACGATCGATCCTGAGACCGGCAACATCTATGCCCAGCACACCCAGGGGCTTCTGATGGCCTTCACGCCGGACGGAAAACTGCTCTGGAAGCACTCCATGATGGAGGAATTCGGCCGCCTGACCTTCCCGAACTCGCGCACGGCGTCCCCGGTAGTCGACGGCGATCTCGTGATCATCCGCGGCATCACCAGCGCCTGGGGCGCCCACGGTGCGGCGGGCGACCGGTTCTATGCGTTCGACAAGAAGACCGGGGAACTGGCCTGGTCGAGCGCACCCGGAGACCGCCCGCAGGACAATACCTTCTCGAACCCCTACCTCGACTACTGGAACGGCAAGCGGGTGCTGTATTCGGCAGGCGGCGACAGCTCGATCCTGGCGATCAACGCCCGGACCGGTGAGCCCATCTGGCGCTTCGCCTTCGCGAAGGCAGGGGCCAAGGGCGGCATCAATGCCGCCCTTGTGAAGGGG
>VHCG01000096.1 GCA_016871805.1 Verrucomicrobiota bacterium
CGAAGGGTTGCCGCTCTGGATCAGACCGATGTCGGTCGACTTCCAGGCGGACACCTTGCCGCTGGCCTTCGAGTTCGCCGCCACCGCATTGCCGGTGGTGTCCGTCACGTTGTTGACCGTGACTTCGAAGCTGTCGGCGGTGAGACCGCTGACGCTCAGGTAGACGGTGTCGCCACCGATGCCGCCGCTAACCGCGGTGACGGTGCCTTGGCTGAGCTTGTAGTTGCCCGCCACCAGTGCCGTCGCAGAAGCGACCGGCTCCGAGAACTTCACGCCGACCGTCTTCTTGTCGATCGTTCCAGCCGAAACCACGGAGGGAACCACCGTGTCGTTCTGGACCGTCGTCCCGTAGTTCGAGAAGGCGACCGTGGCGAGATTCTTGCCCCCGGTCTGGTCCGCGCTGTTGTAGCTCGCGGAGAACGCATAGGCCCCCACCAGGAGCTTGTCAGGCCACTCCTGCCAACGCTGGCCGATGAGCGACCAGGTCGAACCGTCGGTACCAACGTACGCAGCAAACCAGTTGCCCACACGGCGCAACCGGATCCACTGGCTCGGGAGGGTCTTGTCGACTCCACCGTAGGACCGGCCGAACGAGGTGTAGTTCTGAGCGGCGGAGGCGCGACCGATGGCGCGAACCTCGTTCACACCCTTCGGGTTACCCACGTTCACCAGGAACGACGGGCTCAGGGCGTTGAGCGCCACACGAGCCTGGAGACCACCGGAGGCCCAGGCATCGACAGGATCCGTCTGCGGACCGCTGACGATGCTGGTGACCTTGGCGCTCAGGTCGAAGTCGCCCGAGATTTCCTCATAGGCGAACTCCTGCACATCACCCGGCTGGTCGACGTTCGAGGCCGCAGGCCAGGCCACAAGGCCCGGGCCGGCGATCGTCATCGCACCCGCTCCACCGAAGGCGACAGCACCATCCGGCAGGGCCACAGGGAGGGCCTCCGTCGGCTTGATCAGGGCGGTCTTCAGCGGCGCCACAGGCTCACGAGGAGCCACCTTGGTGCCGATACGGATGATCTGGACCGAGTAGTTCGAGGGGTTCTGCTGACCCTCGAGATCCGTCCCGAGGAAGCCGTTCCCACCGTACGCATTGTTCGGCGGAGCACCCGATCCAGTGTCGCTCATGGTCGAGAACCCGAAGATCAGGTTCTTCTCAAGCGGCAGCGTCTTGGGTCCGTCCAGCGTCGCCCACGTCTTGCCGTCATAAGAGACGTAGAACGTGAAGTCGTTGCCCGCACGGGTCATGCGCAGCCACCGCGACGACAGCGCCGAGCTTTCCGGATCCGGAGTGCCCGCGGCATCGATCGCGCGTTGGTCGAGGTAGTAGCCCTTGATGCCACCGATCGGCGTGGTCCAGGCAAAGCCCGGGTTGCCGTTGCCGTAGCCAGCACCCGGCTCCTCACGGAACAGCGGAATGCCCGCGCGGTTCGGGGCCGAACCCTCGATGTACGTGGTGTTCGCCACCATCGCCACCTTGGTGCCGTCCTGGGTGTACTCAGAACCCGCGACGTACTCGGACTCACGCATCATGAGGCCAGAGTTGGCCCAGGCGGCGGTGTTGGCCGGACGGTCGTTGCGGCTGACCTCGACAGAGACATCGAAGTCGCCGTTGAGCTTGGGTCCGCTGACGTAGTGGATGTAGTCACCCGGATTCCAGGCGTTCGAACCACCACCGATGATCTCGATCTCGGTCTCGGTATCACCCGAGGAGGTGGCAATGGCCTGACCAATGCGATACGGGTCATCACCCGGAGTGCGCTTGGCCGGATCGCCGCTCTGGATCAGACCGATGTCGGTCGACTTCCAGGCAGAAGCCTTGGCGCTCACGGTGGAACCGGCACGGATGGGATTGCCCGAGGTGTCGACAATGCCACCGAGGACGGTGACGCTGAAGGAGTCGGAGGTGAGACCTGTGACGGTCAGGTAGACAGAGTCGCCACCGGCGCCCGGACGGACGGAGGTGACCGAGCCCTGGCTCAGCTTGTAGTTGAACGGCAGGGTCGCGGAGAGCGAGTTGACGGGCTCCGAGAAGCGCACGCCGACGGTCTTCTTGTCGAGCGTACCGGCCGACACGAGCGCCGGAGGCGTGGTGTCGTCGAGATCGGTCTCCATGAGCGACGAGAACTTGACGGTGGCTAGGTTCTTGCCACCGGTCTGGTCGGCCGAGTTGTAGCTCGCGGAGAAGGCATAGGCGCCGACGAGCAGCGTGCCCGGCCACTCCTGCCAGCGCTGGCCGATGAGCGACCAGTTCTTGCCGTCGGTGCCGACGTAGGCGGCGAACCAGTTGCCGACGCGACGCAGACGCACCCACTGATTGGGGAGGTTCTTGTCGACGCCGCCGTAGGTCCGGCCGAAGGTCGTGTAGTTCTGGCCCTCGATGGCGCGGCCGATGGCGCGCACCTCGTTGACGCCCTTGGGATTGCCAACGTTCACCAGGAACGAAGGGCTAAGGGCGTTCAGGCTGACGCGGGCCTGGAGACCACCGGAAGCCCAGGCATCGACGGGATCGGTCTGGGGACCGCTCTCGATGCTCGAGATCTTCGCGCTGATGTCGAAGTCGCCGGTGGCGGAGGTGTACGCAAACTCCTGGACGTCACCCGGCTGGTCGACGTTGCTGGCGGCAGGCCAGGCAACAAGACCCGGTCCCTTGATGACAAGACCATCGGCTCCGTCGGTCACAGACCCGGCCGGAACCTCCACGGCCAGCGGCCCCTCGGGCACGATCTGGGCAACCTGGAGATCGAGAATGTCCCCGTTCACCGCCAGCGTGGCCTCGGCAGTCTGGCCGGCACCCGAGATCGGGTTGGTCCACTTCAGCTGGTACTTGCCCGCATCGGCGGCACCCGCGCTCTTGATGACGAGCGTGGACTTCGTGACACCAAGCAGGGTCGGGTCCTTGGGATCCAGGGGCTCACCGTTCAGATACCAGTGGAACGCGTTCGGGCTGCCATCGACAGCCGCGCTGAGCGTCACATCAGTGCCCGCGGACACGGTCTGGTTGGCCGGGCTGCTGACGAGCCTGGCCGGGGTGTTCTGGATCTCGAACACGCCGAAGCCCGCGGAGCCGAAGCTCACGAGCACCTCGGCCTTGTCGAGGTTCGAGGCGGCCGTCTGATCGGGCACGACGGTGACCCAGGGGTCATAGAGGTAGTCGTGACCGGCAGCGCCGTTGCTCTCGATAATCTCGTCGTCCTCGTTGAAGTCGAGCTTCACCGAGCTCTTGCCCGAGGCGATGGAGCCGTCGAGACGATGGACCGCCAGCCAGGCGGGCTTGTTGATCTCGCCGAACTGGCTGTTCCAGCTCGGACCCGAATACGCCACGATGTAGTCGAGCGTCGAATCGGTCTGGAGCGCGAAGTTCCAGTTGCCGTCATAGCGGGTCATGCCGTCGACCTCATGGTCGAGGGGCAGACCGTCCTTGCCAGCCGCCTCCCAGTTGAACGCCGGCAGACCACCGAACGCCGTCTCGTTGCGGATGTACAGGCCCACATTGGGCTGCTGGTTGTACTCCGGAGAGGGATACGGGTTGTCGAGGTTCAGGGTGTAGCGGTTCGGGCGGGCCGGCCATCCCGTGCCCGGGAAGTGGCCTGCGTACACGACAGAGATCCGACTCGCGGTCTTGCCACCGTAGTTGTCGGAGTACTCAACCGGGAACGAGGACAGACCACCGAGGGCGTAGTCATTGCGGCGGGCACCGTTGTCACGGTTGTCGACGCGACCGGCCGGGAAGAAGGTCTTTCCGTCGGTGGTCTTGAGAACCTGGGGATGATGACCAGCGCGCCAGGTGCCACCACCGGCGAGGATCACGGTGTTGACGCCGGAGCCGCGGACGTGGAAGTCGCGGAGGCGCCAGCTGCGGTACCCGTCACCGTTGCTGAGGCCGTCACCGATGCCCTTGACCTGCTCGCGATAGGCGACGGTCGGCGTGGACTCCCAGCCGCCACCCGCCTTGGGCGCGTAGCGCAGGATGTAGTTGCGGTAGGCAGAATAGAGGGCCCTCTGGCCCTCGGCTCCCTCATCGATGCCCACGCGCCACCAGGCGTAGACGTCGGCGCTCTGGTCACCCTGATCCGCCGCAGTCACGTTGATGCCGATCGCCGTGGTGGGGCTCAGCGATTCCTTGAAGGCGATGCCCAGCGGCTTGCCGGTCTTGGCGTCGAGCCAGATCAGCGAGCGATCGGGATACGCTGCCGCGAGAGCCTTGTCGTCAGCCGAAAGGTTGGCGTCGGTCTCGTTGATGCCGTTTTCGCGGACACCCAGCAGCAAACGATCCGCATCGTAGCGGATCAGCTGGCTGTAGCCGTCGACGGTATCGGTTCCATTGAGGGCGATGCTGGGAGCCCCCTGCTTCTTCAGGATGGGCAGCACGTCCGCCGCAGCGACGCCCTGCACACCATTGATGTGCTGGAACCACTTCACGGTCACCTCCTGCGCGGAGGCAACCTGCACTGCCAGAGCTGCAACAGCAGCCGGTAGTATCGTTTTGTGTAGTTTCATGTTGGTTTGTCTTTCCAAGGGCCGTTTGGATCTCGGATTCGCCCGAACCCGACGGCAACTCGCCCCCATAAAGAAGCACTTGGCCCCAGGCCAAGACTCCAAAAGGGAAAGCAAGTGGCGATCGTTCGCTCAGGAGGAACACGCACATTGGCACCAACACGTCACTTTTTGTCGAGTGGCGATTTGACAAATCACCCCCTCGTAAGGCCCTGCCCCGCGGGCCTTACCCTGCCCCAGCCGAGCGACCTAAGGATCGATCACCACCTCGGTCGCCCCTGGGTCAATGGACTGGATCCGTGGCGCCTTTCCGGGCCGCCGAATCCAGACCCCAGTTGGAACCTCAGGCGTCGCCATGACGAGCACCGGGCTGTCCTGGGATAGATAGCCGGAACCCGCCCTGATTTCCCGAACCGGTCCCATGCGGATCCCTTGGAACACCAGGCGCACCTGGGACCCGATGCCCGACGGGTTGTTCGACTCCCCGCGAATTCGAACCCTCAACCCCCTCCTACCCCTCTCGTTGTGGAGGATCTGGGTGAGCTCCCGATTCTGGGTGAGGACCAGATCGGACCGGCCGTCCTGATCAAAATCGGCCACCGCAACGGCCCGCTGCTCACCCGGGATGGAAAGGCCAGACTCCCTCGGGCCCCAGGCGACCAGTCTCCCGTTCCCATCTCCCCTGAGAAACAGGCCGAATCCGGCATCATCCCGATCTGTCTCGGGCTGGGAACCCGAGAAATTCTGGGCGAGCACCACGTCTTCAAACCCGTCGCCATCGAAGTCGGCTGCGGCCACCCCGAACGCCGGCGACCACTGGGCCTCGGGAGGCAACGGTCGTGCGGAGAAATGGTCCCCTCGATTCAGGAACACCATGGAGTCCAAAACCCTCGCCTCAAAACTCCGCGCCGAAGCAGCGGCGGTCCCAAGGAGGTTCGAAAGCCCCGACCTCGCAAATTGGCGCCGGGTCGGAAACCGCTCCAGGAGGGAAGGCCACGACTCCGTCAGGCGCCGCCACGACGTCTGGGGTATTTTCTCTGCATCGATTGATTTTTTGACCGTTTCGACCCATTCTAGGGTTCCGTCACCGTCAAAGTCAGCCGAATCAAGTCGGACCGCACCTCGGGCATACCGGTGATTTCGCCCCCAGTTGGCGGCGACAAGATCCAGACGCCCATCCCCGTCGAGATCCACCGGGCACAATCCCTGCCACCAGCCCGTCGCCTGGCTCAGTCGATTCGTGACCCCGGTTTCCTCCCAGAGAACGGGGACATCCCAGTCGGTCCACCGACCCCGATCGTTCCGGAGGCAATGGAGGGGCCCCCATTCGGTCGCCACTATCAAATCGGGGTCTCCATCGGAATCGATATCGCTAAAGTTTGCAGCGGTCACCAAACCCAATTGCCCAAAAATTGGCGAGTCTACGTCCAGGGTGGCCCACCCGTGGGTCGTCTGACGGAACAGTCCGGAGGGAGCTGGCTCGGGGTACTTCCCGGGAATCACCCGCCCCCCTACGAAGAGTTCCAGAGATCCATCCCCATCCACATCCGCCATCGCCA
>VHCG01000097.1 GCA_016871805.1 Verrucomicrobiota bacterium
GGGGACCTGACCCCCCAACTGCGGACCCGTCTCGGACGCGTCGAGCGGCTCGTCGGCATCTTCCTTCTCACCACCGGGATCCTCATGCTGGGAGTCTTCGCCTACTTCCTGCGGCACACCGCCGTCGAGAGGGGATGGTTCCTCACCAAGGTTCCCTACTACACCTATGTGGGGGACGCCACCGGCCTCAAGGTCGGCACACCGGTCACCATGATGGGATTCAACATCGGCGAGGTCACCCTGGTGGACCAGATGCCGATGGATGCCTGGTACCTCACCAACAACTACAACGTCTTCATCGGCTTCAAGGTCCGCGATCCGTACGAGGGCTACATCCTGACCGACTCGGTGGTCCGGGTCGGGGCCGGGGATCTGCTGGGGGCCCGAAGCCTGGAGGTCACACGAGGGCGGGCCGGTCTGCCCACCGTGAAGATGGCCAAGGACCAGCCCCTGCTGATGCTCTCGGACGCCTTCCGCTACGAGCCCAGCCTCACCAACCGCACCTATGTGTCCCTCGAACGGGCCAAGAACGGTTTCTGGCTGTCGGCGGAGGAGGCGTTCCCCATCCAGCAGCGCCTGACCGACATCGCCAACTCGGTGAACGCCGCCCTGCCGGGCATCTTCGGCCTGACCAACCAGGTGGGCAGCTCCCTCAGGAATCTCGACCTCCTCATGGTCTCGCTCCGCGACACCCTTCCCAAGGTCGAGGGACTCATGGCCGACGTCCGGGGCACGCTGAAATCCGTTGATCCCCTGCTTCGGACGCCCGGCGGGATCGGCGACCTCCTGGTCCCCACCAACCTCAACACCCAGCTCACCACCACGCTGTCGAATCTCAACCCTGGCACCGGCCCGATCGGACTCACCCTCAGCAACCTCAACCTGCGGATGGCGGACGTCGGGATGACCCTCAGCAACGTCAACCAGCAGCTCCAGAGCAACACCAACCTGCTCCGGGACACGAGTCTCGTCAGCTCGAACGTGGCCTCGTTGGCCTCGACACTCGAGACGCTGTTCAAGCGCCACTGGTTGTTCCGTTCCGCCTACAAAACCAACGCCCCTGAATCACCGAGGGTGCCGAGGCGTCCGACCCGCACCCCGAAGGACTCCCCATCGGCCGCACCGTGACCCTGCACCCCAAAGCATCCGCCACCGTCCCCAGTTCATGGCGTCCCGCGAGGTACGTCTGGGTCCTGTGCGCCGGCATGATGGCGCTTGGAGGGGTCGCGTGGCCCACGACCGCCGAGACAACATCCCCCTCGCCCAAACCTCCAAAGGCTTCGGAACCTCACTGGGCCTACCAACCCCTCGGCTCGGCGACGCCCCCCTCCGTCCGGGCCACCGACCGCCTTGCCACACCAGTCGACGCCTTCATCCAGGCCTCCCTGGAGGCCCGGGGACAGTCCCTGCCTCCCGCCGTCGATTCCCGGACCTGGCTCCGACGTGTGTCGCTCGACCTCATCGGCCTTCCACCCACCTTCGAGCAGATCCAGCGATTCCAGGCCGAGGACTCGCCGGTGACCCGCGCACGGGTGATCGATGAGCTGCTGGCCAACCCGCGCTACGGGGAACGCTGGGGACGACACTGGCTGGACGTCGCCCGCTACGCCGACACCAAGGACCTGGTCCTCCTCTACGGGCGGGACGCGCTCCGGCCGTTTGCCTACACCTACCGCGACTATGTGATCCGGGCCTTCAACGACGACCTGCCGTTCGATGAGTTCGTCCGGGACCAGATCGCCGCGGACCTGGCCACGCCCCCGGTCGAACCGTGGCGCCTGGCCGCCATGGGGTTCCTGACGCTCGGCCGCCTCTTCGACAACAACCGCCACGACCAGATCGACGATCAGATCGACACCGTGAGCCGCGGATTCCTCGGCCTGACCGTCGCGTGCGCCCGGTGTCACGACCACAAGTACGACGCCATTTCGATGGCCGACTACTATGGTCTCTACGGGGTGTTCGCCTCCACGGAACGCCCCCATGTGATGCCGCTGATCGAGGACCCGGAATCCGTCCCCGGTGGTCCTGAGTTCGAGACCCGCCTCGCCCAGGCCCGGAAGGAGCTCGAGGACCACATCGACACCGAATACGCGAAGTGGAGCGGACTCTTCCTGCAGCGCTTCGGCGACTACCTCCTGCGCGCCGCCACCACGGAGCCCGACTTCGCGGAAACGGCCCAGTTCTTCCTGTCGCTCACCCCGGACGACTTCAGGCCGGCCATCATGCTGAGGACCCGACGCCTGCTCGGACAGCGCAGCCGGCCCGATGATCCGGTCTTCGGTCCCTGGCACCAGCTGATGGGCCTGCCGGACTCGGCATTTGCAGAGGGACGGGGTCGCCTCGAAATCCCCGCAGGGACGACCTGGAACCCCCGGGTTGTCGACGCCCTGCAGCACGCCTCGCTGACGAACCGCTCCGAGGTGGCCGCCGTCTACGGAAGGCTCTTCCTGGAGGTCCATGGAAAATCCAGCCCCTCCACCCACACCCCAAGCCCTCCAGCGCTCCGTCCCGAGGAGCGCGAACTTCTGGCGGTGGTGGAGGGGCCGGGAAGTCCCGTGGTCTTCCCCCGGCGGGAAACCCCGGACTACATGTCGCGCCCCGACAAGGACCGCTACGGCGGCCTGGTGCTGAACCTCGACAAGCTGGCGGCCCACGCGACGAGTCGACCTCCCGCCCGGGCGATGGTCGTGGTGGACCTGCCGGAACCCCAGACGCCCCGGATCTTCCTGCGCGGAAGCCCGTCCCGACCTGGACCCCAGGTATCCCGTGGGTTCCTACGGGTGCTCAATGGGGGGCGGGAACTGCCCTTCCGTTCGGGCAGCGGCCGTGCCGAACTGGCCGAGGCCATTGTCTCCACCAACAACCCGCTCACCGCGCGGGTGTTCGTCAATCGGGTCTGGATGCACCACTTCGGGGAACCGCTCGTCTCCTCGCCCACCGATTTCGGCGTCCGCGGGGATCCCCCCCTGCACCCGGAGCTGCTCGACTGGCTGGCCGGGGAGTTCATCCGCTCCGGCTGGAGCGTGAAGCACCTGCATCGGGTCATCCTCCGGAGCGCCACCTTCGCCCAGCAGGCAGGGGATGGGTATCCGCGACGCCGACTCGATCTCGAGGCGATGCGCGACAGTTCTCTGGCCGTCTCGGGCCGTCTCGAAACCGCCTTCGGAGGCCCCCCCTCCGACATGGCCGGGAATCCCCTCGCAGTCCGTCGGACCGTCTACGGACTGGTCGACCGGCAGAACCTCCCCGGCCTGTTCCGCTCCTTCGACTTCGCCACGCCCGACCAGTGTGCCGAACGGCGACCGCACACCACCGTCCCACAGCAGGCGCTGTTCGCCCTCAACAGCCCCTTCGTCCAGGAACAGGCACGGTCCATCATGGGCCTGCCCGAGGTCGCGCAGGCCCCTGGAGCGGTCGAACGCCTCCAGGCCCTCTACCGCAGGATCCTCGCGAGGAATCCCTCCAGCCGTGAACTCGGCCAGGGCCTCCAGTTCCTCGAGGCGACACCGCGTCGTGAGGGTGAGCTCGACCCCTGGGAACAGCTCGCCCAGGTCCTCATGATCTCCAACGAGGCCGTCTTCATCGACTGACCCCGGAACGCTGCCCTGTCGCCATGAACCCCCTCGAGCACCTGCCCCCAAGGCTTCAGACACGCCGGCAGATGCTGTCCCACATGGGCACCGGACTCGGCCTCCTGGGTCTGGCCCCGCTCCTCGCCGCCGATCCCCGGGGAGCCTCGGGGGACACCCATCCCCTGGCACCCAAGACGCCCCACTTCAGGCCCAGGGCCCGGCGGATCATCCACATCTACCTGAACGGCGGACCCTCCCAGGTGGACACCTTCGACCCGAAGCCCGCGCTCCAGAAGTACGCCGGACAGCGACTCCCCTCCGGCAACCTCACCACCGAGCGTCCCCTCGGCGCCGCCCTGCCATCCCCCTTCACATTCCATCGATACGGGCAGAGCGGACTCGAGATCAGCGAGATCTTCTCGAAGACCGCGGCCCATGCCGATGACCTCTGCCTGATCCGATCGATGCATGCCAACTCCCCCAACCATGAGCAGTCCATGCGGCTCATGAACTGCGGGGACGAGCGGCTCTCCAGGCCCAGCTACGGAGCCTGGATCACCTACGGGCTCGGCACCGAGAACCAGAACCTGCCCGGCTACATTGCGATGTGCCCCGGCCTGCCGGTCTCCGACGTCTCCAACTGGCGCGCCGCCTTCCTGCCCGGCATCTACCAGGGCACCCACATCAACACGAAACAGTCCCAGCCCGACCAGCTGCTCGAGAACATCACCAATGCCCGCCTGGGTCGAGACAGCCAGCGGCGTCAGCTGGACCTGCTCGCCGAACTCAACGCCGAACACCAGCGTCAGCGCGGCGACGATCCCCAGCTCGAGGCGCGGATCCAGTCGTTCGAACTGGCCTACCGGATGCAGCTCGAGGCGACCGACGCCTTCGACATCTCCCGCGAGCCCGCCTCCATCCGCGAGATGTATGGCAACACGGTGCAGAGCCGACAGCTTCTCATCGCCCGGCGCCTCATCGAACGCGGCGTCCGCGTCGTGCAGTGCTACCACGGGGACGTCCAGCCGTGGGACAGCCACGACATGATCGCCGAGGGGCACCGGAAGCTCGCGGGCGAGATCGACCAGGGGATCGCCGCCCTGCTGACCGACCTGAAGGCCCGGGGCCTGCTCGAGGACACCCTCGTGGTCTGCGGCGGGGAGTTTGGCCGGACACCCGCTGTCGAACTCCCGGCACCCGGAACCCCGGGGAACGGCAAGGGACGCGACCACAACCACTGGGGCTTCACCGTCTGGATGGCCGGAGGCGGGGTCAAGGGAGGCCATGTCCACGGGGCGACCGACGAGTTCGGGTTCCGCGCGGTGGAGGAGCCGGTCCACGTCCACGACCTCCATGCCACAATGCTCCACCTTCTCGGGTTCGACCACGAACGCCTCACCTACCGATACGCAGGACGTGACTTCCGTCTGACCGATGTCAGCGGCGAGGTCGTACGCGGGATCCTCGCCTGAGGACGATCACCTGCGACGAAGCCGGAGGGCGTTGGCAATGACGATCAGGTCGCTCGCCGCCATGGCGACGGCCGACAGCATCGGACTCAGGAACCCGAGGGCCGCCAACGGGACGAACGCCGCATTGTAGAAGAATGCCCAGAACAGGTTCTGCCGGATCACCCGAAGGGTGGCCTGGGAAACCTCGAGTGCCCGTGGCACAGCGGCGAGATCGGGCGACAACAGCAGCAGATCAGCGGCCTCCTTCGCGACATCGGTCGCCCTCATCACGGCAATCCCAAGATCCGCCTGGGCCAAGGCCGGCCCGTCGTTGAGTCCGTCCCCCACGAAGCACACCCGTTCCCCGCGGGCCTGCCACTCCCGTATGGCCTCGGCCTTGCCTTCGGGACGCACCCCCGCCGAGATCCACTCCGGAGACAGGTCCAGCTGTCGACCCAGTTCCCGGGCCACCTCCATCCGATCCCCCGTCATCAGACCCACCCGAACCCCCATCTGTCGAAGCCGCTGCAGCGTCGCCACGGCATCGTCCCGGAGCGGGTCCCGAACGGCAAACGCTCCCAGCAATGAGGCTCCATCGGCAACACCCAGGACGGAACAGCCCTCGCGCTGCCAGTGGCCCACGGATTCCGCGGCGGGGCCAAGATCCACCCCCGATGCCTGGAGCCAGTCCAGCGATCCCAGCCGATGCACCGAGGTCGATCCGGACCTGCCCGGTGCCTGAGCCTCGACGCCCAGCCCCCGATGCTCGATCCAGCCCCCGGACGGGACCTCCGCCGCGATCCCGTCCCCGGCCCACGCCGCAACGGCACGGGACAAGGGATGCTGGGAGAATCGGGTCAGGTCCGCGATCCGGGGTCGGAGGTCTTCGAGGCTGACGGAG
>VHCG01000098.1 GCA_016871805.1 Verrucomicrobiota bacterium
CAAGATGGCCCGTATCGACTCCTCGTCCTGCTCTCCGGTCGCCAGGGTCACCAGCTGTTCCACCGCGTCCCGCCCTCCGACGGCGGCGATCCGGTCGGCCCACTCGCCCTTCTGCAGGACGTCCGGAGCGGCGCGTAGGGCCTCCGCCATGGCGGCGATGCTCATCTCCGGATTCGCGGGGGGATGGGCCTCCGGGGTGGTGTCCTCCAGCGCTTCCGAGACGATCGATATCCCGCCCTTCCCGGGCGATACGCCCACCGCGGTTTCGGAGCCCGGCGATAAGGACGGTCCGAAGCCAGGCAGAACCGCCATTGGGTTTCCTGAAGTGTCCCCAACATCACCGTTGGAAGCGTTCCGAAGAAGCAGGAGCCCGGTGAACAGCCCGAGGCCGAGGGTTGCAGCGAGAAGAGGGTGTCGTGGCATGGACGGTTGCGATGGAGGGATGGATCCGAGGAGGAGACGGGGAGCCCCCGATCTGGAGGCTCACCACCCGGCGTGTTCACCGGCTGATCTCGAGTTTGTAGGTGCCCTGTTCCGTGCCTTCATACCCCTCCACCGCGATGAAGTAGGTGCCGGCCGACAACGAGCGACGGATCCGGAAGTTCAGGGTTGTTCCGTAGTCGTCCTGCTCGGCCAACACCCGCCCGGTTGCGTTGACCAGGGTGCCGTAGGTGTCGACCGGACCGGTGGTCCGGATCGTGACGGTTGCAGCCTGGGTGAGGGTGAACTGGAAAACGTCCCGGTCGTCGTTGCCCCCAAGGATGCCGACCGTCGATGACGGGATTGCGACCCGGGTTGCCGTCAGAGTGCTGTCGCCGTGGTCGTCGCTGGAACTGGTACTCGTGCCGACACCCGTGAGCGTCACGTTGTAGGGGTTTTCATCCGCATCGTTGTTGGGGACGACCAACTCGGCGGTGTGGGTTCCCGCAGCATTCGGATCGTAAACCACCGAGAAGGTGGCCGAGCGTCCGGCGGCGATGGAGGTGGCCGGCTGGGTGGTGATCCGGAACTGGGCAGCATGGGGACCTTGAAGCCGGACGGATCCAACGCTCAGGGCCGCCTTGCCCGTGTTCTTGACCGTGAAGACCGTCGTCCTGTTGCCTGAGGCGATGTCGAGGCTCCCGAAATCGGTCCCCTTGGCGACGCTTGATGACGTCAAGCCATCGGCAATCTCCGTCTTGTCGCTCCCAAGAATGGCAATCTCCGGCTGCCCGGTCGCGGTCGGCGTTGGCATGAACTTCGCCAGAACCGTGTACGCTCCGGTGACGGTTCCATTGCCCCGGACGGCGACATAATAGATGCCGGCTGGCACCACCGAGGAGATCTGGAAGTTCGGAGCCCCGGCTCCGTTGTCATCCTGTGCCAATACGGTTCCGGCGGTGTTGGAGAGCGATCCGAAGACATCGGTGGTACCGCTGCTGTTCAGGACGAGGGTGCCCCCTTGGGTGAGGATGAGCTGGAACACGTCGATGTCTCCCGACGTCTCCAGTTTCCCGGGCATCGGGGTGTCGAGCACCAGGGTCGTGGAACCATTCGGCATGTTGCTGTGGTCATCCCCGGCCGTGACACCGATCTGCTGGAGGATCCACGAGCGGAAGGTGAGGGTGTTGGCGTAGATGCCGGGGATCTCTGGTCGGGCGCAGCCTTCGCCATAGCTGACGGCTCCGGCGTGGAGCCAGCCGCCCTTGCCGTCGGACACCAGCAGCGGTCCACCGCTGTCGCCCTGACAGGTGTCCTTTCCGCCGCCGGCGACTCCCGCAGCCAGGTGGACGGAGGACAGTCCGGGATAGAACAACCGGGCCTGGTCCAGGCTGATGAGGCCCATGTCCACCTGGAGGAGGACCGGTGATGAACTCCCATTCTCCGCGGTGGTTCCCCAGCCGATGGCACGGACCGCAGTGCCGGCAGCAACCTGGCTGGCCTGGTCGATGAGTCCGAGAGGGGTCACGCCGGCCGCGGTTCGGGCGAGCTTCAGCAGGGCGAAGTCGTTGGCGAGCTCCCCGTTCACCGTGCCGTATTGGGGATGGCGGATGATCTGGGTCACGCCGATTCGGACCCCCTGTGAGGTGTTGCGTAGGTCGTGGGCGCCCACGACGACATCCATTGACGCGGCGGTGCTTCCTTCGACGCAGTGCGCAGCGGTGAGAACCCATTGGGGATGAACTAGGGCGCCGCCGCAGAACTGTCCGTTCACCGCGGTGTAGCCGCGCGCGACGAGGGCCGTCATCCAGGGGTAGGCGCCGACAGGTGCGTTGGAACCGCCGACGATCCGGGCGACCTCGCGGGTGGGTGCGATGCGGCCGGATTCAGTGGGTCGGTCAACGGCGAGGGCCACCGAGGTGGTGAGCACGGCCGGGAGGAGGAGGGGACTACGGATCTTCTTGGCATTCATGTCGTATGGTTCGTGCTGGATTGCTGGTGTGTTGGGGCCACAGGGCCCCTCGGACGGCATCAACCTGGTGGGGACGTGTTACCGCGTGATGACGGGGCATCACATTGTCGGTTGGAGGAGGCAGGCCGGCGGTGTCCTTGGGGTGGTGTTGGGTGGTGTTGGGTTTACCGGGTGGTTCCGGGTCTCGACGCCGTGACGGGTCTGAGGTCTGCTGGGGTCATGTTGTTCCCCTCCCGAATTGTTCTCGCTCTCTGCGTCCTCGCCGGGACGCTCCAGGGTGCCCAGTGGCCATCGTGGCGCGGTCCCAACCAGGACGGCATCACGCCCGACACCGGGTTCCCCGTGAAGTGGGACAAGTCCACCCATGTTCGCTGGCGCAACGAGCTGCCCGAGCCGGGCAACGCCTCGCCGATCGTGTGGAACGGCACCGTGTTCATCACGCAGGCGCTCGAGGATGGGAAGGAGCGCACGGTGATGGCGTTCGATCGCAAGACCGGGAAGCTCCTGTGGCAGCGCGGGGTCCGCTACGATGCCAAGGATCCGAGGCACCAGACCAATCCCCACTGCGCCGCCTCACCGGTCACGGATGGGGAGTGTGTGGTGGCCAGCTTCGCCTCCGCCGGAGTCGTCGCCTATGACTTTGCGGGTAAGGAGCTCTGGAAAGCCGACCTCGGGAAGCAGGTGCATGGCTGGGGCCAGGGATCCTCTCCGGTGATTCAGGGCGATCAGGTGATCGTCTACCACGGCCCGGGCGAGTTCTCGACCCTTGTGGCGCTCGACAAGCGGACGGGAGCCATCCGCTGGCGGGTCCCGCTGAAGGAACAGCATCCTCCGGAGCGTTGGGACGGATTCGCCGGGAAGAACGACGGCATGATCGGCACCTTCAGCACCCCCCTGGTGGTACGGACCGGAGGGCGCGACGAGATCGTCCTGCCCGTGGTGAACCAGCTCAAGGCGTTCGATCCCAGGACAGGGTTGGTTCTCTGGTTCGCCGATGGCATCAATCCGCTCGTCTACAGCTCTCCGACCCTGGGGCAGGGGACTCTCGTCGTGTTTGGTGGATTCTTCGGCAGCGGGATGTTCATCCGCCCGGGCGGTGCCGGGGATCGGACCGCGGACCTCCTCTTCTACGAACGCCGCCTCAAGAAGCACACCATCGGCTCGTCGATCGTAAAGGACGGCTACATCTACCAGAGCTCGACCGACGGCTTCGGCCAGTGCTTCGAGCTGGCGACCGGGAAGCTCATCTGGGAGGAGCGGTTGCCGTCGACCGGTGCGAGCGGTCAGACGTGGTCGTCGATGGTCCGCTCGGGGGACCTGCTGTATGTCGTGAACCAGTCGGGCGACACCCTGGTCCTCAAGGCCTCGCCCAAATACGAGCTGGTCTCGACCAATCCCATCGGTGAGGTCTCCAACTCCACCCTGGCGCTGTCCGGGGGCGAGGTGTTCCTCCGGACCCAATCCGCCCTGTACTGCATCGCCGAGACCCGCAAGCCCTGAGCGGCCCCGAGTTTTTGTTCGTGCGGTGGTCCGTTGCGGTGGTTTGCTGTAGGGACGCTTGTTTCCGTGAGTAGTTCTGAACCCAGGGTGTTGATCGTTCCTGCGTCCGAGGTGGCGCGGAAGCGGACGGTCGGCGGCGGCGAGCGCTATGCGATGGAGCTGGCCCGGGCGTTGTCGGTCCGCACCCCGACCACCCACGCGCTCTTCGATACGACCCCGGGCGAGGATCGCGACGGAAGCCTGACCCTCCGGACCTTCGGGGTGCACCACACGGACTCCTCCCGGTTCCTGTTTCCAGCGACGGGCGCCACCTGGCAGGAGATCTCTGGTTACGACATCGTCCACGTGCTCTGTTTCCCGACACCGCTGTCGGAGGCGATCGTCCTGCGCAACGTCCTGCGCCGTTGCTGTGGGCGACGGCAGAAGATGGTCCTGACCGATGTCGGTGGCGGGGCCGCGACGCTTGGAGGCAAGTTCAACCGCCTCCATCCGCGGCTGAACCTCCATCGGATGGCTCACGGACTAGCTCATTTGTCCGACTACGCCGGCCGCTTCTTCTCCGACTGGTCCCATCCCGCTGTGACGTTTTTCGGCGGGGTGAATCCCAAGCTTTTGGGCAATCAGGCCGGCGATCCAGCCGGGTATGCGCTCTATGTGGGACGCCTGCTGCGTCACAAGGGCGTCCTCGAGGCGATCCAGGCGGTTCCCGCCACGACTCCGTTCCATGTCGTGGGGCGTCCCTACGATCCGGCCTACTTTGAGGAGCTCAAGTCTGCAGCCCAGGGCAAGCAGGTGCGCTTCATCACGGATGCCGACGACGCCGAGCTGGCCCGTCAGTATGCCGGGGCGAGCGTGGTGCTGCAGGTGTCGCTGCCGAGCACGGATGGAGGACCGGACAAGTCCGAGCTCCTGGGTCTGGTTGCGCTGGAGGGCATGGCGGGTGGGAAGCCGGTGATCGTGACGCGGACGACGAGTCTTCCCGAGCTGGTGGTCGACGGTGAAACCGGATTCATCGTGCCGCCTCGGGATCTCGGGGCCTTGGGCGCCAAGATGGCGTTGCTGGTGGGGAATCCCGACCTGAGCCGTCGCCTGGGTCGCCAGGCAAGGGAACATGTCCAACGCCGGTTCACCTGGGACAAGACAGCCGATGTGGCCTTGGACTTCTACCGGCGACTCCTCACGGCCTGAGGCGATCGGGGGTCGACTCGCGGAGGTCAACCTCCGCCTGGGGGAGGGGTGAATTCCTGGGAGGTCCCGGGTTGCCTCCGCTCCGGGGGATGGGCATAGGATCTGCGGTCTCACGATTCCCCCCATGTGGTTCCGCAAGAAACATAATCCCGAGGAACACCGGTACTACCTCCTGCCCGGACAGGGGAAGAGCAACCGGCGCAAGCGCCAGCAACAGCTGGTGGCCGCCATCATCGTGGGCATCATCGCCGCCGCGATCATCGGGACCACGATGTGGTTCATGAACGGCCCCCGGTGATCCGGTTCATCCCGCGTCGATGCCTCCCGGTCCTGCGACCTGCTGAGGGTGCGGGTTGCAGCGCGCCAGATCCCGTCTAGAAATCCGCACTTATGTTCACTGGAATCGTCGAGGAGACCGGGAAGGTGTTGGCGGTGACGCCGTCGCCCCGATCCATATGCCTGGAGGTCGCGGCGGGTGTCGCGGCCCGATCGGTCCGCCTCGGGGACAGCATCGCCGTCAACGGGTGTTGCCTGACCGTCACCGCGATCCGACGCGGACGGACGGCACGGCTCGCTTTCGATCTGCTGCGTGAGACCTGGGAGAGGACCAATCTTTCGGCAGTGACCCCAGGTTCTCTGGTGAATCTCGAACGCTCTCTGGCCGTGGGAGATCGTCTGGGGGGTCATTTCGTGACGGGTGGC
>VHCG01000099.1 GCA_016871805.1 Verrucomicrobiota bacterium
AGGCGCCCACTAGGAGCTTCTCAGGCCATTCCTGCCACCGCTGGCCGATGAGGGCCCAGCTCGTACCGTCGGTGCTGACATAGCCGGCGAACCAGTTGCCCACGCGGCGCAACCGGATCCACTGGCTTGGCAGGGTCTTGTCGACCCCACCGTAGGACCGGCCGAACGAGGTGTAGTTCTGGGCGGCGGTGGCACGACCAATGGTGCGAATCTCGTTCACACCCTTCGGATTGCCGACGTTGACCAGGAACGAGGGGCTGAGCGCGTTGAGCGACTCACGTGCCTGCAGACCACCGGAGGCCCAGGCATCGACGGGGTCGGTCTGGGGGCCGCTGGTCACGCTGCTGACCTTGGTGCTGATGTCGAAGTCGCCCGTGAGCTGTTCATAGGCGAACTCCTGCACGTCACCCGGCTGGTCGGCATTCGACGCCGCAGGCCAAGCCACGAGGCCGGGACCGGCGATCGTCATCGAGCCCGCCACTCCGAATTTCACCGATCCTTCCGGCAGGGCAACCGGGAGAACTGCTGTCGGCTTGACGAGGGCCGTCGTGAGCGGATCGACCTTGACCACCGGGATGATCGGCTGGCCGGTCGAACCCTTGGTGTAGACCGCGTTGACCTCGTCCACGGTGAGGGTGCGGGTCCAGACCGCAACCTCGTCGATGTGACCCTGTTCGATGCCCACCGATCCTCCATCGGTGTAGATACCCTTGCCGTCCTGGCCGATGTTGAGGGCCAGACCCGCGGGGGTGCCTGTGTTGCCGAGACCCGAGATCGAACGGGAATCGATCTCGACGCCGTCGAAGTAGGTCACCGCATTGCCAGCGCGCGTGAAGGTCACCACGACGCTGTGCCAGCCACCGTCGTTGAACTTGCCACCGGGGCTGTCGTAGTCCTTACGGGTCCGGGTCTGGTCGGCGATGTTCCACTGGATGCGGCCGTCACCGGCCGTGGCGACTACGAAGCCCTGGTTGCCGCCGCTGTTCCAGTCCTTGTTCGCGATGAAGGCAGGATCCCCTGTCCACTTCCCGATCTTGGCCCAGAAGGCGACGGAGAAGTCGGAGGTGGAGAGATCGATCGGCGAACCGCCGACCGTCACGTAGTTGAACGACGTCCCATCCTTGAGGGAGGAGTACTTGAGCGCCTGGCCGACCTTGCCGTCGGTGAGCGACGGGGTGCCCACAGCGGTGCCGTTGCGTCCGTTGCCGGAGTTATCGGCATAGCTGCCATCGAACGGCAGGTGCAGGGCGAGGCCCTTGGCGAGATCCACGGGAGGCGGCACCAGCGCGCTGAGCGCCTTGCCGTTGTTGCCCCCGACCACGATCGTCGCAACCTCACCGGCCGAGAGCGTACGGGTCCAGATGGCGACATCGTCGATCTGGCCCTTGTCGACACCGACCCCACCGCCGTCCGTGTAGGATCCGGTGCCGTCCTGGCCGATGTTCAGCGCCAGGTCCGCAGGGGTCCCGGTATTGCCGAGACCGGCGATCGAGCGGGAGTCGATCTCGATGCCATCGAAGTAGGTCACGGTGTTGCCAGAGCGGGCAAATACGACGGTGACGTGATGCCAGGCGTTGTCGTTGAACTTACCGCCGGCGCTGTCGAAGTCCTTACGGGTCCTGCTTTGGTCGGCGATGTTCCACTGGATGCGGCCGTCACCGGCCGTGGCGACTACGAAGCCTTGGTTGCCGCCGCTGTTCCAATTCTTGTTGCTGATGAATGCGGGGTCACCCTCCCAAGTGGAGAGCTTCGCCCAGAACGCTACGGTGAAGTCGGTCGTCGAGAAGTCGATCGGAGTGCCACCGACCTTCACGAAGTTGAACGAGGAACCGTCCTTGAGGGAGGTGTACTCGAGGGCCTTGCCGAGCTTGCCGTCGACAGAACCCGGAGCACCCACAGCCTCGCCATTGCGATTGTTGCCGGAGGCATCGCTGAGGTCGCCATCGAACTTGAAGTACGCGGCGAGGGCATCATTGACAGCGAACGAGGTCGGCACGGGACGGATGGCGACCGCCACCGTGGAGCTCGAGGCCGAGCCGCCCTCGTTGAGGACGGTCACGGCATAGTTGCCGGCATTGGCGGCAGCAGCCATGGCCACGACATAGGTGGCATTGGTCGCGCCCGAGATCGGGTTGCCATTCAGGGTCCACTGATAGCGGAGCCCCACGCCGGAGGCGCCGACGCTCAGCTTGAGCGGGAATCCTTCATAGGCGGTGGTGGCCACCGGCTGGACATCAATCTTCGGAGGATCCACCTGGGTGACTTCATAGACACCGAAGTTGTCGATGCCGAAGTACCAGGAGCCCGTGCCCGCCTGGGCGAAACGGAACCGGACGGTCTTCTGCCCATCGGCACCGACGATGCGGCGGAACTCGACGCGCTTCGACTCGATCGGGTCGTCATTGACGCGGGCCTCGATGAACGAAGCGAGGTCCTGGCTGATGGTGGCCCCGATGAACGCACCGTACTTCTTGCCGATCTCCTCACCCGTGTTGGGGTCGGTCAGACTGGCGGTATCCCCGTTCTCCTTGGTGAAGGTCGCCACGGCGTCGACCTTGCCATCGGCTCCAACGACGATGTCGGGACCGTCGATCATGTACACGATCGGTTGCCAGGACTTGCCTTGGTCGATCGAGTACTCCACCGAGCCGATGCTGTCCTGGTTCTGCTCGTAGATGCTGTTGTAGGCCACGTAGAGGCTCTTCTTGCCGGTCATATCGAAATCCGGCGAGAACAGGTACTGAACCTGGCTGCCACCGCGGTTGTCGGACTCGGCGTAGGCGAACTTGCCGTCGACAAGCTTCTCGACGCGCTTGCCGTTGACATAGCTCTCACCCGGCTGGAGGCGGCGGGCGGCGTCCCAGGAGGCGGCATTGACGGTCTCCTCGGAGATGACGACCCAGCCCAAATAGTAATCTGAATTGGGATTGAGTAGGTCGAATTCCCCGGTGGCTCCGGTGGTGAAGTTCACCTCGGTCCATCCGGCCGGCAGTTTGCCCTCGTCGGTCGAGTTGAAATTCTCGAAGACGACCGGGGCGGGGAGTTTGACGTTGGTGTACTTGGCGACGGTGAAGCTCCACTCGCTGGTGTAGGTTGTCCCACCGCTGTCCTTGTAGGTGACCGCCGCCTTGTGGTTCGACAGGGGGTCGAACAGCGCGGGCGGGATATAGGCCACCGTGGTGGTCGATCCCGTCTTGGTGACGGTCGGGGTGACGGCGGTTCCGTCGACCGACAGCTTCACGGAAGCCGAGTCAACGGTGTTCGGCAACCCGTCGGCGATCAACAGGGAGATGCCGCCGCTGGGGGAGGCTCCGATCGCGTCCTTGCCGGGCGAGGCGTAGGTGACAGACGGGGACACCGAGCCGCTGATATTGCGGAAGGCAGGAATGCCCCCGGTTTCGTTGATCAAGACCTGGTTGGCGACGTCACCACCCACAGCGTTGTACCACGAGACGTTGGCGCCACCACCGCCCTCCTCCCAGATCAGGCGGAAGGAATACAGGCCATCCTTGGTGACCTTGAACTTGAACGAGCTGTCGCTGGCACCACGGCCGCCATCATACCGACCGAGGACGATGGAGCTCAGGGCGTCCTTGGCGTTGGCACCGGCGCGGACCTCGAATCCGTCGTCGCTGTTGACGACGAAAGTGTAGTCGCCGGCGGTCAGTTTGAGCCAGGTCAACACTTCCATGGAGATGTTGTCGGTCATCGAATCCTTACCCGGGATGCCCGGGATGGAGCCGTTGGCACCACCGCCGCCCTGCTCGTAGGCGATGGTCTTGGACTCGTAGTAGTAGCCATTGGCGTCGAACGTCCAGGCGACGTTGTCGACGTCATTGACGTAGGGCACCTTGGTTTTAGGGTCGATAATCAGCCCGGCGAGGTGCGCCTCGGTGCGGGCCAAGGTGTTAGGGAGTGTACCCGAATTGTTGTTCGCCTGGACGACCCGGACGAGGAAACCGGGGTCGACGCCGGCGGAGGTGGGCAACGCCCATGCTTCGGGCAGGGAGACCTGCGCCTGACCTGGGAGCAGGGCGGCACTCACGGCAGCGATAGCTGACGCGAGCTTGAGCTTGATGGATAGGTTCATGGTATGTTTGGACTGGTACTGAGAGGAAATTGTCGTGGATCGGGCACCGCGGGTAGGGCCTTATTTCCGGGCCCGTTGCTGCTCGAGATAGGCCTTTGCGGCTTCATCCCCCTTGCTGGCCGCCTCCAGGATGCTACCCCGGACCGTCAGGGCGGCTCGGGCCGCTGCGTCTCGTTGCTCGGGGGTGAGATCGGGCTGACGCGACAGCTCCTCGAGCGACTCGAGGGCCACGGACTGGTCGCCCCCCTCCAACGCGCGCGCCGCGGTTCCCATCGCCTCCTTCATGGCGGGGCTGGCAGAGGAAAACGTGTTCTCCAGGGTCTTGGGAATCTCAGCCGCGGGGATCGGGGTGGGCGGCGGGGGTTCGCCACAGCCGGAGGTTCCCATCCACAAGGCCAACCCACAGGCGACAGAAAAGCCCAGGCGGAGAGCCTTGGTCATGGACAGGAAGGAAGCCGTGTTCATGGCTCAGAAGGAGGGGTTCTCGATGGGAGATACTCCAGTGTACCAGCGATAGTCCACACCTTTGGTCACGCTGGTGAACTTGATGGCCGAAACGTTCCCGGGCACCCAGAGGGTCGTGCAGCGCTTGTTGTGACGGAACCACTCCCACAGGAAGTTCACCTTGGGATAGAGGGCAGGGAGCGATCCATAGCGCCACTGGGTGAGGATCTCCTTGCTGCCTGGAAAGAGCCCAACGGTGTCGTCAGCACCGTCCATCCGCTGCTCCGCGGCATCCTGGGCAAAGATCATGGTCGCGGGGCTCTCATAGCTGGAGATCTTCCGAGGGCCGGGACCACGCACGCCGGGCGAGCTCCTTTCGGGCCCCTGGGTGACGAACCCATTGATTCCGATCGCGGAATTCAGCCAGAACTCGTTGGGATAGGCGTAGCCATCCTCGCGCCACTGGTCGACCACCTTGGCCCCCGGACACCGGAATGCCCTGCGGTTGTCCCCGAAGTACTTGATGTAGGCGATGCCCCAGTAGGCCAACGGATCATTCGGGGAAAGGATCTCGAGCGACTTGGGACCGCGGGTCCACATGCCATGGTTCGGAACCGCCCCGCCGACATTGTGGAATGTATCGCTGAAGTCATTCGCATACATCGTCGTACCGATGCCGATCTGACGCATGTTGCTCATGCACTGGGCCTGCTGTCCCTTAGCCTTGGCCTTGGACAATGCCGGCAGAAGCATGCCAGCCAGGATGGCGATGATGGCGATGACGACGAGCAGTTCGATCAGGGTGAACCCCCGGCGCGATGCAAACCGACCCGTGGAGGGTGGCAGGACGAAATCAACTGGTTGGGACATGGCGTTCATTCGGGAAGACTGCTGACGGCATCCAACCCAGACTCAGTGTCTCCAGTGAAACCACGTTCTCCAGAGACAAACCGGTGACGGAATCGTGACAGGCCAATTCCGAAATCCGGGCTGATGGAAATTCTCTACAGAACTGTGGGGCTAAGATCAAACTCTCAGTCTGGATAATTTGACCCACTCGAACGGAATATTGAGAATCGCATATCAGGGTGCCATTTCTCCGGCTGCCGTTTACGCTTCGGAGATCCCACTCAAGCGTGACCACCTTCAGATGGAGAAGCGGCGGGTTCAGGCGGCTTCCCTCTTCGAGAAAAA
>VHCG01000100.1 GCA_016871805.1 Verrucomicrobiota bacterium
GGATCCTCCAACGCCCTGGAGATACCCGTCCCGCCCCACACGTCCCCATAAGCCTCGCGGGTTCAGATGGGGACCTGAGGGACCAGGTCCCTACCCTCTACAGATCCCCACCCGCGCAGAGGTAGGGACGAGGTCCCGCTCGTCCCCATCTCGATCCCATGGTCGTTACACCCCTTTGAACGCTGATGGGATCCTCCATCGCCCTGGAGAAACCCGTCCCGCCCCACACGTCCGCACAAGCCTCGCGGGTTCAGATGGGGACCTGAGGGGCCAGGTCCCTTCCTCCTCTCACTCTTTCTTTTTGTCTCCCTCCGTGTCTCCATGTGAGTCCCTTTCCCCGACCCGGGTTGAAGCTTCTCTCAGGCGGAGGATCCCGACACCCTGCGGGGGTTGAGCGACTCCAGCCGACCCCCCGCGCACCCGTCGCATCCCCTTCCCCGCGAGCTGGCCCCGCTCTATGCGTTCGCGGCCCTGAACGCCCTCTCGTTCCAACCCGTGCTCGGCGGACCCATGATCCTGTACGCCAAGTCGCTGGGGGCGAGTTCCACCGTCCTCGGGATCCTGTCGGGCATGATGCCGCTGCTCGTCATCACCCAGCTGCCAGCCGCCCGGTTCGTCAACCGGATCGGTTACCGTCGGTTCATCCTCACGGGATGGTCGATCCGGGTGGCCCTCATCTTCGGGATCGCCGTCGTGCCGCTGACGGGTCGGTTTCTCGATGCCACCACGCGGCTCGTCCTGGTGCTCGGACTGCTTCTCGTCTTCAACATCTCGCGCGGCATCTCCAGCGCGGCGTGGCTTCCATGGATCACGGAGCTCGTGCCGGTGAGCCTCCGGGGGCGGCACTTCGCGAAGGACCAGCTCTGGATGAACTCCGCCAGCATGCTCGCGTTCGCGTTCTCCGGACTGCTGCTGGGGCCCGACGGCGATCCGTGGCAGTTCGCTGGCGTGTTCCTGTTCTCGGCCCTCATGGGAACGGCAAGCCTGCGGTTCCTGAAACGGATCCCCGACCGACCCCCGCCTCCGGAGCCCGGCGGCGGGAACGGGGTCGTCCCCTGGCGGGCCATCGCCGCCCATCCGCCGTTCCGAAAGCTCCTCTGGGCCAATGCCGGGTGGTCCATCGCGTACGGGGGACTCAACACCTTCGTGGTCACCTTCCTGCGGACCGGTGCCGGCCTGCCGGAGGACCAGGTGTTGTATCTGATGTCGCTGTCCTTCATCGGCGGTGCGGCGTCACCCTGGCTGGCGGGTCCGCGACTCGACCGTCTCGGCAGCAAGCCGATGCTCGGATTCACCATGGGGATCGGACTCGTGATCGGACTCGGCTGGTGCCTCATCGCGGGCCGCCTGCTTGCGCCCAGCCCCCACCTCACCCTCCCTCTCCTGATCCTGCTGGGGCTGGTCAACGCGCTCTTCTCGGCCGCCAACAACCGACTGGCCATGGAGATCGTGCCGGCACTGGGACGGAACCACTTCTTCGCCCTCTTCATGGTGGTCTGGCAGATCACCCTGGGCCTGTCGCCCGTCCTGTGGGGACTCCTCCTCGACGCCATCGGCACCCGTTCGTGGATGTTCCTGGGGTTCGAGTGGAACCGCTACAGCCTCTACTTCGCCCTCGTGGTCGTGGCCTTCGCCTGGGCCTTTGACCTCTGTCGGAGCCTGGTCGAACCGCGGGCGGCGGAGGTCAGCCAGCTCATCCGGGAACTGATGATCGAGGAACCGCGCCGGTGGTGGACGTTCTTCGTCGGCCGTTGACGCCACCGCAGGATGTCGGGGCGTTGGGGCGTCGACCGGACTCACACCAACGACTGCACCTTCGGGACCCGGACCACAACCGTCCCGGCGAGCTTGTCGTGCCAGCCCTGACGTTCGTCGTCCCAGGCCGCCCAGAAGTAGCCGATCCCGAAGGCGGCCACTCCGAAGAACGCTCCGATGGACCGCACCAACGCGGTCGGGAGGTCGATCTTCCGTCCATCCAGGCGCACCACACGGATCCGCAGGATGATTCCACCCAGGGTGGTCTGCTTCCACATCCAGAAGCCGACGAAGTAGGCGATCATGGGAACGAACGGTGGGAGCACCCAACCCGTCAGGCTCACCAGGAATCCAACGCCAATCCAGTCGATCAACGTGGCCAGGATGCGCTCCCGGACGGCGACCCGGGGCAGACTGAGGGCCTCGGGCACCGCAGCCGGTGCGGAGGTCTCGGGCGGGGTCCTGGACGTCTCCGGAATAGCAGGAGCCGCTGGCGACAGGGGGGTGGGGATTTCGGGTGCGGGTTCTGAGACCATGGAAGGGACGAAGGACGGGGTGGAACCGGTGGAAGGGCTGGACGACGGTGCAGGTTCGGGTGCGGGCTCGGTCGGGACCGCGACGGGATTGGAGACCAGGGCTTCCGTTCCGGTGGAGGCCATGGCCGAGGCTGTGGGTGCTGACGTCGCCGGGGTTGAGGGCGTGGCGGCAGCGCACGGGGTGGAACCGGGGGTCGGCATGGAACGGGGATTCGAGCGGGGTGCAGTCGCGCCCTTGGACTCACTGCGGAACCCCTCGAGCAGGGCGAGAATCCCAGTCCCGAGGGCCCAGACCGTCAGGGCCATCCAGACGGTGAACCCGACGATCGGGACCAGGTACAGCAGACCGACCAGCAGGGTACCGACGGCGAGGTGGGCAACGGCCGGGGATTTCCTGTCGTGCACCCTGGCCACAGGCTCTGCGGGTTCATGCACCATGGTGATGCACTCACCGACAACCCCATCGCCCTGGAACCGTCCGGCAAGGGTGGCGCCGAGGTGCTGGAGGACGCCGCTCTTGCCGGCGATTCCGAGGCAGAAGACCGCGGCCATCAGAAACGGGATGGCGAGGATGCCGACCACGGTGGGCACGAGGAAGAGGGCGACGAGGCAGCCGAGCGGCAGGGCGAACAGGCCCATCAGGAACGCGGTGGCTCCGCGATTCGACACCGTGGCGACCACCACCCGGTTCGCGCGGGGAGCGATCAGGATGACGAGCAGGTGCAGGAGGAAGAACAGGAGGGCCACGGCCCAGACCCAGCGGACCTGGAAGGACAGGAGGCGGGCATTGAGGACCAGCTCCGTGAACGACTTCGTGAGCCACTCCGGCCAGCCCGCCGCCCCAAGGCGCACCAGGCCACTCCAATTGCCATTCACCACATCCCCATCCACGGAGGCGGAGTCGTCCTTCACCACGCCGCCCCCGAGTCCGACCGCATCCCCGCCGACCCGGGCGTTGGGACCGAGGACCACGCGCCCGATGACCGACACCGCATCGCCGTCCACGACGGCACCGGGACCGAGGACGATTCCGGAGCCCACGCCGACGACATCGCCATGGACGTGGCCATTGATGACGGCCTTGCCGCCGACCACGACGACATCGGATTCCACCTCGCCATCGATGAGCGCGGAGGAGTTGATGACGACCACCTCGGGGGCGGTCTGGTTGGTGCGGACGTGGACCCGGGATCCGACCTGGACGAATTCCGACGACGTCTCGAGACCCCGGCCGATCTGGATCCTGAACCCGGAGTCGACCTCCAGCCGGTCGGGTGATTGCTCGGGGTCGGGGGATTCCTCGGGTACCGACGCGTCCGGCGACCCGGGATCCCCCGGCGGTTCCGGGGCTTCGGGTGGGGTCGGGGGACGGAGTGAGACGGAGTCCTGGGCGAACCCGACCGGCAACGCGCCGAGGACGGCGACGACAAGGACCCAGAGGAGGAGGCGTTGGATCATGGGAAGCGGGGTGGAGGGTTCAGCGGTATCCGGTGGCGAGCCGCCAGCAGGTGGTTCCGAGTCCGAGGGTTGCGATCCAGGCGGCGGTCAGGAATGTCGCCGCGCTGAGGAGGATCCAACCCCCGAGGTGGCTCAGGACGATCCAGAGCGCTTCCAGGAGGTGCGCGGCCACCGCGGTGACCGACCCGAGGAATCCTGGAACGACATGGGCGGGTGCGGCGCCCGGGGACCAGTCGATCCAGAACCACGCCCAGGCCATGGAACCCAGCAGCGCGACGGCCATCCCCCCGGTGACCACCCGGAGCCCCAGGGGCCACGAGCCCCAGGGGCGACGATGCCAGGGAAGGGTCCGACGCGCCTCGATCTCACGGAGGATCCGCAAGGCCAGGGTCGCCGGCGCCTGCCGCAGGGGGAGCTGCCGCAGGACCTGGTCGGCCCAGGCCTCGTTGGCGTCGTCCGTGGTGTTTCGTTCGTTCATGGAACGGTCTGGTTCAAAAACCCAGGTCGGCCCGGGTGGGTTGCAGTTTTTTGCGGAGGGCTTCGCGGGCCCGGAAGAGGTCCGTCTTCACCTTCGAGAGGCTGACCCCAAGCTCCTGGGCGATCTCCGCGTAGTCGAGGTCCTCGAAGTAATACAACACGAGCGGAACCCGCTGGTGGTCGGGCAGTCGGGCCAGGGCCGCCTCCAGGAGGCGCCGTTGCTCGGCCGACATCACCGTTGGGGTCTGGGTCTCCGCGGTGGGGATGTCCACCGACGCCGGATCACCATCGGCTCCGGACAGGTCGGAGAACGCCGTCCAGCGGGCCCGGTGGCGTTGCAGGTGGTTGAGACAGAGGTTGCGGGTGACGGTCTTCAGCCAGCCGCCGGCGGAGAGACTCTTCGAAAGAGCCGGGAAGTGGGACCAGGCCTTCAGGAAGACCTCCTGGGACACGTCCTCCGCCTCCGCTTCGTTGCCGAGCAGGCGGAGGGCCGTGGTGTACACCATGTCCTGGTAGGCCCTCAGGAATGGCTCAAACTGGGCCGGATCCGTCATCGTACGCCCATCCGCGTCCGGACGGCATCGTGGCAGGAGTACACGACACAGGGCAGGGAAGTTTCAGCAATTCCGCAGATTCCCCTTCTCCGCGTCCGGGCTTTTCCGGATCGTCCATCGCACGCCCCGGAGCGGCGCTGTCCACGTGAGTCCGGAACTGGAGACCCTGCTGCGCGAGACCTCGCGCTCGTTCCATCTGACCCTCCGGATCCTCCCCGCCCCGGTCCGGTCCCAGATCGGACTCGCCTATCTTCTGGCCCGGGCGACCGACACCATTGCCGACACCGACCTGGTCCCGGTCGCCCAACGCCTCGACGCCCTGGCTGCCCTGAAGGCACGGATTCTGGGAACGCGGAGGGAGCCCCTGGACCTGTCCCCATTGCTAGCCGCTCCCCTCACACCCCGGGGTTCGGACTCGTCCAAACACGACCCTGAACAGCTTCTGCTCCAACGCCTTGAGACAGCAGTGGCCGTGCTCCAGGACCTGTCCCCAAATGACCTGGAGGACGTGCGGCGGGTCCTCGACACGATCACAGAGGGACAGGCCCTTGATCTCCGCCGGTTCGGATCCGCTTCCGGAACCAGTCCCGGGGCTCTCGAGACCGAGGACGACCTC
>VHCG01000101.1 GCA_016871805.1 Verrucomicrobiota bacterium
AGGGATGGGTGCTGCCTCACCCACTTTGGGAAGCCGGCGGCTTCCGAAGACACGCGGGGCCGGGGCTCCTTCTCTCAACTCTCGACGCTAAACACTCAACTTCTTGGGAAGGGGGTGAGGGGGCGAGCTGGGAGTGGAGTGTTGAGAGTTTAGGGTTCAGACCGTGGTGGGGTGGGCTGAGGCGCTGGAGGGGACCGGTTGCGGTTGCGGGTTTGCTGCGCGGGGCGGGTTGAGATGGGGACCTGAGGGACCAGGTCCCTACCGAGGGATGGGTGCTGCCTCACCCACCTTGGGAAGCGGGCGGCTTCCGAAGACACGCGGGGCCGGGGCTCCTTCTCTCAACGCTCGACGCTCAACACTCCACTCCTCTTTCCTCCGCGTCGCCGTGTGAGTCCTCGTTCAGGAGCCGTCCGAGGGGCTTATGGCTGGCGATCCAGGATGGGAAACGGAAACTCGGGTGACGGCATGTGTTCCCGGGCGAGGAGACGCTCGAAGGCTGCGACGCGTCGGGGATGCTCGGCTGCGAGATCCCGGGTTTCGTTGGGATCGCGTTCGAGGTCGTACAATTCAGTCCGGACCCCCGTCGGCTTTTCCTTGGGATTGAGGTTCTGACGAACGGCTTTCCACCGCCCCATCCACGCAGCCTGTTGTCCGCCATAGGCCGGGAACTCGCGGTAGAGGTATGGCCGCTCGGCTTGGCGTCGACCCCGCAGCGTCGGGGCGAAGCTGATGCCGTCGAGTCCTCCCGGGGTTTGGTCCTTCCAACCGACCAACTCCATGAGGGTAGGCAGCCAATCCTCGAATCCGATCCGGCGCCTGCTTTCGGTCCCCGTCCGGATGTGTCCAGGCCAGGACACGATACCCGGGACCCGGACGCCGCCCTCGTAGAGCGAGCCCTTGCGGCCCCGAAGGCCGGCGGCGGAATCAAAGAAAGCGGTATCGGTGCCACCCAGTCGATCCCAGAGGGGGCCATTGTCGGAGGTGAAGACCACCACGGTATCCTCCTGGAGCCCCAGCTCGGCGATCAGCGCCATCAGGCGACCGATCTGACGATCCATCCGCGTGATCATGGCGGCGTAGGCGGCATGGGGGGTTCGGTGGGGCAGATAGGAGTGTTCTCCGAGATAGGGGGCCTCCGCGAAGGTCCCCTCGTACTCCTTCAACGAATCCTCCGGCACCTGCAGTGCAAGGTGGGGGATCGTCGTCGGAACAAAGCAGAAGAAGGGACGGTCCCGGTTTTCCCGTATGAATCGCAGGGCCTGTTCGTGGATGAGGTCCGGGGCATACTCGGAACCCACATAGCCGCGATAGGATTCCGGGTCTGCGGGGTCGGCACTTTTGGGAAGGTGTTGATAGGCGGAAAAGGCCGCGTTCTTCAGCGGGAGGTACCGGTCATCGTCCCACAGGTGGTTCGGGTAGTGGTTGTGCGCCTGCCGTTGGCAGTTGTACCCGAAAAACCGGTCGAAACCCTGTCGCAATGGGTCCCCCGGTGAACCCGGTGCTCCCAGGCCCCACTTGCCGAATGCCCCGGTGGCGTATCCCCGTTCCTGGAAGAGTCGTGCGAGTGTGGTCATTCCTGCCGGCAGCCCGACCTGACCTTCGGGCTGGACCTCCCGGTTGTCCCGGACCACGGCATGGCCGGGATGTTGACCGGTCAACAGGACACAACGGGAGGGCGCACACACGGCGTTGCCTGAGTACAATCGGGTCAGGCGCATGCCCTCGCGGGCCAGTTGATCCAGATGAGGTGTCCGGATGTGTCGCTGGCCGAAGCATCCGAGGTCCCCGTAGCCAAGATCATCGGCGATGATGAACAGGACGTTGGGGGGACGAGGGGATGCGGCGTGGATTCTCGGGACGAGGAGGATCGAGATCCAGAGCAGATGCCAGAGTGGGATGGGGAACCTCATGGGGTGATCGTGGCCACCCTCCCTCGCCGGGCGGATTGCACAGTCTCAGCGGCGACCGCGGAAGGATCCCACCTGAGGAGGGCAATGAGGATCAGGAGATTCCGGTTCATGGAGTGGCGTGGCGATTCTCCAGGGGCTGAACGGCTACTTTCCAATGGACCAAAGGTTGGATCGGGTACGGATCAGGAATCGGCCCTGGGAAATCGCAGGAGAGGCCTGGACCTCCTCGCCGTCAGCGATGGGATTTCGTGAGACGAGACGGAAGGTGCGGGAGGCCTCGAGAACCACGGTCTGGCCGTTGTCGCCCACGAAGTAGATCCGTCCGCCCGCCGACACCGGGGAGGCGGAAAAGTTCCCGCCGATCCGCTCCTGCCAGACGATGGCTCCGGTGGTGGCCCCGTAGCAGGTGGCGACCCCGGTGTCGGTCATCGCGAACAGCAGTCCCTCGAGGTACAGGAGGGATGGGACCTTGGGTTCCCCGCGCTTCTGTTCCCAGACGAGGTTGGACTGTCGGAGCACGCCCTCCCCGCCGAGTCGGAAGGCCTTGATGCCCTCCTTGCCACCCCACCCCCCGGAACAGAAGGCGAGGCCGTCGCCGAGGACGACCGACGGGACCTTGCCCTCGCCCGGGACATCGCTCGTCCAAAGAAGGGATCCGGTCCTCGGGTCAAACCCCTGCAGGACATCACCGGCTTCGGTGACGATCTGCGGTCGGCCCTTCGGGTTCCTCCAGAGCACGGGCGTGCCATGCGAGATGCGGGACCGGCCACGTCCGGTTCGCCAACGCTCGGCCCCGGTCCGGGCGTCCAGGGCCACCACGTAGGAGTTTTCCCAAGGGGTCTGCCAACCGACCTTCTTGTCGGGACCCTCGCTGCTGGCGTCGCGGGACATGATCACCAGCCCATCGTGGAGCATCAGGGCCGTCCCGAGACCGTGCTGGCTGTAGAAGGGCTGGGACCGGTTGGTCCAGAGGACCTTCCCGCGGTAGTCGACGGCGGCGAAGCTGCCGTCGCCAAAGCAGGCGTAGACCCGTTTCCCGTCGGTGGCCGGGGTCGGGGTCGCATAGGAATTGCGGGTCTCCTTGCGTCGGGGGATCTGGCGGAACACCTCGGTGTTCCAGAGAATCCGGCCGGAGTCCCGATCGAGGGCGAGCACCCGGCACGATTCGCCGTTGTCGGTGGCGGTGGTCACGAAGACATGGCGTCCCTGGACGATGGGCGAGGACCAGGACTCGCCGGGGATGGGAGTCTTCCAGGCGATCCCCTGGGAGGCCGACCAGGTGGTTGGGATCGAGGTCTCCGGGGAGTGTCCCTGGCCATCGGGTCCACGGAACTGGGGCCAGTTCCCTGCATCCACGCGCAGCACGGCTGCCACGAGGAGGAACAGGGTGAAACGGAGTGAGTTCATGATCGGAGGATGCAGGTTGGGGTGAGGCTGAGAAGCAGGGATTGGCGGCACGGGGACGGAAGAAGCGGGGTCACACGGAGGCACGGAGACGCGGAGGGGGAAGAGGGGAGAGGGTGCGAGCAGGGGGTGGAGTGTCGAGAGTTGAGAGTTCCAACAGGACCGACTGCCAAAGAGGGTAGAGATCCCTGGCGGTATGGTTCTGCAACGCGTGGCGGGTTGAGACGGGGACCTGAGGGACCAGGTCCCTACCGAGGGGTGGGTGCTGTCGCACCCACTGATGCAGGGCACTGCGGCATCCAACTTAGGAAGCCGGCGGCTTCCGAAGACACGTGGGGCCGGGGCTCCTTCTCTCAACTCTCGACGCTCAACACTCCACTCCTCTTTCCTGGCACGCCCTGAATCTGGCCGATGCCTCCATCCATGGGTCCCGTACTTGATTGCGGGTTCTGCAGCTGCGTCACTTCGGCATGGCAAATCGCGATATTCTCTTTCTGTTGCCCCACGGGTTTCCCGACGGTCCCGGCGCCCCGTACTACTGTCCCGACTGCACGCAGATTGCGGGTCTGCTGCGACTCAGTCCTGAGCTGATGTCCCAGATCGAGATCCGGCACGCCCAGTTCCCCCGGCCCCGGCCCGAGATCGTGGCGCTGGTCGGTGAGGCCCATCAATCGTGCCCTCTGTTGATCCTGGATCCGTCATCCCTCGCTCCGAGCGGCGGTTGTGAAGTCCATTCCCCAACGGGCCACCGATTCCTGGACTCCGCTTCGGCGATCGGGACCTACTGGTCGGAACGCTTTGGGACGCCGCGGCCGCATTGAAGTTTTTGGGTGGCCGTCTGGGAAGGGGGTTGGTGTGGGTGAGGACGGCGGAAGAGAGGGTCACACGGAGGCACGGAGACGCGGAGGGGGGCGGGGTGCGAGCTGGGGGTGGAGGTTGAGAGTTGAGAGTTCCAACAGGACCGACCGACTGCCAGAGAGGGTCGAGATCCCGTGCTGGCGGTACGGGTTCGCTGGGCGTGGCGGTTTGGATGGGGACCTGAGGGACCAGGTCCCTACCGAGGGGTGCGTGCTGTTGCGCCCACCGGGCCAAGGGCCGGGAATGCACCGAAAGTACTCCGGGAAAGTCGTTTACTTCACCCGGGGGGTTCCGGATGTTTTTCCGGCCTTGGGACCTTACCCGTCCCGGGGTCAAACCCGCGTGGACCCGGTACTTCGCCAGGACCTGGGGTTTGTGGCCAAGGATTCCGATGCGTTCCCAACGACGAGTCATCCCAATGAGGTGCTGTCGGGCAGCCGCCCTGATGGCGGCCACTGGACTGTCGTGGACTGCCGTCGCGGAGTTCAATGCGCCGAAGTATCTCAACTACGAGGCCGGTCGATTACTGATCCAGCCGCAGTTCGATGCGAGCGTGCAGTACACCGACAACCTGTTCTACGCGCCGCGCAGTGCGGCGCCGGGAACCCCGGGGGCCAATGTTCCCCTGGCTTCGGATTTCATCTTCACTCTGAGTCCCGGCCTCGAGCTCCAATATGGTCGGAACAAGGAGCGAAGCATCGAACTGGAGGCGTTCGTCGATGAACTCCTCTACGCCAAGTACTCGTCGTTCGATTCCCCTCAGGTGCGCGGGGCCATGGAGGTCCACTGGGAGTTTGGACGGTTCGTGCTGCAGGGCACCGACAGCATCGGCTGGCTGAACCAGATCCTGGGAGGGCAGGTCGCCACCCAATACCGTGCACCGATCCGGACGTTGGTCTGGAACGACAACTACCGGCTCACGTACGACGCGACGATGAAGACGGATGTCTACGTCGTCCTGAACCACAGCGAGCAGAGTTTCCTGCAGAACGTCAGCCTGTACTCCCAGAACAGCGTGGTGGGGAGTCTGGGCAGCACCTACAAACCCTTCGAGAGGCTGGGATTCTTCCTCGAGGGTGAGGGAGGCTACACGGGAATCACTGCGGCGAACCCAGCAATGCCGTTTT
>VHCG01000102.1 GCA_016871805.1 Verrucomicrobiota bacterium
CCACCAGGCGTGCTCGCCCGCGGGCGGGGCATCATTGCCCCAGTAGTAGGTGGTGTCGGTGCCGGCGCGCGCCGCGTACTCCCACTCGGCCTCCGTCGCGAGGCGGTAGAAGTGTCCGGTCTTGGCGGAAAGCCAGCGCGTGTAGGCGATTGCCGCATAGTGCGTCATGCTGATGGCCGGGAAGGCATCCTTGCCCATGCCGAAGCTCATCTCGACGTAGGGCGTGGTCGGACGCGTCACCGCATCGGCCTCCTTGCCGACGTACGGGTTGCCGCCACCTGCAGGGGCTGGGAAGGCGACCATGACCTGCAGCTCGCGGTTGATCCGTTCGGTGCTGACGTTGTTGCCCTTCTCGAGGGCCGGGAACTGGAAGAGCTCGTACTCGTTCCAGGTGACCTCGGTCCTGCCCATCCAGAACCCGTCGACCTTGACCTTGTGGCGGGGACCCTCGTTCGGCTTGCGGCCCGGCTCGGAGTCGGGGCTGCCCATCATGAATTCGCCGCCGGTGATCGCGACCATGTCGAAACCGACCTCCTTGCTCACCTGGCCCCGGTAGTTCTGGAACTTCGCCGCCTCGGCGGCAGCGGTCTTCACCAGATGGGCGTGTATCGCGGCGATGACCGCCTTCCAGTCGCGGTCGGATCCGCTGGAGTCGGCCTCCTTCTGCTCGAGCTTCAGACCGTCCGGCCAGAAGGCGCCCTGGTCGATCCAGTCCCGGATCAGATCGGTCTTGGTCGACGCCAGCGGACCACCCTTCTTCTTGGGCGGCATGAGATCGTCGTGGTCGGCCGGAAGCACCGTGGTGGTATAGACACTGGAGGCCTGGGCATCGCCCGGGACGATGCTGGAGGACGCGAGGAACGCGGCCTTGTCGTCCATGCGGAGATCCCCCTTGGCATTCCCCTCCTTGTGGCAGGAGACGCAGTTGACCTCGAAGATCGGCTTCACCTGCTTGACGAAGTCCACCTTCTCGCGCTGCTGCAGCTTGAGATCGTCGGGCCATACCGCGCCCTCCTCGATCCACTGCTTCAACGTCGCCTGCTGGGCCTTCGACAGCTTCTCACCCTTCGGCGGCATCACGTCATCGTGGTCCTCCGGCAGCGTCGTGGTGGTGTAGAGCGGGGATTGGTCTGGTTTGCCGACAACGATGGAAGGTCCGTCTTCGCCGCCTTTGAGCGCACCGGCACGGGTTGTCAGGGACAGCCCCCCCTTGGGTTTCTCGTCGCCGTGGCACTTGAGGCAGTAGACCTCGAGGATGGGACGGACCTGCTTCTTGAAGTCGACCTGGGCTGCCGCCACTGGGGAGACGAGGCCGAGACCGAGGAGGGAGGCGATCAGGAGCTTCATGCGTTGAAATCGAAGACGAAGGGTAGACCGCGTTTGTTCAGCAAGGCAACCCAGTCGAGGCTGAAACGCGGACGGCGAGGGGAAGGGGGCTGCCATGCCTGGCAAAGAAAAAGGGGTGCCCCGGAGGGCGCCCCTGAATGGGTCGTGGAGGAGGGTTCAGCGTCCGGTGGTCAGACCCCGGAGCAGTGCCACGACCTCCATCGCCTTGGGATCGTTCGGGGCCGTCTCGGTGAGGCGTTCCCGGACCTTGTAGGCGAGGATCATGTACTGCGTGTTCTGCTCCTCGGTCGTGACCTTCTCCCGGACCTTGCCCAGTGCGGTCATGACCCCCTCATAGTCCTTCTTGTCGACGGCCGCCCAGACCTCCTTCGAGCCAGGCAGGCTGTCGACCGCCTTGATGACGCTGGGATCCTCGGCGGGCGGCTTGCTGCATCCGGTCGGGACAACCAGCGCCATGGCCACGAGGACTCCCAGTAGAATGGCCTTCCTGGGGTGCATGGAGTGTGACGGCGGCAGGGATCAGCGATACCGGGGGCCGCAGAGCAGGTCGTTCGGCACTGGTTCCTTGCGGTTCACCAGGTTCCAGCACTTGACCCACTTGACGTTGTCCGCACTGCCGCCGAAGCGGCCCACGACAGCGCCGCCCGGCAGGGACTTGGCGCTGGCGAAGGGGAGGCCGATGCTGTTGGCCACGCCCGAATGGCGCATGGAGAGGGTCTCGCCGATCGACTCCGGATTGTTGCCGGCGTCATTGAAGAAGAAGGCCTCGGCTTCGTTCTGCTCCCAAAGCTGCCAGTCGGTCGGCATGAAGTCCGTGATCTTGTAGGTGCGGCCGTCCGGCGAGGGTGGCGCGCCCTTGGTCCCGGTATAACCTCCGATGTTTCCGGTCCAGCAGTACGAGGTCACCTTCACGGGGCGTCCGATCCACGCAGTGCGCTGCTTCTGGCTGGATTTCCGGAGCGCGACGTCCTTCGGGCACCACAACACCTGGTGGGTCTGAAGGAACGGCCCGAGCTGGCCGACCCGGAAGAATGCGAGCTGGTTGGTCCACTGGGACGAGTTGAGGTCCTTGCCGGCACAGTTGGCCATGCTATTCGCGGTGGCGGTCGCGGGCATGGACGGGATGCGTCCCTTGTTCGCCGTGGCATACGCCCAGCAGTCGGGACCGGTCAGGTCGCCTCCCCAGCCGCAGTGGGCGTTGTAGTCGTTGTTGTCGGTCGAATACATGTGGTTGGCCAACAGGATCTGCTTCACGTTGTTCAGATCCGTGGTCATCTGGGCCTTGTCCTTGGCCTTGCCAAGGGCGGGCAACAGCATGCCGGCCAGAATCGCGATGATCGCGATCACGACCAACAGCTCGATCAGGGTGAAGGCGTCCTTCGAGGGACGACGCAACCGACAAAGGGAAAATGGTTTCATAGGATACTGCGGAGAACGAAATCGATTTAGGAAACTGTGTGAGCGTTGTCAAACTCCCTCTTCCACACCTGATGGAATTCCTTTCGAGGTTGCAGTGAGGTCGAAAACGAAGCCATCAAACTGGGTCGCTCTCATCCTCTGGGAAGGCCTTCCAAGCCCCACCCAGAGAGCCCAAACCTACCCCGTCTTTTCCCCGGCGTCCGGGAGCCTTGAGGGTGCTGGTGGTGCTGGTGGTGGGTGTCGCAGTGCCCTGCGACACTGAGCGCGGGAGCGCCCACCTCACCCAGGGGTTGAACCCACTGGACCCTCTGGCGTTCCGAGAGGATCCGCTGCCGCCGCCATGGGGCGGCTTCTCGCTCCACCCACATCCACTCGCTGATCCTCCCCCTGATGGCTTCTCGCCTCCGTGAGGGGGTGCTACACTCCTCTCATGGGACAAGATTCCACCCAACGTGCCCGGAAGCTCGGCATCCTGGTGTCGTCGTCGCCGGACACCGATTCGTTCCGCCATACATTTGGGGTTGTGAGCGCTGCGCTGGAGGCGGGGTGCGATGTCTATGCGTATTGCATCGACGAGGCCGTAAAGGGAGTGGCGCGGCCCGAGGTCCAGTCCCTCAAGGGCAGGGGACTCAAGCTGTATGCCTGTGCCTACGGCGCCCATCACCATGGGGTGCCGGTCGACGACTCCGCGGCGTTCGCGGGTCTGACCGTGGTCAGCGATCTGATCGCCGGCACCGATCGCTTCGTCTCGTTCAACTGAGTCCAAGACTGACATGAGTCCCAAGGTCCTCTTCATCGTTTCGGGCGATCCCCGGACGAGTGCACGTCCGGCGGAAGCAATCCGGATCGCGGCGGGCATCGGTGCCTGGAAGAAGGCGGAGGTGTCGGTATACCTCGAGGCCCCGGCGGTCTGCGCGCTGGGCGAGTTCGTGGATGAGCTGGTCGACGAGGACAACTTCTCGCGCTATCTGCCGATCATTCGCGACTGGGGACGGCCGGTCTGGGTGGAGCAGGGGTCTCCGGACCTGGCGGACCTGGGTGAGGCCTCGGTGCCGTACGAGGAGATCCCGGCGGTTGAATTGGTCCGTCGCATTGCCGGCTGCACGTATGTCTTGAAGTTCTGACCATGAAGATCCAGCTGCACGTCCTCACCCGCTCCTTGGAGACTTCGAAGTTGGAACTGCTCGAGGCGATTCGCCGTCAGCCCGACCTGGAAGTCCGCATGGTGGATCTGACGGTCCCGCAGCCGGACTATCGTGAGCTGGTCGAAGCGATCTTCGCCGCGGATTCCGTGGTGACCTGGTGACGCTGGGTTTTTTCTTGTGCGTTGTTCGTTTCGAATCGTTTCGAATCGCCCTTGCCCGATCGTCCTCCGTGACGTTCACTTTGCGGGCTGTTCGCGGCGGGGTCGCCAAGTGGTAAGGCAGGGCTCTGCAAAAGCCCCATTCGTCGGTTCGATTCCGACCCTCGCCTCCAATGCGTTTTTCCTCGGGAAAACGTGGGTTTCTGGTCTCCCAGAACGCTTTTACCCCCTGTTCGTCAGTAGATTCGTCAGTACGAGTCTTGGATTTTCACCTTCCGGTACCTTCCACACGGTGGCTGTCAGACAGGGCTAACCGGACCTCGGCCATCCTTCCAAGAATGATGGTCCATTGACGTGACCTCGCAAAACGGATCCAGAGGGAGTGAGAGTCTGGGCGACCAAGAAAGAGACCAGACCATGAAAGGAAAGCGACACACGACAGAGGAGAAGATCCGAGCCTTGAGGGAGGCGGACGGCGGGAAGCCGATCCGCGAGGTATGCCAGGAGAGGAACATCTCTGAGGCAACCTACCACCGGTGGCGTCAGCAGTTCGGACTGATGGGGGTGGATGAGGCCAAACGGCTGAAGGAGCTGGAACGAGAGAACAGCGAGTTGAAGAAGATGCTGGCGGAGTCACTGCTCAAGAACCGTGTCTTGGAGGCTGTATGCGAAAAAAAGCTCTGAGCCCGGCGACACGCCGGGAGCACGTGAGGCGGTTGAGTCAGGACGGGGTCTGCTCGATCCGGGCTGGGTGCCGGATGCTGAAGCTGGCCCGGTCGACCTGGCGGTACCGAGGAACAGAGCTCAGCGAGCCAAAGAAGGCGCTGCACCGCCGTCTGGCCGAGCTGTCGGCAAAGCATCCGCGGTATGGCTACCGGCGTGTCGCAGCGTTGCTACGACAGGAAGGCTGGGCGGTAGGCAAGAGGCTGGTGCAACGATGGCGCCGAGACGGGGGCCTGAGGGTGCCGCCGACGCGCCGAAAGGTCGCACGACGAGGGGTTTCGACCGGATTGCCGACGCAGGCGCTGCACCGGGGCCACGTC
>VHCG01000103.1 GCA_016871805.1 Verrucomicrobiota bacterium
TTGTGGAATCGCCGGGTGGGTGATGATCGGAGCCGTGGTTTTGGGCTTGGTCTGAGCCTTCACCGGCCGGATGGGATTCGGCTCTGGTTCCCGATTCATTTTTAAGCCGTCGATTCCGGTCCTCATCACCTGGCGCGAGACCCGGCTCCCGGGCAATAGCCAGGTCGCCAGAATCGCCCCCAAGGCTGACGCACCGTTCCCGATCTGGGTGATGGTGGAGGTGCGGGTGAGTGCCAGTGGCCAGAAGAAGACCCAGGAGGCGCTGCTGGAGCGCTTCCATGTCGAAAGTCCCCTTGAGATCGGAGTCCTGGAGGGGCACCAGTTCGTTCCGGGCGACACAATCACGATCCAACACCGGGGCTACCGACCTGTGACTGCGACCTGTGGCAGTGACCAGTGGGAGACGCTCTCAAGTCGGTTGGGAACTTCAGGATGGGCGTAATTGGCACAGCCCGTCATCGAGCCACCGGGCTTGATGCGTTTTCGGCGGTGAGAACCAATTACTTCGGCAACTTGTGTCACGAAGTCGTCCTGAAAATCTGGATGGGGGAGTGTTGTGGGCGTCAGATAACATGTCCGAGGCGTTGGGGATGTTTGTCTTTGGAGCCTATTGCCGCGTTGATTGCCTCCTGAACCTCGGCAATGAAATCCCGGTGCCCGATGTGGTCGGCGTACCGCGCCCGGAATTCTGTGATGTAGAGGGCGTGGCGACGGGGCAGGCGATCCCGGGAGAAGACCTGGCAGAAGGCGAGGAACTTGAGGCTGCAGGGCAGGCAGGTCCGGTGGGTGTTTCGGACCACGTCAATCTCACCCAGAAAGCGGTCGAGTTGGGTGATCGGGACGGATCGGAGCAGGTGTCCAAGGCGTCCATAATCCTCCATTCCAAACCGGTCCCGGCGGAGCGCACATGGGGCGTGGCGGCGTTTGGAATTGCGGATCAGGCGCAGGATCTGCCGTTGCTGGGATTCGGAGCAGGGCGTCGAGCCAGCGTCGGCCACCTCCCGTAGATGGGCGATTGCCGCGGCGCTGCGGACCTGTCCCATGTTGCAATGCACCAGCAGCGGACGCGGCAAACGTCTCCAGGCGGCCTCCAGAACCGCCCGATGGCCAGGTTTGAGGACGCCGACGGTATCCGGCGGAATCGGGAGCCATTCCGTCTCAAATCCCGCCCGTTCGTAGGCGCGCTGAAGTCCTCCGGGCAGATGCGAGTAGGCGGCGAGCTCTTCCGCGGTCAGAAGACAGAGGATCGATCGGAACCCCAGGGTCTTCACCGTATGAATCCAGTCCCGGACGGACTCGGCCCGGACGGGGATTACCGAGGTGCCGAATCCAGGCCTGGAGGCTCTTCCCAATTCGAGCAGTGGGATCCATTCACGGATCGGATCCCCGGGGGCCACCTGTTCCGATGGGATTGGAATCATCTTGGGCACTGCCCAAATGTCGTAACACGGGTGTCAAGGCGACAGGGGTGGAGATCCTGGTTGTGGTTGAGGAACAGGACCACGGGGCGCGCTCGAGAAGCCGGGCTGTGCCTGTCTCAAGATCAAGGCCTGGGGACAGGCGATGGAACGTCCGGTTGCTGGTGCTTGAGGTCGGGGCTGCTACGATTCTGGTGACGTTTTTCATGTCCTGACGTCGTCGGTGTGTGAAGCACGGGTGTGAGCGTGGGATGCCTCGCCCGGCTCCTTGCCGGCGCGGCGCCTCCGGCCTAACGTCGCGCGCTCTTATGGAAAACGTCGTCATCATGGGAACCGGCTGCGCCGGACTGACCGCCGCCATCTACACCGCCCGCGCCAATCTCAAGCCGCTCGTCCTGACCGGGGTCATGCCCGGCGGACTCCTGACGACCACCAGCATCGTGGAGAACTTCCCGGGCTTCCCCGATGGCGTCGATGGCTTCGAGCTCATGCAGCGGATGCAGCAGCAGGCCGAGAAGTTCGGCGCGCGCGTCCAGTTCAGCGTGATCGAATCGGTCGACCTCAAGTCGTCCCCGATCCGACTCGTCGTGGACGGCCAGCCGGTCGAGACCAAGACCCTCATCATCGCCAGCGGGGCCGGCCACAAGCACCTCGACATCCCCGGGGAGCACGAGCTCGAGAAGAAGGGGGTCACCTACTGTGCCACCTGTGACGGCGCGCTGCCGGTCTTCCGCAACCAGCACCTGGTCGTGGTGGGCGGCGGGGACTCGGCCTGCGAGGAGGCCAACTACCTGACCCGGTTCGCCTCCAAGGTCTCCCTCGTGCATCGCCGTGACTCCCTCCGTGCCTCGCGCATCATGGCCGAGCGGACCCTCGCCAACCCGAAGATCTCGATGGTCTGGGATTCGGTCCTGACCGAGGTCCAGGACGTGTCGGCCGGCAAGGTGACGGGCGTCAAACTCAAGAATCTCAAGACCGGGGCCGAATCGGTGCTGCCGTGCGCCGGGGTGTTCATCGCGGTGGGACACGTCCCCAACACGCAGCTCTTCCAGGGTCAGCTCGACCTCGATCCCGCCGGATACGTCGTGCCGGTGAAGGGCACCGCGACGCGGGTCCCGGGCGTGTTCGTGGCGGGGGACTGTGCCGACTCCGTCTACCGCCAGGCGGTCACCGCGGCCGGCATGGGCTGCGGCGCGGCGATCGAGGCCGAGCGGTATCTCGCCTCGCACGGCGGCTGAGCCGTCCTGGATTCGGAGGCCCCGCGCCTTTGGCCGGAGGCCGTGGTCCGTCAATCGATGAACCGGCGTGTGATGTCGCCGTAGGCGTCGATCCGCCGGTCCCGGAGGAAGGGCCAGTGGGTCCGGGTGGTCTCGGACTTCGCGAGCTCCACCTCGACGAGGAGATTCTCGGGCTTGTTGACGCTGGCCTTCGCGAGGAGTTCCCCGCTGGTGCCCGAAACGAAGCTCTGTCCCCAGAATTCGAGGCCGTCCCCGCCGATGGGCTGTTCCAGTCCGATCCGGTTCACCGCGGCCACGAAGCAGCCATTGGCGACCGCGTGCGAGCGCTGGATGGTCTCCCAGGCCAGATGGTGGCGCGCGCCATACTCGGCCTTTTCGGAGGGATGCCAGCCGATCGCGGTCGGGTAGAACAGGATCTCGGCACCCTGAAGCGCCGTGAGGCGGGCGGCTTCGGGATACCACTGATCCCAGCAGATCAGGACCCCGATGCGCCCGAAGCGGGTGTTCCAGGCCCTGAAGCCGAGGTCACCCGGGGTGAAGTAGAACTTCTCGTAGAACAGTGGGTCGTCCGGGATGTGCATCTTGCGGTAGCGGCCCAGCAGGGTGCCGTCGGCATCGATGATCACCGCGGTGTTGTGGTACAGGCCCGGGGCGCGGCGCTCGAAGAGGGAGGCGACGATCACGACGCCGCGGCGGCGGGCGAGTTTCTGGAAGGCTTCGGTGCTCGGGCCGGGAATCGTCTCGGCCAGGCCGAAGTGGGCGTGGTCCTCGTTCTGGCAGAAGTACTGGGACCGGAACAGCTCCTGGGTGCAGAGGATCTGCGCGCCGTCCTTGGCGGCCCGCTCAGCGGCGGCGAGGCAGGTGGCGAGGTTCTCGGCGGGATCGGCTCCACAGGCGTGCTGCAGGAGTCCAAGGGTGACACCGGATCGGTGGGTCTTTCGGGTTCGGCTCATGTCGTGCGGTTCAGGGGAGGGAATCGATTCAGTCGACGGAGGGGGGGAGCCAACCGTCGTCGGGAGAAGGATCTCAGCTGGAGGCCGGCGTGCCACCAAAGAGTTCGCGGACAAAGCGTCCCAGGGTCTCGTTGGTGGGACCATAGCCGGACTGGTAGATGTGGTGTTCGAGGTCGTGGAGCACCGCGTCGGCGGTCGGGTAGCGGGCCGCGGGATCCCGCTGGAGCAGGCGCTGGAGAATCCGCTCGAGGCCGTCAGGAATGCCCGGGTGTGTCTCGCCGAAACGGGGGAGGGGCATCCTGAGGATCCGATCGAGGGACTCGCGAGGTGTGGCTCCCCGGAACGGATGGGTCCCCGTGATGAGCTCGACCAGCACGATGCCCATCGAGAACAGGTCCGAGCGGCGGTCGGTGACCTGGAAGTCGGCCTGCTCGGGGCTCATGTATTCGGGGCGTCCGGCAACCTCCTCGCCCTCGTGGGTGGTGAGGTAGCCGCGGGCCTTGGCGATGCCGAAGTCGGTCACCTTCACGTCGCCCTCCCGGGCGATGAGGATGTTCTTCGGGTTGATGTCACGGTGGACGATCCCGAGCGGGAGGCCGTCGCCGCCGGTCTTCGCGTGCGCATAGGCGAGTCCACGGGCGATGCGGCTGACGATGAAGACCGCCAGTTCGACGGGAAGGGGCCTGCGGAGCCGGGAGAGTTGCTGGCGGAGCTGGTCGAGGTTGATGCCGTGGATGAGTTCCATACACATGTAGCAGGAGGAGGGGCTCTCCCCGAGGTGGTAGGTCTGGACGATGTTGGTATGGATCAGGTCGGCGACGAGCCGGGCCTCGCCGATGAAGTTCTCGAGG
>VHCG01000104.1 GCA_016871805.1 Verrucomicrobiota bacterium
GGGGTGCGGCCTGGGGTGCCCTGGGAGAACAACGCCAGCGGGAGCTCATCGCCACCTTCCGGAGAAGCCGGGTGCCGGAGCTGGAGGTCCGAACCGACCAGCCGTGGCCCCAGCGACTGCAGAAGTTCCTCGACTACTCGGCGAAGCGACGTGTGGCCTGACGACCCGACGACCTGACGAACCCATGGCGGACAAACCCACCAGCCTTGTCGAGGACCTGACCCTGGTTCCGATGCCCCCGTGGTGGGAGTCGCCCTGGTTCTGGCTCGCGGTGGTGGTAGGACTGCTTCTCCTGTTCGTCCTTGGACGGCGCTGGTTCCGACGTCGTCCCGCGACGCGGGTCGAGGTGCCGGTTGTCCTCGAGGCGGACCGCACCCCGGAGTTCCTGGAGCGGTTGGCCCGATTGCGGGAGCGGCAGGCGACAATCGATGCGTATGCGCTGTCGATCGAATCGTCCGAGCTGCTGCGCGACTTCGTGGAATGGCGGTTCCGTCTTGCGATCCGGTTTCAGACGACCCGGGAGTTCCTCGACCATGCGGCCCGGGGAGCCGATGTGAGCCAGCCGGCGGCCGGTTGGCTGGGGCGGTATCTGGGGTTCTGTGACCGCATCAAGTTCGCCCGCGGGTCCGCCGATGCCGCGTCCCGGTCCGGACTGCTCGATGCGGCTGAGGCCTTCCTCCGACATGGTCGACTGGACTCGGCCCCCTCCCAGACGGAGCCGCCGGCGGAAAGGGGAGGGCGATGAATCCGGGATTCTTCATCTCCGGGTTCGAGTTCGAGTACCCGGTCGTGCTGCTCCTGCTCTTGGCGGTCCCGCCGCTGCTGTGGTGGATGGGGCGACGAGGGCCCTTGCCGTCCATCCCGGTGCCCACGCTGCGAGGTATGGAAGCCCTCGCCCGCATCCCGAAGGCCCGTCCGGGTCGGGTGTCCTGGATCTGGTGGCTGCTGCCGCTGACGCTGCTGATCCTGGCCTTGGCCCGTCCCCGGATTCCCCGGGGCGAGGTGCCGGATCCCAGCAAGGGCATCGACATCATGCTGGCGCTGGATTTCTCGAGGTCGATGGCCGAGACCGACTTCCGGCTGAAGGGACGTCGGGTCAGCCGTCGGGATGCCCTGGTGGCGGTGACCGAGGACTTCATCAAGGGCCGCGCCAATGACCGGATCGGCATCGTCTGTTTCGCCCGGACGCCCTGGTTGGTGAGTCCGCTGACGCTCGATCACGAGTGGGCCCTGGCCTCGCTCAAGGAGTCGGAGTTGGCGACGGGCACGGGCATCGGCTGGGCGATCCAGGCGGGCACGACCTTCCTGAAACAGGACAGCGACCGGAGCCGGGTGATCATCCTGGTGACGGATGGCGACAACTCGGCCGGGCCGCGTCCGCTCGACACGGCTCCGATGGCGGTGCGGGCCGGCATCAAGGTCTACACGATCCTGGTGGGACCGGACTCGGTCAGCCCCTCGGCGGCGGCGGGACACGAGCTGAACCGCGTGGCCCGCATGACCGGAGGGTTGTTCTTCCAGGCGCAGGATGCCCGGGCGCTCCGGGACATCTACACGGCCATCGACCAGCTGGAGAAGCGCCAGATCGTCCAGAAGCGCTATGTGAACTGGCAGGAGCTGTACCCCTGGTTCACCGCGGTGGCGTTGGGTGTCTGGCTCCTGGGACTGGCCCGGACCCGGATCTGGAACGTGCGTGTGACCTGACCCACTCCCGCCATGCGTTTCGCCCATTCCTGGATCCTCTACCTGACCCCGCTCGTGGTCGCCGCAGTCGGTTGGCTGCTGTGGCGATCCCGTAGGGCGGGCCAGAGCCGTCGGATCCTTTTCGTGGGTGGCCCCAACCGCTCCTGGGCGGCGGCCAACACCTCGGCGTGGGCGCTGAACCTAGATCTTGTCCTGAGCCTGGGGGTATTGACCTTCGCCCTGCTGGCGCTGGCGCGTCCGCTGTGGTTCCGCAAGAGCGATCAATCGTCCCTGCAGGGCATCCCGTACCTGATCGCCCTCGATGCCTCGCGTTCGATGCTGGCCCAGGATGTCCGTCCGAGCCGGTGGTACGCGGCCACCAATGCCCTCGACCGCTTCCTGGCCTCCAATCGATCGGATCGTGTCGGCCTCATCACCTTCAGCGGCGTGGGCTACCTGAATGCCCCGCTGACCTTCGACACCCTCGCGTTGCGCATGATGATGCGCTACCTCGACCCCAATCTGCTGGAGGATCCGGGCAGCTCCCTGACGTCGGCGCTGGAGCGGGGCGGACGGTATTTCGAGACCAACCGGATCAATCCCCGGCTCATCCTGCTGGTGTCGGATGGCGAGGACCTGACGAGCAATCCGGTGGAAACCGCTCGCCGTCTCGCGCGTCAGTATCAGATCCGGGTCGTCACGATGGGCGTCGGCACACCGGGCGGGGCGAAGGTTCCATCGAATCGGGGAGGTGCGGCGAAGAACAGCTTCGGTCAGGAAGTCGTCTCGCGTCTCAACGAGAGCAACCTGCAGCGTCTGGCGGCCGTGACAGGGGGCCGCTACTACCGGCTGGGCGACAAGGGTGAGGGCCTGGAGCTCTTCCGCAAGGAGATCCTGGAGCCCATGACCGAGGCGGCCGCCCGGGAGGACCTGAAGAACTACCGCGAGCTGTTCCCCGTCCCGCTGGCACTGGCGGTCGCCTGCCTGCTGGGGCAGGTTCTGCTCGCGGCGGATCGGGCGGTCCGAAGGCGCGGTCCTGTCGCAATCGCCACCGCACCTGCACCTTCGCCCTGATTCCTCATGAACGCCGGATCCCTGATCACCTCTCCGCTCTGTCGACTGGGTGCCGGCCTCGTGGCCGCCGCGGTGTTGTCGGTGCCGGTGCTGGCCACCCCCGTCGACATCCCGGCCCTGCAGCAGTCGATCACCAACGGCCAGGCGGCGAAGGCCGTGACGGTGTTGGCGGCGGCGCTGGAGAAGGATCCGGAGAACGTCCGACTGCTCTACGATCATGGGGTGGCGCTTTATGCGGCCGGCCAGTTCGAGGACGCCCTGCTGTCGCTGGACCGCGCCGAATCCCTCGGCGGGAGGACGCTGTCGCGCAAGGCCCGGTTCCAGAAGGGCAACGCGGAGTTCCGTCTGGGCGAGGCGACGAAGCGTACAAACCTCGAGGAGACGATCGCACGCTGGCGCGAGAGCCTGCGGCAGTTCGCGGGCCTCATCCGGGAATCGGACACTCCGACCCACCGGTCGAACTTCGAGTTCGTCCGACGTCAGCTCCTCGACCTGCTCCTTGCGGACGCGAAGCGGAACCTGGACGAGGCGCAGAAGCCTAATGCTCCGCTGCAGCAGAAGCTCGAGAAGCTCCGCAACGCCTTCGAGCGGTTCACCTCGGCTCAGGAGACCGACCCCAACAATCCCGAGGCCCAGTCAGGGGAGCAGACATCGCGGGATCAGCTGGCCGACACGCTGATGAAGGAGGGCACCCGGAAGTCCCAGTCTACCCGTCTGGTGGCACCTCGTCCGACGGAGGCCCCGATCCCGCGTCCCGACTTCAAGGAGATCGAGGAAGGCGTGGCGATGATCGAGGACGCCGCGCAGCTCAAGCCCAAGGACGAGGCGATCCAGGAGGCCCTGCAGCAGGGCAAGGAACGGTTGGCGGATGCGCTGACGTTCAATGCGCGGCTGCTGATGACCCAGGAGCTCCAGATGCCCTGGCCGAAGGAGAAGCTGGCGGTGCTCCGCATGGCCAAGGAGCAGGTGGAGAAGGCCCTCGACAAGGTCCCCGACCACGAGCCCGCCAAGGAGACGCTTGCGGCGGTGAACCGGCGGCTCTCTCAGGTGATGGAGGACCAGGCCGACCAGCTGGCGAACCAGGCCGACCACCAGAGTCTCGAGCAGAAGACCCAGATGCTCAGCCAGTCGCTCGACTTCTACCAGCAGGCCGGAGAGCTCCAGCCCCAGAAGCAGGGTCTGAAGCAGAAGGCGGATCAGACCCAGGATCGTCTGGAGGAGGCGCTCTCCAAGCTGGCCGACCGCCTGATGCAACAACCCAAGAATGAATCGCTCGAGCAGCAGGCGGCCCGCCTCGAGGGGGCCGAGCAGGCGCTCAATCAGCTGCAGGGACTCGAGCCGTCGGACGAGACCGAGGGCAAGCTCGAGCAGGTGAGCGAGCAGCTGGATGGCGTCCGTCAGAAGCTCGGCGAGCAGGGCCAGCAGATGATGGCGATGCAGGGGGGGCAGCAGCCCCAGATGGCGCAGCAGATGCAGAACCCGATGGGGCCGCCGATGGATGCCCCACCCAAGGTGAACACCCCCGGTGCCAAGGGGGCGTGGCAGTCGCCCCTGATGAGCCGGTCCCAGGACTACTGAGAGCGGTTTGTTTCAGGCGGGCCCCCACTCCGCGGCGCCGGCCCCTCAGTTGGCGCCCGGATCCTGGTACTCCTCGTCAATGTGGCCCCCGATCTTCAACAGCCCCGACTTGTAGGCACG
>VHCG01000105.1 GCA_016871805.1 Verrucomicrobiota bacterium
CTCAACATCGCCGGCATCGCCAACGACCGCTTCAATGTCGCCGGCCTCATGCCTCATCCCGATCGCGCCGCAGAACCCCTCCTCGGCTCCACCGACGGCCGGTTCATCTTCCAGAGCATGATCGAGAGCTGAGGGAACGATCTGCGAAGGGCTGACGCGACCGGTCGGGTCTGAGGACGAGGCTTGCCGCATCCGACCGCGGCGGTCACTTTCACCTCCCGTAATGAAGCCTCTTTGTGCCGTCCTGACCCTGGGAGCCCTCCTCGCCCTCACCGGCTGCACCCCGGTCTACACGAATCTGACCCCTCGGACCGCGGTTCAGAAGGCGCCGGACGTCTATCATTTCGAAGTCCAATGGGACACGTCCCAACGCGGTGCCAACACGGCCGATGTAAAGGCCTACGTCGTCATCGGGGAGAATTTCTATCCGATGCAGCGCGTCGGGGGCACCCAGGAGCGCTGGGAGGCGGATGTGCCGATCACGGGTGAGAAGACGATCGTGCCGTACCGGTACAAGTTCGACTACACCTTCCCGACGGTGATGCAGCGTCTCCCCGAGAGCAGCTACTCCGCCCCGTACTTCCTGGATCTTCGGAAGGTGATCTCCGGCAACCCGCCTGCGGGTCGCTAGACCGAACCTCGCCTCGGCTCAAAGCCCGAGTCGTTCCAACGCCTCCAGGCCCCCTGCATCGACAGGAAGGCCAGGTCCTCCGGAGCCACGGAGGCAGGATCCACCCACTCCAGGCTCTCCACCTCCTATATCACCCTCGCCTCCGAACCGTCCGCCGCCCAGGCGGTGAAGAACAGGTCGAGAACCGGATAGGTGACCCCGCCGTAGTGATAGGCATTGGGCTGGGAACACAGGAGGCGGACCTCGCGGATCTCCAATCCCACCTCCTCGCGGATTTCCCGGGCCGCCGCGGTCTCCCCGTGATCGATGAAGCCCCGGGCGGCAGAAGGGGTCCCTTGCCCGGATCCTTGGCACGGCGGATCAGCAGGACGCGGCCGTCATTCCTCCGGACAAATACTGCAGCCGCAACGGCCGGATTGAAGAAGTACCGGAACTGGCAGTACGGACAGGAGAAGGCGCTGGGCGTCGGAGGTTCATGAGGCCCAGCACCACAGCGCGGACAGAACCGTAAGAATTCAGAGGGCTTCATGCGGACCTTGGGGTGATCAGGATTCCGGGAATCGCCACGAAAGACAAACCCGTGCACCGGTGGACCCGAGGAGCCCGCCCTATCGGAGTCGGCGGTCCCGCACACGGTCGGCGTGACCATCCATCTGCAGGCGATTGCGGAATCCCGGATGTGCCGCCCGCCCGCGGACCGGCTCGGGAATGGCCGGGATTGTCGCCGGGAAATACGGATCCACCACCAGCTCCACCTCCGAAAGCCCACAACCCGGAACCACGAGGGGATTCCCGGAGGTCCTCCAACCCGCCAAGGACTCCTCCACGGTCCGGCCCCAGAAATTGTCGGCGGGCACGGGATCGTCGATGCGATCGAATCGCCACATCCAATAGGTGACCTCGGCCGACCGGTTCGTGTCGGTCCCACCCCATTGCCGGACCTGATCGAGTCGCGCGATCGGTCCAGCCGTCACGCCCGGACACTGCCAGACCGGCTTCGAGGCGAGGAGCGAACCGAGCACCACCGCCGACCACCCCGCCCTGGGGTCACTCTTCGGCCAGGTCGACCACGGTTGGTAGCCGCCAATCAGATCCCGCTTGAGATCCCGTCGGTCCGGGAACCGCTCGTTGTGGTCGCCCAGGTAGAGATGCCAGGCGACACCCACCTGGCGGAGGTTCGACAGGCAGGCGGCCGAGCGGCCCATCGACTGCGCCCGACCCAGTGCGGGCATCAGCAGGGATGCAAGGATCGCGATCACTGCGATGACGACCAGCAACTCGATCAGGGAGAACGCCGCACCGTGGCGCTGCCCCTCGGCGGATGCGTCCGGTCGGACCATGACTCAGCGGGGCAGTGCGAAGGCCACGTAGGCGTCACCGCTCCGGGTCCCGATCTTCCCGCCACCACAGGCGATGACGAGGAACTGGCGTCCCCCCACCGAGTAGGTCGACGGGGTCGCATACCCCGCCGCCGGCAGCCGGGCCTTCCAGAGTTCCTTTCCGGTCTTCCGATCGAACGCCCGGAGGTGTTCATCCCGGCTTGCTGCGATGAACACCAGTCCCCCTGCGGTCACCACCGGCCCGCCGTAGTTCTCGGTGCCGGTCGGCGGGACACCCCGGGCCGATAGTTCCGGCCACTCCCCCAACGGAACCCGCCACCGGTACTCGCTCGTGTTGAGATCGATCGCATTCAGGGTTCCCCATGGCGGTTTGATCGCGGGATACCCATTGGTGTCGAGCCATCGGTGATATCCCGTCGACGTGTAGGGAATCTCGGCGAACGCACCCCCCGAGACTCCGTCGGTCCCGGCTCGGGAACCCGTCGACGCCACATCAAGCAGCGCATCGACCAGCACGGCACGCTGGGATTCCGTGAGGAAGTCGAACGACGGCATGACGCCCTTTCCGGTCTGGAGCAGGGCGAGGATCTCGGCACGAGACCGGCGGTCCTTGAGCCCCACGAGGGACGGAATGTTCTGGGTAGCGTTGCCCCGGCGATCCACACCATGGCATGCCGCGCAGAACTGGTTGAACAGCGTCGCCCCATCGGCATGGCCTTCGGCTCCGGACCGCGCCGCCTCGATGAGCGTCAGGACCCACGGCATCTCGTTGGCGTTGACGTACAGGACTCCCTCGGGATCCACCGCCGCCCCACCCCATTCGGCGCCACCGTCAAATCCGGGCAGGACCACCGTGCCTTGTCGGCTCGGTGGGCCGAACGGGACGTGGGGCTTGAGCTTCACAAACCGTTCGAGGACCTCTCGGTGGGATTCCGATGAGATGTCGGTGATCTCCGCATGGGTGAACACCTGTCGGGCGAATGGAGCCGGCTTCTGCGGGAGCGGCTGGGTGGGCCAGGCTGATTCGCCCGGCATGTCGGAGGCGGGAACCGGCACCTCCTTCACCGGGAACAACGGGGCGCCGGTCTGCCGATCGAAGACGAAGACGTGGCCGGACTTCGTCACCTGGGCCACCGCCGGGATCCGCTTCCCGCCACGCTTCACCGTGAGGAGATTTGGAGGCGCCGGCAGGTCGCGATCCCACAGATCGTGGTGGACCAGTTGCTGGTGCCAGACCCTCTGCCCGGTCGCGACATCGATCGCGATCAGGCTGTTGGCAAAGAGGTTTTGTCCGATGCGATTGCCACCCCAGAAATCGAACGCCGCCGACCCGGTCGGGCAGAACACCCAGCCCCGCTCCGCATCGAGGGCGAACCCGGTCCAGACATTGCCCCCACCCACCTGCCGATATGCCTCGGGTGGCCAGGTCTCGTATCCAAACTCCCCCGGACCCGGAATCGTGTTGAACCGCCAGAGGAGCCGACCGGTCCGGACATCATAGGCCCGGATGTGCCCCGGAGCCGCCGGTGCCGGACCTTCTCCGAGTCGCATCCCGAGGATCAACCGATCCCCGTGGACGATGCCCGGCGTGGTGGACTGCAGCGACAGCCGGCCTACGTCCCGCCCCAGGCCCTCCTTCAGATCGATCGAACCCTCCTTGCCGAAGGTCGGGATGCGCTTCCCCGTCCGGGCATCCAGGGCATGGAGGAAGTGATCGTTTCCATAGAGGATCCGGGACTCGACCCCATCGGTCCAGTGGACCAGCCCCCGATTGACCCCGGTCTTGGTCAGTCCCGGTACCGACGCGGGATCAAAGCGCCATCGCTCTGCACCGGTGGCGGCATCCAGGGCGACAACCTGTAGATCCGCCGTCGTCCCATACAGAACGCCTTCGATGACCAGCGGGTTGCATTGGATCTGCGAGCGGTTGTTCGGATCGGCACCACCTCCGTGGAAGGTCCATGCCACCTGCAGGCGGCCGACATTGCGCGGCGTGATCTGACGCAGGGTGGAGTAGTGGCTGCTGGAGGCATCCCCAAGATAGACCGGCCAGTTGGAATCAGCCGCCCAGGCCAGCAGCGGAGCGCCCACCCAGGAAAGGATCCGATGCCATCGCGTTGCCATGGGTTCACTCCTGGAGTTCAGGGCAGAAAGGGACGGAGAACGTTCCCTGCGACCCGCAGGGCGTTCTGACGGCCTTCGAGGTCCTTGCCGAAGGTGTCGTCCTCCACCTCGATGCAGACCGGCCCGCGGTACCGCGTCTCCATCAGCGCCCCGAGGAACTTCGACCAGTCCATCTCGCCATACCCAGGAATCCGCGGCTGATGCCACTCGAGGGGATGCGCGAAGACCCCGACTTCATGGATCCGGTCGCGACGGATCTTCACGTCCTTCGCATGGACGTGGAAGAACTTGTCCTGGAACTCCTTCA
>VHCG01000106.1 GCA_016871805.1 Verrucomicrobiota bacterium
CGGTACCGACGCGGGATCGAAACGCCATCGCTCCACACCCGTGGCCGCATCCAGGGCGACAACCTGCAGATCCGCTGTCGTCCCATACAAAACGCCATTGATGACCAGCGGGTTGCATTGGATCTGTGAGCGGTTGTTCGGATCGGCACCGCCTCCATGGAAGGTCCACGCCACCTGCAGGCGGCCGACATTGCGCGGCGTGATCTGACGCAGGGCGGAGTAGTGGCTGCTGGAGGCGTCCCCGAGATAGACCGGCCAGTTGGAATCGGCCGCCCAGGCCAGCAGCGGAGCGCCAACCCATGAAAGGATCCGATGCCATCGCGTTGCCATAAGCTGCCTCCTGGGGTTCAAGGCAGGAACGGACGGAGGACGTTGCCCGCGACCCGCAGGGCATTCTGACGTCCTTCGAGATCCTTGCCGAAGGTGTCGTCCTCCACCTCGATGCAGACCGGCCCGCGGTACCGCGTCTCCATCAGCGCCCCAAGGAACTTCGACCAGTCCATTTCGCCATGCCCGGGAATCCGCGGCTGATGCCACTCGAGGGGATGCGCGAAGACCCCGACTTCATGGATCCGGTCGCGACGGATCTTCACGTCCTTCGCATGGACGTGGAAGAACTTGTCCTGGAACTCCTTCAGCGGGCTGGCGGGATCCATGTGCTGCAGGACGAAATGGGAAGGATCGTAGTTGAGGCCGAAGTGCTTCGACGGGATGTCGTGGAAGGCGCGTCGCCAGAGGACAGGGGTCGTGAGCAGGTTCTTGCCGCCCGGCCATTCATCCGCCGTGAACGACATCGGGCAGTTCTCGATGCCCACACGGACCCCGTGGTCCTCGGCAAAGGCGATCAACGGACGCCACGTCTTGAGGAACCGGGGCCAGTTGTCGTCGACACTGCGCGTCCAATCCCGACCCACGAACGTGTTCACGGTGTCGAGCCCGAGCTGGCGCGCGGCCCGGATGACCTTGCGCAGGTGGGTGACAGCGGCCTTGGAGACCTCGGGTTTCGGATCGAGGGGATTCGGATAATACCCCAGCGCGGTGAGGCTGACGCCGTGATTCTGGCAGGACCCGTGGATGGCATCGATCCGGGCTGCCGAGAGGGTGTCGACATCGATGTGCGTGACCCCGGCGAAGCGGCGATCGGCCTTGCCGACAGGCCAACACATGACCTCGACACAGCGGAACTGTTCCCGGGCGGCAAAGGCGAGGACCTGGTCGAGGGTCCATTCGGGGAGGATGGCAGAGACGAAGCCGAGTTTCATGGGATGTGACTCCATGAGGTACCAGCGGGGGGCAGCCCGCTCCAAGCACCTTCGGTGTCACACAGAGGGGAATCGGAAGGGCTCACACGGTGACGCGAAGACACGGAGGAAGAGGATGAAAACGGCAGGGAGACTGAAGGGGATTCAAGGGATGCGCGGGGGCGGGTCTGCGACACTGGCATTCCTGGAGGTCATGCACCGAGACAGGTCCCAGCCCGTCACTCTCAAGAACGGGTCTTCCCCTCCGCGTCTCAGCGTCTCAGCGTGAGTCCCCTTCCCGTGTTCAAACACTCATCCCTGTGTGGGAGGCACCGGCTCGATGGACTGGATCCGGCCCGCCTCGCTGCGGAGACGGAAGAGCGAACCCGCCTCCTCACGTTTGATCGCCTTGTAGAGGGCTTCATCGAGACGCCGGGGAAGTTCCAACTCACCGACGCCACCCTCCGCACAGCAGAAAAGTCGTGAGAATCCCTTGTAGATCCTCGGTGTGCCCAACACGCGGGTCCGCTCCCCGGAATCGCCCGGTCCGGGAACAGGCGGCTCGCCCCGCTGGAGCACCAGATAGCTGTACGGGACGCTCCTGAGATCGATGCCCATGTGCGCGGCAAACGCTGCCCAATCCGGATCCGCCAAGACGCCCACCGGGGGATTCGCAAAGAAGTGACACCAGTGGCGTTCCTGACCCACCGCGAGGAGTCCACACCGGGCCGCATGGACACAGGGCACCACCGGGTGGAAGGACCCCAGCAATTCCTCCCTCATGGCGATCAGGGCCCGACTGTCGGCATGGGTCCCGGGTTCGACCCAGATCACCGCCGCGGCACCGGCAAGTGCCGATGCCAATTGACGCCGCGCGACGGGCAGCATTTCGCCCAACACATGGCTGAGCAGCACCGTCGAACCCGCCATCACCTCGGCCATATCGGCGGAACCCGCCTCCACCACCCGGATTCCCGGGGCGAGGTTGCGGAGTCGTGATGCGGCGAACCCGGTGGCGAGGGACGACTTGTCGATCAGTCGGATCTCCGTGAACCGATCCGCCGACCCATGACCGAGAACGCGTCGTGAGGCGACGCCACTGCCGCACCCAAAATCGACGAGCGGTCCCACCGGCGGGCACCAACCCAGCCGACCCAGTTCGTCCAGAACCGCATCCCATTTCCAGCCGATCCGCTCACCCAGGGTCGCGTCGTAGGCCTCGAGATCCTCGCGGCAGGTCCAATAGGAGCCCCGGACCGGTTGTCCCGAGAGGAAGATCTCCCGAAGCCGTTCCAACGCAGTCCAGTGGCCGGCGGCAATCGCCGGCGATGAATCCGTACCCTCGGGCGGTTGTGACTCGGTAGGCATACCTGAAGAAGAGGATCAGCCGACGAGCGGAACCCCCAGGCGGTCCGCGAGTCGTTGCTGGTGGACTCCGTAGAGTCCAGCGAGGGCTCGGACGGCCGGGAGCTTACCGGGATCCGCATCCCCGCGGCGGATGCAGGCGATCATGAGGTTCTTGGCCGTGTGCTCCGGGGAGATGAATTCGAACACCCGGGTCTCGTAACCCGCCTGTTCCATCAAGGCGGCCCGCAGGGCATCGGTCACGAACTCCGACTGCCGCTCAAGGAAGATCCCATGGGACAAGGCACCCCGCAACGCGTCGGGAGCCACCAACTGTGGGCGGAGCTCCCGGTGACAGCACGGTGCCACCATCACCAGATGGGCGCCCGTTCGGACACCCAAGGCAAGGGCCTCATCGGTCGCCGTGTCGCAGGCATGAAGGGCCATGAGGATGTCGATGGGACCCGGATCCATGGCCTCGATCGAACCCGCCTCGAAGATCAACCCCTCGACCCCCGCCTCGGATACCGTCGCATTGACGCGTCGGACCAGGTCCTCGCGCCGTTCGATCCCGCGCGAAAACACCGTCCGCCCGGCCTGGCCCTGCAGCGCCTCATGTGCCGCAAACGTCAGGTAGCCCTTGCCGCATCCGACGTCGACAAACCTCAAGGGAAGCGGGGACGGCTCCGCCCCCTCTGCCATCAGACCTGCGGCACCCAGAAGGGGCTCCAGCAGTTCGACGAACCGATGGATCTGCCGGAACTTCGCCTCCATGCCCTTGCAGACCGCCCCCCCAGGAGTTGTGACGCCGAGCAGACGGAGCCATGCCTTGGAGGTTTCGATACGGCGGACCTTGAAACGGTCGTGTCCCAAATCCGGCACGGGCGTCGAGCACTCCTCCGCCCGGAGACGGGCTGAACCGTCGGGACGGAGTTGCAGCTGCAACGATCGACTCGTGGTGGTCAGGAGGGCGCTTCGGAAGGGATTCCCCAGCTGCTGGGCCACTGAATCGATCCCAGGCGCGGGCGGAAGATTCTGGGTCGTGGCCTGGGTGGCGGTCTCGGAAACCACCTGGAGCCGGTGTTCTCCACGGATCTCCACCGGGCGGATCCGGAGACGTCGGACACTGGAATCAGGACCGGGATCGGAGAGGATGATGCGGACCAGCGAACGGGCATCGATCGCCTCCCGTAGCGCATCGATCCAACGCTGTGTTTTGTCCCCGGACACCCCCCGACGTTCCGGGCCCGGGGAGTTTTCAGCAAGCATGCGGGCGGAGACTCACGCGCAGCCAGCGGAAGCCGACGGCTTCCATCGGTGGGTGCCACCGTGCTCTGTGGCACTGGGCGCGGGAGCGCCCACAGACCCC
>VHCG01000107.1 GCA_016871805.1 Verrucomicrobiota bacterium
CGGTGCAGCGCCTGCGTCGGCAATCCGGTCGAAACCCCTCGTCGTGCGACCTTTCGGCGCGTCGGCGGCACCCTCAGGCCCCCGTCTCGGCGCCATCGTTGCACCAGCCTCTTGCCTACCTCCCAGCCTTCCTGTCGTAGCAACGCTGCGACACGCCGGTAGCCATACTGGGGACGGGGTCGTCTGGCAAAGAACCCGAGGAGGTCGAGACGCATCTCTTCCGCATCTGCCAAGAGGCCCTGACCAACATCGCTCGGCACTCGGGCGCCTCCGAGGCGTCGATCCGGTTCGAGATGAGCCCGGGGGCGTTGTCCTGACGGTGGAAGACGATGGCAGAGGACTGCCCGATCCAACCCAGTGGGCACACCCACAGTCGGGTCTCGGCATGACCAGCATGCGGGCTCGGGCTCGGATGCTCGGGGGCGAGCTCGAGGTCCTAGCCCGTCAGCCCAAGGGACTTCGACTGAGGGTGGAGGTCCCACGGAACGGTCCAGGGCCAGATTGACAGGCCGGTTCGAGGTCAGAACGGGGTGGTCGAGAACAACGACACCATGACGGTGTTGTTCTGCTCCCAGATGTGCCCCCCACGGCGCTGGGTCGTCTGGAGCATGTAGCCGACCTCGAGGTTCACGGTCTTCGACAGCTTCCGCCCGAGGGCCACCGCAGCGCGGTTCTGGTCGAACTGGTTCAGGACGACGTTCTCGCCGAAGTTGATGAAGACCTCATCCCACACCGCCACATACCACGGGCTCTGCTTCTTGAACGGGATGGTGGTCCGCAGCATGTAGCGGAAACGGTTTTCATAGCGCCAGTCGGCGACCGCCCACCCTCCATCGGTCTGGGGTGCCATAACGCCGATCCAGCGCTGTTCGAGACGGAACCGCTGGACCCAGCGCAGGCCCAGGAAGTCTGCCCGCCACAGCACCTGTTCCCAGGCGGCCTGGATGGGAAACTGGTGTGGAACCGGGAATCCGCCGTAGGGATAGGCCTCGATGAAGCAGTATCCGGCCGACAGCATCACGGACGGGTTGATCTCGTAGTTCACTCCAGGCCGGGCGAGGAGCTGCTGCCAACGGTTCCCCATGTCCGCCAGCCGGACCTGTCCCTCCAGATGGACCCCCCAGCCGTTGGTCCCGATCGGATGATCCCCGAAGTACTGGAACCACAGGTTGTTGTTCCAGTCGGTCTCCTGGGCCCGGCAGACCGTCGTGGCCAGGATCAGCACAAGGAGTCCGGACCGGAGCCACTGGAAAAGAGGGACCATAGTGAAACAGCGTACACCCAAGCCTCTCCGACCTCAACGCCGCCTTCGCGCCGCCTGCGGGTGTCTGGACACCGGCTCATGGGTGTCCAATCCCTCGATCAGCAGTTCCCGGTTCTTGAGCGACCAGTCATGGGCCATCTCCTGGAGCTTCTTGATCACCGTATGGTCGACAAACCGGGTGCCAGAGAGATCCACCTTCACCTTCGGGTGCTTCATGTCGATCAGCCGACTTCGGCTCCGCCGCCGCTCCGCTCTCGCCGCCTCCGGCGCTGCCTTGAGCTCACCGAACCAAACTGAGGGCGGGACGGAAGCCCAAGGTCTTGCGGGTGCCCGGGTCGTCCCCGTCCCGATAGGCCGAGCGTACCCGCTCGGCACCGCTGCCCCACCCGCCCCCGCGGTCCACGCGGTCGTTGCCCGAACCAGGGCCTATAGGGTCCGTCACGCTCCCAATCGGATAAGCCCCGTACCAGTCCGAACACCATTCCCAGACGTTCCCTATCATGTCGTACAAGCCCCATGCGTTCGGTGCCTTTTGTTTCACGGGTCGAGTCTGACTCCCTGAGTTGCCCAACCACCATGCGATGGCATCTAACTCCCCATGCCGCGCTCCCGTCGTTCCGGCTCTGGCCGCATATTCCCACTCGGCCTCCGTCGGCAGCCGATAGGCCTCCTGCGCGGTTATCAGACCGGCCGCACGCTCCCGCTCAGTGAGCTTCTGGCAATACCGCACTGCATTATCCCAACTCACTGTCTCCACAGGCCGGTTCAGGTCCCCTGTGAAAAAGGACGGGTTGCTCCCCATCACCGACAAGTACTCACTTTGAGTCACCTCGTGGTCCGACAGCCAGAACCCTTGTGACAATGTCACCGTATGTTGGAGCTCTCCATTCGACCGCCCCTCTTCGCCTGAAGGACTGCCCATCAGAAATGTCCCTGGCTGGATCCAAACGAAGCCTGATGTTCCTGCTGTCTGGTTCATGGTCAGGACCGCCGGGGTGCTCGTGACACTCCCTGCCGGATTGCTCACCACCACCCGATATTCACCAGCGTTGGCGAGCTGAGCATTGTTCACCGTGTAGTTGGCTGCGGTTGCGCCAGGGAGGTCCACCCCGTTCAACTGCCACTGGAAGGTCAAGGGCGCCGTCCCAGTCACCATCACCGTGAACCGCGCCGTCTGCCCGGACCTCACCGTCACCCCTTGCGGAGAAGCAGTGATGGACGGCGCGACGAGCTCAGTAGTGGGTCCTGCGCTCAAAGCTGTTCGAAAACCGAGGAAATCGGTTCGCAAATAAGGGCGGAAACTGGACCGGTAGGCTGAGCGCGTACTCGCAGGCGGATTTCCCCACGATCCTCCACGGACAACACGAACATCCCCCAATTCAGGCCCCATCGGATCAACCGCGGTGCCGGTCGGATACTCCTCACGCCAGTCCGCACACCACTCCATCACATTTCCAATCATGTCGTACAACCCCCAGGCATTGGCTGCTTTGGTCTTCACGGGGTGGGTTTTGGACATGGAATTGCCAGCCCACCAGCCAATCTGGTCTAACTCCCCATGCCGCTGGCCGGTGGTCCCAGCACGAGCCGCATACTCCCATTCGGCTTCTGTGGGCAATCGGTACTCTTGCGATGCCGTGATGCGCCCAGCCGCACGATCTTTTTCCGTCAGCTTCTTGCAATACTCGACCGCCTCATTCCAATGAACGCTCTCCACGGGGCGGTTCGTATTGCCCGTGTAGAATGAGGGGTTCTTACCCATCACCGCCAAGTATTCGCCTTGGGTCACTTCATGGTTCGAAAGCCAGAATCCACGGCTCAGAATCACGGTATGCTGGACTTCATCGTATTGCCGATCTGGTTCACTCAGCGAGGTCCCCATGACGAATGCGCCTGGTTCGATCCAAACAAAGTCTGTCGGACCCGTAGGCCTCGGATCCGATACCGTTCCGGCGCGGTAAAACCGCCGATCTCCTTCCCCGCTCAGTCCCACAAGCGCGAAGCCACTGGCTCCCACGACGACGTTGCTCCAAGGCGTCCACGGCCCAGAGATTTCCCCAGACCAATCGACACGCACCTTGAGCCCTGAGGCTCCGCTTACCTTCAGGCTGGGCCCTGGGTCCATCGTCAACCTGAGCGGCAACGGTGGGGCGGCAGGCCTCGCATCCGGTGCACTCAAGGATCCCGATCCGCCGGAGGTGGCCGAGAGACCGGTGACGAGGCCTGTGATGACGGTCGCGACCGCGGTGGCCGGCTCACCGGCGTTGAGAAGACCGCAGAAAAAGGCCATCACGGTCGCAGCCCTCGAAATCCAGCCCGGGAATCTCATGAGCGGACGCTATCACCGTGGGCTTGAAGCCCGCAAACGAGATTGGCTGGCTGTGTTTGACGAGAGCTCACCGTATCCGGCAACGCCGCGGGGTTGCCATTGGGGAACACGATCAGCACCAAGTCGGGGAAGGGATCTGCCACGCAGGTACTTCTACCCGTAGAAATGGTAATCGTGATCGATAAAGAGACGCGATGGCTAAACCTTCATCCGCCTCAACGCCTCGGCCAATTGGCGGGTCTCGGTGTGGGTGTAGCCGGTGTGGCTCTTGAGGTCGGCGTGGCCG
>VHCG01000108.1 GCA_016871805.1 Verrucomicrobiota bacterium
CTGGTGAACTCGACGAAGTTGCGCAGCAGCCGGAGTCCGACCTGCTGGCTCTTCTCCGGATGGAACTGCGTGGCCCACACGTGATCCCGACACACCGCCGAGGCGAAGCGATGTCCGTAGTCGGTCCAACCCGCCACGATCGACGGGTCGGCCGGCTGCGGGTGGTAGCTGTGGACGAAGTAGAAATGGCTGCGCTGGGGGATGCCGGCGAACAGCGGGCAGTTCTCCTGGGTGACCTCCACCTCGTTCCAGCCGATCTGCGGGATCTTCAGATGGGGCTCCGTCGCGGTGGGCTGGAACCGGACCACCGGTCCCTTGAAGATGCCGAGTCCACGGGCGCACGACTGGAACTCCTCGCTCCGCTCGAACAGCGCCTGGTAGCCGACACAGATGCCGAGGAACGGCCGGCCCCTGCCGATCCAGTCGCGGACCGCCGCATCCAGTTCCTGCCGGTGCAGGGCGTTCAGGCAGTCGTCGAACGCACCGACGCCCGGCATCGAACGCCCCGACGCCCGGCAGCACGAGCCCCCGCGCGTTGGCGAGGTCGGAAACCGAACCGGTCCGGAGCACGTCGGCCCCGGCGGCGTGCAGGGCTTTTTCGACGCTCCGGATGTTCCCGGCACCGTAGTCGAGGAGGGCGAGCATGGAAGGACGGGTCGTGGGTTCCCGTGATCAGGCCGCGAGAGTGGGGGTTGCCGGGTCCGAGGCAAGTTCCCGTTCCGTCCGCAGGCGGAGCTGTCCGCAGGCCGCGTCGATGTCGTGCCCCTTCTCAAGACGGAGGGTTGCCGTGACCCGCTGGGATTCCAGCGCCTGGGCAAACGCCCGGCAGTCGGATTCCGACGGACGGTTCCAGGGCAGTCCCTCCACCCGGTTGTACGGGATGAGGTTGACCTTGGCGTGGAGCCTCTGGGCGAGGCGGGCGAGGGGAGCCACCTGGTCGAGCCCGGCGTTGATGCCGTCGATCAGGATGTACTCCAGGGTGATCATCTTCCCCTTCTGCGCGACGTAGTGCTCGCAGGCGGCGGTCAGCTCCGCCAACGGGTACTTCCGGTTCACCGGCATGATCTGTCCCCGGACGGCATCGGTGGCTCCATGGAGGGAGATCGCGAGCCGGAACTGCAGGGGATCGTCGGCGAGGCTCCGGATGCCCGGGACGACGCCGCTGGTGGAGATCGTGATCTTGCGGGCCCCGATGTTGCCGCCCCAGGGCGCATTGAGCGTGCGGAGCGCGGCCATCAGGTGGGGGTAGTTGGCCATCGGCTCGCCCATGCCCATCACGACGATGTTGCCCACCCACCGTTCCGGCGCGGGTCCAGCGGCGGGGTCCCGCGGCTGGGCCGACTGCCATCGTTCCACGGCCAGGACCTGGCCCAGGATCTCGTGGGGTTCCAGGTTCCGCTTCCACCCGTCGAGTCCGCTCGCGCAGAACCGGCAGCCATAGGCGCAGCCGACCTGCGTCGAGATGCACAGGGTGTGACGATCACTGCGTTCGCCGTAGAGGGCCGGGTTGGCCGGGATGAGCACGCTCTCGATCAGGCTCCCGTCGCCTAGCTTCCAGAGGAACTTCCGGGTTGTGTCCTGCGCTCCCTGGACCCTCAACGGTTCCGGCAGGGCGAGGCGGAACGTCTCGGCCAGCCTTTGGCGGAGGCCCTTGGGGAGGTTCGACATCTCCTCCCACGAGGCCGCCCTCCGGGCGTAGAGCCAGCCCAGCAGCTGGTCGAGCCGGTAGGTCGGCTCGTTCCATCCCTGGAACAGGGTCAGCAGGGATTCCCGGGTCTGGCTTCGGACATCAGGCAACACGCGGACACCGTAGCGGGGGCGGCCGGCGCTGTCGCGACCTGCGTGTCACGATCACGACAGGATGGGCCGGATGACCTCGCCGTGGACGTCGGTCAGGCGGAAATCGCGGCCCCCGAACCGGTACGTCAGCCGTTCGTGGTCCATGCCGGCAAGATGCAGCACGGTGGCCCAGAGGTCATAGACGCTGCAGACGTCCTGGACCGCGTGGTAGCCGAGATCGTCGGTGGCGCCATGGACCACTCCGCCGCGTACGCCGCCGCCGGCGAGCCAGACACTGAAGCCGAAGGGATTGTGGTCGCGTCCGTCGGCGGCCTGCGCGAAGGGCGTCCGGCCGAACTCGCCCGCCCAGACGATCAGCGTCTGCTCGAAGAGTCCCCGGGCCTTCAGGTCCCGGATGAGTCCGGCGATGGGCTGGTCGACCTGGAACGCCATCTCGGTATGCCCGGTCTTGAGTCCCCCGTGCTGGTCCCAAGGATTGCCGATCTGGCCGAGTTCCGCCGGCCGGGGCAGACAGGTCAGCTCGATGAAGCGGACCCCGCGTTCCACCAGCCGACGGGCCAGCAGGCACTGGCGGGCGTACTCGGCCTTCTCGCGCACCGGCGAGTCCATGCCGTAGAGACGTTTCGTGGCCTCGGTCTCGCCGGCCAGGTCGGTGAGGTCCGGGACGGCCGACTGCATCCGGAAGGCGATCTCGTAGTTCTGGATCGCGGCCTCGACCTGGGCGTCGCGTTGGGAGGGAGGCTGGCGATCGCGGTCCATGCGCCCGACGAAGTCGAGGCGACGTCGCTGCAGGGCGGAGGGCTCGCGCGGCGTCTGCGGGGACCGTGACCGACCGGCCGTTGGCGTCCTCGAGCGTCTTGAGCTCACCGAACTGAACTGAGGGCGGGGCGAAAGCCTAGGAGGCCGCGAGCGCCCGGGACGCGCCCGTCCCGGTCGGCCGAGCGCGCGTCCCTGGCGCCGTCGCTCCAACTGCCCCCGCGGATCACGCGGACGGAGCCCGAATTCGGACCTGTCGGGTCGGTCACACTCCCAGTCGGATACTCCCCGGACCAATCCGAGCACCACTCCCACACATTCCCAAGCATGTCGTACAAGCCCCACGCGTTCGGGGCCTTCTGCTTCACCGGATGGGTCTGATTTCCGGCGTTGCCATACCACCATGCAATCGTATCCAACTCCCCGTACCGCGCTCCCGTCGTCCCGGCCCGCGCCGCATACTCCCATTCGGCCTCTGTCGGCAGCCGGTAGGCCTGCTGCCGTACCGCGCTCCCGTCGTCCCGGCCCGCGCCGCATACTCCCATTCGGCCTCTGTCGGCAGCCGGTAGGCCTGCTGCGCCGTGATCCGTCCAGCCGCTCGTTCCCGCTCCGTGAGCTTCTGGCAGTACAGCACTGCCTCATCCCAACTCACTTGTTCCACAGGTCGGTTCAGATCTCCTTTGAAGACGGACGGGTTGTTCCCCATCACCGCTTGGTACTCACTTTGAGTCACCTCGTGGTCACTCATCCAGAACCCTTGCGTCAACGTCACCGTGTGTTGGACCTCGTCAGCGTACCTCCCCTCCTCGCTTGAAGGACTTCCCATCACAAACGTCCCCGGTGGAATCCACACAAAGCCACTGGGACCTGCAGGCTTCGGATCTGCCACCGTCCGGTAGAATCGACGAACAGACCCCGGCGTCAGGTCCACCAACACCACCCCCTCCGCACTCCAAC
>VHCG01000109.1 GCA_016871805.1 Verrucomicrobiota bacterium
CCGGACCCTGTATATCGAACCAGGCAGTCCATGGCAGAATGGCTTCGTGGAGAGCTTCCACGGACGCTTCCGGGACGAATGCCTGAACCGGGAGCAGCTCCATACGCTGACCGAAGCCCGGGTGGTCCTTGGGGATTATCGTCAGGAGTACAACCGACACAGGCCGCACAGCCGATTGGGCCATCTCAGCCCGGCGGCCTTCGCCAAGACTCAAAGTCCATCCCCGGCTCCGGTCGGGCTCCGCCCTCCCTCCACCGGGGATGGACTTTCCGCAGCGAACCAACTACCATCAACCAGAGCCTAAAACCCTCACATCCCTTGGAGCAGTTTTTACGGTCCTGTCACAACCAACTTCAACCACGCCATTTACCCATGCCAATCACCAAAGCTGAACTCACCAAAGCCCGGAAGATCTGGGGCAACGCCCTGGTCGCCATATCCAAGGCCTACGATAACAAGGGGATTGAAGCGGCAACTAAACTGGCCAACGCGGCCTTGGACGGAGCCTACGGCTACAATCTGGGCCCGGTTCTGTTCAAACCGACCTTGACGAGCGGAGAAAAAACCTTCCGCCCCACCCGCGAAGGAGCGCTTTCGTATTTTGTCGGACAAAACCCCAAATTCCCCGACACAGGCTTCGCACTCAAAGGCTGGCGCTCCGTCAAATCGGAAACCGCCGCCTGTTTCATCGAAGGGAATGTGGCCATGTGGATGGGCTGGGTCACCTTCACGGACAAAGACGGAAAAGTTACAAGAGTCGACAAAAGCTGGGGCTACAAGAAAGACAAGAAGGGAACGTTGCGCATCGTTCTTCACCACTCCTCGCTCCCCTACATCCCCTGATCCTCAAGGGTCGACGACTTCCAAGGTTCCAACGACGGCGGGTCGAACTTCCTGACAACAATCATCCCAGCCTTTCCCGATAGGGACCTGCAGACGATCCGTGACTACGGCTGGTGCTCCAGCAAAATCCACGGCCCAAGTCTTCGTGTCCAAAGCCTGGGAGTACTCAGACAGAACCGTGGCGTTTGCCGAGCATGGCCCCGCCGTCTCGAATGCTGCCTTCCCAAAAGCGGCGCCATGTCAGTCTGAAAGTCTGGCCTACAGCCCCGTTGACTTCGGATGGGGGACCATTTGCCGTGCGCGGAAGGTCAAGGGTGGGTGTTCAACCGGGTCCTCGCTCGTTGACACAGTGCTGAGTTCGCCCCAACCCCGAGAAACGGGCGGATCAGGCGCAAACTCAGCGTCGGACACGTCCGCCGGTAGATCCTGCCATCAAGGCCTCGATCTCCTCGAGGGTGACCCCGTTGGTGTCACCCTCGATGGAGTGTGCGAGGCATGAGGCAGCGGTAGCGAAGCGGACCGCCTGTTCCGGGTTTGCGAGGTCGGGAGTGTTCCAGGCGAAGATCAAGCCGGCCGAGAAGGCGTCGCCGCCTCCGATTCGGTCCACGATCTGGGTGATCTCATAGGGTGCATACCGCCCCTCCGCATCGGTCGGGGCCCAGTGGTCCTCTTGGGTCGCGACCGTGTAGAGGGACCCGCCCCAGAGATGATGGTGCGCCGAGATCCCCTGGCGGTGGGTCATGGCGATGGCCTGCAGCCGTGGAAATCGCGCGGCCAGTTGGGTCATTACGTCCAGGGTCGTCTTCCGGTTCGGGGTATCCCCAGACATGGAGGTACCTCGGGGACGGATGCCCAGCATCGAGGCCGCATCCTCCCGGCCGGCGATCAGGTGGGTGACATGGGGCAGCACCCGGTTCATTTCCCGGGCAGCAAGATCCTGCGGCGACAGGCTGGAATCCCAGCGCCACAGCTTGGATCGATGGTTGAGGTCACAGGAGACGGGAATCCCCAGCTGCATCGCGGTCCGGGCAGCCTCCAGATTGGCTTCCGCCGCGAGGGCGGATAGGGCCGGGGTGATCCCGGTGAGATGGAGCCAGCCGGCGTCCGAAAGAACCTCCGACCATCGATAGGTGGACGACGGAGTCGTGGCGAGAGCACTGCCTTCCCGGTCGTAGACCACCAATCCGCCCCGCTGGTTGGCCCCCTTCTCGACGAAATACAGCCCCAGTCGGCTGTCCGACCGCCGGACCACGCGGTCGAGTCCGACACCACGGCCCCGCAGACTGGCCAGACAGGCGTCCCCGATCTCGTTCGCGGGCAGTGCCGTGACATAGGAGGTCGATTTGCCAAGCGGGGCGAGCGAGCTCAGGACGTTGGCTTCGGCCCCTGCGAACTCCACTTCGACCGAGCCCGGCATGGACTGGGCGAATCGGCGGAATCCGGGCATGGAAATTCGCCCGAGGATCTCTCCGAAGGCGACGATGGGTTTCATGAAGGGAGGGGGTCTTGTTGCTGGGCAACCTGGGTCCGGACGGTCCGGGCGGCCTCCCGGATGGCGGCCCAGTCCCTGTTTCGGATCCGTTCGGTGGAGGCGATCCACGATCCGCCGAGGGCGAGCACGCCGCATTCCTGGAGGAACGCCGGGGCGTTCTCGGCGGTCAGGCCTCCCAACGGAATGAATTGGACTCCGAGATGGAGGTAGGGCGCCACAGTGGTGCGGAACTGGACCGGGGTTCCCTGGGTGACGGCGGGGAAGAACTTGAGGACCGGACATCCCAGTTCCACTCCGAGCTCGATGTCGCTCGGCGTGTACACCCCTGGGGCGAAGGGCAGGCTCAACGCCCGGGCGGCATCGATCACCCGTGGGTTCAGTCCTGGCGCGACTGCGAACCGGGCCCCGACATCCAGGGCCTGCTGCACCTGTCGCGGAGTCAGCACGGTGCCGGCACCCACGTACAGGTCCGGAAACGTCGTGCGGATGCGTCGGATGCCCTCGAGGCCGGCGGGTGTCCGAAGCGTCAGCTCAAGAAGATCAATCCCTCCCTGCAGAAGCGCCTCGGCGAGGCGCTCGGCAGCGTCCGGGTTGTCCACGGTGGCCACGGCGACGACGCGGGAGCGTCGGAGGGCATCGACCCAGGAGGTCATGGCCGGATTCGGGAGACCTGCGCTGGGATCGGAGTCCATGGGGTGTGCGAGCGACGTCACTTCAGATCCTCTCCCTGCAACCCATTCACGGTCCAGTCGAGGTTGTAGATCGGGGTGTTGCCATCCTTGAACGGAGCGTTCAGTCGATCGTAGAGGGCGAATTCCGCATGGGG
>VHCG01000110.1 GCA_016871805.1 Verrucomicrobiota bacterium
TAGATCTGTCGACGAGCCTGCCGTTGCTCATGATCGGGTTGTAGTCCCAGCGGGCCCGGTCGGCATCGATGACGCTGAACAGGTTGGCCCCTCGAACCCGCAGGGCTATCTCATCGATCAGGCGATAGGCCTCGTCCTCATTCCAAAGCAGATCGCGGATCTCCCGGACGCAGTTCCGGAAATCCCGGTTGAGGGCCGGGAAGGCCGGGTTGGATCCAAAGTTCGAGAGGACCCGGCTCTTGAACGGCTCGTCGCCACCTTTGACCCCCTCCCGGTACATGTTGTCGGCCCAGGTGAGGTCCAGATCCCAGGGCAGCACGGTCCATCGCCCCGTGCCTGGATCGCGGTGGTAGAAGTAGTTCTTCCCGTCCGCGATGTCGTAGTGGTGGATGGCCTGGACGATCGCCTGATACGAGTAGTAGCGGTCGAGATCGAGGCGGGATCGCCACCCCGTTTCTGTCAGACCCGTCCCACTGGAATACTCGCCGAGGAAGCCCGCGAGGTCCGAGGAGTCCGCTGGCCCAAGGGGACCGATGTTGTTCGGTTCCCCGGTGCCGCCCTCCATCTTATAGAGGTTCCCATCGGCGAGGCCGTGCTCCTGAAGGAAGCGTCTGTCCAACTGCTCCACGGCGAGGTACAGCCCCCAGAAATCCCCGCCAAACTGGTCCGCCGGATCCGTCTCGAGGGCGTCGTCGATGACGCGGAACTGGACAAACGCCGTGTGACTCACCGGCACCCCGATGAGTTGGAACAGCCGGAAGCCGACGCTCTCGAGCATCCCCTGTTCCCCGCGATGCAAATAGTCCCCCTGTTGGATGCAAGCTCCGAGGTTTAGCTTCGTCCACGGGGTTCCGATGCGACGTCCCCAGGCGTCCCGGGCCTCGAAGTCATGACCCCGGTCTAAGTCGAACCTCCACAGGTTCTTGCCCATGGCGCATCGCCAGACCCCACCCCGCGGACGAAACCGGATGTGGTCGTGGACCCGGCCGTCGTGCACGAGGGTCCCGGTCCAGAAATACGAGTCGCCATGCGAACGGTCCCGCCAGGTGCTGGCCTCGACATCGGCCCGCCGTGCGAGGAGGTGATAGACCGGCAGCCGGTTCATCTCTGGGGCCTCGACCGTGAACGGGGTGCCGAAGGGGGCCACGGCACCCGGTCGGACCGCCCCGGTCCACGCCGGAACGGCACCAAAGCAGAACCAGGCGAAGTTGGGGCAGGGATCATCCGGATAGGGAACGCGCACGGCGGCTCCCAGACGGTCGATGGAGCGGATCCGATACCGGACAAGTCGCCGGTGCTGATTCACCTCGGCCGGGATGCCTGCCGAGTAGACGAGCGGATCCTCCCGCGTCGGCGCCATCGGGATTTGGACCCATCCTTCGGCGTAGCCAGCGTCTGCGGCATGGACATACACACCCCGGTTCGACGACCTGATATTCTAGAACCACCGCATCGACACCGTCCGGGTCCGACATACGAACCAACACCAGGACGGTCTCACCCGGCTTGGGCTGCTCTGGCAGATGACGGACCTGCCGGATGGCGGGTGGAGCGTTGGTGCTGAGGACGACGTTGGGGCGCCCGGGAGAGGGACCGCGATTCGCAGGTTCCTGAATACCCAGCAGGCGGGCGTCGAAGAAACAGTCGGAACTCCTGCCGAGGTTCACGTTGGCGACCTGGACTGCGATGACATTCGACCCCGCGTGCAGGAGGCCCCGGGGAATCGGGACCTCGAAGGCCTCGTAGCCGTTGTTCTCCGGGCACCGCCACTCGTGACTCCGTTCCATGGCAGGTCCCCGGCAGGCATCGCGGGATTGGCCAGAAGAATCCCATTGATCCAGAGCTTGAAGCCGTCGTCATAGAAGGCCTCGATCCGTAGCGCCTGGAACCACTCCGGTTGCGGGACCTCGATCCGTTTGCGAAGGAAGAACTGGGTGTATTGACCTCGCATGTCGGACAGGGGCGTCTCGAGCGTCACCTCGGAATCGTAGCCGACCGGTGCCGGCGCGACGGCCCAAGCGGAGTTGTCTAACTCCGGCGCAGTCCAGTCCGAGGGCGGCGCCTCGGTTCCACGGAGAAGGGCCCATGTCGAACCGGCCTCGACGAGAGGCACCACCTTGCTCTGGACCGATCACACCACCGAGGCGCGCCAGTGGCCACCCAGATCATTGTTAAGGGACGGACGGATCAGTTCCAGCAAGTAGCCGGGAGGTTCCCCGACCGTGGGCCATGGGAATCCGAGGCCATAGCCCACCGAGTCTCGGACCGTTCCACTGACGTCCCGAAGTGTCAGCCGTTCGCCGGTGGAGCCGAGCCGCCCGGTCCAGGGTCCTAAGCCAGCAACCCGGAATCGTGCCGCAAGCGCGCCCGGATCCTGGGCCACGACCACGAACCCTCCGGCATCGATACGACTGCCGGCTGGAAACGTGAACTCAACGCCCCCCGTGAGCCTCCACCCGGAGAGGTCGAGCGCCTGCTCCCCGGGCCAGTGGATCTCGACGAACTCAGTCCGCTCCGCGGGCAGCGGCGGCGAGGGGTGGATCTCGTTGATGACTGGATCGAGGGCCATCAGATCTGACGCCAGCCATGGACCCGACACGATGGCACAGCTGAGTAGGATACGTCTCATTGAACACCTCGAAACTGAGCCTGCGAAACCTCTGCTGCAACCTGCGGGTCACCTAGGACAGACCTGACTCAAACGCCTCGCTTCTCCACTTCTTCCGTCACGCGTTGCGCCCTCGCGTCTTCGGGCGAGCCCCTCCTGCCCGCATCGAAGCCCATCCAGACCAGGACACCGGCCGCCAACATGAAGAACAGGGCGTTCGGGGTCCGGGCCGTCCAAGGATTCCAGGGCCAGGGGAAGTGGAAGAACGCGAAGTTGAGCCCGAAATAGAGGCCAACGGTCGACAGCAGCACCGGCCGCAGCCAGTGGAGG
>VHCG01000111.1 GCA_016871805.1 Verrucomicrobiota bacterium
CCCCAGGCGCGACCCCGGGGCGACACCCAGACCGTACCGCTTTCCTCCATCGTCCTTCTCACCCGTCGCACCGTTGCCCAGCACGATGCCCGCGCAGTGGGTGCCGTGGCTGTGCTCGTCGGAACCGTCCGGCAGGTTGTCGTACGCGAACAAGGCCTCCACGCGTCCCTCGAGATCGGGGTGAATGAGGTCGGCGTCCCCGGAATCGATCCCCGAGTCGGCCACCGCAACGGTGACACCCCGGCCGTCGAAACCCAGCTCATGCAGCGCCGCGAGACCTTCATTGCCGCGGGATTCCCCGGCGACGATCTCCGTGGCGACCTGGTCGACCAGCCGCATGCGGGGGGCCGGTTCGATCCACAGGACCGAGCCGCTGCGGGAGAGGACCTGAAGTCCTGCGGCATCGACCCACCCATGATGGACCGCACCCATCTCCAGGACCGAGCGGGCGCGGGCATTCCGAAGATGCCGGGCGATCAGGGCGCGGTCCTCCACGGGAGCCCCATTCAGGACCAGGACCTGTGCCGGCCTGGTGCCGATCGGGTTCGCCTCGAACTCCTGCAGGAGCCGGGGATCCACCCGATGCCGTGGAAGGTAGTCCGAGACGGCCACCACCTCTGGATCCCGACGGAGTGTGGCCACCGGAACAGAGATCAGCCGGGCGAGGAAGGCATCCTCCGGGACATACTGGAGAAGGGACACCCCGAGCCTCGAGAGACGATCCCGGGTCTCGGGGTTGGGGGTGGACCGGAACTGAACCAGGAAGAGGCCCGAGGACGCAGGATCGGGATCTGACGGCATTGCAGCCGGAGCCACCTTCCCACGGGCCGGAGGGAGGAGGGTCTCGGTCCGGAGTCGGATGGGTTTCGGGGTTTGGGTCCAACCCGACACCGCGGACCCGACCAGCAGGAGGATCAGAACGAGTCTCGGGATCACCCCTTCAAGCTAGCGAGTCCCATGCCGGCTTCAACCCGAGGTCTCGGAGCTTCGAGAACCCGATCCTCCCAGTTCGACGGCATTGCCGCCGGGCCACGGGCTTCCTAAGCTCGAACATGCTCCAGGCCGGGCGAGACCTCCAGCTGCTGATGGAAACCCTCGGTCTCCGGGCGCTCTCAATCCTCGACACGACGCGGCGGCTCGCCGCGTTCACGCTGATCACCATGGGCGTGCTCGCCACCCGGGCCGGCACCGCACACCGGGTCATCCATCCCCTCGTACGGAACCAGCTGGTACAGGCCGGGATCCTGCTGCTCCCTATCGTGGCCTTGGTGGGAATGGCCCTCGGATTCGCCATCGTCGGACAGACCCTCTCGATCCTGACCCAGGTGGGGCAAACCTCACTCATCGGAAGCCTTTTCGTGACCGTCATCTTCAGGGAACTGGCCCCTCTCGGGGCAGCCCTCGTCGTCCTCGCCCGGGTCGGCACCCCGACCGTCGTCGAGCTTGGCACCTCCAGGGCCCTCGGGGAAGTCGAGGCGCTCGAGGCGCTGGGCATCGACCCGGTGCACTACCTGGTGGTCCCCCGAGTCGTGGGCATCACCCTCGCCGTGGTCTTGCTCACGGTCTACATCCAGCTTTTCGCGGCCCTGAGCGGTTGGGTGTTCTGCTTCGCCGCCAACCTCCCAGTCGGTGCCGGCGACTACCTGGGACGCATCGCCGGTGCCTTGCACTGGTTCGACTTTCCGGCTCTCGTGCTCAAGACCCTCGCCTTCCCCGCCTGCGGATCCATGATCGCCTGCTACCAGGGGCTGTCCCGTCCGCTGCGACTCGAGGAGGTCCCCGGGGCTACGACCCGGACCGTCGCCCACAGCGTCGTGGCGTTCCTGCTCCTCGATGCCCTGTTCCTCGTCATCACCCTGCTCCTGCCCGGATGAAGGTGATTCCTGTCATCCAGCTGGACGGCGTCGGCATCCGTCGTTCGGACCGTAACGTCCCTCTGATCGAGGACGTCCACTGGACGGTGATGGCGTGCGACTGGTGGGAACTCACAGGGGCGCATGGTGCTGGCAAGTCCGCGCTCCTCCTCGCCTTGGCCGGACTCGTTCCAACAACCGGAGGAACGCTCACGGCTTTTGGCGAGCCGGTGATATTGGGAGCGCCCAAGCCCTCCGGCTGGATACCGAGGATGGGACTGGTGTTCGAGGGTGGAGGACGGCTGCTGAGGGATCTGAGGGTGGCCGAGAACATCGCGCTGCCCCTGGGATACCATCACAACTGTTCACTGCCCGAGGCGGTCGATCGGGTCTGGCCTTGGCTGGAGGCCCTCGACCTCGAGCGCCTCGCCGATGCCCCAGCCGGCCGGGTGGGACGGGTCTGGGCCCAACGGATTGCCCTCGCGCGCGCCCTCAGCCTCGGTCCTGAGATCCTGCTCCTGGACAATCCCACCGCAGGGATGGACCCGGCCCATTCGACCTGGTGGCAGGGGTTCCTGGTCCAGCTCCACAAGGGACACCCTCTCCTGCAGGGGCGTCCCATGACCCTCATCGAGACGACCGACGCTCCCAGGGCCGGCATGCAACCCCCGCCGCGACAGGCCCACCTCGAGAATGGCCGTCTCCTCCTGCTTCAACCCCGGACCGAACCCGCCTGAGACCCCAGCAAAAGCAACCGCATTGCAACGACGGGAGCATCCCTGACCCATACCCACCCCGATTCCCATGGCACTGAATGACCTGACCCCCCAACTGCGGACCCGTCTCGGACGCGTCGAGCGGCTCGTCGGCATCTTCCTTCTCACCACCGGGATCCTCATGCTGGGAGTCTTCGCCTACTTCCTGCGGCACACCGCCGTCGAG
>VHCG01000112.1 GCA_016871805.1 Verrucomicrobiota bacterium
CCCTGCACGCCAACTTCCGCCTCTCGAATGGCGGCGAATTCCTGGCGCTCGTGAATCCCGAAGGCGGTATCGAGTCCGGGTTCGTACCAGCCTATCCGATCCAACGCCGGGGTGTGAGCTATGGGCGTCCACCGGGGGCGTTGAGCTCGGCTGGGTACCTGAGCCAGCCGACCCCCCGCGCCGCGAACACCAGCGGCGGACCCGGATTCGCCCCGGAGATCGGGTTCTCCGACCGCGGCAGGAATTTCACCGGATCCCTCCAGGTCTCCCTGAAGCCCACGACGCCCATCCCGGGCACGGTGATCCGCTACACCCTCGACGGATCCCTGCCGACGGAAGCGTCTACGGCCTACTCCGCACCCATCAAGCTCACGACATCCCAGCAGATCCGGGCCCGTGCCTTCGTGCCCGGCCTGCTGCCCGGGACACCGCGCAGCGAGATGTACTGCCGACTCGACGGAACGATTCCCACATTCACCTCGAACCTTCCGGTGATGGTCCTGCACAACTTCGGAAAGGGGCGGCCCCCAGGAACCGGGCAACAGCCCGCCTACCTCCAGGTCTTCGAACCCCTGGCAGGAACCACTTCCCTGACGAACTTCCCGAGCCTCACCTCCCGGGTCGGGATCGGAGCCCGTGGGTCCAGCACTCTGGGGTACTCCAAGGTCAGCATGAACCTCGAACTCCGGGACGAGTTCGATGCCGACGACAACCGGGAGCTCCTGGGACTGCCATCCGACTCGGACTGGGTCCTCTACGCTCCCAACAACTTCGAACCCATCCTCATCCACAACCCCCTCGCCCACCAGCTGAGCCGGGAGATCGGCCGCTATTCGTCGAGGACCCGCTTTGTCGAACTCTACCTGGTGACCGACAGCGCGGACGGATCCATCCGGACCTCCACCTACAACGGAATCTATGTCCTCGAGGAACGGGTCACGCGGAGTCCGGACCGGGTGGATGTCGACAAGCTCGAGCCGGAGAACACGACGGCGCCCACCGTCACCGGGGGATACCTGCTCAAGATCGATCGAGGCGGTCCGGGCGAAAGCGGCTTCTCGGGAGCGCGGCAAGGGATCATCTACGTCGATCCCTCCGAGGAGGAGATCCGCCTGCCCGAGCGGGCAGCACAGCGGCAGTACCTGCAGACCTATTTCAACGCCTTCGATCCGGCACTCTATGGAGCGAATTGGAAGGATCCCACGAACGGGTATCGGGCGTTCATCGATGTGGGGGCCTGGGTGGACCACAACCTCCTGAATGTCCTGACCTTCAACGTCGATGCCCTGCGCCTGAGCACCTACTTCCACAAACCCAGGGAGGGGAAGCTCACCTTCGGCCCGCTGTGGGACTTCGACCGGGCGCTGAACTCGACGGATGGCCGTGATGCAAACCCCCGGGTCTGGGCCTCCACCGGCGGAACCGATTTCTTCAATGAAACGACCCAGATGTGGTGGGGACGCCTCTTCACCGACATCGACTTCTATCAGGAGTGGATCGATCGGTATCAGAACCTGCGCCGCAGCCATTTCGCCACGACCAATCTCAATCGTCTCATCGACTCCTTGGCCAACGAGGTGCGGGCGGCCCAGCCGAGGGAACAGAACAAGTGGCGTGTGTTTCCGCGCGGCGGTTTCCAGGGAGAGATCAATTCCCTGAAGGCCTGGCTGTCAAACCGGGTCACCTTCATGGACAGCCAGTTCGTCCGCCCACCGGTCTTAAGCGTGCCGGAAGGGCGATTCGACGGGGAACTTGATGTCGCGCTGACGACCCCCGGGGCTGGGACGATCCACTACACCCTGGATGGCACGGATCCACGTCTTCCGGGCGGAGGGGTCTCCCGCAGCGCCGTGGTCTACGGCGGCACTCCGGTCAGGATCCGGGACAACACCCGGTTCACCGCCCGTGTCCTCAACGAGTCCCACACCGCACGGACCGGCTCCTTCAATCCACCGCTGGTGTCCAAATGGTCCGGCCCAGTCTCGGCGATCTATTTCAAACAGGTGCCCCAGTTGCTCCTGACCGAGATCCACTTCCATCCCGTCGAGCCCCCCGCGGGATCGCTCTGGACCGCTGACCAGTTCGAGTTCCTCGAGCTCCTGAATCCGACCACCCAGCCCGTGAACCTGGTGGGGATCCGGATCGAAGGGGGCATCGACTTCACCTTCACCACCGGCGGTCCCATCACACAGCTGGCCCCGGGCCAGCGTGCGCTGCTGGTCCGCAACCGGGCTCTTTTCGAATCCCGCTACCCCGGGGCCACCGGGATCGCCGGTGAATACACCGGTGCCCTCGCGAATTCGGCGAACACCGTGCGCATCGTCGGCCGCAACGGGGAACCCATCAGCGAGGTCCGGTATTCTGATTCTTGGGAACCCCTGGCCGATGGGTTCGGATTCTCCCTCGTGCTGCGCGACGAATCCGTCCAACCCGGGGACATCGGAACCTCGGATCGATGGCGTCTCAGCACCCGGTTCGGTGGCTCCCCCGGAACCGCGGATCCCGCACCGACTCCATTCCCGGCCGTCCGGATCAACGAGGTGCTGGCCCATACCGATCCCCCTCTCGTGGACAGCATCGAACTCTTCAATGCGAGTGCGCAGCCGGCGGACATCGGAGGCTGGTGGCTTACGGATGACTTCCGCGAACCAAGGAAATACCGGATTCCGAACGGAACTGTCCTCCCTCCAGGCGGATTCTGGGTCGTGACCGAGGAGACTCTTCGTCTCGGCCCAAAA
>VHCG01000113.1 GCA_016871805.1 Verrucomicrobiota bacterium
GCGGATCCGGATCGGGTGCTCCGCGACAACCTCGACAACGCGGACATCAAGCAGATCATGCGGGAGGGCGACATGCAGCGTCGCATCCTCGAGCCGTATTATCGGACCAATCGCCCGTCCTGGCGCGAGAACCAGATCAGGACCAACACGGCACCGGCGCTATGAGGGAACGCAGGCGTTGGACAGTGTTGTCGGTCGCGGTTCTGTCGGTACTGGTCGTGCTGACGGGATGTGCTGGCCTCTCGACCGGTGGACGATTGACCGAGCTGCATCTCTTCGGTGTGCCAGTGGCACTGAATCTGGGATCGAAGTCGGGTCCCGATGGCATCGGGCTTCGTCTCTATGCCAGCACGGCCGACGCGGCCAAGGGGATCCCGGTCCGGGACGGTGTCCTGGAGATCCTGATGTTCGACGGAACCGTCGGAGAGGCCTATGCGCGTTCGGAGAAGCCGCTGAAGACGTGGTCGTTCACGTCGGGCCAGCTGGGGGCCTTCGCTGGGACTTCCTCCCTGGGTGTCGGCTACCAGTTCCCTCTCCGCTGGGGAGCGGATGTGCCCCGTCAGCCTGTCGTGACGGTGATCGCCCGCCATGTGGCGCCGAACAAATCGGTGACGTGGTCCACGGCCACGACGATCTCGATTGTCACCCGTTGAGGGGGAATACGGTTGTCGGCCCTCAGAGTTTGATACGGAGCTGCGGCAGCTTCTTCTCCAGGTCCTCGCCGATGTCTTCCTGGAACATGTAGGCATCACGGGCGCCACCGGTGTTCCAGCTGTGCAGGAACAGAAGCTTCTGGGCCGACACCCAGCGGGCCGCCCCATCCGTGGTGAGGTGGTTGGCTCCGACTGGTTTGTTGCCGATGCCTCTGTGCGCAGGCATGCCTTTGAAGGCGGTATCGCGTCCACCGCCCCACTTGCCGTCGACCTTCAACGTCGCATCCGCGGCGAGGACCCAGCCGGGCTGGGCGGACGACGTCTTGACTGGACTCCGCGAGGCGAACGATCCCGCAGGGTTGTTCCACCGATCGATCCCCCCGAAGTACTGGTACCCGATGTTGAACTGCTTGTACTCGCGCTCGTAGGTCGGAAAATCCGGGCGATTGGGGCAGGTCCACATCTTGGCGACCATGCCGTTGGTCTCAACGGGCAGTCCCAGCTGCTTCGCCGAGGCAGCCTCGGGCTCGTTGATGGAGATCTGGACCCACAATCCACCATCGAACCGTGCCTTCAGAAGGACATCCCGGTTGTCGTTGGCATAGAGGGTCATGCCGATGCCGATCTGGCGGAGGTTGCTGAGACATTTCGCCCTGCGCCCCTGTTCCTTGGCCTTGGCGAGGGCCGGGAGAAGCATGCCGGCAAGAATGGCGATGATCGCGATGACCACCAGCAGCTCGATCAGCGTGAAGCCCTGGATCCGGCGGTTCTGGATGTGATGCTGCATGGGTTTGAGGAATGAATCCAAAAAGGGAGCGATCAGGACTGTTTCATCGGGGGAGCGGACGGCCAAGTGAGGATTCGTCGGGTGGACACATGACCCGCGTCCGTTCTTTGCCCTTGTTGGACGGTAAACCCGTCCTAGTCTCACGTCCGATGGAGTCCATCGTTTTCCTGCTGGTGGCTGGCGCCGTCCTTCTGGCGGTGGAGCCGATCCTCCCCCATCTGGTTTCCGGATCGGTTGGGCTCGTGTTCTGGGCCATCGCCGTGGTCCTCATCTATGGACGCTACGGGTCCAGTGTTGGACACCTGAGTCTCGCCGTCCTGCTGTCCGTGGCGCTGGTCGGATCGTGGTGGTACCTCAGAAAACTCCCGGAGACCCGGTTCGGTCGGAGCGTCCGATCCGATCGTGTGATCCCTGCCGAGACCGCCGCCAAAACCCATCTGGTGGGTGTGGACGGGGTCGCTCTGACTCCGCTGCGTCCTGGTGGGCTTGCCCAGTTCGGGGTCGAACGGGTCGACGTCGTGACCTCGGGAGAACCCCTCGACAAGGGGGAACGGATCCGGGTCCTGAGCGTCGATGGCCCGCGTGTCCTGGTCCGATCCGCCTGAACCTTCTTCCCGTCTTCACCCCACCCACTAGTCCCCATCCATGCACAGCCTCCTTGCCGCCCAGCTCGACATCGGATCCGTCGTCATCGTCGCCATCCTCGGTGTAGCCGGACTCTCGTTCCTTTTCCTCATGGCCAGCTTCGGATCCATCTGGCTCCGGGCCATGGCTTCGGGAGCACCCGTAGGCCTTGTCGAACTAATTGCCCTTCGACTCCGTGGCATCCCGGTCGGGTTCATTGTCGACAACCGGATCACCGCCGTGAAATCGGGCCTGCCCCTCACCATCGACGATCTGTCCACCCACTTCCTCGCGGGTGGCCACGTCCACATGATCGTCCAGGCACTCATTGCGGCCCAGCGGGCCGGAATCCATCTCGACTTCAACCGCGCCTGCGCCATCGACCTCGCCACCAAGGGCACCGGCAAGAATGTCGTCGACGCAGTGAAGACCTCGGTCAATCCGCGGGTGATCGACTGTCCGAATCCCGCCTCCGGAAAGGTCACGATCGATGCGGTGGCGAAGGACGGCATCGTCATCAAGGCCCGGGCCCGCGTCACCGTTCGTACCAACCTCGACCGCTTCGTCGGCGGCGCCACCGAGGAAACCATCATCGCGCGGGTCGGCGAAGGCATCGTGTCGACGA
>VHCG01000114.1 GCA_016871805.1 Verrucomicrobiota bacterium
GTACGAGCTCGAGCGGGATCCGGTCTGCGGCGTTGCGGGTTGGCCGTCGTCGTCGCTCGGCTCCCCCGTGGTGCTCGAGACCGGGGGAGGGCGGAGGCTGGCGTTGTGTTCCGACACCCATGCGGAATCGGTCAACGACTCCCTCGTCCTGCAGGAATCCAACAGCGACGGCACCACCGTCGGCGAGGACGGCCTTGTGCGTCCGGCCTCGGCCTACACCGAGGGCATCAAGCGTCTGATCCTCATCCGGGTGGATTTCTCCGACAAGGCGGGTGCGCCGTTCACCGATGCGAAGGGGACGAACATCATCCGGTCGATCGACACCTTCTTCCGGACCTGTTCCTACGGGCGGGCGGGATGTCGGATGCTTGGGGAGGGCTCGGCCCTGACGCCGACTCTGCGTCTGCCCCGCACGACCACGGAGTACGGCACGCTGGACGCCTCGAAGCTGCGGGAGGAGGCCCGGGCGGCCGCGAAGGCGGCGGGCTTCGTGCTGACGAACTACGACTTCGACGTCATCTGCTTCGGCAGTGTTCCCGGCTACGGCTGGGCGGGGTTGGGCTACGTCGGTGGACCGGGTTCCTGGGTCCAGAACTCCTTCGACGATGCCGCCGGGGTGTTCTGTCATGAGCTGGGCCACAACTACGGGCTCAACCATGCGAACTTCTGGGACACGGCGGGCGAGACGATGATCGGGTCGAAGGGCACCGACGTGGAGTATGGCGACTCGTTCGACACGATGGGCAACGCCTCGGCGGGTCGACGGCAGTTCAATGTCCGCAACAAGACCTCGCTGAACTGGATGCGGTCGACGGAGGTGAGGACCCTTTCCGCCAACGGGACCTACCGCCTCTACGCCCACGATTTCACCAACGCCGCCCCGATCATGGCGCTGAAGGCGGTCCGGGACGCCAAGACCAACTACTGGTTCGAGTACCGGGCCCGGTTCGCCGACTACCGGTGGCTCTCCAACGGCATCGGCATCCGCAGGGCCCGCTCCGACAACTCTCGCCAGAGCCAGCTCATCGACGCCACACCAGGGTCCGCCGACGGCAAGAACGACTCCCCTCTCGTTATCGGGCGGACCTTCTCCGATCCCGCCATCGGGCTCCATGTGACGCCCGTCGAGCGGTTCGACACCGATCCACCGTCGATCGATGTCGTCTTCAATCGCGGCGAGTTCCCTGGCAACCGCAGGCCGGTCGTCGAGGTCACCGCCTCGGTGTCCGCCGCCGCCCTGAACGCCCCGGTGGTCTTCCGGGCCACGGCCACGGATGCCGATGGCGACACCCTGGCCTATGGGTGGGACTTTGGCGGGGGCTTCTTCGGCGCGAACGCCGCGGTCGTCACCAATGCCTGGAGCACCTCCGGCGACTATGTTGTCCGCTGCGTGGTGTCCGACATGAAGGGTGGGGAGACCAGTGACTACGTCGTTGTCCGCGTCGGGAATCCGTCGACCTTCCGCATCGGTGGACGGGTCACCCGGTCGGGCGAGCCGCTGGACGGGGTCCGGGTCTACACCTCCAACACCCGAATGACCCAGACCGGGTCCGACGGCACCTTTGTCCTGACGGGGCTGGCCCGTGGATCCTACACCCTCCGGGCGCTGGGCGAGGGCCTCTTTTTCACCCAGTCTGGGTTCTCCAATCCCATCAACCTCACCGGCAATCTTGACGGCCATGATTTCGTCGGGGCCTTCCGCGGGGACCTCGAGACGGTCACGCTCGTGCCGGCGGGGGCGGTCTGGTGGTATTCGGATGCCGGCACCGACCTGGGCACCGCCTGGCGGGCGGCTGGCTTCGACCACGGCGACTGGAAGCGTGGGGCGGCCCAGCTGGGCTACGGGGATGATGACGTGGTGACCCGGCTCGACTACGGCCCGGACGCCTCGAACAAGCACATCACCACCTATTTCCGAGGGGAGTTCCAGGTGGAGAATCCCGAGCAGGTCCTGTCGGCCACCCTCGGACTCATGCGCGACGACGGCGCGGTGGTGTACCTGAACGGCAAGGAGGTCTTCCGCAGCAACATGCCGTCCGGGACGGTCACCTTTTCGACGCTCGCCTCGGCGGCGGTCGGGGGCGAGGACGAGTCGACCTACTACGAGACGGAGGTGGCCGGCAGCCAGTTCCTCAAGGGTCGCAACGTGCTGGCGGTCGAGCTCCACCAGAGCAGCCGGTCCAGCTCCGACCTGAGCTTCAACCTCCGTCTCGACGCCCTGCTGCGACCGGGGACCGGACCGGAGGTCCAGCCCACGCTCGCGGTGGAGTCCTCGGTGGACGGACTCCGTGTCAGCTGGCCGGCCTCGTTCACCGGCTATGAGCTCGAGGTGGCGCCGACGCTGGAGTTGACGGACTGGGCCCCGGTGTC
>VHCG01000115.1 GCA_016871805.1 Verrucomicrobiota bacterium
CCCTCTCCCCCTCCGCGTCTCCGTGCCTCCGTGTGACCCTCTCCCCCCTCCGCCTCTCCGTGTTTCGAGCTAGCCCCCCTCCCCCTCTTCCCCCACCCTCAACGCAGGCAGGTCTTACCCCCCTCTCCCACCCATGTCCGCGTACAATCCGGCCCAGATCAGCCAGATCTCCCATCAGTTCCAGATCTACGGGGACCTCCAACACGTCGCGCCCTGCAAGATCGGTCACATCAACGAGACCTACTTCGCCACCTACGAGCAGGGCGGCACCACTGTCCGCTACGTCCACCAGAAGCTGAACACCGAGGTGTTCAAGGATCCCAACGCGGTGATGAACAACATCGACCGCGCCAGCCGACACCAGCGACGCAAGCTCGAGGCCAAAGGGATCAAGGACGTCAGCCGACGCGTCCTGACCGTCATCCCCACCCGCAACGGCAAGCTCTTCCACCAGTCCACCGACGGCACCTGCTGGCGGACCTTCGTCCTCGTGGAAGGCGTCAAATCCTACGAATCCGTCACCTCCCTCGACCACGCCTACGAGGCCGGCAAGGCCTTCGGGGATTTCCAGCAATCCCTGGCCGACATCACCGGCCCGCGCTTTGCCGACACCATCCCGCACTTCCACAACACCCGTCGCCGTTTCGACGCCCTCCTGGCCGCGATCAAGGCCGACCCCTGCAAGCGGGTCTCCCAGGCCGAACCCGAGATCCGCTTCGCCCTCGAGCACGAGAAGATGGTCGACGTGATCCTCAAGGAGATGGCCAAGGGCCGCATCCCCGAGCGCATCACGCACAACGACACGAAGTTCAACAACGTGATGCTCGACGAGACCACGCAGAAGGCGATGTGCGTGGTGGACCTCGACACCGTCATGCCCGGGTGCGCGCTCTACGACTTCGGCGACATGGTCCGGACGACCACGAGTCCGACGTTGGAGGACGAACGGGACCTCTCGAAGGTCGAGATGCAGATGCCGCTCTTCAAGAAGCTCTGCCGCGGCTACCTCGAGGCCGCCGGCCCGATGCTGAACCGCCACGAACGCGCCTTGGTGGCGTTCTCGGGCAAGCTGATGAGCCTGACCATCGGTCTCCGCTTCCTGACCGACTTCATCAACGGCGACATCTACTTCCGCGTCCACCGTCCCGGACACAACCTCGACCGCGCCCGCACCCAGATCCGCCTTGTGCAGAGCATCGAGCGTCACGAGCCCGCGATGCAGAAGTACGCGGATTCGATCTGACCCGCTCCGGATTTGGGCACAAAAAAACCCAACCAAACGGTTGGGTGGGCTCGAACGTTGGACCTTGGGTTCTCAGTTCCCTCTGAACTCCGGCATCGTGGCCTCCCCGGCAGCAGAAATCCCGTCCCGCCGAACCACCGTCCATAGGGTTCGCATCAGGATCCACGCATCAAGCCCGAGGCTGGCGTGATCCACATACCAGACGTCGCAGGCAAATTTCTCGGACCATTCCAGCGCATTGCGTCCGTTGACCTGAGCCCATCCCGTGATACCTGGGGGAAGATCCTGACGCCTCCTCTGTTCCGGGCTGTACCGCTCCAGGTATTGGACCAACAGGGGTCGCGGTCCCACGAGCGACATCTCCCCCCGCAGCACATTGAGGAGTTCCGGCAATTCATCCAGTGAGGTGGATCGCAACCAGCGGCCAAAGGGTCCCAACCGCTGGGCATCCGGGAGGAGAGCGCCATCAGGACCCCGTTCCTCAGTCATCGAACGGAACTTGATCATTCGGTAGATCTCGCCGTTCAGACCCGGACGATTCTGTCGGAACAACACCGGAGATCCGATCCGCAGGCGCACTACCACAGCGACCAAGACCAGGATCGGAACCCAAGCCGGTGCGGCTGCGATCAGCAGGACAAGGTCCATCAGACGCTTCCGCAGCGGAAATCGTTGGGAGCGTCGATACGCACCCCAACGGGTCCAAACAGGACGTTCCTGCGTCATGACACCCTCCCAGACAGAGTTTCCGCCGGAGCCGTTCTCACCCGATTCAGCCCCCAGGCAATGAGAGCAACACCCAGCGCGGTGAAGATCATGACGGACCACCCTGCGGCATCATGAACACCCCGAACAGCATCAACCCCCTTCAGAGCCCCTTCCCGACACAGAAAGAACGTCCGACCCAGGTTTCCGACGACCGCCAGCGCCACCGACAGAACTCCCAGGAGAAGGCACCAGCCCCAGCTTCGGAACAGGACGAAGCCAATGAAGAGTCCCGCCATGATGGACGATTGGAGGCTTCGAAACCCGCTGCAGGCGTCATCCACCCCGACCAATCCCGTGGTCAATTCGATCACGCTCCCGCGACGCAT
>VHCG01000116.1 GCA_016871805.1 Verrucomicrobiota bacterium
GGTACCAGGCATCCATCGGCATCTGGTCCACCAGGGTCACCTCCCCGATGTTGAATCCCATCATGGTGACCGGTGTGCCGACCTGGAGGCCGGTGGCGTCCCCCACATAGGTGTAGTAGGGGACCTTGGTGAGGAACCATCCCCTCTCGACGGCGGTGTGACGCAGGAAGTAGGCGAAGACTCCCAGCATGAGGATCCCGGTGGTGAAAAGGAAGATGCCGACGAGCCGCTCGACGCGTCCGAGACGGGTCCGCAGTTGGGGGGTCAGGTCATTCAGTGCCATGGGGATCGGGGGTGGTGTGGATCAGGGATGCTCCCGTCGTTGCAATCCGGTTGCCTTGGCTGGGGTCTCAGGCGGGGTTGGTCCGGGGTTGAAGCAGGAGGAGACGGCCATTCTCGAGGTGGGCCTGTCGCGGGGGGGGCTGCATGCCGGCCCTCGGAGCGTCGGTCGTCTCGATGAGGGTCATGGGACGCCCCTGCAGGAGAGGGTGTCCCTTGCGGAGCTGGACCAGGAACCCCTGCCACCAGGTCGAATGGGCCGGGTCCATCCCTGCGGTGGGATTGTCCAGGAGCAGAATCTCAGGACCGAGGCTGAGGGCGCGCGCGAGGGCGATCCGTTGGGCCCAGACCCGTCCCACCCGGCCGGCTGGGGCATCGGCGAGGCGCTCGAGATCGAGGGCCTCCAGCCACGGCCAGACCCGGTCGACCGCCTCGGGCAGTGAACAGTTGTGATGGTATCCCGTAGGCAGCGCGATGTTCTCGGCCACCCTCAGATCCCTCAGCAGCCGTCCTCCACCCTCGAACACCAGTCCCACCCGCGGTATCCAGCCGGAGGGCTTGGGCGCTCCCGATATCACCGGCTCGCCGAACGCCATGAGCGTTCCTCCGATTGTTGGAACGAGTCCGGCCAAGGCGAGGAGGAGCGCGGACTTGCCGGAACCATGCGCCCCGGTGATCTCCCACCAGTCGCCTGCCATCACCGTCCAGTGGACGTCCTCGATCAGAGGGACGTCACGGTCCGAACGACGGATCCCGACGCCGTCCAGCTGGATGAAAGGAATCGCCTTCATCCGGGCAGGAGCAGGGTGATGACGAGGAACAGGGCGTCGAGGAGCAGGAACGCCACGACGCTGTGGGCGACGGTCCGGGTCGCAGCACCGGGGACCTCCTCGAGTCGCAGCGGACGGGATAGCCCCTGGTAGCAGGCAATCATGGATCCGCAGGCGCCGAAAGCGAGGGTCTTGAGTCCGAGCACCGGGAAGTCGAACCAATGCAAGGCGCCGGCGATGCGTCCGAGGTAGTCCCCGGCACCGACCGGGAGGTTGGCGGCGAAGCAGAACACCCATCCGCTCAGTGCCGCGAAGAGCTGGATGTAGACCGTGAGTGAGACCACGGCGAGGGTGATGCCCACGACCCGGGGGACCACCAGGTAGTGCACCGGGTCGATGCCCAGCGCCTCGAGTGCCTCGACCTCCCCGAGGGCCCTGGAGGTGCCAAGCTCGACAACGGTCGGGGTGCCGACCCGGGCGAGGACGACAAGGGCGGCCCCCAGAGGGGCGAGTTCCCTGAAGATGACGGTCACGAACAGGCTCCCGATGAGCGAGGTCTGTCCCACCCGGGTCAGGATCGAGAGGGTCTGTCCGACGATGGCGAATCCGAGGGCCATTCCCACCACGGCCACGATCGGGAGCAGCAGGATCCCGGCCTGCACCAGCTGGGTCCGAACAAGGGGATGGATGACCCGGTGTGCGGTGCCGGCCCGGGTGGCGAGCACGCCCATGGTGATCAGCGTGAACGCGGCGAGCCGCCGCGTCGTGTCGAGGAACGAGAGCGCCCGGAGACCGAGGGTTTCCATCAGCAGCTGGAGGTCTCGCCCGGCCTGGAGCATGTCCGAGGTTAGGAAGCCCGTGGCCCGGCGGCAATGCCGGCGAACTGGGAGGATCGGGTTCTCGAAGCTCCGAGGCCGCGGGTTGAAGCCGGCATGGGACTCGCTAGCTTGAAGGGGTGACCCCGAAACTTGTTCTGATCCTCCTGCTGGTCGGGTCCGCGGTGTCGGGTTGGACCCAAACCCCAAAACCCATCCGACTCCGGACCGAGACCCTCCTCCCCCCGACCCGTGGGGGGGTGGCTCGGGCTGCGATGCCGGTAGACCCCGATCCCGCGTCCTCGGGTCTCTTCCTGGTTCAGTTCCGGTCCACCCCCAACCCCGAGACCCGGGATCGTCTCTTGAGGCTCGGGGTGTCCCTTCTCCAGTATGTCCCGGAGGATGCCTTCCTCGCCCGGCTGATCTCTGTTCCGCTGGCCACACTCCGTCGGGATCCA
>VHCG01000117.1 GCA_016871805.1 Verrucomicrobiota bacterium
CCCCCGCCCCTTTCCGAAGTTGTGCAGGACCATCACCGGAAGGTTCGAGGTGAATGTGGGAATCGTTCCGTCGAGTCGGCAGTACATCTCGCTGCGCGGTGTCCCGGGCAGCAGGCCGGGCACGAAGGCCCGGGCCCGGATCTGCCGGGAGGTCGTGAGCTCGATGGGCGCGGAGTAGGCCGCAGACGCTTCCGTCGGCAGGGATCCGTCGAGGGTGTAGCGGATCACCGTGCCCGGGATGGGCGTCGTGGGCTTCAGGGAGACCTGGAGGGATCCGGTGAAGTTCCTGCCGCGTTCGGAGAACCCGATCTCCGGGGCGAATCCAGGTCCGCCGCTGGTGTTTGCGGCGCGGGGGGTCGGCTGGCTCAGGTACCCGGCCGAGCTCAACGCCCCCGGTGGACGCCCATAGCTCACACCCCGGCGTTGGATCGGATAGGCCGGTACGAACCCGGACTCGATCCCGCCTTCGGGATTCACGAGGGCCAGGAACTCGCCGCCATTCGAGAGGCGGAAGTTGGCGTGCAGGGGACGGTTCGCGTTGGTCCGGTTCTTCTCGGAGGCAAAGACCAGCAGGTATCCGCCCGGCAGGAGGGTGACGTTGGGGAACGACCACTTCCTGAGCTGGGTTGGGTCGTCGGTCAGGGACCAGCCTGACATCGGAGCGGGTTGGTTCGAGGAGTTGTGGATCTCGATCCAGTCGGAGTCCGTGCCGTCCTCGTCCCGGATCCCACCGTCGTTGTCCGCGAGGAACTCGTTCAGCACGACACCGACCGCCTTCAGGTTGGGATCGATCGTGTAGGTCCACGATCCTCCGGCGAAGGGGAGCGGGGTGCTGGCGAGGTCGGCGATCCCGTGGTCGGATCGGAACGCCACGGTGACGCTCCCGGCCGGGGCCTTGGGAAAGGTGAACACGAACTGGCCGGGGGTGATCTGGCTCACTCCGGTGGCCGGAACGCCGGCCACAAGCAGGTCGGCCGCCTCGACGCCCGACACCGGTTCGCTGAACTGGACCTCGAAGGACACCAGCTCGCGCAGGGTGAATCCCGGGGCGGGAAGAACGGAGGTGACGACCGGGGCCGATCGGTCGATCTCACCCTCGAGTGCGGCGTCGAAGACCAGGTCGCTGCTCGTCAGGTTGGCGTTGAAGACCTGGATTGCGATCAGGTTGTCCCCGGATCGGAGCACCGACGCGGGAGTGGCGATCAGATAGTCGTCAAAGACCGCGGGATCGGGACTGACCGCACCGGATGCCGTGCCCGTGAATCCGAGCTCCCCTGCCGGTACGTTGAACCGGACCACCTCAACGCCATTGATCCAGGCGATGAACCCGTCGTCGCAGGCGGCCCGAAGCGTCAGGGACCGGTAGTCGTTCGGATTGCCGGCCTTGAAGGTCCGACGGAGGAACAGCGTGGTGTAGCTGTTCCGCATGTCCGTGATCTTAGTGCCGGTGAAGGGGTCCCCGTAGTAGAACGCCGCCGGTCCCTGGGGCCAGTTGGCGTCGCTGAACTCGGGGGTCCTCCAGGCCTTGGGATCCGGGACGGAAGGCTCACCGGTCCCCTTCAGGTACCGCCACTGGGATCCCGCCGGGAACAGCTCCTCGGTCCAGCCCCGGGTCGGGACGGACAGGAGCATCAGGACGGCGAGGGACCAAAGGCGGTATCGGATGGGCTGCATGAACGGTTTTGAAAGTATAGCAAAACCGGTGCCGAATGGAACCCGCCTTTGCGAGGACGAGGCGCCGGCGGCGGTGTTGCAGCCTTCCCGGGTCTTGCTCCGCCGACCCGGGCGGAGGGCGCTCCAGGGGTCGGCTTTGGCGACACCCCGTTTGGCGCAACGGCTCTGCGTGTCGGGTAACCGTCCGTCCTGGCGCACCGCTTCCTGGGGCGCGCCGATGCACGAGTGCCTACGTGGCCGGGATGAAGCGCTGGGCAAGCAGCGATGCGAGCCAGCCGAGGACGAACCAGACCGCAAGCCCGGGAGTCGGGAGAAGGGCGAGCCAGTCGACCAGGCAGATCCCTGCAAGGAGTCCCGACACGGTCAGGCCGAGGTTGCGTCCGCCGGTACCCAAGGTGTGGCGGAGACACCAGACGGCCCAGGCTGCCACGAGGAACCCGATGGCCGACCCGTAGAGCCGGTAGGCAAACCCGTTGTAGAGCGCGGAGAACAGGAGCGGCAGGGCGAGCGCCAGGAGCGGCCAGCGTTGGAGTCGACCGGTGGTGCTTTCCCGTTTCGCCACGTAGCTGAGTCCGATGATCCATCCGGCGAGGGCCATGGCGGACCAGATCGAAGACCCCGTGACCC
>VHCG01000118.1 GCA_016871805.1 Verrucomicrobiota bacterium
GCCCGGTTCGGACCAGTTGTTGGTGGGACCGGCCTCGACCTCTGTCTCCGAGCAGATGTAGGTGCACTGTTCGACCCGGGCGACATCGCTCGGGTGCGACCGATGATAATAGCAGCCGGGGAGCTTCTCCTGGTTGAGACGGATCAGGACCCCCTGTCGGACAGCCTCCGCGTAGAGGGCCTCTTTTTCGGCCTCGGATCCGTCGCACCAGAAAATCCGGTCCGGCTGGGTGAGGTCGGCCATCTCCATGACCCACGCCCGGGCCTCGGGGTGCGGGGCAGGGATATGGCCGTGGCGTTGTAATGCAGTCGCAGTGTCGTTCATGGGAATGTCGGAACGGGGAGAGGATGAGTCAGAGGGCTGCCGCCGGACTCCACCAAATCTGTCGGGGAATCACACTTCGCTGCGACGAACGGGCCAGGGTGGGCTCCTCCCCCCACCCTCCGTTCGAAGTTTAGAAGCGCAACGTCTCATACGTGGTGTCGAACCAGAGTCCGTTGAACTCGAATTGGAGCCGCTTGTCCTCGGGATCGGCCCGGTGGAGGTGGAACTCGTTCCGCTCCCGGATCAGCCCGATTAGCTCGCCAACAGTTTCCGGGTCCAGTGCGAGGAGATCATAGCGATCGGTCCGGAGTTCCTCGCGCGCCATCGAACGCATCAGGGACTGCACCTCGGCCAGGGAGGCTTTGACGACCCAGATCTCGGCTTCTGGGCACTTGGCGCCGAGCTTGTGCAGCTTGGCCACGCTGCAATCACCGCACTCGACCCACAGGGCGGGACGCATGTCATAGCCGAGCTGGCAGAGATCGGGGACGAACGGGATGGAGTCGTTCTGGACACTCGTCTCCACCATGAGGCGCTCGCGGTGGAACAGGACCCACGCCATGAACTTGAGCACGATGTGGCGGGCCGTCTCGTTGAGTCCGAGGCCGAACAGGATCTTGTGCGGCAGGGGACGTCGTCCGTCATCGCTCGAGCATTGGAATGTGAACTTGGCCGCCACCGGGGTCCCAGCATGCGGAGCCGTTGCGGTCCACAGCAAGATCGGGGACTCACGAGGAGCCGCTGCGACACGAGTCGGTCACCGGTGGGTGATGCAGCGCCCTGCATCACTGGCCGCGGAGCGACCCCATCGCGAGGCGTGGGGCTACCCGAGACGGCTGCCGGGCCGGGCGGGGAGGTGGAACCCCGCACCTGCCACGTCCTCCTCCACTTCTTTCCCCTCCACCTCCGCGTCTCAGCGTGAGTCCCTCTTCGTCCCCGGCTCAGCGTGCCGTGCCCTGCAGTTGCCGATACAGGGTCGCCAGTTCCAGGAGCACGGTCTCGAGCTCCCGGTCGTAGTTGTCGGCAGGCATCGAGGCCTTCCGGTTCCGCAGTTCGGTGATCCGCGACTCGATCGCCGTCCTCCTCGATCGGAACTCCGGGGTCAAGGAGGCCTCGAACGGACTCGGCACCAGCGTGATCCGGTGGGCCTGAGGACCGTCGATCGCCCGGCCGTCCTTCGGTTTCTGGATCGGTTGGAGGCCCCGGTACCAGGTCGGTGGCGTGCCCTGCCGATCCCCGGTGTCGTCGAGCAACGCATGTTCGGTCTGCAGCCGTCCCTCGCCCCGGTAGCTGTCGGACACCGACCGGGCCGCGAACAGAAACGCCTCGAGCACCGAGACCTGTTGGTCGACGTCGAGGTCCGCTTCCGGCGAGCCCAGCGCCTCCACGAAGGCGGACCCGAACCGGGTGGCGTTCTGTTCCGTGCCACTCCGGGTCGCCGTGATCACGACGCGGTTGGTGCCGGACAGCGCCGGGAGGAACGGCCCGCTGGCGGAGGCGGTTTGGATCAGCACCAGGGGGCGCTGGAACGGCTTCAGCCACCCGGCGACCTCGGTGGTGCTGACGTCAGGGCCCCGCAGGTTGAACCAGGCCTCCTTGCCGTCGAACGTGCCGTGTCCGATCCAGACCAGCCACAGCGGGGAATCCCCGTCGGCCAAGTCCCTGACCGTCTGCTCGAGCCGTGCGCGATCGTCGGGTCCGTCCGCAGGGACCGCGTCGGTCGTCGCACCCACGGTGACAACCCTGGCCCCGGCCTTTTCGGCGAGCTGCTGCCAGCGGCTCACCTGGCCCCGGAACTGGGTGGCGTAGAGGGGTTCGCCTGGTGCGCCCACCACCAGGAGCAGGGTTGGCGGATCCAACGGTGCCGTCCGGACAGGGGTGACCACAGCGAGGCCGAGTCCCGACAG
>VHCG01000119.1 GCA_016871805.1 Verrucomicrobiota bacterium
GGGGGGGAGCCGTCGGTTTGTTTCTGAGGAGCTCCCAATTCGGGAAGCTCCACAACCGAACACCTGACTACTTGGCCGGGGCCGCATTGGCCACGTAGGGCAGACCCAGCAGGTAGGCTCGGCGCTGGTCGGCGAAGGTCTTGAGGCCAATCGTGCTGTGTCCAGGAGGCCCTCCGCCCGCGGAGGCCTCCTGGGTCACGGCGCCTTGGAACGCCTCGGTGCTGTCGAGCTTCCGGGTGTCGGCCACCACCTCGGGGGCAATCCTCCCGTGGTACCGCTCCACGACCGGACCGAGGGTCTTCCAGTCGAGCCAAGTCTCCGCGAGCTGATGCACGAGGCTCAGATACCGTGCCCGATATTCGGGCACCGCCAGCAGCTTCGAAAGCAGTGGCTTGGAGTCATCCGATACCGCCACCAACGGATCGAGCTTCACGCCGTCCACTCGGGGCCCGCCAGGACCCCGTCCCGGACCGCCGGGTCCGCCCGGACCCCCAGGACCCACAGGACCACCCGGACCGCGACCTCCGGGTCCTCCGGGTCCTCCAGGTCCTCCGGGGCCACGCCCACGTCCCGGACCACCCGGACCGCCCGGCATGGAGAACGTCTCATTCATATCGTGCGGCACCAGGTGGAACCGGCCCTTGGAATCCTGGTAGAGGCAATAGTCGCTGGTGCGGACCCAGTAGCCGTCGTTGTTGATGAAGACATTCTCCAACGCCAGAAACCGAAGTGCGCCCTCGACGTCGAGGATCGGCTCCAGTGCCGCAGGGAGCTGGTCCGACGGAGTCTGGTTGAGCGTCTTGCACAGACGGATCAGCCCCTGCCAGGCCTTCGGATCGTCCTTTCCCTTGAGATCGTAGATCTTCTTGTAGGCGGCCGGATCGTCCCCGAGAAACGACAGTGACCCGCGTCCCCCCGGACTCCCTGGAACCTTCCAGCGATTCCCGTCGGCATCACCGAATGCCGCTTTCAGGAAGTCCTTGTCGAACTGCTGCTGGTTCACATAGAGGCCCCAGCTCTCGCCGTTGACAACCACCCGGACCCAATTGGCCTTGGGAGCCGGGAGATACTTTCGGGCGATCTCGCTGTAGAGCACCGGGCGCAGGAAGCTGGGGTCCCCGTGGGAGTTCAGAAGATTCAGGGAGCGATATCCACCCAGCGGCTGCTTCGACCCCTTCCAATCGAGGTCGAGGTTCAGTGACCGCTTCTGTCCCTCGCCCACCATCCCGTACGAGGACATCCCGCGGAAATGCACGCCCACCTTGGGGTAGGTCTTGCCGTCGACCGTGAGCGTCGCGGGGACGTCGACATCGGTCTTGTGGAAATCCTCGAGCTCCTTCTCCCAGTCGGCGTTCTCGAAGTCGAGGAACAGAGTGCGAACCACTCCGGTATCGAACAAATCCGCGGAACCGGCCGGCGTCACATCGGCCTTGGCCACCTTGGGACCGGGCTTCGGAGGGGCCCCTTCCCCACCCCGGGGACCCATGCGTCCGGGTCGACGCGGTCCCCCTCCGGAAGCGGCCTCCTCGGCGAGGACCTTGCGCGCCGCCGAACGTTCCCCCGAATCCAGGATGCCGTCCCCATTCGTGTCGTGCTGCTTGAGGATCTTACGCTCCTCCTGCTGCATCGGTCCGCCCCCGGGGCCGCGGGGACCACGGGGTCCACCCGGACCGAATGGTCCACCAGGTCCACCAGGTCCAAAGGGGCCGCCGGGGCCCTGTCGCGGTGGCGGAGGAGGTGGGGCGTCCTGGCCCTGAAGTCCGGCGGTGGGGATCGCCGTGGACATGAGGAGGGTCACCAGCCACGCCTCGGAGCGTGGCACGAAGGAGAAAAGAGGTTTCATGGATGCGGTTGGACTCAAACCCGAGACCCGTTCATCGGGCCGCGGTTTCAACGGACCCAGCATTCACGGCCCCGCGTTTAGGCCGGATGAGGATTCCCGCGATTTTTGTAAAGGACGGGTAAACAGGGCGGACATTCCGGACGAAGTCCCTATCCTCGGATCGAGCCATGGACACCACGACTCCCAGCGGGACCCGCGTGCTCATCATCGACGACGACCGCAAACTCTGCCGTCTGATCCGGGACTATCTCTCGCCGATGGGCTACAACGTCGAGGCCGTCCACACCGGACCCGAGGGGGTCGAACG
>VHCG01000120.1 GCA_016871805.1 Verrucomicrobiota bacterium
AACTGCTGACGCCACCGGTGGTAGGTTGCCTCAGAGAGGTTCCTCTCCTGGCACACCTCGCGGATCGGCTTCCCGCCGTCCGCCTCCCTCAAGGCCCGGATCTCCTCCTCTGTCGTGTGTCGCTTTCCTTTCATGGTCTGGTCCCTTTCTTGGTCGCCCAGACTCTCACTCCCTGTGGACCCGTTTTGCGAGGTCAGGTCTGTTTCCGGGAGGGTCAGCACCTTCTTCAGGACGGGTGCATTGGTCTGGGTCTCGAGGGCTCTGCCATCGACAAACCGCCATTGGATCTCTGGCTGTGCCGCAGGATCTGCGGCGTTGGCGGCAACAAGTGCGAGGCTTGCGACAAGGCAGAGAACAAGTCGGAGCACCGACATCCCGGATCGGTCGCATTTCCGCCACCGCGTTGCAATGGCACAGAGCGCGCCGGAGGGCAGAGAAGACTCACGCGGCGACGCCGAGGCAGAGCGAAGAAAGGAGTTCAGGCGGATTCGACGGGCGCGTGGGAAAACCCGTCTCCCTGCCCGAGTCTGCAACACGTAGCCGATCAGCATGGTGCCGTGACGGAGAGCTGCCCTGCATTTGTTGGCCTCCCCACCGCCGCCTTGTCCTAGCCCAATTTGCTCAATTTGCTGGCCCGACCCGCTGGATGCCGGGACAATTCAGACCCACCACATGAGATCCAATCCGTCCAGCGGCCCTCCAGCATGGAAGGTTGTCCTCGCCGGGGCTGCGGCCGGTGGCCTTGGATGGGGAATCCGAGGTCAGTATGGCCATGAGACTGGTGCGATGATTGCCGGTCTGCTGGTGTCGTTGTCGCTGGCATTGCTTCTCTGCCCCCAAGGCCCTGCGCTGCAGGTCGCCCGGGCCGTCGCTTGGGGCACACTCGCCATGGGGTTCGGCGGATCCATGACCTATGGGCAGACCATTGGACTGACCCAGAATCCCGGGATGATGGGACGCTGGGATGCACTGACCTGGGGATTCCTGGGCCTCTCGATCAAGGGGGGACTTTGGATCGCCTTCGCCGGGGCCTTCCTCGGCATGGGGCTCGGAGGACGTCGCCATCGGGGGCGCGAGGTGCTCGGCATCCTGGTCGGCATGATGGTCCTTTGCTGGCTCGGGATCCAGGTGTTGAATGAACCGTTTGATCCCGCCCATCGGATCCTTCCCCGGATCTACTTCTCCGCGGACTGGCGCTGGGAACCGGATGCCAGCCTGAAGCCGCGACGGGAGGTCTGGGGAGGCTATCTGTTCGCCTTGGTCGGACTCCTGTCCTACCTGGGCTGGGTCCGACGCGACCTGCTCGCCATCCGGCTCGCGGTCTGGGGAGTTCTGGGTGGGGCGGTCGGCTTCCCCCTGGGGCAGTCGGTCCAGGCCTTCCATGCCTGGAATCCGGACCTGTTTCGGAACGGGGTCGGGGCTCATCTCGAGCCGGTCATGAACTGGTGGAACTGGATGGAGACGCTCTTTGGCACGACAATGGGCGGGACACTGGCACTGGGGCTTTACCGCAACCGGGACCTGATCCGATTCTCCGACTTCGCCGATGTCCATGTACGGCCGCCAGGTTGGGAATGGGTGGCACTTGGGGTCCACGCCACGCTCCTGGTCACGTGCGAACTCCTCGACCTCGAGTGGGCGATCCGTGTGTATGACCACGGTCTTGTCCTGACCGCCCTGCCGATCCTGGCCGTTGCCGTCGGGCTTCGTTGGCCGACATGGGTTATGCTGCCGCTGACGGTGTGGGTCATCGGTGGCAAGACATACCAAGCCGTTTCCGGCGATGCGTCTGGCGCCGTGGTAGTGGTCTACTTCGTGGTGTATGGAGTCTTGCCGCTGGGACTCTGCGCCCTTCTGGCCAGCCGGGTGATCCGAGGATGCCGGGAGCATGCCGTCGCCCTCCACTGGCTGCGGCCGGTGCTGCTGTCGACCGTTGGCCTCTATTTCGGGCTCAACTTCGCGTTCTTCCACTTCCCCTGGCCCTGGAATCCTTGGACGGCCCGGACCCCGAACGCCCTGTTCTTC
>VHCG01000121.1 GCA_016871805.1 Verrucomicrobiota bacterium
CGCGTTCGCGGGCAGTGCCGTGACATAGGAGGTCGATTTGCCAAGCGGGGCGAGCGAGCTCAGGACGTTGGCTTCGGCCCCTGCGAACTCCACTTCGACCGAGCCCGGCATAGACTGGGCGAAGCGGCGGAATCCGGGCATGGAAATCCGCCCGAGGATCTCTCCGAAGGCGACGATGGGTTTCATGAAGGGAGGGGGTCTTGTTGCTGGGTGACCTGGGTCCGGACGGTTCGGGCGGCCTCTCGGATGGAGGCCCAGTCCCCGTTTCGGATCCGTTCGGTGGAGGCGATCCAGGATCCACCGAGGGCGAGCACGCCGCGTTCCTGGAGGAACGCAGGGGCGTTCTCCGCGGTCAGGCCTCCCAACGGAATGAATTGCACTCCCAGGTGAAGGTAGGGCGCCACGGTGGTGCGGAACTGGACCGGGGTTCCCTGGGTGGCGGCGGGGAAGAACTTGAGGACCGGACATCCCAGTTCCACTCCGAGCTCGATGTCGCTCGGCGAGTACACCCCCGGGGCGAAGGGCAGGCCCAACGCCCTGGCGGCATCGATCACCCGTGGGTTCAGTCCTGGCGCGACTGCGAACCGGGCTCCGACGTCCCGGGCCTGCTGCACCTGTCGCGGAGTCAGCACGGTGCCGGCACCCACGCACAGGTCCGGAAACGTCGTTCGGATGCGTCGGATGCCCTCGAGGCCGGCGGGTGTCCGAAGCGTCAGCTCAAGAAGGTCAATCCCTCCCTGTAGCAGCGCCTCGGCGAGGCGCTCGGCGGCGTCCGGGTCGTCCACGGTGGCCACGGCGACGACGCGGGAGCGTCGGAGGGCATCGACCCAGGAGGTCATGGCCGAATTGGGGAGAGCTGCTCTGGGATCGGAGTCCATGAGGTGTGCGAGCGACGTCACTTCAGATCCTCTCCCCGAAGCCCATTCACGGTCCAGTCGAGGTTGTAGATCGGGGTGTTGCCATCCTTGAACGGAGCGTTCAGTCGATCGTAGAGGGCGAATTCCGCATGACCCTCGACGAACAGGAGGGACATGCCCTTGGTGCCGTGGCCCGAACTGGTGGTGCCTTTCCGGATGTCGTTCCACTTGCCCTTGGTGCTCGCGAAGCAGGGTGAGATCGCCTTCTTGGTCGGGTGGACCACCTCGGGGACCTTCCGGAGGCGCATCGCCGAGCCATCGTCGGTGTGGTAGAACTGGAAGTAGTAATAGTAGGACAAGGGGAACAGCAGCTCGTTCGTGGTGATGGCCTTGGTGGACTGGGCCCACTCGACGTTGAAGCCACGTCCCCTCTCGGCCGGGCAGACGAAGAAAGCCCGGGAGTTGGTGCTGATGTAGGGGTTGATGAGTTTGAGCAGGTCGACGAATCCCATCTGGGGCCAGTCACGTCCCGAGTAGGGGAACTCGTCCCGGTTGTCGCTGGTGTACAGGCTGAAGGTGATCCCCAGCTGACGCAGGTTCGAGAGGCAGCGTGCCTGGTGGGCCTTCGCCTTGGCCTTGGCCAGGGACGGCAGAAGCATGCCGGCAAGGATGGCGATGATCGCGATGACGACCAGGAGCTCGATCAGGGTGAACGCCAGGCGATGGGAGGAATGCCTCTTGGTGTTCATGGGGAAACAGTGTCGGGAACGCCGTCGTTGTGCGAGGGCGGACTCGGTCCCGAATCAGCGGAGATGTCGGATTGGCGTTGAAGCGCAGTTGCCGGACCGGAGTCGCACCGTACGGTCGCGGGTTCATTTGCCCCATCCCAACCATGCCGCCCAGAACCTGTCGCAACCTCATCGTGATCCTTGGCGACCAGCTTGACGAGGCGTCCGCCGTCTTCCGGGACATGGATCCGCAGCGAGACTGGATCTGGATGGCGGAGGTCTCCCACGAATCCACCAAGGTCTGGAGTTCCAAGCCACGAACCGCGGTGTTCCTTGCCGCAATGCGTCACTTCCGGGAACGGTTGCGGCATCTGGGGTGGACCGTGCTGTACCGGGAACTCCTCCCGGAAGGAGCGGAATGGACGGGGTGGGGA
>VHCG01000122.1 GCA_016871805.1 Verrucomicrobiota bacterium
CGGGCGTCTTCTGCGCCGGACACCCCGCCACGTTGACGCAGCGCCAGGCGACCTCCTCCGCGGTGCCCGCGGAGATCTCGTCGCGCGCGATCGCCCCACCGCAGGCCGGACAGCGTCCGCCCAGCTGTCCGACAAAATCGAACGGAACGGCGTCGGCCGGGCGTTTCGACCGCACCACCTCCACGACCTCCGGAATCACCATCCCGGCCTTGCGGACCACGACAGCGTCCCCGATGCGGATGTCCTTCCGACGGATCTCGTCCTCGTTGTGCAACGTGGCCCGGGAAACCGTGGACCCTTGGACGAACACCGGGTCCAGCTCGGCCACCGGGGTCAGGACACCCGTCCGGCCCACCTGGATCGTGATCGCCCTCAGTCGGGTCTCAGCCGGGGTGATCCAAGGTACAGGTTTGTGGACGATCGCGTAGCCTGGCGAGCGGGACTTGTCCGGGATGCGGGCCCAATGATCGCGGCGATCCACCTTCACCACCACGCCATCGATCTCATAGGGGAGCTGGGCGCGGAGGTCCCGGGTCTCATCGTACTGGGCCACGACTTCCTCGCTGTACCGCTCAAGGACCGCCTCCATCGATGGGCAGCTCCACCAGAGGCGCTGGGTGGGCAAACCCATGCGGTGGAGTGCCTGGAGTGTCTCGGTGTGGGTGTCGAAGGTGATGCCCTCGCAGGCGCCCACAGCATAGAACACAGCCCGGAGAGGTCGTTGTGCGACGAGACGCGGGTCCAGTTGCTTGAGTGTTCCCGCAGTGGCGTTGCGGGCATTGGGAAAGGGTTTCTCGCCGGCGGCCAGCAGGCGCGCATTCAGGGCGTCGAAATCCCGGGTCGCCATGTAGACCTCACCCCGCACCTCCAGGAGGGGCGGCGGATTCGGCAGATCCAACTCCAGCGGGATGGATCGCAGGGTCCGGAGGTTGGCGGTGATGTCATCACCAAACTCCCCGTCACCCCGGGTCACCCCAAGCACCAGCCGGCCATCCCGGTAATGGACGCTCAATGAGACACCATCCACCTTCGGCTCCATCACATAGGCGACCTCAGCGGTCCCGAGCTCGTTCCGGATCCGCTGGTCGAATTCGCGGAGCCGCTGGAGCGTGTTCCCATCCTGGAGGCGGTTGCGGCGGACCCGATCAGGCTCCTCGACGGAGTCCGGATGCTCCGCGACCTCGACCTTTTCGAGTGAGAGCATGGGCTGCAGGTGTCGGACCCGTTGAAATCCTCCCAGTAGGGTGCCGCCGACGCGCTGGGTGGGGGACTCCGGAGTGATCCACTCCGGATGCTGTCGCTCCAGCTCCTGCAGCTCGCTGTAGAGCTGGTCGTACTGGAAATCGCTGACCTCGGGCTCGGCCCGGACGTAGTAGGCCTGGTCGTGGCGTCGGATCTCGTGGACCAGGAAGTCGTGCCGTGCCTTGGGATCGGAGGGGGTCATCAGGAGAGGATCCGGTCGCAACGGATTCCAGGGGCCCGCCGGGGCCCGGGCCGGTCGCGTCCGGCGGTCAGCCGGAGGTGGGTCGTGCCGACAGGATGGCCTCGACCCGGGCCACATCCTCCGGGACATCCACCCCGATGCTGTCGTGGTCCACCGTGGCCACGGCGATCGGGATGCCATGCTCGAGGGCGCGCAGCTGTTCGAGGCGCTCGGCGACCTCCAACGGGGAGACGGGATGCCGGACCAGACCCAGGAGCGTCTCGCGACGATAGCCGTAGATGCCGAGATGCTTGAGGAACGGGAATGCCGCGCGCTGTCCGTCGGGCGGCAGTTCCGCCTGGTCGCGCAGATAGGGAATGGTCCTTCGGGAGAAGTAGAGGGCCCGACCATCCTGGGCGCGGACCACCTTGACCACGTTGGGACTCGACCACTCGGCGTCGGTCCGGATCGGTGTGGCGGCCGTGGACATGGGCGAATGCTCGAGGAGCGCCGCCACGGCGTCGATGACCGGGC
>VHCG01000123.1 GCA_016871805.1 Verrucomicrobiota bacterium
CTCAGCGGGAGCGTGTTCCTCCAGCATGCGTTCGGCTATCCGTTCAGCGTGGCGGTCTGGATCGGCTACATCTCGCTCTTCGGCATCGCGATCCAGACCGGTGTGGTCATGGTCGTCTACCTCGAGGAAGCCGTGGCGAAACGGCGAGCCGAGCGCGGGGACCGGTTCAACGAGTCCGACCTCGTGGCCGCCGTCATCGAGGGGGCCCGGCTCCGCCTGCGACCCAAGGTCATGACGGTTGCCACCACGATCGCGAGCCTGCTGCCGATCCTGTGGAGTACACGGGCCGGGGCCGAGGTCATGAAGCCGCTCGCCACCCCGGTGATCGGCGGGAGCATCAGCTCCCTGATCCATATCCTCATCATCACCCCGGTGATCTTCCTGTGGCTACGTCGACGAGAGATACGACCGACGGCATTCCCGGTTGGCGGATGATCGCCACGGGGAGCCGTCGGTTTGTTCCTGCGGAGCTCCCGATTCGGTGAGCTCCACAAGGGCGGTGATCCCTCTACTTTACCGGGGCGGCATTGACCACGGAGGGCAGACCCAGCAGGTAGGCTCGGCGCTGGTCGGCGAAGGTCTTGAGGCCAATCGTGCTGTGTCCAGGAGGCCCTCCGCCCGCGGAGGCCTCCTGGGTCACGGCGCCCTGGAACGCCTCGGTGCCGTCGAGCTTCCGGGTGTCGGCCACCACCTCGGGGGCAATCCTCCCGTGGTACCGCTCCACGATCGGACCGAGGGTCTTCCAGTCGAGCCACGTCTCCGCGAGCTGACGCACGAGGCTCAGATACCGTGCCCGATATTCCGGCACCGCCAGCAGCTTCGAAAGCAGTGGCTTGGAGTCATCCGATACCGCCACCAACGGATCGAGCTTCACGCCGTCCACTCGGGGCCCGCCCGGACCCCGTCCCGGACCGCCGGGTCCTCCCGGACCCCCAGGACCACCCGGACCGCGACCTCCGGGTCCTCCGGGTCCTCCGGGGCCACGTCCGCGTCCCGGACCACCCGGACCGCCCGGCATGGAGAACGTCTCATTCATGTCGTGCGGCACCACATGGAATCGGCCCTTGGAATCCTGGTAGAGGCAATAGTCGCTGGTGCGGACCCAGTAGCCGTCGTTGTTGATGAAGACGTTCTCCAACGCCAGGAACCGAAGCGCGCCCTCGACGTCGAGGATCGGCTCCAGTGCCGCAGGAAGCTGGTCCGACGGGGTCTGGTTGAGCGTCTTGCAAAGCCGGATCAACCCCTGCCAGGCCTTCGGATCATCCTTGCCCTTGAGATCATAGATCTTCTTGTAGGCGGCCGGATCGTCCCCGAGATACGACAGTGACCCGCGTCCCCCCGGACTCCCTGGAACCTTCCATCGATTCCCATTGGCATCACCGAACGCCGCTTTCAGGAAGTCCTTGTCGAATTGCTGCTGGTTCACATAGAGGCCCCAGCTCTCGCCGTTGACGACCACCCGGACCCAATTGGCCTTGGGAGCCGGGAGATACTTTCGGGCGATCTCGCTGTAGAGCACTGGGCGCAGGAAGCTGGGGTCCCCGTGGGAGTTCAGAAGATTCAGGGAGCGATATCCACCCAGCGGCTGCTTCGACCCCTTCCAGTCGAGGTCGAGGTTCAGTGACCGCTTCTGTCCCTCGCCCACCATCCCGTACGAGGACATCCCGCGGAAATGCACGCCCACCTTGGGGTAGGTCTTGCCGTCGACCGTGAGCGTCGCAGGGACGTCGACATCGGTCTTGTGGAAAT
>VHCG01000124.1 GCA_016871805.1 Verrucomicrobiota bacterium
ACGCTTCGGGCCACGCCGGCGCAGCGGGGCGCGGCCGATCCGGGCGGTGCCGCTGCCAGGCCTGATGGCCCTGCGCGACCTGCGCGTGGACGTGGTGGGCTGAGGGGGCGCCTAACTGACCGGCCTATTGAGGCTCGCGTGTTCCGGTGACAACCGTTTTCTCCACCCGCAAGCCCCGGACAAGTCACCCTAGTGTGCGAGACTCAATAGGGCCCATCCGCACGCGATTTCCATTGGTGTGCCGGCGACGCCAAAGGGTTGACCGCTTTTCCCCTCAAGGGTCTTCCCAGCGGTTGTCGACAGGGAGGATTGCCGCCTCCCTGGACAGGCTGCGATCCCACCGGGCGCGTCGCGCCATCGATGAAGGCCTCGTGGAGGAAGTGTGCGGCCCACTCGCGGGCGTCGGCCAGGTCCCGCTCATCACCGCCCCGGAGTTCGTATCGCCCAGCCTCGCAGCGGACAAGTCGGCCCCTGCCGAAGCGTGCAATCAACTGACCTGCGGACTCCCGGCGACACCATGCTTTCCATCGATTCATGACGCCAGAATCACCCGTGAGATCGGACAATGGCTGTCCAAGGGTCAGGATCTTTTCGTGGACGCACGGAATCGGCATTTGACTCTGCCGGGAGCGGGTAGCTAGAGATTGCATCACCGCATGATGGCGAAACTCACGGTTCTGACGGAGGGGTTCACCGACCGCAGCTTCGAGGTGAAGCCCGAGAAGGTTTCAGTCGGAAGGCTGGAGGAGAACTCTGTCTGCATCCCGGAGGCGAGCGTCAGCAGCCACCACTGCGAGGTCTGGCTCAAGGGGGATGACGTGATCGTCAAGGACCTCGGCTCGACCAATGGCAGCTTCATCAACGAACTGCAGTTGGCCGCCGACAAGGAGGCGGTGCTCAGACCAGGCCAGACACTCCGTCTGGGACAAGTTCAGTTGCGCTTCGAGACGGGCAAGAAACAGAGCGAGGCGCCGCGACAGACGGTGAGGCTCGGTGATTCAGGGACGCCGGCCGCCGCGGGCGCCACGGCGTTCTCCAAGAAATCGAACAAGGCCACCAAGGTGTTCCTCGCCGTGGGAGGCCTTCTGTTCCTGATCATCGTCGGGGCGCTGGTGTTAGCCTTCATGAACCTCGGTTCGACGACGCCTTGATCGGGAACGTCCCTTGGGGTCGCTTTGGAATCCCTCTGGGTTGAAGATTGGCGAGAGGCTTTCGGGGCCGAGGCAGGATCCAAGCAGGTCGATCCCGATCCCGATCCCGATCTCGGTCCCGATTCCGATCCCGATCCCGGTCGTGGGACTCGCAGGCCCGGCCCGTCCAAGCCCATCCATGCGCGAAGGGACTGCCGGCGAGGCACCCCGTTTGCCAGGTCCGCCCTCCAGGATGGCCTCTGGGATGGGCCCGGTTGATGGACTTCCGACGATCCCCGCGGGCCATCCACCGCCCACCCTCCAAGCCGAGCCGACCCGGGAGCCCGGTGGAGACGCCACGCGTCGAGCCGACCCGTCCCGCCCGCCCTGACTCCGGTTCCGGTTTCCGGCCTCATCGGCACCCCAAGTCCACGCGTCAGAAGCGGTGGCGTGCTCGTCCGCCCGACTGGATTGAGCCTCGAGCCCCGTGCCAATACGTCGATGCAGCGCATGGAGCGTCGCAGGAGGGTCCGACGCCAGC